>CAYWDH010000046.1:0-21883 GCA_964456985.1 uncultured Eubacteriales bacterium
GCCGAGAATACAGCATGGAGAATGGCGTTAAAAATCTTTAGCGAGCGACCAGCCACATCTGATTTTCTGATCGGCTCGCAGGATTACGATATTATATATCTAATAATAAAAAGCGCTGAGAAAAGATAAATCAGCCAGTGAACCTGCTTCCCTTTTCCTGACACCAACTTCAAGACAGAATAAGCGATAAATCCGAAAGAAATGCCCTCCGTAATACTCAAGGTCAGGGGCATGATAATGACAGCTAAGAATGCGGGGATACCCTCTGTTATATCTTTCCATTGGATCTGCTTGACGCATTTCATCATCAAGTACCCTACAATAATCAAAGGAGGGGCTATCACCGGTCTCATTAAAACACCGTTAGAGATGTATTCCCCACCGATCATCCTTGCCAAAGGGGAGAAAAAAAGAGCTATGACAAAGAGAAAGGATGTGTAGACATTAGACAACCCGGTCCGGCTCCCCTGAGATATCCCTGAAGCACTCTCAATATAGCTCGTAACCGTCGAAGTTCCCAGAAGCGCGCCGCTCACTGTTCCTACGGCATCAGAAAACATGGCCTTGTTGGCCCTGGGAAGTTTTCCGTTCTTTAAAAATCCTGCTTGCCCGCTTATTCCTATAAGGGTACCGATGGTATCAAAAAGGTCTAAAAAGAAGAAAACAAAAACCACGGTTATAAGGCCTGTATTGAAAGCCCCAAGTATATCCAGTTTGAATAAAGTCGGATTGATACTGGGGGGAGAAGAGATGATTCCCTGGTATTTGACCACACCCAGAGGAATACCTGCAAATGCGGTCACCAGAATTCCAATTAGCATAGATCCCCTTACTTTAAGTGCCATGAGAACAGCAATGGAAAGAACTCCGAATAGCGTAAGAAGAACAGCCTTGTCCGTCAGGTCCCCCAATCCCACTAAAACGTCCGGCGTATCAACCACTAATCCGCCGTATTCCAATCCAACCAGAGAAATCAGAAGGCCTATTCCCACAGCAATACCGTATTTAAGAGAATCAGGAACAGCTTCCACTAATTTACTCCAGACACCTGCTATGGATAAGATCAAGAAGATACTTCCTGATATAAAAACAGCTCCCAGGGCAACCTGCCATGAATAACCCATGGTTCCGCACACAATAACAGCAAAAAATATATTGTGGCCTACTGCAGGAGCCAGGGCGATCGGATAATTGGCTATAATTCCCATCAAAAGAGTTGCCAGAGCCGCCGAGAGGCAGGTTGCGACCATAACAGCCCCATTATCCATTCCTGCAGCGGAAAGAACGGCAGGTTGAAGAAAAATTATATAAGACATGGTCATAAATGTGGTCACTCCGCCCGCAGCTTCGATTTTTAAGGAAGTGTTGTTTTCCTTGATTTTAAAGAACCGATCAAGATACTTTTTCACCAGTCCCCCTTTTTTTTAAAACGTAACAAGAGACATGACCTCAACATCAGGATGCTCTTTTTCTATGGCTTGTCTTCCATTGAGAAAAGTAAGCTCTATGATGGCTGCAAATCCCACAACGGTTCCCTCTATTTTCTTAATGAGATTGATAGCACTTATTGATGATGAACCGGTTGCGATAAGGTCATCAATGATCAAAATTTTTTCTCCTGACTTGATGCTGTCCTTATGCATTTCAAAATACTCGACTGCATACTCATTAGGAGCTCTCACGCAGACACACTCCCTTGGGAGTTTTCCTTTCTTTCTTATAATGGACATGCCTAGTGATAATTTATAAGCAACAGGGCTGCCGAAAAGAAAACCTCTTGACTCGATGCTAACTATTCTCTCAGCCCCCTTTTTTTTTGCCAGCTCTGATATTTTATCCACAATGAATGTGAAAGTCTCCGGATCTTCAATCAAAGGAGTAATATCCTTAAAACCAACTCCTGGTTTTGGAAAATCTTTGACCTCAATTATTTTTCTTTTTATTTTTTCAAGCATAGACACCTCCCTGAGACCTCCTTTTCTCTAATCCATCTTCTTTGTATACACAGTGTGTGTAGGAAAGGGAATGCTGATCCCTTCCCTGTTAAGCGCCTTATAAATCTCATCCGTCATTTGAAGTTTCATCGAATAAGCATCCTGATAATCCCTCACCCATGCCCTTGCTATAAAATCCAGGGAAAAATCAGACATACTGAGAAACTGAACCACAGGCTCAGGGTCCTCCAGAACATTATCCATGTCTTTCAATGTCTTCAATACTATGTCTCTCACTTTATCTGTGTCAGAACTGTAAGTCACACCAAATCCAACATTTACCCTCAGTTTAAGGTCAGGAACCGTATAATTTCTTACTTTAGCGTTGGCCAGATAGCCGTTCGGGATATAAATGACTTCATTATCATATGTTTTCAACTTGGTGCTTCGAAGTCCAATATCAAGGATGACTCCCAACTCGCCTGATTCCAGCTTCACCTTATCCCCTACTTTGAATGTCTTATCCAGAACAAGCTGAAGACCACCCAGAATGTTTGCCAGGGAATCTTTGACAGCAAAACTCACGGCAATACCGGCAATACCCGCTGTTGCCAGTAACGGGCTTATATCGATTTCCCAGGCATCAAAAACAAATATCACAGCCAGCGCTACGATGATAACCTTTGCGATTTTTTCTATCAATGGTATCAATCTGTCATCCGCTGTCGAGGCTGTTTTTAAAGCCCAATCCTTTTTCCATTGATTCGCCAGATCATTGACTATCCTCAGGATAAGTATGGTCACAATGATAATCAGAAAGGTTTCTACAATACAGTGATAATAAAAAGATTCTAGAAAAACATAGGTCAAACTGACCTTTAACCCTATAGCAAGGATTATGTAGAATATCATTGAAGAAAGGTTTCTAATAATAAGGTCATCTATTTTGGTTTTTGTTTTTTTGGTCAATGGTTTTAGAAATTTTTTCAAGACGATTTTTGCGATCCATGCAGCAATCACAGTCAGAACAAGGATAAAAAGAAACCTCAGATAAAGATTACTCCATAAAAAATCAAATATATTTCTTAGGAATTCCATGGATGATTTCTCCTTTTTCTTTTCTTGTTAATCCAATTTATACCTAATCCATAAACTTATTTCAACAATCTTTGCCATAGGAGGAATCAATCCTAAAAACGCAGCCCTTGTCATGTCTACCGGGATTAACGGAATAGCTGTTATCTTTGCTATACTGGGATCTGTTGACGTCAGTTTTTCAACAAAGAATCTTCTAAAAGAAATAAGAAAAGGGGGAAATTAGGACTCTATTTCAAAAATCCTTTCCTCTTTCACCCCTATTTCTATTTTAATTCTTATAGCGCTACCGTGATAGTTTATTTTTTCCCCCCACTCCACGACAATCACTCCGCTTCCTATATGATCTTCCCAGCCCAGATCCTCAGTATCTGCTCTGTTTAGCCTGTAAAAATCAAAATGATAGATATCGTACTTCGCTTTATAAACATTCAATATTGTGTAAGAAGGTGAACAAACCTGCTTAATGTTCTCTAAACCCAATCCCAGTGCGATCCCCTTTGTAAAAACAGTTTTTCCAGCGCCAAGGTCGCCTGTGAGGAGGATGATCTCCTCTCCCATGAATTCCAATGCCATCTTTTCTGCAAAAAAAATGGTCTCTTTTTCGGACCGGGTGATAACACGTCTTTTTGGCATATCTTACTGTGCTTTCTTATCCTGTCCCATGCTCAAAAGCGCTTGAGGTAAAAAGTTTATAAGATCCCCTGCAATGAGCGACTTTTCTCCTCTTTTCTTCACGGCTATATCACCGCTTAAACCATGGACATAAACAGATGCCAGAACTGCATCCAAGAAATCTCCTCCCTGCATGATCAGAGAGGCTATCATTCCGCTCAAAACATCCCCTGACCCTCCGGTTGCCATTCCCGGATTCCCTGTGGGATTGATAAAAATCTTTTTTTCCGGAGTCGCAATAATGGTCCGGTACCCTTTCAATACTACATACACACCATACTCATTTGCGAATTCAGGGACCAGCTCTAACTTCTTTTCCACCACTTCTTTCGTGGATTTTTTGACCAAACGCGCAAACTCTCCCGGATGAGGTGTTATGACTACGGGAGGAGACAGAGACTTTAATATTTCCGGTCCGGATGCCACACAATTCAAAGCATCCGCATCTAAAAGAGTCGGTACTTTAATCAAAGGAAGCAGGGACTTAATGAGTTTACCTGTTTGCTTATGCGTTGAAATACCAGGACCAACAAGGACAGCATCCTTTCCCTTTAACAGTTTTTTTATTTTATCCAGAGCTTTTTCAGAAAGAGTCCAATCTGTGGTTTCCTCAAGAGGCTCTGTCATCAGTTCCATCATAGACCTCGCCACTACAGAAAGGCAGCTTTTTGGGGTTCCTACGGTCACCAGCCCGGCTCCCATTTCCAGCGCTGCTTTCCCCGCCATTACAGCAGCTCCGGTCTTTCCGAGAGAGCCGGCCAATATAAAGAGATGCCCGTATGTGCCTTTATGAGTGTTTTTGTTACGTTTTTTAAAATAAGAGGAAAGACTGTCTTTCTCTGTCATTTCCATGTTCAATGACTCGTCATCAAACAAAAAAGGCGGTGCGCTGATATCAGCTATAACCACCTCACCCATATAATCTTCAGCAGGAGGGAAAACATGAGATATTTTCGGTGCAGCCATTGTAATAGTCAGGTCCGCTTTTATGCTGGGACCAATGACCTGGAATTTATCAGAAGAAATACCTGACGGTATGTCCACGGCTACAATATAGGAATCCGATTTGTTGATGTCTTCAATAACTCTGGCATATCTTCCTTCAGCCGGCTTTATCAGGCCGGTACCAAATATCGCATCTACAATGACATCTGAACTCATGACTTCTTCTCTGACCTTATCCCATTCTTCCATACTGAGGACCTCGGTAATAGGAATCCTCATTTTATCAGCAATACGGCCGTTCAACTCAGCATCCCCTTTTAATTCTTTTTTTTCAGCCAGAAGTATGATATGAGGAGCACAACCTTTATTGAACAGATGACGGGCAACCACAAAACCATCTCCTCCGTTGTTGCCTTTACCGCATACAATGGTGACGGATTTTTTTTCTAAGAAAGGGATCCGCTTGATCATTTCCCTTGATATTTCAGCACCGGCGTTTTCCATTAACAGTGGTCCTATGATACCCAAATCCTTCATTGCTTTTTTATCAATTTTTTTCATCTGGGAAGAGTTTAATACTTTCATGATTGCTCCTTGTAATTCAAAGAAAAATAATTATTATAATAAGTGTATATCCAGAAATTTTACCATAAAAGAGTGCTTTTTAATAATGATGTGACAAATGGGATCTCATATAAGCGAAAACATTTAAATCAATAAAGGAGATAATAAATGACTTTAAAGATAGGAATCAATGGATTTGGAAGAATTGGAAGGAATTTTTTCCGGGCTTCTTATAAGGATATGGAGATTGACATAGTAGCTGTCAATGATATCACGGATGCCGCAACTCTTGCTCATTTGCTTAAATATGATTCCGTATTAGGTATTCTTGGCGCAAAAATCCAAGCCACTGATGACTCTCTTATCGTGGACGGAAAGGAAGTCAAGGTATTAAGTAAAAGGAATCCTTCTGAAATAAACTGGAAAGAACTCGGCATAACCCATGTTATTGAATCCACTGGATTGTTCAGAAATAGACCGGATGCAGAAAAGCATATCAAAGACGGAGGAGCAGAAAAGGTCATCATCTCAGCGCCTGCGAAAGATCCAGACGTGACTCTGGTCTTAGGAGTCAACGAAGATATATATGATGCTCATAAACATCACATCATTTCCAATGCCTCCTGCACAACCAATTGCCTAGCTCCTCCTGCTAAAGTCATTCATGATGAGTTCGGTATTGAAAAGGCCTTTATGACAACGATACATTCCTATACAGGAGACCAAAAAATCCTTGACGCCCCCCATAAAGACCTGCGCAGGGCAAGGTCTGCCGCGGTAAGTCAGATACCCACCACGACCGGAGCAGCCAAGGCTACTGGCCTGGTTATTCCTGACCTGAAGGGGAAAATAGACGGGATAGCCATAAGAGTGCCAACCCCGAATGTATCTGTTGTTGATCTAGTCGCTGAGCTGGAAAAGAAGACAACCGAAGAAGAAGTAAATCAGGTATTAAAAGAGGCCGCTCTGGGAAAACTAAAAGGAATTCTTGACTTTACGGAAGAACCTTTAGTTTCAGTTGATTATATGGCCAATCCGCATTCCTCTGTCGTTGACGGAGAATTCACAAAAGTTATCCAGGGTAATTTTCTGAAAATCCTTGCCTGGTATGACAATGAGTGGGGATATTCCTGCAGATTAAGAGATCTTTGTAAATACATATCGAGATAGATCAGATGCTTTTTTTCAGAGATCTGGATTTTAAAAACAAAAGAGTATTCCTTCGGGTTGACTTTAATGTTCCACTTGACGACAAAAAAAATATTATGGATGATACCCGCATCAAAGCTGTACTTCCTACAATAAATTATCTTTTAGAGCAAAAAGCACGGGTCATCATCGGATCTCATTTGGGAAGGCCTAAGGGGAAAAGAGATCCTGAACTCAGCCTCTATCCTGTTTACAAGAACCTGTCTCAATGTATTTCTCATAAAATTACTTTGGCTCCTGACTGTACAGGAAAAGAGGTCGCCCAAATAAAACAGAGACAGGAAAAAGAGGAAGTCATTCTTCTTGAGAATCTGAGATTCCATCCAGAAGAAAAACAAAATGATGATTCTTTCGCTCAAGCGCTGGCCCAGGGAGTGGATTATTATGTCAATGATGCTTTTGCCGCATGTCACAGAACTCACGCTTCCATCGTTGCGATCACTCAATTTGTCAATAAGGCTGCGGCTGGATTTTTGATAAGGCAGGAAATGGATTACTTCTCAAGGATTATAGAATCTCCTGAAAGACCTTACATTGCTATCCTAGGGGGAGCTAAAGTTTCTGACAAAATTCCCGTTCTTGCAAATCTTATAAATAAGGCCGATGCCATTCTCATTGGCGGGGCTATGTCTTATACTTTTTTCAAAGCCATGGGATTTGATGTAGGAAAATCCCTTGTGGAAGAAGATAAAAAAGAGCTGTCTCTGGAGCTTCAAAAAAAAGCAGAAGAAAAAGGAGTTCGAATTTTTCTTCCATCGGATCATATAATTGCCAGAGAAAAAAAGCCAGGTGCTGAATTTAAGATTTTGACCCGATTCCCTATCCCGGAGGATTATATGGCTCTGGATATAGGACCTGAAACAGTCAAAAAATACTCCGGAATCATCAAGAACGCAAAGACCATTTTCTGGAACGGACCGATGGGAGTGTTTGAAATCAATGAGTTTTCCCATGGTACTACCGGAATAGCAGAGGCTGTCGCTGCCTCGGATTCTCTATCTATAGTAGGAGGTGGAGATTCAGTTGCGGCCATTAAAAAAACAGGATTGGAAAAAAACATATCCCATATATCTACGGGCGGAGGCGCTTCTTTAGAGCTTATCGCTAACGAGACTCTGCCCGGAATCGAAGCTTTATCGGAGAGATGATGAATTTATCCAATAAAAAACCGTTTATAGCAGGAAACTGGAAACTACACAGCCTTATCCCTGAAGCTGTTCGTCTGAGTAAACAAATCACACAGGCTTTCAAAAAAGAAAAAGACGCTGAAATCGTTATCATGCCGCCTTTTACAGCGTTGAGTGAAGTGAAAAAGGTAATCTCACGAACCAGTATTCGTCTGGGTGCACAGAATATCTTCTGGGAGGAAAGCGGCGCCTATACCGGAGAGATTGCCCCTTCCATGATCAAAGATGCCGGCTGTGATTTTGTTATTGTGGGTCACTCTGAAAGAAGGCAGTATTTTGGAGATACTGACGAAAATGTGAATAAGAAAATCAAAAAAGCCCTTTCCGCCGAACTCTATCCCATCCTATGCATTGGAGAGACCCTTGAAGAAAGAGAAAACAATGAAACGATGAATAAAGTGAAAAGGCAGCTCAATGAAGGATTAATAGGCATTGATAAAGATCTGTTCCCTCATATTATCCTTGCTTATGAACCCATATGGGCCATAGGCACAGGCCGAACCGCTTCTCCTGAACAGGCAGAAGATGTCCATGGATTCATAAGGGAACAAGTCACAAAAATGGTTGGAAAAGACACTTCTTCCTGTGTTATACTACTTTACGGAGGTTCGGTAAAACCAAAAAACGCTTTTGCCTTACTCAAGGAAAAGAACATAAACGGAGCTCTTGTCGGAGGCGCTTCTCTTGAAGCAAACTCCTTTGCTGAAATCATAAACGAGGCAAAAAAAGCTTATAAAGAAGAATAAAATGAGTGTATTAATCACAATCGTCCATGTCGTTGTAAGTCTGGTGCTTATCATAGCAGTACTGCTTCAATCAGGAAAAGCAGCTGACCTGGCAGGAGCATTCGGAGGTGCAGGCAGTCAATCCACTTTTGGACCCAGAGGAGGCCAGAACCTTCTTTCCAAAGTGACCACAGCTTGTGCTATCATCTTCATGTTGTCCTCCCTGGGACTATGGATCCTATCTTCCGGAACTGGCAGATCCGCTCTTTCCGGTGAAAAACCTGCTGTCACGGAAACGACTGAGAAGCAAAAA
This sequence comes from uncultured Eubacteriales bacterium, assembly GCA_964456985.1. Classification (GTDB taxonomy): domain Bacteria; phylum Acidobacteriota; class Aminicenantia; order Aminicenantales; family Aminicenantaceae; genus WJMT01. Next base: position 8,648 of record CAYWDH010000046.1, read on the forward strand.
AAGAAACCAGCTCAAACCGATCAGACTACAAAAAAAGAACAAAAAACAGAAGAAAAGACAGGCACCTCAAATCCGGAAAAGAAATAGTCCTGGTTTCTCCATCTACTTCAAGCCGAAGTGGTGGAATTTGGTAGACACGCATGGTTGAGGGCCATGTGAGCATTAGCTCGTAGGGGTTCGAGTCCCCTCTTCGGCATTATTCCTCTCTCTTTAATATGTTTTTTTATCCTTATATGAAACAAGTGCTATCATTTTCTCGTATTATATATATAATGACTGGGATATATGACCCCCGATTCGATGTTACTGGAATCCAGTCGAAATTCATGTATTGAAACTTCATTATGGTTAATGACGTTTTTTTATCGACACAAAGGAGGGAATATTATGTTTAAAAAGACAGGTATTGTTTTGTTATGTGCTTTATTTTTGTGCCATTTTGCCTATGGACAGATCAGTGCCAAGCTTATGCGCTATATGGATGTATCAGACACCCAAATCACCTTTGTTTACGGAGGTGATATCTGGATCATGCCCAAAACAGGCGGCACAGCTATTCAAGTGACTCATTCACCCGGAGAAGAATCCTGGCCTCGTTTCTCGCCTGACGGAAATCTTATCGCCTATACAGCCAGCTACAATGGCAATGCAGATGTCTATGTGATTCCGGCTGAAGGAGGAATACCAGAGAGAATCACTTATCAATCCTTAAGTGACCGCATGGTAGACTGGCATCCTGATGGGGAACATCTTCTGTTTGCATCAGGTCGTGAGAGCGGTCAGAGTCGTATCAATCAGTTTTATCTTGTTTCAAAAAAAGGTGGATTACCTGAGAAGCTGAAGATTCCGTACGGAGAGCTGGCCAGCTATTCCCCTGACGGGACTCGTATTGCCTATATCACAAAAATTACAGAGAATTTCCCCTTTAAACGCTATCGGGGAGGAATGGCTTCCGATATCATCGTATATGACCTGCTCAAAGACACAGCAGAAAATATCACTGATAATAATGCCATTGACGGAAAGCCTGCCTGGGTAGGAGATCAAATCTATTTTCTTTCTGACCAGGGGGAGAATATGCGTTTGAATATCTGGAAATACGATACAGAAAACAAATCAATACAACAGTTAACCCATTTCAATGATTTTGATATTTCTTATATGGCTGCAGGAAAACAGGATATTGTTTTTGAATCCGGAGGAACCCTCTATATGATGGATCTGGACACACATCAGTATAGCCCTGTTGAAGTAAAAGTGATCAGTGACTTTTCAATAGAAATGAGCCGCTCTAAAGACGTCAGTAGACAAATCAGAGATGTGACAGTATCTCCATCTGCAAAGAGAGTGGTTTTTGAAGCCCGAGGCGAGCTGTTTAATGTACCGGTTTCCGAGGGTTATGTAATGAATATGACCCAAACAAGCGGAGCTTTCGATCATCATCCTTCTTGGTCACCCGATGGTCAATATATTGCTTTCTGGAGTGATCGCTCCAGTGAATACCAGATTTATATTCAAAAACTGAATGGTCAGACAAAACCAAGACTGCTGACCAAAAGGCAAAAAGGGTTTGGTTATAAGCTTTTTTGGTCTCCAGACAGCCATAACCTGGCCTTTATAGATGAGACAAATGATATCTCGGTATTGGATGTTGCCAATGGAAATACAGTGGTGATCGGAAACACCAGATGGAATACAGGGCACGGTGGTCGTTTCTATTATCCTATTGCCTGGTCTCCTGACTCCAGATGGGTGGCCTTCACTCAGGGCCTGGACAACGCCCATGATGCCATTTTCCTCTATGACATGAAGAACAAGGAATCACACCAAGCGACCAGTGGCTTTTATGATGATTTTTATCCTGTGTTCAGTACAGACGGTGCATATCTTTTTTATCTGACAAACCGCAGTATGTCAGCGGCTTACTCTGATTTGGATGACACCTGGATCTATCCAAATTCAACTCAAATAGCTTCATTGAGCCTTACAAAGGAAACGCCTTCACTATTAGCGCCAAAGAATGATTCTATCAATGAGGAGAAAAAGCCCGTTGAAAAAACAGAAGCTGATAAGAAGAAGAAAACAAATGAAAAAACGGACAAAACCGTCGAAGTTGACTTTGATGACCTGGAAGCCAGGTTGGAGATTCTTCCTCCCAAAGCCGGGAATATAGGAGAATTAATCCCTCTCAAGAATAAGTTGGTCTATATCAGATATCCCAATACAGGTTCCGATGACCGATTCGCATCCTTGATTTATTATGACCTGAAAGAACGGAAGGAAGAAACGATCCTTTCTCCTGTTGAAGAAGCGCAATCCTCTGCGGACGGAGAATCTCTTTTGGTCCGAAGCCAAGGAAAGTACGGGATCATAAAGCCTTCCCCTAAACAAAAAATCGAAAAACCCATCCCTACAGATGGCTTGATAATGAATTTGATCCCCCGTCAGGAATGGCGTCAGATCTTTAATGATACCTGGCGTCGATACCGTGATTTTTTCTATGATCCAAACATGCATGGTGTGGACTGGCCGGCCCTTCGCCAACGCTACGGAGCTTTAATAGAATATGCCCGCACACGTTGGGATGTTACTAATATCTGCTCCAATCTGGCCTCGGAACTGAGTGCCGGGCATACCTATACTTTTAACGGTGATGTGGAAAGAGTATCCAGATTGGAAACTGGATTCTTAGGGATTGACTGGGAATTGAACAATAATAGATATCATATCAAACGTATAGTCAAACCAGCTCTCTGGGATACAGAAGTTCGATCTCCCTTTGATCAACCTGGTGTTGATATTAAACCAGGTGATACGATTCTTTCAGTCAACAGCATTATCCTTGATCCTCATAAAGAACCGTATGCTGCATTTGAAGGGCTTTCCGGTAAAACAGTCTCCCTGACCATCAGCCATTCCGGTAAGGAAGAGGACAGCTGGCAGCAAGTTATCAAATGCCTGACACCCGAAGAAGAGGCAAGACTCAGATACCTGGAATGGATCGAAAACAACCGCAAAATGGTTGAAAAACTCTCTAATGGACAGCTTGGCTATATCTATATGTCCAATACAGCTGGCAGGGGGCAACTAGAGTTGGTTAGGATGTTCTACGGACAACTGGATAAAAAGGGATTCATTATTGATGAGCGCTTCAATGGCGGAGGACAATTGGCTGACCGATTTCTGGAACTGATGCAGCGTCCTGTTGTGTATAACCTCCACTGGCGCCACGGGAAAGACCATACGCAACCCATCATGACCAACACGGGTCCCATGGGAATGCTGATCAATGGATGGGCCGGTTCTGGAGGTGATGGATTACCTTGGGCTTTTCAGGAGCTGGAAGCCGGACCTATCGTCGGTGAACGCACACTGGGAATCCTGGTTGGCCCTGCCACCGGTCACCAGCTGATTGACGGAGGAGGGATTACTGTTCCCGGCGCCAGATTGTATGACAATGACGGGCACTGGTTCTGGGAAGGAGAAGGAGTCACCCCGGACTTTAAAGTATGGGATGATCCGAATCTCCTTGTGAGAGGCCGTGATCCCCAGATAGAAAAAGTGGTCGAGGAAGTAATGGAACTACTGAAAAAGAATCCGCCCCATATGACACCTGCTCCTCCCCTTGAAGACCGCACAGCCAAAGGAATCAGAAAAAAATAATGGTATTGACAGATCTATAGCTTATTTATTAAATCGACAAGGTCCTTTTTCAACTGATCTAATTTATTTTCCGGAAGGGCTGATACCAGTTTTTGTTCGCATTTGTTTTTTTCTTCTTCAATCCGATTTCTGACTTCTTTCCCGTACTCAGTCAACCGGATCATCTTGCATCTTCTGTCTGAATCAGAATCATTCCTTTGAATGTAATTTTTTTTGTAGAGTTTATCAATAACACGGCTTCCCCTGGACAAGGAGAGGCCCATTTTCTCTGAAAACTCTTTACATGTGATTTCCCGGCGTTTATCCATACAGATAAGACCATTGAATTCAGCTTTTGAAAGCCTCAACTCCCTTAAATGGTTTTCACGATGCCCGGAACATTTTTCTGATAAGGCGTAAATGATGTCTATTAATTTTATATTTTTCATATATTTTCTCTTGACAATTGTTGCTAATAGCAATTATAATAGCTGGAGTGTTTCAAGTCAACACATTTTATTTATATTCATTTTGAGATGAGATTGACTCATGACATTAATTTTAATATTATAAACAGATAGAGAGGTAAGAAAATGGATCATCTGACGAAAGAAGATTTCAAAGAAAAAATCTTTGATTTTGAAAAAGAAAAAGATTGGAGCTATAAGGGAAGCAAACCGTGTATCATTGATTTCTATGCAGATTGGTGCGCACCATGTAAAATGGTAAGCCCCATACTTGAAGACCTTAAAGAGGAATTCAAAGATGAAATCAACATCTACAAGGTTGATACAGAAAGCCAACAGGAACTTGCCCAAGTATTTGGAATAATGAGCATTCCTTCCATATTGTTTATTCCAAAAAACGGAAAACCCCAGATGGCACAGGGAGCTATTCCTAAAGACTCCTTTTACAAAGCTATAAAAGATGTCTTTAGCATTGAAAAAAAGTCATAATTTTTAATCATAAATTTATAAATTTATAAAAAAGAGGTCTTCTCTCTATTGAAGACCTCTTTTTTGTCTTCTTGCCTTATCCCCCATTATTTCTTGACATGGATGCTCTCCTCTGTTATATCTCAAAAAAATCAGATGGATTCAAATATTCACGTTCAAGATCAGCCTTTTCCTGAAGTTTTGTTAAAGTTAACACACATAGAAAAATCTTTTTCAGGAGTAAGAGTGCTTGATGATGTCTCGTTTGATCTCAAAAAAGGAGAGGTACATGTTCTTGCCGGAGAAAACGGAGCCGGCAAAACCACTCTTATCAAAATCATTTCCGGGGTACATACGGATTTCAAAGGAGAGATCATACTCAATGGACATCCTATCCGACTTCATTCGCCTTCTCATGCATCCAGACATGGAATCTCAGCCATTCATCAAGAAATGTCTCTGGTGAATTGCATGTCTGTGAGAGATAATATTTTTCTTGGACGAGAAAAAACCGGATTTCTCGGAAAAATGGATTTTTCCGGAGAAAAAGAAATGTGCCGTTCCATTCTTGAACGGTTAGGAATAGACATAGATATATCAAAACCGCTAGGCCTCTACCCTCTTTCCATAAAACAAATGATTGAGATAGCCAAAGCTTTGGTCTATAAATCCAATATTATCATTATGGATGAGCCCACAAGCGCTCTTAATGCAGTAGAAGCCGCTAAGCTTTTTCAAATAATACGCGATCTAAAGGAAAGCGGCCATGGGATTGTCTTCATATCCCACAGGCTGGAAGAAATTTATAAAATCGCAGATCGGATCAGTGTTCTTCGTGACGGTAAATACATCGGAACATCTTCAGCAGATAAACTGCCCTCTAACAAACTGGTCAAATGGATGGTGGGGCGAGAGCTCACAGAACAGTTCCCTCAAAGAAAAAGAGAGAAAGAAAAAAAAGGAAGGACACTCCTTTCCGTTGAAAAAATCAGTTTGGTCGATCCGGAGGAAAAACAAATTTTTCCTGAGCAAAGTATTTCTTTCAGTGTTCGTGCGGGTGAAATATTGGGTATTGCCGGACTCCAGGGTTCTGGAAAAAGCCTTCTTCTCAATACTCTTTTCGGGACAAACAGGAAAGTTGGCAGGGGTCAAATACATCTTAAAGGGAAAAAACATACCGTCTCATCTCCAAGAAAATCCATCCACCAGGGTATAGCCCTTCTAACAAATGACCGTAAATATACAGGCCTTATTTCTAATATGTCAGTTAAGGAAAATATGACTCTTGCTTCCTTATCAAAGTTTTCAAAATGGGGATGGATCCAAAAGAAAAAAGAAAAGAATGCTGTGTGTGAGAGCTTCAAGGCATTTAATATCAAAGCCCATTCAATCTATCAGCTGGTTTCCACTCTGTCAGGAGGAAACCAGCAAAAAGTCGTACTGGCAAAGTGGCTGGAAACAAAACCAGATATTTTACTTTTAGATGAGCCCACTATAGGAGTAGATGTGGCAGCTAAGCATGAAATCTACAAATTGATGAACAATTGGAGCTGTGAAGGTCTGGCTCAAATACTTATCACTTCTGAACTTCCTGAACTGCTGGCCCTGTCTGACCGGATCATTGTTCTGCATAGAGGAAGGATCACAGCAGAGTTTGACAGGAATGAGGCGACTCAGGAAAAAATACTCCAGTCTGCAATGGGAGAATAAGTGTGAGAAAAAGCCGATCATCAGAAAATATACTTACCAGGTTAAGAAAATCAGCAAGACTCCCGGTCGTGCGCGCCTTTGCAGCGCTTTGTTTTGTTGTTATTCTTGGGATTATCTTCAATGCTGACGGCGCCTTTTTCAAATGGGACACTCATAGAGATATGTTCAGACACATTTCAGTGTTTGGGATTCTGGCCTGCGGCATGACCCTGGTTATTATCACAGCCGGAATCGATCTTTCAGTAGGCAGCATTCTTGGGCTCACCGCTGTTTTGTTTTCCATATTCAGTATTCATCTTGGATGGTCTCCTCTTTTCTCCATCATGGTCTGCCTTTTGGCAGGCCTCAGCTGCGGCCTTACATCCGGTTTTATTATTGATCGATTTAAAATACAGCCCTTTATTGCTACTCTTGCCATGATGGTCTTTGCGAGAGGCATGGCTAAATGGGTCTCAGGAGGACAAAAAATTTCCACGGCTGTGCTTCAGGCAGATGGAACCTACAAATACGTGGAAGCTCCCGCTATATTCAACACCATCAATTCAAAGATATTTCATGATAATATCGCGGTTGTGACACTGATTTTTCTCGGTTGCATACTTATATGCTGGATGATACTATCAAAACTGCGGTGGGGGCGTCATATCTATGCTGTCGGAGGAAATGAAGAGGCCTCCCGGCTTTCCGGTATCCCTGTGACAGCCACAAAACTTCTTGTTTACGGGGCAAGCGGTTTTTTCTGCGCCATAGCCGGTATATGTCAAGCTGCACAGGAATTTCAGGGTGATCCTGAAGCTGGGATGACTTATGAGCTTACAGCGATTGCGATCGTTGTTATAGGGGGAACAAATCTTATGGGGGGAACAGGAGGAATAGGGCTCACTTTAATAGGAGCTATGACCATAGGATATCTGGAAAAAATACTGAGCATCAATGCTGTGGGAGAAGCCAGCCGCTTGATGCTAACAGGCGTTATCATAGTCGGCGCTGTATTGTTCCAAAAATACCGCAAATAGATGAGGAGATATTAATATGAAAAAATATTTAATAATTTTGGTCACTGTCACCTTGACTCTTGCAAGCTGCGCGGAAAAAAAGCAGATCTCAAAACCTGATGAGGAGTCCGGAAAAGAAGTCGAACCAAAATGGACCCTGGGAATGAGCCAGTGCAATCTCGGTGAACCATGGCGTGTTCAGATGAACCAAGACATAAAGAATGCTGCGAAAAATCACCCGGAAATCAAAGTCATATTTAAAGATGCACAAAATGATTCTTTAACACAAAGGTCACAGATAGAGGAATTCATCAATGCAGATGTGGATCTTCTGATCGTCTCTCCAAAAGAAGCAGCTCCTATGACTCCTCCTGTATCTGCGGCTTATGACAAAGGAATTCCGGTCATCATTCTGGACAGGCGTATACTCGGGGAAAAATACACCTGCTTCATCGGTGGCGATAATAAAATGATAGGAAAAGCCGCCGGACGGTGGGTTGTTGATAAGCTGGGCGGAAAAGGGAAAATAATAGAGCTTAAAGGATTGATGACATCCACTCCGGGGCAGTACAGGCATTCAGGATTTCGAGAAGGGATTCAAGGAAGCGAAATAGATGTCATCTTTGAAGCAGATATGAAATGGCTCGAACCTGAAGCAAGAAAAGAAATGGAATCCGCCCTGGCCCGATTTGACACCATCGATCTGGTCTACGCTCACAATGACCCCGGAGCTCACGGAGCTTATCTTGCGGCTCAAGCCGCCGGGAGAGAGAAAGACATCATATTTATTGGAATAGATGCCCTTCCCCAAGAAGGTCAGATCTACGTGAAACAGGGGATCTTGGCCGCCTCCTTTGAATACCCGACAGGTGGAAAAGAAGCCATAGAAACAGCCCTGGCCATCCTCCAAGGGAAGCCGATCAAAAAAGAGATAACCTTACCTTCCAGAATATTCACAAAAGAAAATATTGATTCAGGAGGAGAATATATTGAACGATTCCTCAAATAAAAAAACTTTTCAACTCATAAAAAGGAGGCTTTTATGAAAAGACATGTTGACATATACCTTCCCCTTGACAGCAGGGATGAGCCTAATGCAGAAGTCTGGCCCATAGCTAAAAAACAGCTGACCGAGCTCATTAAAGTCATAGAGAAATGCGGCTGGAAGGCAAACGTGCTTAATCCTGATAAACCCATCTCAAGTGTGACCGAAGGAATGAAGGTCATTAAAAAAGCCAAAGGGAGCCGGTTTATTGACTTTATGGCCGGTTGGGCTTATCCGGATTTTACTGTGAGTCCGCTATGGCAGGTTCCTGAAGATATTCCTAAATTGATGCTGGGAAGCGCTATCCCTGATTATCCGGGAGCTGTGGGTCTTTTAGCCGCTGCAGCAGGAACATCCCAAATGGGAATCCGGACGTCCAGGCTGTTTGTGGAGGATTTTAAGGATCATGAAAAATATAGAGAGCCTTTAAGGACCTTTCTGGAAAAGGGGGAATACACTCATGAGAAAGAGGAATATATCGACATTAGGGTCGCAAACGCGGACCTGGAAAAAGCAAAAAATGTACTGAATGCACTCTCAGGGTCTCTTTACGGAGCTGTGGGCCCCAGGTCAATGCAGATGTGGAATAAGATCTCAGATGCGGACTTTCTTCGCTATTTTGGAATCGCAAGAGAAGGTTTTGACGGTCTGAGGCTTTTAAAGATGACGGAAAAAATTCCTGATACAAAGGCTGAAAAAGCCTTTGAATTCCTCATCCATAATGGCATGGATATCCGGCTGGGGAAAAATCCTAAAAAACACCTCACCAAAGAAATGGTTCTCTTCCAAATGAAAGTCTATTATGCCCTCCTCGAATTAAGGAAACAATTTGGGCTGGACTTTATGGGAGTCCAGGACCAGCTTGACTGGATCGAACACTACCCTGCCACTGATCTCACTCTTGGGATTTTGAACAACAGATTAAGGCCGGATTCTGACGGAAATACCTTTGTTGTAGCTACAGAGGCTGATGATGGAGCGGCTCTTACCATGCAGGTACTGAAGCTCTTAGGCGATAACTCACCGGTAGGTTTTAATGACCTCCGCTATTGGGACTCTAAACAATCTCTTTACTGGTTTGTTAACTCTGGATCTCTTGCCCCCTATTTTGCCAAAGGAAGTCATGAATCCCTTAACGGATCCTGGTCCGAGCGCCAGACCTATATGTACTTTAAAAAAGGGGGAGGAACCTGTTCGCTTGTTGCCAGAGTCCCCGGAACCGTTACATGGGCCCGCTTTTCTTACAAAAACCACAAACTCTATTTATGTGCAGGAAGAGGAGTCACTGATATACCTACAGAAGAGATATGGAGAGAGCGTTCAAAAAACTGCAGTCCGGACTGGCCTCACTGGTATCTGAAGTTATGCGGCAAAATAGAAAACCATATCAACTCTAACCATCCCATGACGGTCATGGGAGACTACCTGGCTGAATTAAAAGCGCTGGCTGAAACAATGGATATAGAGTTTGAATGTTACGATACCAAAAAACCTGAACAGCTTCTTTGAAACGGGCTGGTACTCAAGCACACTTTGATTTAAATTTCATAAGTATTTTCTTTATCTTTTCTTCTCTTTTTTGAAGGTCTTCATAATAGCTATCTCTATAGAACACCTCGCTGCCCCCTATGATCAGCTTAAAAGGCTCTAAATTGACCTGATATTTCCTATATAATTCCCCTTTTTTGTCATAGATCACAGGACAATCACAGGAATACATCTCTGCAAACCTTTCCAGGTCTTCCTTTAAATCTCTGGATACGCCAATGAGCGTTATATCAATGCTCTGTTTATGCAGAAAGTACTTCATTTTGATAAGGTCTTCCCAACATACCTGGCATGAAGTTGAAAAGAAAACCAGAAGATACGGTCCGTGCCTGTTTCTCACCGCCTCATCAAATGAGGAACAAATGCAGATGTTCTGATCCTTACAAAGAAGTGTTGGGAAAAAAACAGAGAAACATAAAAACAGAACCAAACCGTTCTTCATTTTTCATTAACCCTTAAAATCCTCAATTCATTGTTACAGTTGATACCGTATATTTGATTCTCATCAATACTTATTAATTTATATCTTTCCGGAAGTTCAATCACTGCCACGCTGTTTTTTTTAATATCAAGGACATATATTTTGTTCCCCGGAACAAGATCCTTGTTTCTTCCTTCTGAAGCGTATTGTGAGGCCAATAAATAAAGTCTGTCGTCAGATATGGCAAACTCACTGAATAAGTTGACGATTTTTTTTCTTTTTTTTACAGGAAGAACCACTTCTTTGGAAGGATATTCCTTAGGGAGCCTCATTTTTTTCATTAAAACTCCTTCTTGGGAGTATATGTATATATTCCTATCATTATTTTTTCTGGCGATAATAAGCTCTTTTTCTTTTGTTATCCCTATATTTATCCTGTTGCGGAAGACATCATAAACTCTATCTCCTGAGTAATAAGAGCCGAATTTTTCCCATAACAACATTCCTTTTTGATTGAAGCATAAGGTCATCATCACTTCTGATTTTTCAAGAAGGGGAAGCTTTGAGACGACTATTCTATCCTTGTTGAGCACCACAATACGATCAGGGAAGAATTCAATGTTAAATCCACCTAAATAATCCCCGTCTTTACCCAAGATCTGAATTCTCCGGTTCATTTTATCAGCAACATAAATCCTGTCCCCAAACAAATCCATCCCTGAAGGCATATCAAGTTCACCAGGCCCCTTCCCTTTACGACTTATGGCATGTATATATTCCCCGGATTTCGAAAATATTTTTATATCACTATCAGATGCGTCAAGTATATATATATTTTCCAAATCATGCTTGATCTCCACAGGAAGAGGGAAATAATACATATATTCTTTCTCTGCTTTCATTTTTATCTCTACAGTATCATAGACCTTCTCCTGGACGAGACTGAAAGAGTTTCCGCATATAACAGATGAGATGACCATTCCTAAAAAAATAACCAAAGCATTTTTTTTCATAAATACCTCCAAAGGGCCCTCCGAATAATTCAAGAGGGCCCTCGATTCAGACTGAGTCAAATTGATAAAGCAACCAAACAACTGAAAAGGGCAACATCACAAGCAGTCAGCATAAGAGTTGTCTTAATGAATCCATAATTGCCCATCAATGCCCTTTCAAAACATCTTTGGTGATTATCATAACATGCGTCTACATTTGCCGGAGAAGCAAAAGCCATTGTTGTTGAAGAAAGAACCAGAGTCAATGATAAAAGTCCTAAAAGGACTATGGATATGGATTTTATCATTTTATCCTCCTTTTTTTGATTTTTTTTATTCTTCGAGCTGAACTCCGGGATCATCTAAATCATCTTCACCACCTCCCCTCCTTATAATAAACTCTCAAAAAGCATTCATTGGAGAAAAAATCAGGCTGTGTTTTCGTCTCACAGCACAGAATCTCTTTCAAGATACGGGCCAAAACTAATAAATTATGTAAGTAAAAGAATTCAATAAGGTTATGATCATTCCGCACTTCTTCAATAAAGGAATATGTCAATGGTTGGTTACATTTGAGATGAAAATATATAAAGAATCGTGTCAGGCCGTTTGCTTATCATTATTGACCTGGGAAACAAAATATTTAAGAATAATGAGGTGAATGTTTTTACTTAAAATCAAAAAGGAGAGGCAGAATGAAATTAGACAAATTTTATAAAAAAGCCATATCCATAGGAATTGAAAACGATTTGAGAGGCAGAAAAGAAATCGAGAAATTAACGGAAATAGAAAAAGAAAATTTCGAAAAAATATGTGCTGAAGACAAAGAATTTTACGACAAGGACAGGCTGTTCAACCCATTTTCAGATACACGGATCTTATATGGAGATCGAAATACTGAAATTAAAAAAGTTATAGTAGGAATAGATATGGAAATAGGAGAAATTTTATTAACACATAAACTTAACGAAGAGAGAAATGAAAATATTGACTGTATTGTATCCCATCATCCTGAAGGATTTGCCCTTGCTCAATTATATGATGTGATGAGACTTCAGGCTGATCTTCTCTCTCTTTACGGGATCACCATTAGTGTTGCGGAACAGCTTATGGAAAAAAGAATCAGTGAGGTCGAAAGGGGAATTCTTCCGGTCAACCATAACAGGGCTGTTGACGCAGCAAGAATTTTAAATATCCCTATGATGTGCATACACACTCCCGCTGATAATTGTGTCACCAATTATTTGAAAAAACTATTTGAAAAAGAAAAGCCTTATGACCTTAAAGAATTATTGAAGATACTGAAAAAAATCCCCGAATATAAAAAATCTTCCATGCTTCAAGCTCCTCCCAAAATAATAAACGGCTCTGAAAAAAACAAATGCGGCAAAATATTTGTGGATATGACCGGAGGAACCGGAGGATCAGAAGATATATTCGATAAAATTGCGAACAGCGGTATCAGCACTCTCGTTGGGATGCATATCGGTGAAAAGCATCTCAAGAAAGCCAAAAAAGCCAATCTGAATATAGTTATAGCAGGCCATATATCCAGTGATACTCTGGGATTAAATCTTCTTTTTGACGAAATAGAAAAAGAGGATCAAATTGAGTTCATCGGAATATCAGGATTTGAACGCTTCCGCAGAATCTAACCTTCACTCAATAGAACACATTATCTGAATTTCATCCTTATTTTTTTATAAATAGTTCAGGTTAATAAGGGATGAGTGTGAGGAGCTGGCTGTTGGTTTTGGGGAAAATAAGCAAAAAGGGATTAATGAAGGAGGGTATTACAAATCTTACCCAGCCAGCACAATAAGATTTTTTTGTATTATAGCACATTATCTTTTTATTTCAAGTCCTTGGACATTAATTTTTATTTAGCCTGAATGATGAACAGTCGAGGTTGAAAAGAGCTTACTGAAATTCAGGTGTGGCTGAAGCG
>CAYWDH010000047.1:0-21745 GCA_964456985.1 uncultured Eubacteriales bacterium
GGGTATCCGGTAAAGCCGGACGCTGAGTATGTCTGACCCACGGACGGGGGGAGTTGCGCAGAAGCCGAGAATACAGCTCGTAGAATGGCGTTAAAAATCTTTAGTGAGCTGAGGCCACATCTGATTTTCATGAGGTTAAAAAGGTAGTGCGGCTTGTGCTCCCTTCATGTCATTTCGAAGAACGAAGATATGATTCAATCGGTGGATGCTCCACGATAGTGAGCTCTCCTTTGAGGTCAACATCCTTTCCTGTCACAAAAAGGTCATAAATCCCTGGTTTTGGAAATCTCAAATAATGGATAAAATAAGGCTGAGGGCTGTCCACAGTCTCTGTGACAAGGTCCCATCTCATTTGATTGAAACCTTTTTTCCCTTCCAGTACTGTGGACCAGATGACACTTCCTTTTTTATTCTTTATTTCGATAGAGACCGGCTCTTCCTTTATTAGATAAAAAGTAATGGGTATCTTTTCTATGGTTTTTTGGCTCGGCTCATTATGGGTGTCATTAAACCAAGGAAGGACTGCCACAGGTGTCTTGAACAGAATATTTTTTTGAGGATTTCCCTGTTGAAAAGCCACTTGTATGGGAGCGACGTTCATTTTATAGATTCCTCTACCGTGGGTTCCGGCGACCAGATCCATCTCTTTTTCCTGTATGACCAGGTCAGAAATGCATGTCGCAGCCATCTCCGGCCCCATAAGAGCCCATGTTTGGCCCCTGTTGGCTGACAGATAGACCCCTCTGTATAAACCCGCATAGAGGATGTTTTCGTTAACAGGGTCTTCCAGAATTGAATTGGCCACTTCATTGGGGAGATTTGCAGATAGGGATTTCCAGTTTCGGCCGTAGTCGTCAGAAACAAAAATATAGTTATTAAAGTCGTCCAGATTGAGTCCTGTTAAGGCCACATATACTCTGGGTTTTTTGAACCGTGAAGGGCAGATACTTCTGATATATGTGTTCGGAAGACCCTTGGAATGTTCTTCCCAGTTTTTTCCGTCATCATAAGAGACCCAAAAAGCACCGGCATCTGTTCCGACATACAAAAGACCCGGCTCCAGAGGAGACTCCGCGATAGCGCCCGCTGCTGTGGATTCCTTTCCTTTCAGAGAGGATAGCGATAGATCAGGACTGATCAATTTCCAGGAATCACCTTTGTCCATACTTTTGAAGATGTAATTTCCTGCATGGTAGATTGTCTGATGATTGTGCGGAGAGATGATATAGGGAGCCACAAAATTGTATGAGAGGCTGCCTTTTCGTTCTTTCGGGAGGCGAGGCCTTATAGAGACGGAACGCCCTGTTGCCATGTTTTTACGCCTTATGGCTCCGTTTTGACTGGAAAAGTAAACAGTATGAGGGCACTCAGGGTCAGGAACAGTGTAACAACCGTCACCTCCGGCCCATGCGTCGAGCCAAATATAATCCCAGCCGTCTGCAAAGAGGGGGTTCCATTCTTTGGAAGGACCGTATACAGATGAATCATCCTGGGTTCCGCCGTAGACGAGATAAGGATTCTGGTTGTCGACCGATATGTCATAGAATTCACCGGAAGGGATGTTGTTGAAATGCATCCAGGAATGACCTTTGTCATAGCTCACATAAAGGCCTCCGTCATTACCCAGTACGAGATGGCTTGGATTCAAAGGATTTATCCATAGTTCACAGTGGTCAAGATGAAGGGTTTCTGCCTGATTAGGGAAAAAGTGATACACATCTCCTCCCAGAAGCTGGAAGGTTTTGCCTCCGTCTGTGCTGTGGGCTGTCCTGACGCCGAGAGCATAGATTTCTTCATCATCAAGGGGATTGACATAACAGTCAGCAAAATACCAACCGATCCCCGGGAATATCAGAAGTTCTTCCTTGTGTGTTCTTTCCCATGTTTCCCCTCCGTCTTCTGATTTATAGACTTCTGCTGCCAGATGGCTTTTTTTGTTCAGATTGTCTACAAGTGCATACAGTTTTTTTGGATCAGACCAGGACACAGCAAGACCGATCCGTCCGGTCTTAGGCCCGTCAGGGAATCCTTCTCTTAGTCTTTTCCATGTATCTCCTCCATCCTGGCTTTTATAAATCCCGCTGTCATTACCGTAGATGCCGGGATAGTTTTCCCACATGGAGGCATAGATGATATCCGGATCAGAGGGAGAAATAACCACGTCATTGGCTCCTGTTCTTTCGTTAATATAAAGAACATGCTTCCATGTTTCCCCCCCGTCATGAGTCCTGTAAAGTCCCCTGTTTTTATTGGGCGACCAGAAGTGTCCCAGCACTGCGACAAAGACGGTGTTTTTATCTTTGGGATGAACAGCGATCTCTCCTATATGAAAGGAGTCAGAAAGCCCCATGTTCTGCCATGTTTTTCCTGCATCATCAGAACGGAAAACACCGGTTCCGGGCATTGTGAAATTTCTTGCCTTTTTAAGACTTTCTCCGGAACCGAGCCAGATTCTGTTAGGGTCAGACGGGGCTAGTGCGATATCTCCTATGCCCAAAGCAGACTGGTTTTCAAATATGGGTTTCCAGGAGAGGCCGTTGTTCTCGGTTTTCCAAAGGTTTCCCGAGCCAAAAGCAACGTACATAGTCCCTGGCTTTAAAGGATCGCATTGGACAGATTCCACCCGTGCTGCATTCATGACCGGGCCCAGCTGTACCCATTTAAGCCTCAACTCTGATTCTTTTTTTAGTCTGAGATACTGGGGCCACGACTGGAGCAGAGGATTGCTTTTTTCTTCAGCATTCAGAAGAAAGGGACTTAAAATGATAAGAACGATGAGTAAACAGAAAGAAGTGACATTTTTTTTCATGGTATTGATCCTTTATCAAAACAATGATTTTTTGATCATATCTATAATTCTCCCTGCGGCTTAACCGTATAATTTACTGATCTGGGTTTTTACATAGAATTCAGTTCCCCAGAAACGAAGGGCATGAAGATTTCCCTTTTCCTTTCCACATGAAATGATCTTCGGCCCCATACAAAGGCAGTCCATGGTCCCCTGCGCGTGGCCTGGGAGAAAATGGACTGCCCATTCTTTATCACCGGGAGTCAGCACAGCCAGATTGGGTTTCTTTTGCATTTTCTCGGATAATCCTGAAAGGATCCTGCCGTCATAGGTGATAGTTATACTTGATGGATGTATGTGAAATGGCAGGGAGAAAACATCTGAGTTTTTTTCGGTAAAGTCCATTATCTTTATTTTTTGCTCTGCTGTTTTATTCTCAGATAGCGCCAGGAGCCTTCCTTGGGGATAGATTCTCAAATGGGTGATTGACTCACTTTTTGTGTTCACCTCCTGCACACATCTTTTCTGTAAATGCCAATGATTGAGCCGGTGGTTTTGACTCCATGAATATATATTGCCAAAATATGTGACAGCAAGAGCACTGACAGGAAAAGGATGGGATTTGATTTTCAGAAGTTCATTGTTTTCCATATTCCAGACCAGGATCGTCCCATCTTCGTGTCCGGTTATCAGTTTGTTCCAGGGTAGAGAGGCCATTGAACATATTGGGGAATGACTCTTTCCATATGTGGCTATATGTCCGTTCTCAAAGGAGACGTTCATCAGCTTTCCTTTTTTATCAGTCAGAAAAATATTTCTTCCGACAAGAGAGAGGTTTGTAAAATCTCCAAGGCGTGCATGGAATATTCTGTTGTCTAAAAAAGTAAAAATAAAGATCTTTCTTTCTTCTCCAATTCCCGCAATCTGGTCCTGAGCATAAAAGCGAATATGATGAGGCCTGAGATCTTCGAGCAGGATGCTTTGGATGAGATTGGGATTATTATCCACATCTTCATTAAGAACGGATCTGAACCTTTTCTCTTCGGGTTTGAAATCCCACTCTTTTTGTATAGTAAAAGTTCCTTTCTCTACATCAAAGGTGTGTTCAGAATAAGAGACTGGCTCTGATTCTCTGTTCTTTGTCTCCGCTTTTTTTATAAAATCGCCTATTTTTATCATGGAGCCCCATGTTTCTATTCTTCTCTTTTTAAAAAGTTCCTGCATCTCAGGCTTATTAAGACGCCTGTTGATTGAGTTATCAAGGTCATAGACTATGGTATTACCTTCCTGGTAAAAGTAGGTGTCTTCAAGAGGTGGTTCTTCGAGAAAAGAAAGATGGGTTTTTATGCTTTCTAATGCGGTTTCCCGTATCTCCAGGTTCTTTCTTCTTGTTGAAAAGTTAGCCCTAAAATTTACCACGACATCCAACTTTTCCCTGAAATGCAGCAGGTCAATGATTCTCTGGAAATAGTACCTGTCTCTACAGCCATCAATGATAATCAGTTTTTTATCAGAGTTTTTTTCAATGAATTTTGTAAGATACTCCTCCGGATTGTCATCTTCTTCGGAGTTTGGATAATCCTGATAATGAACAGGATCTATGTATTTCTTGAGCCAGTTGATCCCTAAGATCCGATTGAATATTTTTTGGTCTTTTTTTCTGTCTCTCATGAGGTACAGGATCTCTTTTGGAGCCAGCCCTCCAAAACTTTCGAGTATGGATTCGCAAAAGTAGGTTTTTCCTGTTCCCGAATCTCCGTTAACGGCCATAATGGCTCTTCCCTGAGAAAGTATCAAATAATGAAGAGTCTCTGAGAGTTCATAAAGGCCTTTTTGAGCCGGCTTTATTCCCAGGATGCTGATAGCTCCTACATTATACAGATAAAGAGTATGCAGAAATTCGGGCATCTCTATATTTCTCAATGCGCTGACGGCTTCTTCAAATATTTGTTTGTTTCTTGTCTTAATCAGCGTGAGAAGTGCAATCAAAATATCTGCGCTGACTCCTCCGTGTTTTTCTTTTTGAATACTGCCGATTTCACCGAGAGCCCAGCTCAAGTGTGTTTTGATCTTGGTTGAAGAGTGGTCTTTATATTTGATCATGGAGGGAAGTATATTTAAAGACTCCAGGCCGATTTTCCCCAGGCTTCGCAGAGCTTCTTCTTTCTGTTCTTCCAGCAGAGCCGGCTTTTTTGTTCTATCAGAATGAGTGTGGGTGATTTTATCGGGACCATCCAGGACTTTTTTTATGGGGCCTACGGCGTTTTTTTCCTTCAGGTTTCCCAGGGTGTAGATGATATTTTCTCGAATGTTGGTTAACTGAAGAGGAAAATTTTTTAGGGCGTTGAGCAGGGTTTTTGTTGACCTTGGGTCCTGGAGGATGCTTATTATGACCGAAGCCCTGTAAGGAATACCGCTTGAGACATCGATTCTATCGTTCCCGAGCAGCTCAGTGCAAGGCCGCAGAAGAGCGGGAGAAATCTCTGCTACCACTCCAGTTGAAGGGTATATTTTATCTCCTATGAGAGAAGCGCCTTCTTCTTTTTTTGATGGGATTTCAGAAAGCATCAAAAGCTGCTTGATTTCATCAGTCAACCTTTGTTCTTCAGCTATCAAATCCGGAATGGAGATGAGACTGTCAGGGCTGATTTCTTTTAAATCCTTGTATAACTGCAGGACCAGAGGCCTTTTCTTTTTAGATAGACATCTATTTAAAAAATCTTCAGAATCCAAGAAATCTTTTTTATATAGTTGGGCTTTCTTTTTCTCTTTCAGGTCCCATTCCGGAATATGCCGGTTCGCATTCTTTTTCTGAGCTTCAACCACTAATATCCATGCAAAGACCTCTAAAATTATAAGAAAAGGGATATGTTTTACCGGCCTTTTTGAAGATTTGTAATGATTTATCAGCTCTTTTTCTATTTCTTGCCGCGATAAGCGGGAAAGTTCTCCCGATTTATTTTTTATGAGAGCGGCTTTTATTCTCAACACAGACGGCCAGATATCTTGTCTTATAAAGAGTTTGATAATATTATCCAAGACTGATTTTTTTTGTTTTTCATCCATTTTCCAAAGATGAAAGAGTATTTCATTTACAGCCCAAAATATTGGTTTTTCGGGATTTTCTATCCAACGCCCCTTTGAGTCCAGGCTGGCGATTTTTTTTGGATCAAATCCCTTGAGGACAGCGCTTGCTGCCAGAGAGGTCGGTATTAAATGAGGCTGCTGGATGGGAGTGATGTCCATTTGTCCGGAAAGGGAATATTTTTATTTTGAAAGAAGAAGGGATTCCTTGTCCTCTTCAAAATCAGTGAGTTCACATCGAAAGAGCCATCCATCATTATAAGGAGATTGTTTTAAAAGAGAAAAATCCTTTTTTAACTCTTCATTGACTTCAAGGACTTTTCCAGTTGCCGGTGACCAGATGCCATAATTAAAACCCGCATCATCTTTTATTTTTGCGCACATTTCACCCTGTAAGACATTATCATTTACTTTTGGAAGCTGTAAATTTGTTATCCTTCCCACTGTTTTCATGAAATCATGGACAACGCCTACTAGGCCTTTGTTTTTTTCTTCAGGCCGCACCCATGTGTGTCCGATGATGTAGTAAAGGCCTGGAGGTATGGTTATTACGGGCGGCCTTTTTTCTGTTTCTTTTTCGCTTTTAAAACATCTTGCTACAACGCTCCGGAGTTGTTCGGGGGTAAACGGTTTGGCTATGTAATCAAAGGCTCCTATTTTTATTGCTTGAACAGCTGTTTTAATAGTGGGATATCCTGTGATCATAATGAAATTTATTTCAGGAAAATCCGTTTTTAAAGATTTGAGAAGATCGATGCCTCCTATTCCGGGCATCATCAAATCAGCAATAACAAGGTCACAGGGATTTTCCTTTATTTTATCAATAGCTTCTTCTCCACTGAGTGCTCTTCTCACTTCGTATTCATCATTTTGAATGGCCCTGTCAATGCTTTTGCACACATTGATTTCATCATCCACGATTAAGATAGTTTTTTTATCCATATTCCTATGACTCCTTATTTACTGGAAATAGGCAGAACAACAGTAAAAGTCGTTCCTCGGCCGACTTCACTGTCTGCCTTAATATTCCCCTGATGCTGCTGTATAATTCCATAGGTTACAGCCAGTCCCAAACCGCTGCCGCTCTCTTTGGTTGTGAAAAAAGGGTCGAATAGTTTGTTTATATTTTCTTTGGGAATGCCTTTTCCAGTATCAGTGATTTTAATAACGATCTTTTTTTTATTTTCTAAAAGGTTGGTTGAAATAGTAAGCTTTCCTCCATCAGGCATGGCTTCGGCAGCATTGATCATAAGATTCCATAAAACCTGCTTGATTTTGCTGGTATCTATTTTAACGTTTGGCAGACCGGAATTGAAGTGTTTTTGCACTTCGATATTTTGGAATTTGAACTGGGTTTCTAAGAGCGCTGACGTATTCGCTATGAGCCTGTTTATATCAGCCGGTTCTTTTTTGGGAGGGTTCTGTCTGGAAAATTCCAGCAGCCCCTTGACAATACTGGAGCATCTGGAAGTCTCTTCTGTTATTAGATTAAGGCTTTCCATTGTGTAAGGATCATTTTCGGTTTTTTCCAGCAAAAGATGGGAATTTATAAGGATGGAAGTCAGGGGATTGTTGATCTCATGAGCTATTCCAGCAGCCATTTTTCCAAGAGATGCGAGTTTTTCTGACTGTATCAAAGAATCCTGCATTTCTTTGAGTTTTTTGGTCCTTTCTTCCACCTGTTTTTCCAGAGTCTTTCCCCATTGAATAAGCTTCTGGTTCGCTTTGTTGAGGTCATCGGTCATCTGATTGAACGAGAGGGCCAGCTGACCTATTTCATCTTTTAAGTTGATACTGACTTTATGGCTTAAATCACCTTTAGCGATCTCATTTGTGGCTATAACTAATTTTTTGAGTGGATTGATAATAGTGGAAGTGATAGCGGAGAGTATGACCAGCAGCACAAGAACGCAAAGAGCTGCCATTCCGGTGAAAGTCCCCATAACCTTATTCCGCAAGTCAATGTAGGGCTTTTCAAGCATCCCTACATAAAGGATGCCAATAATATCCCCCTTTATGTTTGTAATAGGCTCATAAGCGGAAATATACCAGTTGTTCACAACAAAGGCTCTGTCTATCCAGTCTTTTCCCTCCTTCAGCACAGCCTGGTTTACTTCTTTGGACACTCTGGTCCCAATAGCCCGTTGTCCATTTTCGTATTCCACATTGGTCGAGATTCTCAAGTCCTGCTGGAAGATGGTGGCTGTTCCGATTTCTCTTCCCTTATATTTTTCTCCTTGAAACACGATTTCTTTGACTTTATCCACGATTTCATAGTTGTGGTTAAGGATAACTCCTGCATAAAGAACGCCTAGAATCACATTATTTTCATCTCTAACAGGTGCTGCTGCTTTTAAGGCCAGTGCGTTTTCTTCATGGTCTTTTTCTAGGGGTGCTGCTTTTGGTGTGGGAATAAATTTTATATAGGCTTTTTCAGCAAGGCCTTTTCCCTCTTTTAAGAGTTCTTCTCGATCAATGACTTGAGTGGCAGCTTCTGTTTTTCCTGAAAGAGCGCTTTGAACCAGTGGGTCATCTGATTGATTGTCGCCCCAAATTTCGGGATTAGAGGTTCTTACAAAGACTTTTCCTTCAGCATCGGTTATATTAAGAAAGTCAAGGTTGAACTCTGTTCTTACAGGATCAAGATGTTTCAAGAGTGATTCTCTTTGTTCGTTTTTTAAGGAGTTCTGCAGAGATTCGCGTACTGAATTCAACCTGACTATATCTCTGACATCAAAAAGTTTTTCATTATAGACCATTCTTGCTGATGCCAGGTCGTGCCTGACTTTAGCCTGTGCCAGAGAAAAAATGGTCTTATGTTCCAATCTGGTTCCCAGAAAAAGTGTTGCAACCCCGCCGAAGCATATGACAACAAGAAAAGTGATGAAGAATTTAGCCCTTAAAGGAAAGCTCAAGAATTTATCATAGATATGTTTTGGATTCATTCCTTAAAGGACCCTTAAGAGATAATAGTAATGAAATTTTAGGCATAAATCCATAAAAAATTTTCTGGATGCAGATGATATAACATGTGGCTGGAGTTGGTGAATTCTCGGGAGAAGATCAGTAAAGCCGCAGGCTGGTTTTAAAGAGTGAAAGAGATTGACAATTTTTTTATGTGAAACTATACTTTTATGGCTGACGGATGAGGAGGATACTCGGAGAAGTGTTGTTCTCGAGTCAAAAACTGTTTTTGAGTTTGCTTTTTCATGGCGGTGTAGCTCAGTCGGTTAGAGCATACGGCTCATATCCGTAGTGTCGGGGGTTCAAATCCCTCCACCGCCATTTCTCAATAAAAAAGAGGGGGGATTTTTCTTCTGACAGAAGAGTCAGGACATGTTATATTAAAGATATGCTGCTTTCAAAAGTAATTGAAACGATAAGTCGGTATTCTCTTTTTGTTAAAGGGGATAAGCTCGTCATTGCCTGTTCAGGAGGAGCTGATTCCGTTAGCCTTCTTCACCTCCTGAATGAACTCAAAAAGGATTGGAACCTCGGTCTTGTTGTAGGGCATTATAACCACAAACTACGGAAGGAAGCGGATGAAGATCATTCTTTTGTCCGCAAACTGGCTTCGAATTATTCCCTTCCTTTTTATTCGGAATCAGGTGATGTAAAGGCCTTTGCTAATGAAAACAGGATGAATCTGGAAGAGGCAGGAAGAAGGCTGAGATATGGATTTTTAAAAAAAATTGCAGAGGAAAACGGGAAAGCTAAAATCGCAACCGGACACACAATGACCGACCAGGCCGAGACGGTTCTCATGAGAATTATAAGAGGGACAGGAAGCCTCGGACTTGGCGGCATTCAGCCTCGGACAGAGGGAGGCATTGTCAGACCGCTTCTCTTTGTGAGAAGAGCTGAGGTACTAGAGTATATAGAAAAAAAGGGGCTTGAATGCAGGGTGGACGAGAGCAATTTTAATACAGATTTTTTAAGGAACAGGATAAGACACAGGCTTATTCCCTATCTGGAAAACAATTTTTCACCCAGTATCACAGACTCATTAAGCCGACTTGCTTTGATCATTCAGGAGGAAGACTCATTCCTTAAGGAGGTTTCGAGACAGAAATCAGCTTTGGTCGGTGTCTGGAATAAGGGACAGTATTGGTTGGATATGGATTTTCTTCGTACGCTTCCCATAGCTATACAGAGACGTGTAGTCAGAGAATATCTTTCAAGTGTAAGAGGTGATCTCAGAGGTATATCCTATAAAGATATCCATTCGGTCCTTCATCTGGAGAGAGGCAAGGAGTTTCATCTTGAAAAAGGCCTGGTTTTTAAAAATCGGAGCGGGCTTTTGGGCGTTCAGAATGAGTCGAAAGACATTAAGTACATATACAGATGGACAGGAGACTGCCCTCTCAAGATCAGGGAAACAGACACAACAGTCAAGGGACAGAGGATAGATGAGAAAATGGACTCAAGGGATTTTAACAACAGAAGGAGAGCTTTTTTTGATCTCTCTAAACTTAAATTTCCGCTTGTTGTCAGAAACAGGCTCTGTGGAGACCGGTACAGGCCTTTGGGTTCACCCGGAAGTCAAAAAATCAAGGAGATGATGCGGGTCAGAAGGATTCCTGAAGCAGACAGGGAGAGATGCCCGGTTTTTGTTTCCGGAGATGACATCGTTTGGGTTCAGGGCCTTCCTGTCTCTGAAAAATACAAAGTGAACAACACAACAAAAACAATCTTTAAGATAGAGACCATCCCCAGCAAATGAGATATAGTCAAAAATACTCCCGATCCTCACCATAGTTTCGATGAGCGTCTATCCTGGTTATTCACGAGTCTATCTGGCTGCAGATGCGAGGCGCAGGGTATGAAGCTGTGGTCCTTCACCGCGAGGGCCCTGCAACAAAGCAGATGCTGCGAGATCGTCTCGCCTGGAAGGTAAAATATGTATGCATTAAAATAGAAGCAAAATATGAGTCAAAGTCGGGATAATCTTTCTTATAGGCATGTTCTTGTAAAAAGTATTTATCATGATAAATTTGTATGGGGATGCATACATATTTTATGAATAATCAGGATAAGTATGTGTCTTTCCATATCTCAAAAACAAGAAGCGCCCATATCTGATGGCTGTTGTTGCATTTTTTCTCCAAATGGGACTTGATCAAGCTGTTTACAGCGCTGGAGTTGAAAAGGCCTTCTTTTTTAATCCTTCTTTCTCCCAGGTAGTCCAGCGTCATTTCCTTTAATTCTGTTCTCAGCCAGTGTTTGATAGGGATACTGAACCCTTCTTTTTTCCTGTATATGTTTGCTTTCGGAAGAAGCCTTTCCATGGTTTTTTTGAAGATCCATTTACTCGACATTCCGTTGAGCTTAAGATGTCCGGGGATGTTGAAGAGAAATTCAACAACATTATGATCAAGAAGAGGGACCCTGGTTTCAAGGGAAGTGGCCATACTCATCCTGTCTACTTTAACAAGAATGTCGTCCACCATATAGGTGTTCAGGTCCAGAAAAAGCTCTCTGTTTATTTCATCATAATCGTTCATTCTTTTAAAAATAGATCGAAAAGGCTCCTGTTCATGCAAAGATGTGATTCCCTTTAGCTTTTCTTTGAAATTTCCAGAATACAAGGACTTTTTTTCCTCACGGGAAAGAAACATCATCCAGCGCAGATGCCTTAGGTTTTTATCCATTTCAATTCCTCGGAAGTACCGCTGCATTTTGTTCCAAACGCCCTTTTTTTTGGGCGAGGGAGGGAAATTTTTTATGAGAGGAGGCATCAGTTTATGAAGAGGCCACATGAGCGGATTTTTAGAGAGTTTTTGGGCTTGATAGTGCTCGTAACCTGCGAGCAGTTCGTCTCCTCCGTCCCCAGACAGTATGACCTTGACAGAATCTCTGGCTGTCCTTGAGACCAAATAGGTCGGGAATATTGAGAAATCTCCAAACGGCTCATCTAAATGTTGGATCAATTTTTCCGTGAGATTAAATATATCAGGTCTTAAAATAAACTCTTTGTGTTCCGTACGGAACTTTTCAGCGATTCGTTGAGCGTGTGCCAGTTCATTGTAAGTGTTGTATTCGAATCCTATAGAAAATGTCTTTATCGGAGAGACCCCAAGGGTGTGCATAAGGCCGACAATGGCGGAGGAATCTATGCCCCCGCTCAGAAAAGCCCCGAGAGGAACATCACTTATGAGGCGGGATCTGACCGATTCTTTCAGCAAAGAGAACAGTTCATCTTGGAGGGATTCAGGTGATCGTATGGGTTCATTTATTTTCTCCAACTCGTTCTTTTGGAGTTCCCAGTATTTGCTGATGTTTATGGTCCCGTTCGTATAGGTCAACAGGCTTGCTGCTGGAAGTTTGAAAATATTTTCAAATATGGAGTAGGGAGCCGGTATGTACTCGAGGGTTAAAAAGAGATCCAGAGCCTGGGGGTTCAAACGGCGTTCGATTTTAGGATGAGCAAGAACAGCTTTCAGCTCTGAACCAAAGACCAGGGTCCCATCTCTGCAGAGAGAATAATAAAGAGGTTTGATTCCCAGCCTGTCCCTTATGAGAAGGAGCTTTCTATTGTTTCGATCCCAGATAGAAATGGAAAACATACCGTTTGTTTTTTTTATAAAATCAGGGCCCCATTGCTCATAACCGTGCACGATTGTTTCCGTATCTGTTTTTGTTTTGAATGTATGCCCCAGCTGAATGAGTTCTTCTCTCAGTTGAGGAAAATTGTAAATTTCTCCGTTATAGGCCGTCCAAATGGATCTGTCTTCATTGGATAAGGGCTGGTGGCCTGTCTCAAGGTCTATAATGCTCAAACGCCTTACACCCAGAGCTACATCTCTTTCCAGATGAAGGCCCTGGTCGTCTGGACCCCGGTGGATAATGGTCCGGCACATAGAGGACAGGTATTCTTCAGGGATCGGCTTTGTGTTCTCAGGCTGGATTATTCCGCATATACCGCACATTGTTTACCGATTTTTATTCGGGCACTTTTCCTTTGGTGACTTCGATTTCAAAGAAGACTCCGAGGTATCTGCGTTCTTTGGCTTCCTCTCTTTCAAAATAAGGAATGGATCCTTTCTGCGCTTTTATGGACAGCTTATAGAGATGAATCCATTTGTTCATCTTAAAGACCTTTTTGGGAGTAAAAGTGAGAGTTCCCTGTTGGGTCTTTGTCAGAGTAATGCTTTTTCTCTCGCCGGCAAACCATACCGTTATTTTATTTGAAAATCTGGGATTGTTTTTTAAGATAAACGTTATTTCTTTTATTGGATAAAATGTCTTAAGCACCATTTCTGATTTATGGGGCCCACGGGTATAGAATCCGTTTTTTTCTTCGACCGATTCGGTTCTCGGCAGAAAATTGTCATCAAGAAAATAGATAAATGTGTCTTTTATTCCCATATGCTGCCTGTGCGCATAGGGATTGGTATTGGTCGGAAAATTATTGATAAGAGTCATTTCAATGGGAAGAAGCTTGATAGGAAATTTTTTGACGTGGGTGGCAGGGTAATGGGAGTTTTGAAGCGGGCTTATGAGGATTTGTCCGATAAAGAGGGAAGCGAAAACCCAGTTCACTCCTATTTCTTTAAAGTCATGTTTGAGCTCCGGAAGAAAGAAAAAGAAGGGATAGATATTCAAAAAATACCTGTTGGCCAGAGCTCCTCCCCCCCCTGCGTAGTTATCGGGCATGAAAATAATCCATATCAATATTTCTCCGAACAGGGCTGCCAGAACAAGCCAGTTGAAGAGAGATTTTCTCCGTAAAAAGAAAACGAAAAGAGCGAGAAACGCAGGGAAAAAATACCATGTTATTCCGGCATATCTTCCGAAGAAGTAATAGAATATGTTGACAAGAAAGACTTTCGGAGGGTACATATGCTTTTTTGTGTAGTCTTGAGTGGTCATTTCATATCCGCGGGTGCTGTCAAAAGTGAGATCTTCTTTGGCAAAGGGATATCCCTCTTCTCCGTAAAAAGACTTTCTTTCCCCTCCTTGATAGTTCCAGTCTCCTGTGATGAGAGCATTTCCTCCCCAGAAAATGCCTGATACTGAGAGAAAGACCAGCGCCATAATCAGTGCTTTTATATATCTTTTTTTAAGCAAAGAAAAGAGAAGGATAGGCCCTAAAAGAGCGATGTTGGGGGGCTTGGAAAAAACCGCTATGCCGATAAGGACGCAGGCAGCGTAATCTGAGAAATCCGAGAGGAGAAATATCTGGATTTTGTTTTTTGACTCGTTTGTTTTAATGGAGTCTTTTTGGTTGTGTTTGAAAAGCCAGAGAAACAGGACCGAAAAAGCCAAAAACAGGTTGAAAAAATCAGGGGTCATCCACAAAGAATAGACAATGGCAATGGAGGCAAAAAGAAAGGTGAGAATATAGGCAAGGGAAAGGCTTTTTGAGTTCGCTAACGAATAGTAGGAGTATCCCATGAAGAGAAGAATAAGAAGGAGTATGGAATGAAAGACAAAAAAACCGTTCGCTCCGAACACTCTTACAAAGGGAGCGGCAAAAAGAGAATAAGCGGGTGATTTGGCAAAGAATATCTTGCCTTCCTTTCCTTTTTTTAGAAAAAGGCCGAGAGGGCCGGAAGGAAACTCCTTGTAGTAACGGATCAGGTCTTTTTTGGTGTATTCGATATCCCCGTCATACCCTATGCTTTCCGTCATCATGAAATAGGTTGATTCATCAGAGAAGAGGAAGTTTTTTTGAAGGGAATGGATGTTTATGGATAGGGAGGAAGCTATGGCAAAGAAAAAAATGAGGAGAATCACGTATTCATATTTTCTTTTCTCTGAACTCATGGATATACCATTACCATACTCTCCTTTAAAATTCAACTGAGCCCTCATCCGTCCAGTATAAGAAAAGGAGTGGTTAGCCTTTTGGGAGGAGGAAGCCTCATTGGCAGAGAGGAATTATAATTAAAAATATAACCCTATAAATCACCCTTTGATAGTATTGACTTGCTCTCTATAAATAGTTAATTATATAATACAAATATATATATAGGGAAAAGTGGTGATTTTTGTCAAAAAAGTGAAAAATTGTCTCCTCTTAAAGAATATTGGTCTAAGAGAATCCTGCAATATATTGTTTATGATGCGATTACAGGAAGGATCCCTTAAGGCATACATTGCATCTAGAAAGCAGGAGAGGTCTTAATGGTTGAAAATAAGAACTTTATATTGTAAAATGTGAAAAAAGGGCGGGTTCAAAGAGCTATGAAAGAAAAAAAAGGATTTAGCAGGCAAAAAGGAGTCACTTTACTCGAGACATTAGTGGTGCTGGCCCTTCTGGGTATGGTCCTGGCCTGGTCTTTTCCGAGCATTCTCAATACCCTGGAAACCAGGAATCTCGAGAATGCCGCCCGTAATATTCTCACCACTCTCCAGCGTGCAAAATATCTGGCGGTAGAGGAAAAAGTATCTTATAGAGTCCGGTTTTATAATGACAACGGACCATGGCAGTATGTGATAGAGACAGAGAGCATACCTGGGAACTGGGTCACTATTCCCGGATTCGTAGGCAAGACCATACCAACAAAATTCAACGTGACGCTAAGCCTTCCTTCAGAAATAGTCACTTTTTCCTCTATGGGCTTTATCACTGACTTTGATACGAGCCTGAATTCCATAACACTGCAGAGCCCCAAACTGGAAAATTTCAACCAGCCTGACGTGCGTATAGTGAGCGTTTTCGCAGGAGGTTCCATAAGGTATGAAGAATCTCAAAGTGAGGAATGATGAAAATGAATGAATTTAAGTTAATAAAAAAGCATTCAACAAAGAAAAAAGCGCAAAAACAGGGATTTTCACTTATAGAAGCCGTGGTGGGGATTGCCTTAATGGGGGTGGCGGCTCTTGGTCTGGCTCAACTTTTTACATACAGCATCCTTGTCAATTCAAGGGCTGACGAGATTTCAAACGCCACTTTTTTAGCCCAGCAGCAGATAGATGCCTTGAGAGACCTGACGTCCACAGAATTGAGTGTGCTCACTGCGGGCAAAGTG
This sequence comes from uncultured Eubacteriales bacterium, assembly GCA_964456985.1. Classification (GTDB taxonomy): domain Bacteria; phylum Acidobacteriota; class Aminicenantia; order Aminicenantales; family Aminicenantaceae; genus WJMT01. The sequence continues at coordinate 15,850 of CAYWDH010000047.1, forward strand.
GATGAGCTCATTGATCAGAATAATGACGGCACCTATGATTACAGAAGGATCACAGAAGTGCAGCTTGTTATTGACCGATGGGAAGTAAAGGTTATTGTGTTCCCCGGAGAAAACCTAGGGACCAGCGCTGATGTCTTGTTCCAGAATCCCGGCCAGTATCATGCCATGGCCAATATCAGCACGGTTATAAGCCGATAAGAAGCAAAGGAAAGAAATGATGATGAGACAAAAGAGCAAAGGGCAAGCAGAGGGATTCACTCTCATCGAATTCATGGTTTCAAGTGTGGTCATTCTGGTGGTTGTCATGGGCGGACTGGCACTTTATATGCAGAGCAACCGCATTTCCGTTGACCAGCAGAATTATGCAGAGCTCCAGCATGATGTCCGTTCCGGAATGTTTTTTATCTCAAGAGATGTCCGGTCAGCCGGAGTAGGACTGCCCGAGGAATTCATCGGGTATTTTATGGAAGGGACAGACAGTGAATCCCAGGGTGAGGAAGTGCTGCCTGACAGATTGGTGGTTATGGGAAATCTGGAAGACCCCTTAAATGTCACCATTGACAACTACCAGGGCTCAGCTGCCAATGCAGCTTTGGAAGACTTCAGCTTTGAGCAGTATCCTTATCCTGACGAATTTTATGATGACAAGGTGGTCATTATTTTCCCCAATCCGGCTTCAGGCTGCATGTCTGCTGAGGTAAGAGAGATCACACATGTCTCGCATTCGGCCGGGGGCACTAATGAGAAGTTAAATTTTTCTCCGGGGCTGTCTTTTGCCTTCAATCCGCCCCAGGGACTGAACGGCACATGCCCCAGCTCCAATGATTATGACGGCGGTCTCATCGCTTTTGTTGATGTCAAGGAATACTGGCTTGACCAGACCGGCAACTACCCAGGACTCACAGCCGGTGAGAACGGATATATAGGAAACGGTGTGGGAAATGTGTTGTATGTGACCCATAACGGACGGCACAGGCCCTTGGCTCAAAACGTTGAAAATCTCCAGTTTCAGTATAACGGCGATCTTGATGAGGATGGATTGCTGGACGGTTTCATGGATTGGCAGAATGGAACCTGGGACGGAGATCCAACCATTGTGAGTCATATTACAGAGGTCAGGATTTTAGTCTTAGGGAGAACAGCAGAGCGGTTTCACAATGTCTCAGGGACTCCTCCTGAGAATATTCACCTGTACAGACGTCCGTCACTTGCGAACAGCCCCGGAAGCACCGAAGACGACCTTCACAGAAGGTTTTTGTTGGTTTCTACTGCCAATATAAGAAATAAAACTCTGAATCTCTATAACATAGGAACAAGATAGATGTATAAAAAAACAGAAAAAGAAAAAGGCGTGGGTTTGATCATTGTTATTCTGCTTCTTGCTTTTATGTTGGGGACTGGCATGGTTTTGATGACCGTAACAAGTTCCGGTTCGAAAGTGGCCGGAAATATTCGCTCTCATCAGGAAGCTTTCAATTCAGCAGAAGCTGGATTTGATGCGGCGTGGAAAGCCTTGGATGGTGCTTTCTCCGATACAGAGTGGATCAGTTTTGACGGTCATTATCTCATAGAACCTGCCGGGATCGACATCCCTCAATCAGATTACTATTTTCGAAAGTTAACGGACGAGGAGATTCTGAATTTCCTGGATCCGGATGGAGACGGAAGTCCGGATGTCAGCAATCTCCTTTTTTTCAAACAGCCTTTTGTAAGAGACGAAAGCGGAGAGTATGACCTTCGCTATACATACACAGCGTTTTTGATCGACGATGAAGCGGTCGCAGGTTCTCCTGATGCAGGAGATGTTATTCTGGTCTGTATAGGAACGGCGGGAGTAGGCAGCACCATGTCGACCTCAAGATTGGAAATAGAGCTGGCAGTGGAAGTGTCAGGGACATAAACTTGATTTTTGAAAGTTTTTATTTATAAACGTTTAGAAGAGGGAAAAAATGAGCGGACTAAGGAAAAAAAGAATATTTATTCCCATTATACTGTCACTTTTAATGGGGATGGTCTTTGTTTTTATCTGGGCACAGGAAGATGAATGCGAAGAAGTAAGGATCACATTTACAGATACATTTGATACTACGGATTGGAAAGCCCCCCAGAGCACGGTTACTTGGACCGGGAACGGAGAGATCACTCTGAATTGGCTGGGAGCCAATTTTCAGGTCACAGAGCCTGCTGGTATGGGCGCCAAGATATATGTGTGTGATGCCGGAGACTTTGACGGGGACGGTAAGCCTGACCTTATGGGGCTGGATATTGCCAATAACTACAGACTGCTTATGGTCCGTAATGATTATTATGATATGGACGGGGATGGGTATGACGATGACGGGATCATTTTTCAGGTCGATCCAAGTGAAGTTTATGACGATGGCTTTGTCTGCGGGCCTGCGACCCTAACCGTGGCTGATTACAACAACGACGGCCTTCTTGACTTTTTCTTTATGAAAAACAACAATGACGCATTTTCCTATTCCGATTTTGTGGCCACTATGTTCATAAACAGAGGGACGGAGACAGATCCTGAGTTTAGGCAGCAATCTCATCCTTTTAACCTTGATTTTACAAGCAGGTTCCAGGACGAGGGAATCTACATAAACTGGGCTGCCGATCACTTCTGTTCGGTTGATATTGACCAGGATGATGATATGGATGTTTTGGCTATCAGTCAGGATAAGATATTCCTGATCAGAAATCCGGGAACAGAGAATTTTGATGTGGATCATTTTGAAATAGCGGAACTCAATTATGACCGGAGGACAGGATATACATCCGGGGTTGGGGGATCGTCTGTGGATGCCGGGGATTTTGATAATGACGGGGACATCGATGTCATAGCTGGCTGCGCAGAGGATTATGACTATGTTGTTTTCTATGAAAATGACGGCACAGAAGGCTTTACCCGCCGTGACCTGGAAATCCCTTACCCGGATGCAACAGGGACCGTAGCGACATGCGTGGCTGATTTTGACCATAACGGTTATCTAGACATCTACGCGGGCACAGATAAGTGGAGATCCGGTAATGACGCGCATATGTGGATCATGAAGAACCAGGGTATGGTTGGAGAGGAACTCCAGTTCGAATTCGTGTGCCTGGAGGACTGCAATCCGATTCTGCCTTCTCCGCATGATGTGGACATGAGCGCTGTTCTGGATTATGACAGTGATGGGGATATGGATGTGATCCTGGCGGATGCCAACCATTCCGGAGACTATTATCTCATCATCAATCAGCTGGCGCCTGTGTATACGCTGCACGGTGAAGCTATTTCCACAAATGTCTCTCCTGACCTTGACCCCAATACCCAAGCCATAACCAGAGTCAGATTGATCAAGTTTGATCAGTATGTCAGAGGTGGTTCTAGTGATGGTTTGAGTGTGACCCTCTATGTGTCCAATAACGGAGGAAAGGACTGGGAACTTTTACAGGAATTTCAAGGTGATGAAATCACAGATCTTCCCAGTGCAGATCCCTGGCATTTATTCACCCATTTCGGCTCCAGTTTAAAATGGAAAGCTGTGTTAACAGCGCAAGAAGATGAAATGGAGGAGTATGATGGGGCCTCTTTTGAAACGCCTGTGCTCAGCCGTATCAGGCTCAGATATTCGGTTGTTGAGCGCAGGGAATATTCGCGCACCTCAGTGGCAGCTGAATTGGTTGACGAAGAGGGTCAACCTACAAAGCTCATTATAGGAGGTTCGTTTTATTTCCCGGGATGGCAAGGTCATCTCAGAGCATACGATGTGACGGATATGTCCTCAGTGGGTACTTCGTATTCAGAGCTGGTGACCATCTCACGTCCTGACCTCAGCGCTGAGTCCGGAAGAGAGATTGTTGCTGAAGGAGTAACCATAAAGTGGGATGCCGGAGAACTTCTTAACGAACGGCCTTCGTTGGACAGGACTGTGTATACAGCACTGATGGACGGCGAAGGCGAGCTTTACCGCGTTGATTTCACGACAGGCAATGTGGAGCAGTTAAAATCCAATCTCAATGATTTTCAAAACGACAACATGGGATTGATTGAATTTATAAGAGGGGAAGGTAGAGAATGGAAGCTGGGCGATATCAATCATTCCAATCCAGTTGTGGTGGGCCCTCCTGATAATGATGCGTCCGCAATGGGATCTGGTTATTCCACATTTGTTGATGATTGGTCTGATAGAGAAAAAATGCTTATTGTGGGTGCCAATGACGGTATGATCCACTGTTTTCGTGTTTTGACAGGGGAAGAAGCCTGGGCATTTATTCCCTACAATCTGATTCCCAAACTCAGGAACATGTGGCCGGTGGATGAAGCGACCGGGATACGTTATTTTGATCATGATGTGTATGTGGACGGAAGTCCCGTAGTGGAAGATGTCTTCATAAACGGGGAGTGGAGAACAGTGCTCATTTTTGGCCAGGGTCCGGGCCAGGGAAGAAGTGTAGGAGAGGATGCTACAGGCAATTATTATGTGGCGTTGGATATCACGGATATTGAGAATCCCCAGCCTTTATGGGAATTTACAGAGGAACGAATGGGAGAGACCTGGTCTGTCCCGGTCATAGGACGGATTATCAAGAACGGAGAGGATACCTGGACTGCTTTTATGGGCTCCGGATATGACAATGTGTCTGGCCAGGGACGTCAGGGGCATCGATTTTATGCAGTGGATATTGCAACAGGGGAGTGCTTTTTTTTCTTCAATGCCAATCCGGAGAAGAACACAAAGACCGGTGCCAATGGAGCGGTGATCTGGCCTAACGGTAAGAATGTGGCCCGTTCTCTGCCCGGTTCACCGGGAATCATCGATACCAACAGCGACGGATATGCGGACCGTGTGTACATAGGTGATACGGAGGGAAGATTATGGAAGGTGAATGTTGGCCTGGAATATCTCTCTTCTGATCCTTGGGAGGAAGAGCTTATGTATGAGGATCTCAACAATTATCCCATTATCACAAAGCCAGCGGTGTGGATCGAAGCCGGCGCACCTGGAGCTCTTCCCAGGGTATATTTTGGTACGGGAGGAGACGACAACGCTCCAGATGATGCGATCTATTCTTTTATTGCTCTCATTGATGATGATGATGGTCCGGAAGTGGAATGGTATTTGGGAGATCCGGATATCCTGCTTCTTTCTGAGGACGATGACAGGGGTGATTTGTCAGCCGGAGAAAAGGTATGGGCAGATCCGCAGGTAGCCAACAGTATGATTTATTTCAGCACCCTTACAGGGAACATAGAAACAGTAGATCCTTGTGAAAGTCTGGCTGGAACCGGAAAGCTTTATTCAAGATACATCAGGGCTGTGGTAGGTTCTCCTGTAGGAAGTACGGCTTTTAGAACAGCGGCCGGTCAGGTCGAGAGTCTTGAACTGGAAATAAAGACAAGGGCAGCTGTGACCATAGGAGAGACCACTCAGGCCGGGGGAATTAGAAAGAAGGAAGTCTATATACAGGAATATGACTCAACGCTCCAGAAGCTGGAACAGCCTGCTGGGCCTATGTTGAGAATCAAGTCGTGGAGAGAGATATTCAAGATCATTAAATAAATCCCGGTTATTCATAAAAGCTGCCAATCTGAAATTCAGATATGGCCTCAGCTCACTAAAGATTTTTAACGCCATTCTCCTTCGTTTTTCTCAGCGCTTGCGTAACTCCCCCCGTCCGTGGGTGATCCTGGTCATTCATAAAATATGGTTGCGTTTCCACACATATTTACCATGATCGACCCTCTTAACATTGTCACTTTATTAAAAACATGATCATTCCATTAGTTCGTGTAACGATTTTGATTTTATGCAACCATATTTTACCTTGCAGGCGAGCGGGCATGGTTCCTCAAAGAGGGGAGCGAGCCGAGGAATAAGCTGAGATTGATGGATTTGTGGAACAAATC
>CAYWDH010000048.1:0-21408 GCA_964456985.1 uncultured Eubacteriales bacterium
GATGGTGGGCGATGCAGGATTTGAACCTGCGACTTCTACCGTGTGAAGGTAGCACTCTTCCACTGAGTTAATCGCCCAAGTCCCTTTATTTTTAGATAAATCCGCTTGCTTGTCAATCCCTTTCATCTAAACGGTTTGATAAACAGGGACAGCTCTTTTGTTTAAGAACCGCCCCTGCTTTTTGATGTTTTTTACCGGTCGTAGGCATTAATGTCCAGGAATCCGTGCCCTGACAGATTGAACAAAATGACCTTCTCCTTGTTTGTTGCTTTGGCGTCAACCGCCTCATCAATGGCTGCGGCCACAGCATGAGAGGATTCAGGAGCTGGAAGAATTCCTTCGGTCTTTAAAAAGACCTCAGCCGCATCAAATATTTTGGTCTGCTTGTAGGCTATGGGCTCGATGATTCCTTTTTTCGTGAGATGGCTTACCAGAGGAGCCATACCGTGGTACCTCAGGCCTCCGGCATGAATGGGAGGCGGGACAAAATCCATACCCAGAGTGTACATATAGAGAAGGGGCGTAAGGCCCACGCTGTCTCCATGGTCATATTTAAGATTTCCTTCAGTGAGAGTCGGACAGACACTGGGCTCAACAGCAATAAATCTGATATCCTGATTATCAACAAGTCTTTTCCTCACAAAGGGAAACGCAAGACCGGAGAAGTTCGAGCCTCCTCCCACGCATCCGATAATGATGTCTGGTCGGGCTCCCAGTTCCTGCATCTGTTTGTCAGCTTCCTGTCCTATCACGCTCTGGTGTATGAGCACACTGTCCAGAACAGAGCCCAGAGAGTATTTGGTTGTATCGTTTTTGACCGCCATTTCCACAGCTTCGGAGATGGCGATTCCCAGGCTGCCTGGGTGGTCCTTATCCTGTTTATAAAATCTTTTCCCAGCCTCTGTCTCACTGCCGGGGCTTTCCTGCACATTTCCGCCGAACATCTCCATCATGATCCGGCGGCCCGGTTTTTGCCTGTAGCTTATCCGGACCATAAATACCTTGACTTCAAGACCGAACAGGGCTCCTGCATGGGAAAGAGCCGAGCCCCATTGGCCGGCTCCTGTCTCTGTGGTCAGGGTCTCCACTCCTTCTTGAGCTGCCAGATAAGCCTGGGCAATGGCGGTATTGCTTTTATGGCTTCCTGTGGGTCCCACTCCCTCATACTTGTAAAAGATATGAGCCGGAGTGTCGAGGTATTTCCTCAGTTTGGATGCGTAGATAAGAGGTGTAGGTCTGTAAACCGAATAAGCCTCCAGGACTTTTTCCGGAATAGGGATATATCGTTCCATGGATCCTTCCTGGCGGATGAATCCCATTGGAAAAATCGGAGCCAGGTCTTCGGGATTAAGCGGCTCCTTTGTCTGGGGATTCAAAGGCGGTTTGGGCAGATCCTCAAGGTCGGCCTTTATGTTATAAAAATTTTTAGGAAGAAAATCTTCTTTTCTGGATGCATATCTTTTCATCATAAATCTCCTTTAACTGGTTTTGAATCAAAGGATTCAATAGAATTACATTAAATTGGAAAAATAGGGTGGTTTTGGGGTGTTGTTTTTAGGCGGAAGGGCCCGCCCACCAGAAAAGAACAGAGAAACTGCGTGATTTTTTGAGTTTTTCAGTCTCTCTTTGAATCATAGAAAAAGATTATAGAGAGCAGAGGGAACCATGTCAACAAAAAAAGACAAATAGGGATATGTTTTAAGGGAAGAAAAAGTATTTCTCGTTGACGGGATCCGTGTTTTCCCGGTATTATCATTGATTGAGCAGCCCAGAAAACTGAAATCCTATGATGTCGAGAGAAAAGCCCAAGCCAGAAGGAATCAAAAAGCAAAAAGCAATCTATCTGGATGCGAATCTTCAGATTGTATTTGGAGTGACATTGATGGCGGTTCTTGGTGTCTCCAGCATCACTCCGGCTTTTCCCGTGATCGTAAAGGACCTGAACATATCAGCCCGGTCCATCGGGCTGCTCATCACCGTGTTTACCCTTCCCGGTATTTTCTTAACCCCTGTCATGGGAGCCCTGGCTGATCGGTTTGGAAGAAAAAGGATACTCGTTCCTTCCATGATGCTTTTTGGTATGGCCGGGGGAGCGTGTGCCTTGGCTCATGATTTCAGTCTTCTTCTGGTAATGCGTTTTTTTCAGGGAGTAGGTGCAGCTTCTCTGGGCTCGATCAATGTGACTATCATAGGGGATCTTTATTCAGGCAACAGGCGCACCAAAGCCATGGGGTATAATGCCAGTATTCTCAGCGTGGGTACAGCCATGTATCCAGCGCTAGGCGGTGTGCTGGCTGTGCTGGGATGGAATTATCCCTTCCTTCTGCCGTTTGTTGCCCTTCCTCTGGGATTTTTGGTTTTGTTCTCATTAAAAAGTCCTGAACCGAAAAACAGTCAGGACTTTAAAAAATATTTACAGAGCGCGTGGAGGAGCCTCAAAAAACGTCGGGTTGTGGTGCTTTTAATTGCGAGTTCGGTTACTTTCATCATTCTTTATGGTTCGTATTTGACTTATATTCCTATACTGCTGGGTCATGAATTCAATGCTTCTCCCTTGATCATCGGACTTATCATGTCTGCTATGTCACTTACTACTGCCATTACCTCTTCACAATTGGGAAGATTAGCCAAAATTTATTCTAAAAAGTCTCTTATCAGAGCGGCTTATGTTCTCTATGGTTTGGCTTTAGTCCTATATCCGTTCGTTCATATAATCTGGCTGCTGCTTATTCCTACTATCATTTTTGGGATTGCCCACGGAATGAATATCCCCAGTATTCAGACGCTCCTCGCAGAGCTGGCCCCTATGGAATACAGGGCTTCGTTTATGTCTGTAAATGGAATGGTCCTGCGCCTGGGGCAGACTCTGGGACCTGTTTTGATGGGAGTGATATTTGCTGTGTGGGGAACAGAAGGGGCTTTTTTTGCAGGGGCTGGTTTTTCCTTTGCCGCGCTCCTCATAATGTTTTTTTAGTTTCCTGAGATCTTCCGGGAAAAATTCAAAGCGAACCTTTTTTTTCTTAATTTCGTAGTAAACAGTGAATCAAATGTTTTCCGGAGGGGAAAGTGTTTAAGAACTATTTTAAAACCGCTATGCGGAACCTGTTTCGCAACAAATTGTATTCTTTGATTAATCTGATAGGGCTGGCCATTGGCCTGGCTTCTTGCCTGATGATCTGGCTGTGGGTACAGGATGAGTTGAGTTATGACCGGTTCCACTCGAATGCCGGGCGGATCTACCGCGTTGAGCGCAAGTACGATTTCAGGGATATGCATGGGCAGGCTCCCGTAACGGCCGGGACTTATGGTCCTGCTCTCGTCAGTGATTATCCGGAAATAGAAAATTATGTCCGCCTGCACAGAAATGAACTATCCATCAAGAATTATAGAAATATATTTTTTAAGCAGCAGCTGATCGTTGCTGATAATTCCATATTCGACGTTTTTGATTTTAAACTGGAAGAGGGTGATCCCAAAACCGCCCTCACCCAGCCGAAGTCCATGGTCCTTACTCGTACGACCGCCTTGAAGTATTTAGGGACAGAAGATGCTGTGGGGAAATCTGTAACAGTGGATTGGAAAGGGACTTTGGTTGATTTTCAGATTACCGGCATACTCAAAGAAGTTCCCAGAAATTCTCATGTACGGTTTGATGTTCTGGCCTCCCTTTCTTCCTATCCTCCGGGGGAAATGAATATCTGGTTCAATAATTTCCTTTATACGTATGTGCTGCTTCGAGAGGGTGTGGATATTAAAGATATGGAGAATAAATTCTCCGGTTTTTTAACCAAATATATGGCAGCGGATTTTACCAAAGTCATTGGTCCAGAAACTGATGTCAATGATGTGTTTCAACTGAAATTGATCCCTCTTCTTGATATCCATCTTCACCCTGCTCCGGAATTTGAGATTGAGCCACAGGGCAGTTTATCGTCTGTTTATGTTTTTTCATTCATTGCTGTTTTGATTCTGATCATTGCCTGCATCAATTTTATGAATCTTTCCACAGCGCGAGCCAACAAGAGAGCCAAGGAAGTCGGAGTTCGCAAGACTGTCGGAGCAAACAAGAGACAGCTCCAAGGCCAGTTTTTGGGTGAATCGGTTCTCTTTGCCTTTCTCGCATTGATCTTAGCTGTTTTGCTGATCCGATTGTTCATCCCCTTGTTTAACTTGATTTCAGGCAAACTCTTATCCATGGGCATGCTTTTTCATGCGGGTAACTTATTCATTCTGATCGGAATTACTCTGGCCACAGGATTGCTGGCCGGCCTGTATCCGTCTTTTTTCTTGACCCGGTTTGATCCTTCCTCAGTGCTGAAAGGAGGGACCCAATCCGGAACCGGAAGATCTGTTTTTCGGAAGAGCATGGTTCTCATTCAATTTGTCATTTCTATTACTTTGATCATTGGCACGCTTATTATCTACAAACAAATGAATTTCATCCAGAACAAGTCCTTGGGTTTTGATAAAGAGAACGTGATTCTCTTTCCGGCAGAGAGCAAAGCGATTCATCAGAATATCGAGGTCTTTCGCAACACTTTGACATCTGATCCGCGAATAAAATCAGTGGCGGTTTCCTCCAATGTTCCAGGAAGCGCCATGTTTTCGGACACGACATATAAAAGGCCTGATACAGATGAGATTTTTCCCTTGATTTTTATGTACGTGGATTATGATTTTGTGGATACTTATGGATTCCAAGTGATCAACGGCCGTTCATTTTCCAAGAAATTCAGCACGGATATTGACGGTGCCATTATTCTCAATCAGGCGGCTGCCAAAGATATAGGATACACACCGGAAGAAGCTATCGGAAAAAAATTACTGAGATTTACCGATGTGGACAAGTTCAAGGAATTAACCATTGTCGGTGTGGTGGAAAATTTTCATTTCAAATCCCTGCACCGTGTCATTGATCCATGCTTATTGGAACTTGATCCGGGCGATTTTGATATCATCTCAGCCAGGATTATACCGGGGAATATCAGAGGGACGATCAATTTCATTCAACAAAAATGGAGAGAGGTTTTTCCGGAAGAACATTTTGAATACAGATTTCTAGACAATAGAATCGATCTTCTGTATAAGAGCGAAGAAAGGATGCGGAAACTTTTTTTAATATTCGCTGTTCTCTCTATCTTTGTAGCATGTCTGGGTCTTTTTGGTTTGGCCGCTTTCACGGCAGAGGAACGTACAAAAGAGATCGGTGTGCGGAAGGTGTTGGGAGCGTCTGCTGTCAATATCTTGTGGCTGTTGGGAAAGGAATTTTCCAGGTGGGTGATTGTCGCAAATGTAATCGCATGGCCCATCGCTTATCTTGTGATGAAGAGATGGCTCCAGAACTTTGCCTATCGAACCAATATTGGCTTGTGGTCATTTGTTTTATCGGCACTCTTGGCTTTGATGATTGCTTTGTTTACAGTGACTTATCAGTCTGTCAAAGCGGCCTTAACCAATCCGGTCGATTGTCTTAGGTACGAATAATGTGGATCTATCTTTAGTTATTGGTCTTCGTTGCTATATGGTAAAATTCCACCAGGTCTTGTTTGAGTTTTTTATGGGAGGCTTCCCGGATATACATCATGTGGCCTGATTCATAGTATTTCATGAAGATCCTGTCTTTGAATTCGGAATTAAGGCCTAAATGAGACACCGCATATTCTGTGGCAAAATAGGGCGTGGCAAAGTCATAATATCCATTCGCAATAAAGATTTTGAGAAGTGAATTCTGGCTCATAGCCTGGCGGAGGACTTCTGCTGAATTTGAAAAACGGGTTCTGGTGTTCTCGTTTCCGTAGCCCCAGGGCCAGACTTGACCGGATATAGAGTAAATGCCAAGGTCAGGATAATCCAGCTCGGTGCGAACATAATGATTAAACAAATTTGAAAAAGCTCCGGTCAAAGCTGCACTTGAGGGATCATATTCAAAGCGCTCTCCTGCGGCATCCTCATCCATTCCCATAAAGCGGCTGTCAATGCGGCCTATGGTCAAATGATCTTTCCGTAAAAGCTCTTTGAGAAAGCGGTAAAGATTGATCCGCATGTTGGACTGTTCCACATAATCAGGAGAAAGGCCCGTGTATTTGGCCACATTTTGGATGATCTCAGAGTTTTTCTCTTCGGACAGCCTGTTTCCTTTCAAAAGAGCCAGAGCATAGTCTTCCAGGGCAAATTTTTCGGATTCGGCCAAAACATCTTCTAGTTTTTTGGAGAGAAGTTCTTCAGGAAGCTTTTTATGGTACCAGGCAGCAGCCGTATAACTCGGGAAGAAAAAGATAAAGGGAAGGTCGTTTCCCGTGGAGAAATCTTTAGCCAGGGAATTGAGCACAGCGGATATGAGGATAACGCCGTCTATGTGCATGCCCAGGCTCCGGCCCTGAAGAAAACCTGCCAGTCCTGAAGCCCGGATAGTCCCGTAGCTTTCTCCAAGTATGAACTTGGGAGAAGACCAGCGGCCGAACTTGGTGATATACAGCCGGATGAATTCCCCCACAGATTCGATATCATTCTCATAGCCGTGGAACTGTTTGGGATTCTCACCTGATACAGCCCGGCTGAATCCCGTAGATACCGGATCGATAAACACAAGGTCAGTTATATCCAAAATAGAGTAGGGATTATCTATGAGCCTGAATGGAACGGCTGGATTCAACCCTTCCTTATCTAAAAGCACTTTTTTTGGTCCTAAAGCTCCCATATGGAGCCAGACTGACGATGAGCCGGGTCCTCCGTTAAAGGCAAAAGTGACAGGCCTTGAAGATTTGTCTTTGATGCTGTTTTTTGTGTAAGCTATGAAAAAAATATGGGCTTTTGATTTTTCTTCCTTGTCTTTAAGCGGAAGTTTTCCTGCGGTGGCTGTGTAGCTAATGGTTTCTCCATTCAGATTCAGCGTGTGCTCGGTCATTGAAAAGTTTTGTTTGAGGAGATCATCTTTGTTTGTGCTTTCAGCTTTCCCGGATTGTGAATAGAGAAAAAACGTAGAAATGAGACAAAAAATAAAAATCCGGATTGAGTGGTTTTCAAACAATTTATCCTCCAAAAAAGAAAATCTTTTCCGGTTTTAAAGCCATTTCTTCTTTTTAAAATATAAAACCATGGCTAAAACAATCAGTACCATGATTCCAAGGACTGCAAAATAGCCAAAGGGCCATTTGAGTTCTGGCATGAATTCAAAGTTCATGCCGTAAATTCCGGTGATAAAAGTCAATGGAATGAATATGGTCGCGATAATAGTGAGCACTTTCATGACCTCGTTCATACGATTGCTGATAGTTGAGAGGTAAGTGTCGTGCATACTAAAAATCATTTCCCTGTATGTTTCTATGGTGTCGATCACATTAATGGTATGATCGTAGACATCTCGAAAAAAGCGGGTTGTTTCTTTTTTGATAAGAGGGGTTTCCATCCTTTCCAGACCGTTGATCATCTCTCTTAAGGGCCAGACTGATTTACGGAGAAGTATCATTTCTTTTTTAAGGTCATGAATTCTTGACAGCATCTTTTCATCCGTATCTCTGTCAAGGGAAGCTTCGAGCTGCTCCACTTTATCTCCTAGTCTTTCCAGGATGAGAAAATAATAGTCAACGATAACGTCAGTGATAGAATAGGCAAGGTAGTCCGGGCCGCTTTTACGGATGCGCCCTTGCCCGCTGCTGATTCTTTCTCTTATAGGATCGAGTATATCTCCCTCTCTTTCCTGAAAAGAAAGAACATAATTTTCACCCAGTATCAGACTGATCTGCTCCTCCACAACTTTTTCCTCTTTATCATCATAAGAAAGCATTTTCAAAACAATGAAGATATATTGATCGAAATTTTCCACTTTGGGGCGCTGTTTCGGATTCATAATATCTTCCGTGGTTAAGGGGTGAAGCCCAAAGTCCTTTCCCAGTTTTTTTATGATCTCAGCTTCATGAATTCCGTCGATATTGAACCATGTAACGGAGGGCTTGCTTTTAAAAGGGCAGCATTCCTCAATACGGCTGATTTCTTTTTTTGTATAATGTTCTTCATCATAGTCAATAACCGTGATCTTTATTTTTTCTTTTTCCCTGTCTCCCATATAAACTGGGGTTCCTGGAGGAAGGCCGATTTTATTTTTGGATCTTTTTATCGGAATAAATGGTTTTTTCACGGGAACCTCCTTTAAAAACATTTATCTGTTAATGTCTTATGCGGTTTAATTTTAATACCGGATGATTTATAATAAAATAAATTTTATAAAAAATCATATACTGAGGAGCGAAAATAATCAATTACAATGGATTCATTCATAAGCACAGAGCTATTCAAATGGGTCATACTTCCTATTCTGATATTTTCCTCAAGAATATTTGACGTCACTCTCGGCACTATTCGTATTGTTTTTGTGTCCAGGAGACTTAAGTATCTTGCGCCTGTTGTTGGTTTTTTTGAAGTCATTGTATGGCTTTTTGCCATAAATACCATCATAGCCAATTTAAATAATGTCGTGGGGTATTTGGCCTATGGATTGGGATTTGCATCCGGAACCTATATTGGGATCTGCATCGAAGAGAAATTGGCTGTTGGCAATGCAGTTCTGCGGATCATCACACACATGAACGCAAGTGAATTGATAGAGGACTTGAGGGCCAGAGGCTATCCTGTGACAAAAGTTCTGGCTCAGGGAAAACAGGGAGATGTCAGCATAATTTTCATGGTCATCCGAAGGTGTGATTATCATGAAGTCATAAGCATTTTAAAGGAGTTTAATCCTCAGGCGTTTTATACTCTTGAAGATGTCCGATTGGTCAGCAAGGTGGGATTTCCGTTTGGAAAAGTCCAAAGGTCCCATAAGTTCAATGGGCCTTTTAAGTTTTTCAGGAAAGGAAAGTAAAAGGATTGTCAATTTGATACTTTGATTGACAAGTGAATATTTTCGATTTATAAATAATATAAATAAGGAGAAAAATGGCTATAAGAAGGTGTCCTTACTGTAAAGCAATAGTGGAAGAAGACGGGGAGTACTGTTCCAACTGTGGAACAAGACTTCTGTTTCCTGAAGATGAGGAAATAGAAGAAGAAATTCCCGGCGAAAAAATAACTGAAGACGAAGATGAGGAAGAAGAAAAAGACCTCGATGAAGAAGAGGAAATAGAAGAAGAGGAAGAAGAAAGAGACATTAACGAAGAGGACGAGGATGAAGACAGAGATGAAGACGAAAGTGAAGACTTGGAGGATAAAGATGACATCATGGATGATGAGGAAGACATAGAGGATTTTGATGAGGATGAGAAACTTGAGGGAGAAAAAGAAGAGGGGGGGAACTCCATAAAAGAAACAAAAGGTCTTCCTGAAGAAGAATTGACCGACGAAGAAGAGAGCGGAGAGCCTGTTTTAAAGACCGAGGACCTGCAGAAAGCAATGGATTCTTCTGAAAAAGAAAAGGCAGAAATAGAGACATTTCTTGATTCCTTAAAAAAAGAAAGGCAGCAGATCAGAGATAAAATAGAGGAAGTAGAGGGAGAGATCCCACCCTGGGCAGAGAACATAAAAGATCAAGATGAAAAGGAAAAAAACGGGGAAGAGGAACATGTGTTTGTACAGGATTCTTTTGAGGAATTAGAGACGGCCGGGGAAGAAGAAGGGGAGATTATAGAAGAGGAAGTGACCGCATCTGAAGAGCATGATGAAGAACAGGAACTTATTGATAAGGATGAACAGAAAGACCTTCCCTTTTATAAGAAGGAAGAAGTCCGGGACGAAAAAGAGCCTATAAAATTATTTAAAAAGCCTCCCATCAAGATTTCCGCCTGGATTAAATCCCGGGTATTTGATGTGCTTTTTATCGCTGGTTTGTGGTTTGTCACTCTGTGGATTGCTTCTTATCTTACGTCGGTAACTGTTTTTCAGTTGATTTCTAATTCATCACTGGCCGTCATTGTCTTTTTTATCATACTGCTTTCTGTTTATTTGTTTTTCTTTCTCTTTTTTCTTGGAGAGACTATAGGGGATTATGTCTTTCCAAAGAATAACTTATGAATGGTCCAGCTCACTAATTCGATCACAATTTGAAACTCTCACCAAGAAATTTCTGTTTGGCCTTTTTATCCGAGGCGATCATTTCAGGGGTCCCTTTGACGAGGATTTTTCCTTTATCAATCACATAGGCAAAATCAGTGATTTTCAGGGTGTCCCTAACGTTATGGTCAGACAAAAGGATTCCGATTCCTTTGTTTTTCAATTTTTTTAATATTTTTTGAAGTTCGATGATGGTCAACGGGTCTATTCCTGTGAATGGTTCGTCCAAAAGCAGGAATTTAGGCTTGAGTACCAGAGCGCGGCAGATTTCAAGCCTTCTTCTCTCTCCACCGGAGAGGCTGTGTGCTGGCTGTTTTGCCAGGGATAAAAGACCTAACTCTGATAGAAGGTCTGCTGCAGTTTCCTCCTGTTCGTCTTTAGTATATCCTTTGAGTTCAAGAATCATTTTGAGATTGTTTTCAACATTAGTTTTCATAAACACAGAATTTTCTTGAGGAAGATACACGATTCCCTTTTCTGACCTCTGGGTGGTGGAAAAATAGGATATATCTAGGTCATCAAGAAAGACAGAGCCCTTATCTGGCGGGGTCAGACCTGTGACCATGCGGAACGTAGTTGTTTTTCCAGCTCCGTTTCTTCCCAACATCCCGGTAATGATGCCGGATTTGACTTTTATACAGACATCTTCCACAACAGCACGCTGGTTAAAGCTTTTTCTGAGATTCTCAGCTCTTAAGATCGACATTTTCTAACCTGACCTATTCATAAAAAAACAGCGATGAACATTGCTAAATATTAGTATATATAACAGAAAAAATCTTGCATATCATTTGGATGAAAACAATAATAAAAAGACCGCCCGTTTTTTTACACAGGCCCGATCAGTCAAAGTAATATTAAAACCACGTCGGTTTGGTGTCAAGATATAATGAAGAAAGTGATTAGTGCCTCAAGAAGAAGCGATGTGGTTGCCTTTTTTCCGGTTTGGCTGAGCCAGAGTCTGCAGAGAGAGAAAGCTATGGTATTCGGGCCTTCAGGGCATAAGTATTCGGTCGACCTAAGTCCGGAGAATGTCCATACTCTCGTTCTCTGGTCAAAGGACTTTTTAAATCTCATTAAGAACAGACACAGGCTGCTGGAAAACATAAAAAAATATGACCAGATATATCTTCATTTTACCATAACAGGTCTTGGAGGAACTTTTATCGAAAAAAAGTCACCTCCTCCGGAAGATGCTGTCCGCCAGCTCAGTGAGTTGATAAACATTGCCGGAAGCCCTGCCAGGATTTCGGTCAGATTCGATCCGGTTGTTTATTGGAAAGAGGAAGGAAGCTCCCGCAGCAACATTCAATTTTTTGAAGAGCTCGCCCCTGAAATCAGCTCTAACGGGATCAAAGATGTGAGGTTCAGTTTTGTCCAATGGTATGGAAAGGCAAAAAGAAGGGCTCTGAAACATAATTTTCAGTACAGGGATCCTTCTGAAGAGGAAAAAATAGAGGCAGCTCACTATTTAACAGATATCGCCTTGAAATGGGGATTGAATCTTTATGCATGCAGCCAGAATTTTTTAACCGTCGTAAAAGGAATCAATCCGTCTTCCTGTATAGACGGGGTTCTTTTACAGAAGCTTCATCCTAAGAATGAGGCAGTGTCTTTAAAAAAAGACAAAAGCCAGAGAAAAGAATGCCTGTGTACGGAATCTATGGATATCGGGAGTTATAAGCAGACCTGCCCGCATGCATGTTTGTACTGCTATGCCAATCCCTCTTTAGATGATTCATAAAATCAGCCTCGTGAATCACCTGAAGATATTCTGGGTGATTCATAAAATCAGCCTGCACATCCATTCCCTACATCGCAATTGAGTGACATTTTTAACCTGCATATTTTGAGGCATGTAATTTCAATTGTTTCACCAATAAGGCTAAGCCATGGGCTCTGTGTGGGGAAAGGTTTGTGCTCAATCCCACCCGTTCAATAAAATAAAGGTCGGCCTGAACTATATCTCGTGGTGATTGATTATTAAGTACCCGCAAGAGCAAAGCCAGCATCCCTTTTGTGATCAGGGAATCACTGTCCGCTAAGAAAATTACTTTATTTTCTTTCAATTCAGCTGTTAGCCAGACATTTGATTGACATCCTGGGAGCGCATTTTTCTCAGTTTTAAATTTTTTATCCATTGGATTAAGATTTCTTCCAAGTTCAATCAAATATTCATATTTATCCATCCACTCATGCAAATCATTCATTTCTTCAATGATTCTATTTTGAATGTGGTCAATCTCCCTGCTCTTCATAGAATTATCCATAGAGGATTTATCTTATTTTAAGCTCAGTCCACTAAGATCGCATCATTGATTGTACCTTTTGGATTCCTTCAACTAATTTATTTATTTCCTCTTTGGTGTTATAGAGAGCAAAGCTGGCGCGTATCATTCCAGCTGCTCCGTAATGCTTCATTAAGGGTTCTGCACAAAGCATCCCAGTGCGGATAGCAATTCCCATTTTATCTAATAGTACACCGGCATCATAGGGATGAATATGGTCCAGGTTAAAGGACACAGCAGCGCATCTTTTAATTTCTTTTCCATATATTGTTACTTTACTGAGAGATTTTATTTCTTCTACAGCATAACGCAATAGTGTCTCTTCATGGGAAGAAATTTTTTCCCAGCCAACTCTATTTAAATAATCCATTGCTACGGCCAGGCTAACAGCAGCTACAATATTTCCGGTACCTGCTTCAAATTTCAAGGGGAGGTCAGCATAAGTCGTTTTTTTAAAGCTCACTTTGGCAATCATACCTCCACCGCTCTGGTAGGGGGGCATAGCCTCTAACCACTTCTCTTTACCGTAAAGCACACCGATTCCTGTAGCGGCGTATATTTTGTGCCCGGAGAAAGCAAAAAAATCACAGTCAAGTTCCTGGACATCAACGGGAATGTGCTGGATAGCCTGCGCTCCATCTATGAATACCGGAATATTCTGCTCCCTTGCTGTCTGGATAATCTTTTTGATGTTATTAACAACTCCCAAAACATTGGAAACATAAGTTACGGAAATAAGTTTTGTCCTTTCAGTCATGAGGTTACTTAATTTTTCAAAAAGCAGAATCCCATCATCATTAAAAGGTAACACCTTGAGCTGGGCATCTTTTCGTTCACAAAGAAGCTGCCAGGGAATTATGTTTGAATGATGTTCCATCTCAGAGATAATGATCTCGTCTCCCTTGTGTATAAATTCTCTCCCAAATGAGTACGCCACCAGGTTTATGGCTTCAGTGGTCCCGCTAGTAAAAATTATCTCGCTGGTGCTTCGGGCATTGATAAATTTTTTTACTCTTTCTCTTGCCTTTTCATAAGCCGCACTTGCTTCTTCACTTAAGCTGTGGACTCCGCGATGAATATTACTGTAAGTTTGGATATAGAATTCTCTTATTTTATCCAGAACAAGAGTAGGTTTATGCGTAGTCGCCGCATTATCTAGATAAATCAGCGGCTTGCCGTACACTTTCCTCTTTAGGATAGGAAAATCTTTCCGTATTTTATTTATGTCGAACATGGGGAGCCTCGCCCGCTTTTATAAAATTGAATGATTGAAAACCACTTATTTTCATCTGTAAATATATTTTTAATTCTAAGACCTGATGCCAAAGCGAGCTTATAAATGTCTTTATCCGTAAATTTGTAAGAATTCTCGGTGTGAATGGTTTCTCCCTTTTTCATAATAATTTTATCGGTTAAATAGGGAGAAGAAATTTCCAAATCTTTATTAGCCTTTAAATGCATTTCAATACGGAATTTTTTTTCATTATAAAACGCCACATGCTCAAAATCCATTGGTTTGAAATTCGTTTCTATTAAGTTATTCACAGTATTCAGGATATTTCTATTGAATTTTGCAGTTATATCTCTTGGGTCGTTATAGGCTTTTTCGAGAATATCTTTATTTTTTACTCTATCAACCCCAAGCAGCAGCATATCACCTGACTGCATAATTTTACTTAGATTATCCATGAGCCTATCAATCTCTGTCGGAGTAAAATTTCCTATGGTACTTCCAAAAAAGCAGAAAATACGCCTTGCATTCCCAGGGAAAAGTTTGAGCTGTTCGGTGAGATCAGCCACCACTCCTTTGATTTCGATTTCTGAAAAGTTTTCCAAAAGAATTCGGGTTGATTTTTCGATGGCTGCTTGGCTTACGTCCACAGGTATATATCGAATTTTTTTTAAACTTTTGTCGGGTATGGCTTCCAAAAAGATGGAAATCTTCGAACAATCACCACTACCCAGCTCAATAATATCCACATTTTTTAATTGGTCTCTGAATTTAAGAGCAACTTTTTTCAATATTGACTTTTCGGTCCGGGTAAGATAATACTCAGGTAACCGAGTGATCTCTTCAAAAAGTGTTGAGCCAACTTCATCGTAAAAAAACTTACTTGAGATATATTTTTTAACTGAAGTAAGACCTTCAATTATTTCTCTTCTAATGTCATCTTTCCCCATTTTCCCCATCAAATCAGTATTTTCATTTAAAACCATTTAACTATTTAATTTTTTTTAGTTAAGTAGAGGGCAAACCTGTTTCATACGGATTTTTATCATCTAGGCTCCATTCATACCAGCCGCCGTCAAAAACAGATATGTTCGGCCAACCCATAAGCCAAGCATTAAAAAAGGCTTCGCTTGCCCGCCATCCTGTTCCGCAATAAAAAGAATTGTATTTGTCCGGAGTCACACCAACCTCAGCCCACATTTTTTCTATCTCATGGTATTCTCTGGTGGTATGATCGAGATTTCTATAATTTTCCATATGATAAGCATCGCTGCCGCAATTACCAAACACAGCTCCAGGGATTCTTCCTTTTTTGGTTATATAGTTATAACCACTAACCTCGCCTATATACTCTCTCCAACTACGTATACTAACCAGGTTTTTATCAGAAGAACGTAAAATCTCCTTTGCTCGGGTGATATCCACTATTAAATCAGGTCGAGCTGGAATTTTAACTCCAAAGTCAGTCTCCGGATTTTTTTCAGTTTCATCTTTAGTAACAGCAAATCCTTCATCAATCCAGGCTCTTAATCCTCCATTCAGCACCCGAATATCCTTTACTCCAGCATAAAGCATTATAAATGCGCAGCGAAAGGCACCCAACTGCCCGGCACTGCTGCCGGGGAAAGGGTCGTCATGGTCTGGAAACGAAAATCTCCCATAAAGAATAACCGTTGTCTCTCTGGTAATTCCCAGATTCTCCAATGCCCTTTTAAGCTCTTCAGGAGTTCGACAATTCCAGGTTTCAGGAGATTCAAGCAAATTTGTATCAAGCTCTACAGCTCCCGGAATATGTCCTTCATGATATGCACTTCTATGGCGATAATGGGCATGGCAGATAACATATCTATTGTTGCTGTACTCAGGGGCCGTACCTTTTGAGATCAGTTCATTGAGCCATCCGGCTGATACCAGATGTTTATATCTGGGTAAGTGTTCCATGGTCAGCTGGTTATCAGTACTCCACTCATTAACAAATTTGTGATAAACCCTTACCTTTTTATAACCAGCTTTTATGAACTGTCCAGCAGCTTTTTCTGTATTTTCTTTTGTATATCCGTATAAAATAGTTTCATCTTGAGGAGAAAGTCCTTTGGAATGTACTATTTCCAGCCAATCAATGTAATTTATCCATTTTAAGGGCAAGCTTCTGGCGTTTTTTATATGTCCCCCGCGTACTTCCTGGTTAAGCTTCCAACCATTATAAGCTTCCACCGGCCGCACATCGATTATTTTTAGATTCGGATCTTCTATTCGTTCAGCTATTTCTTTAGTGGATATTTCAGGAATTTTAATTATCATAAGATTAGATTTTGATTACCTTACGGCTTTGACCAAATCTCATCGTATTTATCAGTATTTCCCTTCATCTCTGCCAAGACTTCCTTGTTTGGTTTTGTCTATATACATTTCCACCGGTCTTTTTCGCTTTTGCTTTATCTCCAGGAGGGTCCGTAAAGTAGAGGCCGTCTGGACCAAAAGCAAGACTGCATGGGCTGGCTGCATTCTCTCCCCGGTAATTTCATTAATTTAAAAAATCCTACCATACCGAAAAAATAATGTAAATTGATAGATTAAATAGGAATGGTATTGAAAAAAGGGTGAACAATTCAGATTTAGTTTGTGCCCTCTTCAAGGCGGAGGAGGTATTCTTTCAGGTCCAATCCAGCTCCGAATCCTCCAAGATCACCGTTTGTCCGGATAACTCTGTGGCAGGGGACAGCTATGAGAAACGGATTTTTCCCCAAAGCGCCTCCCACACTCCGGTACCCTTTATGATTTATTTTATGGGCCAGGGATTTATAGGTTGCTGAGCGTCCGTAGGGGATTTCTTGTGTTGCCTTCCAGACTTTCCTCTGAAAGAGGGTTCCTTTTGAGAAATCGAGTTTCAGAGATGAAAAATCAACAGGATCACCTTGGAAATAATGTCTGAATAATTCTATTTCCTTTTTGAATGCGTTGGCATCGGAAAGGAGAGGAATGTTTGATTTCTTATACTGATTCAGAATAGGCTCTATGAGGTTTTGGTTTTTAACATAGGTTATCTCTTGAAGCTCGGTTTTACTTTTAGTCAGGAAAAGACAGCCTTTTTCAAAAGTGATAAAAGTGTGAAGGAATATCAGTTTTAGACTCCTAGTGAAAGTCTTTCAGCTAGCGATGGGGGGAGTCCTGCTTTTCTTATTTTGTCCTGAGCTTTTTCTATATCATATTTCATTCTGAAGAAGCTGACCTTATGTTTGTCAGATTCATATATAGCGCAGGATGTAAGACTGTTTCTGTCCCTGGGCTGCCCCACGGAACCCGGGTTAATGAGGTATTTGGTGTTTTTCTCTAATATGACTTCCTCTTTATTTCCGGAAATGTAGGCGCCTTTCACAAGACTGTTCTTTAAGGAATAGATGAACGGAAGGTGAGTGTGGCCGAAGAATGTCAGTGGAGTGTCAATGTAGGTGAATGCTTCGGCTGCATCCAGCTCTCCGAATATGTAATAATCTTCGTCAAATGGAGCTCCGTGACACAATGTGATTTTTTCATGGACGGTGATAGGGCCTTTTTGCAGTTGGGAAAGAAAATGCATATTTTCATCAGATAGATTTTCTCTGGTCCATCCAATGGCAGCCGCTGCTACCGCATTAAACCCTTCCAGAGAATTAATGTTAGCAACAGCTTTGTCATGGTTTCCTCTTATGGTTGAAATGGATTCTATTCCCTGGATTTTATTAATGACTTCTCCCGGATCTGCACCGTAACCCACAAGGTCTCCCAGGAGAAGGTAGTGGTCAATGTTCTTTGTTTTAGCAAACTTGAGCACTGTATTGAGTGCTTCCAGGTTTCCATGAATGTCCGTAAATATCAGATAGCGCATTTTAGTGCTCTTTCATCAAACGGTTATATAAGTCGTGAGCTCTATAAGAACTCCGTACGAGCGGCCCGGATTCAACCTGCTTTATTCCCATACTCAGAGCTGTGGTTTTCAAATATTCGAATTCATCCGGACTGTAATATTTTTTTACAGGAAGATTTGATTTTGTGGCCTGAAGGTACTGGCCTATGGTGAGTATGTCGCAGCCCACATTTACAAGGTCTTTAATTGTTTGGATTATTTGAGGATAGCTCTCTCCAAGTCCGACCATGATACCGGATTTGGTGTAAGCCTTCATCTTCTTTGCATTTTCAATCACTTTTAAGGAACGGATATAATTGTTAGGGTCTCTGTTTATATATGAGTACAGAACGGAAGGGACTTCCAGATTATGATTGATGACTGAAGGACCGCTGCTGATAACGGTTTCCAGTGCATCTGTGCTGCCTTTAAAGTCAGGAATGAGAAGCTCTATTTTTATATCCTCAGATTGGCTTCTTATCATATGAACCGCATCGCTAAAAAAAGAGGCGCCGCCGTCTTTAAGGTCATCCCGTGTAACGGATGTGATCACAACATATTCAAGCTCCATGTCTTTTACAGCTTCCGAGATGCGGGCAGGTTCCTCTGAAGAAAGTTTTTCAGGGATGCCTGATTTGACCGCACAAAAACGGCAGTTTCTGGTGCAAACATCTCCCATTATCAAAAAAGTGGCTGTTTTTTGAGACCAACACTCAGAGATATTAGGGCATTTGGCACTCTGACAGATAGTGTGAAGCCCTTTTTTGTTGAGTAAGCTGGAGACCTTAAAAAAGTTTTTATGGGTGGGTTGCTTAACCTTCAACCATAAAGGCTTTCTGCCGCCATGCGTTTTTTCTAAGGCTTCCACTGACTTTTTTTCGTTTGTATGAATTGGGAGGAGAACCCTTGGATATTATCGGAGGAATTAATAATAATGGTTTTGCCGTTCTCTTCTCAGGCGCCTTCTCATCCGCTTTCTTGCCTGTGCTTCCTTCATCCGTCTTTTCTCGCCCGGTTTGATGTATACAGAATGCTTTTTGATCTCTTTTATTATTGATTCTTGCTGTACTCTCCGCTTGAATCTTTTCAGAGCTGTTTCTATAGATTCACCTTCTTCTACGACAACAAATGCCAATAAATTCACCTCCTTATCTCAAGGTACAAGATTTATAACTTATTTGGATTTGAATGTCAACCCTGAGGAAATTTTCACCCCTGGTTTTGTTTTGACAACGTTTGTTCCCTGTGCTATAAGAGGGATTATCCATTATGAGAGGGCGCTCCTGCGTTTTACAGAGGAGAAAAAAATGAAGGAAAAAAGGGGATAGCCGCCGTCTTTTAACGAGGAATAAATGGAGAAAATAAAATTATTCATTCTGTTCTCAGGAGTATTTTTGATTTTAATGAGCCCCGCATTTTCGAGCGAGACAGGAGAGATCACAGGCCGTGTTCAGGATACTAAGGGAGAGGCACTTGCGGAAGTTGAGATATCTATTGAAAGCAACAGTCTTCAGGGTATAAGAACGGTCCATTCTTCTTCAGAAGGAGTGTTCCGGTTCCCCCTTCTTCCCATAGGGGAGTACACGATAAGTTTTTATCTGCAAGGATTCAGACCTCACGTTAGGGAACATGTTATGGTCCGTCTTGGAAGAGTCACGGATTTAGCCGTGACCCTGGAAGAGTCGAAACTGGAGGAGGAAGTCACGGTAACAGCTTCGGCGCCGTTGATTGATAAAACTTCTGCGGATACCAGCTATTATCTGAACAGCAGTAATCTCG
This sequence comes from uncultured Eubacteriales bacterium, assembly GCA_964456985.1. Lineage (GTDB taxonomy): Bacteria > Acidobacteriota > Aminicenantia > Aminicenantales > Aminicenantaceae > WJMT01. The sequence continues at coordinate 19,223 of CAYWDH010000048.1, forward strand.
AAAAATTGCCGGGGCAGAACAGGACCATTGTCGATGCCATTAAATTTACTCCCGGAGTGACGGGCGTCAGAATGAACACCAGAAAAGGCAAGTCAGAAGAAGGGCAGCCCAGTTTTCGCGGAGAAGGCCAGGAAGGCAACAACTGGATCGTAGACGGACTCTGTATAAGCGGTGTGAGATTGAGAAATTCGGGAATAAACCTTAATTTTGATGCCATAGAAGAGATACAGGTGATTTCTGATCCCTTCAGTCCGGAATACGGCTCTGCTTATGGAGGGATAATAAACATGGTTACAAAGACCGGCAGTAATGACCTGTCAGGGCAGTTTTCGCTTGTGTTTATGGATAAGAACCTTCAGTCATCCAAACAAGAGCAGCTTTCCGTGATAAGCGAGCCGGATTATTTCTCGAATTATGACTGGTATTTCAATATGGGCGGGCCGGTCATCAAAGACAAACTCTGGTTTTTCGTTTCGGACAATGTCTACAGTGATTCGGCGGAAACAGGAGATGCCAACATAGATTATTTGTTTGTTCCGGGGGGCAAGGAAAGCACGCTGGTGAATAATCTCTTTGCCAAATTCACTTATGCTTTTAACAGCAGCCATAATCTGTCAACCACGGCTGTGTTCCAGAAAAGTCTGGACCAAAAAGGGGGGATAGGGGTTCCTGAACTGTATGAAAAAAAAGATTTTGCTGATTATATAATGCGTATTAATTACAGAGGGATATTGAATTCCACCACTCTTCTGGAAGCCGGGTTCGGATTCATAGACAGGGATAAACTCACCCTTCCTGCTGATGATGACCTGGGGCCTTCTATGTATTACATAGAGGATCTGGGACGCAATATCAATAATTCGTACGGGGGAGTTACGGACAATCAAAACAGGCTTGATTTCAGCATGAAGTTTACGAAGTATTTTGATACGAAGGTTTTTGGAAATCATGAATTGAATATCGGAGCCGAATACTTTGGTTTCTCCTCAAAATTCGCAGTTGATTTTACGGGAAAGGATGAAGATCTGTTCCCGGACAATGGTTTTGAAAGCGGGACGAAATATTATTTCAGTTCATGGAGGGAGGGCCAGAAGACACCCACTTTCTTGTATGAATACGGAGTGTTTGATTTTATTAATTCTTCAAGAGGCATAGGTGTTTATCTTGACGACAAGATGACATGGGACAGAGTATCGTTGATGATCGGCCTTAGAAGCCAGACTCAAATATGCCTGGATAATAATGGAGAAAAGATGTTTTCCTGGGGATTAGCTGATTTTTTGTCTCCCCGATTGTCCTTGTCCGTTGACATAACAGGGAATAGTAAAAATATTATCAAATTAGGCTGGGGGAGATTTTCAGATGTCATAACCACCATGCCCCTAGGGCTTTTAAATTCGGGAGCCGGATTGACCTTCAGGACATACAGATGGCAGGGAGGAATAAATCCGGATCAAACCGAGCTGCATGATCCCTCCAATTGGATTTTTGAGAATGAACAGAAGAATCAGCCTTTTGAGATCGCTTCTGATATCAAGCCGGATTTTTTGACTCGCTATCTTATAGAATATGACAGAAGGATCGGAAACAACTGGGCTTTTTCTGCCCGTTATATTCGCTCCAAAGCTGATGACCTTATGGAGGTGCTGGCTGTTTTTGATCCTGTGAGCCAGTACAAATTTTTATATGATAATTTTGAGTATAAGAGGAGAAATTATTCCGGAGTGGAATTCGAGCTGAACGGGAAAATAGGAGCGAGCTTGTTTTTTAATGCTTCCTACAGTCATTCTTCAGCCAAAGGGACCAATCCCGGTCAGTCAGAGACCGGTTCCTGGTCCCAGGAAGAGGGAAGCACGAATTACCTGGGATTGTTCGGCAACCACATATTTATTCCCGGTCTTCCCGGATTAGAGGAAATCAAAGAATATTATGATTGGGCCCTAGGAGGATTGGGAGGAAGAGGGATCGGGGATGAAGGCTGGTACGGAAAGCTTCCTTATTCTGTTGATCATGACTTTAAGCTCCTTACGGTCTTTCTTGCTCCTTATGGATTCAGTGTGTCCGCAGCGTTTGAATGGATATCAGGATATTACTGGGAAAAATTGGGTTACGTCCCCTATTTTGGAGGTTACTATTCATTTCCTGAGACAAGGGGATCCAGGAAAACTCCAGCCCATCATTATCTT
>CAYWDH010000049.1:0-21291 GCA_964456985.1 uncultured Eubacteriales bacterium
GGGAGTTACGCAGGAGCTGAGAAAAACGAAGGAGAATGGCGTTAAAAATCTTTAGCGAGCACAGGCCACACCTGAATTTCACCATATTTTATGAATAATTAGGATTAGAATTCATAGGATATTCCAAGCCTGAATACTCTGGGAGATTGGATCTCAGTGGCATAACGAAGAGGGAATTTAGGTCCAGTCCATTCGTTCTCTTGTGTGGCCAGCCCCAGGTTCAGCACATTAAATCCGTCCAGAATCAATCTCAGCATGGAGCTTCCCAAATAAAATCTTTTCTCAAGCCTCAAATCCACAGTGCTGTTGAATTCATATCTGGACACTCCACTGGGGTGTGCCTGGATATAAAAAGGCCCCTGATTAAGCCCCTCTATAATGATTTTTCTTGAGAAGGGCTGTCCGTCATAGTATTTGATGATTCCCGAAAACAGGAAACCGAGAGGGGCTGAATATTTAAATCCCAGTCGCGCGGTATAGCCTCTGTCAAAGCAGGGCCTTCCTTCTGTGTTGATCAGGGCATTGGGATCGTTGAATAACGTGCCGATCACATTGATATCGTTCTCAAGAGATGTGTTCCCCGGATTCGTGGTGCCCACAGCGTTTATGGCCGTTAAAGAAAAGAAAAGAGAGAAGATATCGCCAAAACGTTTTATAAGATTCACATCCAGGCCGTAGTAGTAAGTGGCTCGGGTGTTTTCTTCGATATTGGAGAGAAGATAGAAATCCTCTCCCAAAGTCTCTTGATTTTGATTGTACACCGTAAAAAGGAGGTCATCATCATTGAAGGGAATTCTATCATCACCCGTATCAATATAATAAAGCGCTTCATATTCGGAAAAAGGGACACCGGTGTTTTGTGTGTTCGCAGCGCTTCTGTATACTCTATAGAATCCGGAAAAAGAAAAATGCCAGGAGGGTTTGAAGTTTATGTTATAAGAGATGACCGCTTCATCCGCATACGGCCTCCGGATATCCGGATCGATAGAGGAATAATAAGGCCCTTCCCGCCTTAAAAGTTCTCCTCGTTCGCTCTCCTGAAACATTTGGTCATGGTTCATATCATCCCAGTCGTAAATCAGGGAGCCCAGAGCGTTTTGGTTTCCATAGGATACGAATTCCAGAGGAAGCGTATTAAAATATCTGGCATAAGAAAGCTTGAGTACGGATGTTTTGGCTTTGGATAAAGGGATGATAAGCCCTAGCCTTGGGGAGATGTTCAACCAGTTTATTTTATTTTCCTCTTCTTGTGCTCCCGGAGCCCATGCATTTACAGAGGAGAGATGAGCCCCGATGTAAATAGAGAACAGGTTCGAAAATGTCAAAGTATCCTGAAAATAGAGTGAGAAGTCGAATCCTTTTTCTTCAAGAGAAACAGGTGTGTTGTATTGGGCTACCTGAAGGGGTTCTCCTTTAAAAAAAAGAAGATGAACATCATCTAAAACATCCATATCCTGAGAAGCGGAAGAAAGCTGCAGATTCATTCCGTAGCGCAGGGTATGACGCAGTCCTAAGAATTTGGAGAAAATCGATGTTCCCTTAAAGAGAAAAACAAGCTTTTTGCTGAGATTTTGCTCTTCGAACGGAGCCGCGCCACCGAGAAACTCACGGGTGACGACTTCCCGAGAATGGGGGAGTGCGGTATCTTCCTGAAAGTCATAGTCATGATTTGCCCGCACATAGCCCAGACCCGCCCTGAAGTAATGCTTGTTGTTTATACAGCCTTCCCATAAGGCCTGAAACACATTGAAATTCTCTGATCCCTTGTTAGTGGATGAGAAGGGCACATCCCTTGCCGCTCCTAAAGAGGAATGATCCAGAGATTGTCCGGTCCAGAGAAGACGGAGCGTACTTTTGGGCGACAGGCTGTATTTAAGGCTCAGAAGGCCTGAGAGAAGAGAGCTTTTGTTTTCCCCTTCAAAGTCTGCCAGGTCGCGGGAGAGGTCAAATCCGGTCACTGATGTGAAAAAAGACAGCTTCTCTGAAAACAGAGGACCTGAAAAGCGGAAATTCCCCTGAGTCAAATAATCAAAAGTATTTGCTTCATCTATTCCTTCGCTTTGAAGAGATTCCGTGATATTGGAACTCTGGAGGGAATGGTTGGTGTAAAAACCTGAGAGAGCGCCGTGATAGTCGCTGGTTTCCTCTCCGGTTGTGAGATCCATATATCCTCCGGGATAAACGTATTCCGGAGGATGTCCGGCATTGGTCAGATAGGTGTGATCCAGGGAGAAGAGGTCCGGATATAGGAGAGGCACGCCTCCCTGGTAAGGGTCCGTGATATCCATACCGTTGAGCAGGAATCTGTTTTGTGTCCAGGAGCTGGCGCCTCTGGCGCTGAAAAGCGCAGGGATGCCGCTCCACAGTCCCCCCACATCGATCCGGTCAGTGACAGCGGAGAGGTCCTGATTTTCGATCAAAGACCATATGTTCAAACCTGACGGCATCTCTTTGATCTGCAGTCTATTGATAAGCGTGGACTGAGAAGCACCGGAATAATCCATTCGCACCACGCGGCATCGTGAATCTCCTTCCTGGTTTTTAGCCTTTAATGTGATCTTTAAGAGAAGATATTCCTCAGGATCAAGTGTTGTTTTTATTTCAAACCCTTTGTATCCGGGATTAAAAAGCCGGACCGTATATTCCCCGGGATCAAAACCCAGGGCTGTAAAAAATCCGTTCTTATCTGTGATGCATTCACTGATTCGGGTGCTTTCATTGTTCAAAATAGTGATTTTTAATCCTTTTAAAGGATTTTGCTCTGAGTCAAGAACCTGGCCCCAGAACATGCCCTTTTCCGATGCAAAAATCAGATGGGAACCCAGAAGAGATATCAGGAATATAAGTATGGATAACTCAAGAAGTCCTTTTCGCATGGTTCCTTTTCTCTAACCTGGGTTTTAAATATTTTTGTTTTTTTATTTCCGCCTGTCAAGGTATTTTCTTATTAAAATACAGAGGAACAAGACCCATTTCCCTGTTTTATTCCATGATTGATTCTTCTTCGAGTGAGCTTTAGGTTTTTTATGGACCTAAGTTTCTCCCGCAATGACTTCCATTTTTTCATCCAGCATATTGATAAAATCAGAGGAGCCTAAAAGCTTCGCAGCCTTTTCGACTTCTTCTGCGGAGAATATTTTCACCACATCCACTCCTGAAAGAGAATCCTGAATGCGTCTTGAGAGGACAGCCCATTTCTCCATCACCTCTTTGCTCACTTTTCTTATGTCTCCTACATAAAACCTGGCAGCAAAATAAAAGAGAGGAAGAATCAGAAGGGAAGCTATGGTCAGTCTCCAATTTAAATAACTGAATGTAAAATGGGGGAATGCGTTTCAATATAATTCTGAACCGTCTTGGGATATTTTCTTGCTGTCAAATCAATTTTAGCAGTATCTAGATTTTCCCAGTTCCACTCATCCAATAAGGGAGTCCGTCCATTTTTCCTCTGAATATAAACATAATCCAGCACTGCTTTCTCAGGAAAAGCCAGAAAGAACTGGTCTGAAAATTCATATCCAAAAAAGAGTTCTTTTTTTACATGGGAATATGAGATTTCTCCTATGTCTGTATGGAATGTTTTCGTTTTATTGATTGAGATACATGTCAAAACATGCGGTGTTTGCTCTGAAATCCCATGCATAAATAAAGCTGATTCCAGGGAGATATAGCTTGGAGGATAGAGAACTCCAGCCGCTTCTTCAAGACTGGGCAATGAGAAGGAATTGGCATAAAATCCTTTACTTAATTTCAAAAGTAGCTTTTTACTCACCATTCGATGGATCGCTCTCCTTAAAGATAAAGGAGGTAGCTTGGAAACGCGCATTAACTCAGAAAAATTATAGATGGATTTTCCTCCCCGCAGAATCTTTATCCAGTCTGTTTGAGTGAAGGTTTTTTTCATCTTTTCATTTTCCGGGATGAGAAGAATTTTCCCACCTCATCCAGAACCTCAACAGCTTGATGGCGGAGGATCTGATAATTGTCTCTTTGCAGCTGGTCTCGAAACCTGTTGGGAAGAAATCGATTCATCTCCTCATGCAAATTATTGGATCTGAACTCAGCAAGTCTTTTTTCCATACGGGATTCAGACCATGATACTCCATAATCTCTAAATTTTCTTTTAACCAGAGATATATCCATTGTTACACCGAGAATCTGGGTTAAATACCAGATATCAAACGAATCTCTTCCTTTAAAATAAGAACGTCCCAAAGCTGCTGTGATTTTTTCTGCCAACAGCTCTTCGGGAATCAATCCCAAGACCAGGGGAAATCGATTCAGGATTTCGAAATCAGATTTTACTGGCATGACTTTTGAATGATACACAGGGAAATGGGAAAATTCCATCTTAACTCTGTACTTCATCCTCTTTCCATCAGGTTGAAAACTCAGCCAGTAACGAAACATTTTCTTCTTTTTTTGAACAGACGGAAAACGCCATTCACATTTTCCGTTCCCCAGAAACTGAATCATGTTCTTCTCTATGTTGGATTTGGATTTTGAGACAATCTTCTGGGCTAATGTTCCATCAATTTCTTCTCCGGCAAAGTCTAAATCTTCTGAAAACCGGTACCCTCTGTATAAAAGATGGATACTGGTTCCTCCTTGAAAACAAATGTTTTGGCTTTCAGGAACTGCAAATACCGAATCCAAAACAACAAGATGAAACACTTCAGCTACGACAGTGCTAAAAGGCAGCTTCTGCTTACGAGCATTCTCTTTTAAAATGGACCAAATCATTTTTATTTCCTAATTATGACAAATTTGTCGTCTTTTGGAAATATAATATAAATGAAACAAAATATCAATCCGCTATGTAGCCGGCCCGGTGGGTGATCCGATAGCCGCCTCCTTTTATTCGAACCTCAATATTATGGAACTTGTTGTCCGCTTTATAGTCCTTGGGAGTGTAGTAGACAAGATAATAATTCTCAGAGGCTTCAACGGCTATTTGAAACGAATCAAGTGCATTGGCAGAGCTGATGGAGATGCCTCCGGTGGCATCCGCAAGGTCGCTGAAGGCTTTGTATATATCCGAGGATTTTTCTGAGATCGTTACGCTTCCCAGGGAACTTCTCATCTGGGTCACATCTGACTCATACAAGGAGGGATCCGTGAGATAAATAAAATGACTGGCTATGGTCGAGTCTGAAAAGGCTTTTTGTATTTTGTCTTCGTCAAAAGTGACATCTTTCTTAAAAAAACTAAAAAGGTCCTGAACAAGGGCTATAAGATTTGGCTTGTCCTGACTCATAGAGGTTATGACAGCCATTTCTTTAGGGTTCATTTGGGGCAAAACGTCCATCTGATAAAAGATAAAAACGTGTTTCTGCCCTTGCCTTTGTTTTAAATATTCCGCGAAATTCAGAAGATTCTGTTGGTCTATGTACCTAAGATCTTTCCATCTTTTGTACATATCATGAACCCTTTCGAGCTGCTGCTCCGTATCAAAACCCATACGCGAGAGGCCGGATAAAATGGTGAGGATCTCTCTGTTCAGGCGGTGGTATTCAGCGCTCCCTAATGCGATTTCTTTTTTGAGCTTGGATTTGAGCTGGGAAGCGCATTCTTCTCTGGGAAGCCGGGAAAGAGCTTCTTTGGATAGATTATACGTTTTCATCGGCGTCATCACGATGAGGGAGTCTCCTTGTTTTATAACCTTTTCAAAGAAATAGTCAATAGTGCCGGCGATTTTCTGCGTGTATCTATTGACCTCAAAAACAAGAACAAAATTCCGGGAAACATCAGGTTGTGTATAGGATTTTGCTGTTTGTTCTGTTTGGGGAAGTTCCTCCTTTTTTACAGAGCTTTCCATAATCAGATAGACCGCATCGATTTCTTGTTTAACTCCGTCTTCATACAGCTCAAAATCCTCAATGGAGAGGTTATCTACAAAGCTTCCTCCTTTGAGCACACGGACCGGGACTTCGATGCTGACCACTCTCTCTACATGCTCTTCCTGCAGGAGGGCAGGATTCAGAAAGAGCAAACATGATAGAAACAAAAACACGCTTATCATTATTTTTTTCATCTATTCCTTTCTCGTTTAGCTTGGATGATGAATACGTCACGGTTGATGATATATATAAAGGACAGAATTAGTCAATAAATAATCATTGTTTTTTGGTTTACCTGGATTATTCACGAGTCAAGGTTGCTGCAGATGTGAGGCGCAAGGCATGAAGGTGTGGTCCTTCACTGCGAATACCTTGTAACGAAGCAGATGCAGTAAGATTGGCTCGCCTGGAAGGTAAAAAAATAGCGATTAAAGTAAAAGTGACAACAAACAAAAACATTTCTTTTGCCATTTTTGTATAAAGCATGTATATCCTTAAAAGCAAAACAAAAAAATGAACATCGATATTTTTTTATGAATAGGTCAGGTTGAACAGTCGTGCAAAAAAAAATAATATATAAAGAATAGTTTAAATTCCTTTGGAGAAAAGTGATTATGAGCAATGACTATGATGTGGCCATCGTCGGAGCCGGCCCTGGGGGGTATGTGGCGGCTATAAGAGGCGCTCAGTTAGGGAAAAAGGTCCTGCTTGTGGAAAGGGATAAAATCGGCGGGGTGTGTACAAACTGGGGATGCATACCTACCAAGTGGCTCATTCACCAATCCCGATTATTCAAAGAGATAAAAGGAAACAAGAATATGGAAGGCCCTGTGGACGAGATCAAACTGAATCTCAGGAAATGCCAGGAAAATAAAAAAAGATGCGTTGATAGCCTGGTCAAAGGCGTTGAATTTCTTTTGGAGAAAAACAAGGTCACAGTGCTGAATGGGGAAGCGGTTTTTCAAAGCCCGGAAGAGCTTGCCATAGAAGGAAAAGACGGGAAGGAAAAGGTGAGGGCCAAAAAAATTATTCTGGCCACAGGAAGCCGGCCGGGGAGTCTTCCTTTTATCAAAGCAAACGGAAAAGAAGTCCTGAACTCCAAACAGGCTCTGGATTTAACAGCAATTCCCCCTCGTTTGATTGTGATCGGAGCCGGAGCTGTGGGGCTTGAGATCAGCTGTCTTTTTCACAGATTGGGTTCCCGGGTTACTGTCCTGGAAATCATGCCCCAGATCCTTCCCGGATGCGATGAGGAAACAGCCAAATGTCTGCAGCGGGAGCTTAAAAAACAGGGACTTGAGATTCTGACCGGAATGAAAATACAGGAAAGCCGTATAAAAGAGGGGATGGTCACTCTTCGAGGTGTTTCGCTGCAAAAAAACTCTTCTTTTGAATACAGCGGAGAAAAAGTGCTCATAGCTGTTGGCCGCAGGCCCAATTCAGAGAGAATAAAAGAAGGGCTTCCTGAGCTGGAGTTGGACAAGGCCGGTTTTGTCAAAGTCAATGAATTTATGGAAACGAATGTGAAGGGCATCTATGCCATAGGAGATTTGGTAGGGGGAAGCCTGCTCGCACACAAAGCCTCCCATGAGGGAGTCGTTGCAGTGGAAAACGCATGCGGCGGGAGAGTGAGTATGGATTACAGGGCCGTACCTTTATGTGTTTTTACAGAACCTGAGTATGCCTGCGTGGGGCTTACTGAAGAAGAGGCCAGGGAAAAATATAAAGATAACGTCCGTATAGGGAAATTTCCGCTCAGAGCCTGCGGCAGGGCCGTGACTATGGGAAAAGTGGAAGGGTTTGTAAAAATTATTGCGCATAAGAATAAAAATATTCTGGGGGCTCATATTTTTTCTCATTGTGCGAGTGAGATACTGCCGGAAGTGACACTGGCCTTAAAGTACGGAATAAAAGTGAGTGAGCTCGCGTCTGTCATCCATGCGCACCCCACGCTGTCCGAATCCATAAGGGAGTCTGCACTGAACGTTCAGAACAAGGCTATCCATATTCTAAATAAATCATAAAAAAAAATATTATTAAATAGTTGCATCTTTAATTTTATTTTTATAAAATACTGCCTCAAAATCCATGACTGAACTGTTTATAGTTTTTCTGATAGCCGGAGCACTGGGATTCTTTTTGGTTATCGTCAACAAAATAATCGGACCGAAAAAAACCAATCCCATAAAACAGACTCCTTTTGAGTGCGGCAGCCCTTATCTCCAGGACAGGATCTATCCGATTCCCATCAAGTTCTATCTGGTCGCGTTTCTTTTTCTTCTTTTTGATGTGGAAGTGGTGTTTTTCTTTCCCTGGGCCCTGATTTTCAAGGAGATAGGAAGCCTGGCTTTGATCTCCATGTCTGTCTATATAGTGATATTGATCGCCGGTTTTGTCTATGCGTGGAAAAAGGGAGCTTTTATATGGGAAAAATAAGGCCGATAAAAAAGTACAGCTATTATCAGAAGACATCCCATGGAGGCTTCATTGCCACTAAGCTGAACTATGCTATTGGCTGGGGCCGTAAATATTCCATTTTCCATTATCCTTTTATTACAGCCTGCTGCGGTATGGAGTACATGTCTGCAGCCTGCGCTCACTGGGACTTTGACCGGTTCGGAGTCGGGATGACCACTTTTTCTCCCCGACAGTCTGACCTTTTATTTGTGGTCGGAACCATAACCCACAAGGAAGCACCTGTATTAAAAACCGTTTATGAGCAGATGGTAGAGCCCAAGTGGGTCGTTGCCTGCGGGGCCTGCGCTGTAAGCGGAGGTATCTATGATAATTATGCGGTTCTCCAGGGGATCGACAAGATCATTCCCGTAGATGTCTATATTCCGGGATGTCCACCCCGTCCGGAAACCATATTAAATGCACTCCTTAAACTGCAGGATAAGATACAGAATCAGAAACAGGATTTAAGATGGAACATAATCAAAAAATAGACGACCTTCTTAAGCAGAGGTTTAAAGAAAAAATTCTGTCTGTAAAAACAGACCTTGGAGATGTGGTCATTCAGGTTGAAAAAGATATTGTTAAGGAGGTCCTTCAATTCCTTAAGGAAAAGCCTCTGGATTACTCCATGCTGCTTGATCTGACCTGTGTGGATTATATGGGGAAAAAATTCCGTTTTGAAATGGTCTATCATGTGTTTTCCCTTTCCAAGAACCACAGGCTGAGGATCAAATGCAGGGTGCCTAATGAGGACCCGGAGATCGATTCGGTTTCAGGCCTATGGAAGAATGCAAACTGGCTGGAGAGGGAGGTCTATGATATGTTCGGCATCCGGTTCAAGGACCATCCTGATTTAAGGCGTTTGTTTATGTATGATGGTTTTGAAGGGTATCCTCTAAGAAAGGATTATCCTTTGAGAAAAAGACAGCCAAAAATAAAACTAAGAAAATAAAATGACGACACGGATACAAAAAGAGGCCAGGAAAGAAAGCCTTCTGATAAACATGGGGCCTTCTCATCCTGCCATGCACGGTACCATCCGCATCATGCTGGAACTAGACGGAGAAAAAGTGCGCAATTCAGAAGTAGAAGTGGGGTATCTGCACAGGGGGTTTGAAAAGATCTGTGAGAACAAGACATATTTTAATCTGCTCCCTTATACAGACCGGTTGAATTATGTATCACCTCTTATAAACAATGTGGGATATGTGATGACCCTTGAGAAATTAATGGATATCAAAGTTCCTGAAAGGGCCCAGTATATCCGGGTCATCATGAGTGAACTCTCCCGCATTTCCGATCATCTCACAGCGCTTGCAGCCATGACCATGGAATGCGGAGCCTTCACTGTTTTTCTCTATTATATTAAGGCCCGTGAGGAGATCTGGAATGTGATAGAGAAAACCGCCGGGGCCAGAATGACCACTTCTTATATTCGAATAGGCGGAGTCAGAGCTGACCTTCATCCTGATTTTAAAACAGACGTGGAGAAGGCCATAAAGGTGGCAAGGGATGTATTGAGGGATGTGAAGGGGCTTCTGGATAAGAACAAGATCTGGATCGACAGGACCCGCGGCGTGGCTGTGGTTCCCCCTGATATGGCTGTAAATTATGGTTTTACAGGCCCCTGTTTGAGAGCCTCTGGTGTGAGTTATGATGTAAGAAAAGCCCATCCATATCTGGTTTATGACCGGTTGGATTGGGTCGTTCCCCTGGGTGAGAAAGGGGATAATTATGACCGGTATATGGTGCGCATGAAAGAGATGGAGCAGAGCCTGAGAATCGTTGAGCAGTGTGTGGAAAAGATACCTAAAGGTATTCCTGAAGTAAAAGGGGAAATAGAACCCACGGAAGCCATAAAAGCTTCCCGCAACAGAAAGCCGGATGCTAAGATCAAGCTCTCGCCCAATCTGAAAGGTTCTGAAAAGGACAAATATCCCGGTATATTAACGGAACATAAAGGAGTTAAGGTCCCTCCAAAGGAGGATACCTATACAAATATGGAAGGGCTGATCAACCATTTCAAATTTTTCATGGGAGGCCATGGGATCCGTCCGCCTAAGGGAGAGGTATATTTTTCCGTTGAAGGCGGAAGCGGAGAGCTGGGATATTATATTGTCTCGGACGGGACAGATCGGCCCTACAGACTTCATCTCAGAGGTCCCTGTTTTCATATTGTTTCAGCGCTGGAGGAGATGATCAAAGGCCATTATATTGCTGATGTCATCCCCACATTCGGTTCAACCAATATGATCGGAGGAGAACTGGACAGATGAGCCCGGAAATCAAAGCAAGCACTGAAAAGAAAATAAAAGAGCTTGTTTCCAGATATCCGAAAAAACAGGCTGCCATTCTTCCTGTTCTTCACCTGGTTCAGAGGGAATTAGGATATATCTCTGAAGATGGAGAAAAATGGGTTGCAGATTTATTGGAAATAAATCCGGTCAAAGTCAGGGAAGTTGTGACCTTTTATTCTATGCTGAGCCAAAAACCCCTGGGAAAATATCACATACAGATCTGCTCCAATCTGACCTGCTCGTTAATGGGAGCCGAGAGTCTTATTGATTATTTGAGCGAAAAATTGGGTATCAAGCCCGGAGAGACAAGTGAGGATGGAAAGTACACCCTTACGACCGTGGAGTGTCTGGGGGCCTGTGACCAGGCGCCCAGTATGATGGTCAACACTGATTATTACGGGAACATGGATGAGAAAAAAATAGATAAAATTCTTAAAGAACTGGATAAATAAAGTGGCGGGAAAAGTACTCACTCAACATTTTGAACTCAAGCACCTTTTTAAAATCAGTGAGTATATGAAAAAAGGCGGCTACAAGACTCTGACCCGTGTTCTCAAAAAGCTCAAGCCCGAAAATGTGATGAGTGAAGTCAAAGCCGCTCATCTCAGGGGAAGAGGAGGAGCTGGCTTTCCTGCCGGAGTGAAATGGGGATTTGTCCCCAAAGATACGGATAAGCCAAGATATTTGTGTGTGAATGCTGATGAGGGCGAGCCAGGTACTTTTAAGGACAGATTTATCATGAGTCATAATCCCCACCTGCTTCTGGAAGGGATTATTATTACCTGTTTTGCCGTGGGGATCCACACAGCTTATATCTATATCCGCGGAGAATATGAAAACATAGCTGTGCGTCTGGAGAACGCCGTCTTTGAAGCCGAAGGCAAAGGGTTCATCGGGAAAAACATTTTAAAGACTGGATTTGACCTTGATGTCTTTGTTCACCGGGGAGCTGGGGCCTATATATGCGGGGAGGAAACAGCCCTTTTAGAGTCTCTGGAGGGAAAACGAGGAAATCCCCGCTTGAAACCTCCTTTTCCCGCAGCTGTGGGTCTTTTTCAGAATCCGACCGTGATCAACAATGTGGAGACTCTGTCCAATGTTCCCTGGATCATGGAAAAAGGGGCTGATTGGTTTGTCAAACAGGGGCTTTCCGAGGACGGAGGGACCAGGCTTTTCGGAGTCAGCGGGAAAGTCAAAAAACCGGGTGTTTATGAGCTTCCTGTAGGGACTTCTTTGAAAGAACTGGTCTTTACCCATGCCGGAGGAATCAAATCAGGCAAAAAACTCAAAGCCGTGATACCGGGCGGCATGTCTTCTCCCATATTAAAACCGGATGAAATCGATATCCCTATGGATTGCAAATCGCTCATGAATGCAGACTCCATGCTGGGCTCAGGAGCTGTTGTTGTGTTAGACGAAGATGTCCCTATCATTGATGTACTGAGAAAAGTCACTCAGTTTTACTCTCATGAGTCCTGCGGCCAGTGCACGCCGTGCCGGATAGGCAATTCGTGGATCAATAAAATAGTCAAAAGGATCTATAAAGGGGAAGGCAAAAAAGAGGATGTGGATAAAATAGAAGAACTGGCATCCAACATACTGGGAAAGACTCTCTGCCCGCTGGGTGATGCGGCAGCTATGCCTATTCTCTCTATAGTGAAAAAGTTCAGAAAGGAGCTTGAATCCTTTATTAAAGGATAAAATGGGAGATCCATGAGGAAGAAATGGTAGAGATATTCATTAATGACAGCCCGTTCAAAGTCAAAGAGGGGACCACTGTGCTTAAGGCGGCTGAAAGAGCCGGGATTCACATTCCCCACATCTGCTTTCATGACGCTTTTCCTCCGGGAGGAAGCTGCCGCATGTGTCTTGTGGAGCTCGAAGGGCATCCCTGTCTTGAACTGGCTTGCTCGACTCAGGTCAGCGAGGGAATGAAGGTCTATACAGAAACAGAAAATGTCATACAAGCAAGAAAAGGGGTTCTTGAGTTTCTGTTGGCTGAACATCCCATGGACTGCCCCATATGTGATAAAGCAGGGGAATGCACACTTCAGGATTATTATGAAAAGTACGGATTATTTGAGAGCGACTTCCGGGAAGAAAAGGAGAGAAAGGATAAAAAAGTCGATATCGGGAAAGGATTGATCCTGGATAGAGAGCGGTGTGTCCTCTGTACGCGGTGTGTGCGTTTCTTGAGAAACATCACAAAAACAGAGGAACTGGGTGTCTTTGAACGGGGAGTTCGCTCTGAAATCGGTATATTTGGCGATCAATATATTGATAACAATTACGCTGGAAATCTTGTAGAGTTGTGCCCGGTAGGGGCTATCACGGATAAAGATTTCAGATTCAAAACCAGAAACTGGTTTTTAAACAAAGGAGCTTCTGTTTGTCCTCTCTGTTCCAGAGGATGCCAGATCTTTATTGAGTATCATCCCGGATTTGCCCGTTTTAAAGTCCCCAAAAGAGTCTACAGGATAACGTCCAGGGTCACATCAAGAGATAAAAGCCAAAAGGAAAAAGGATACTGGATCTGTGATATAGGGCGCTACGGATATTCTTATATGGATAAAGATAGAACTGAAGACATAATTTTAAAGCAAGAAATCCGGTCAGTGGACAGAAAAAAAGCCCTGACTTTTCTTGGAGAAAAAATAAAAAAATTGATATACAGAAACAAATTACAGAGGATGGGTGTCGTCCTCAACACATGGCTCACGAACGAAGAGCTTTTCCTTGCTCAAAGAATTTTCACCAAGGACCTGGGGTTAGAGAAAGTATTCTTCACAGAAGGAGACACAGGGGAAAAAGACGATCTTCTGTTAACAGCAGACCGCACTCCCAATAAAAAGGGGGCTGAAGAGATCGGATTTGAGATCAACCAAATAGATAGAGGGAAATTATTTGATGAAACAGAGCTTTTGATCGTTTTTTGGTCCTCTCCGTTTGGGCTTGAGTCCATCACCGAGTTTTTACCCGAATTGAGTAAAGTTAAAACAAAGATACTCTTTACTCCTTTTAAGAGGAAGTGGAATGATGCCTTTGACTTGGTTATCCCCACTCTCATAGCGGCTGAAAAAGGAGGTTCTTTTACAAATATCGATGGAAAGGTCCAGCATTTTGGTCCTGTTCTCCTCCCCCCGGGAGAGGCATGGCCGGAATGGGAATGGATGGTTTCCCTGGGAAAAGAGATTGACATTGATTTTAAGTCATACGTGGGAATGAAGTCCTCTTATGAAGTATATAAAAAAATAAAGGATAAAATAGAATTTTTCAGGTAATAAAGTGATAGAAGCATTGATTATTCTAGTGAAATTTCTGTGTGCTATCGTGTGGTTTCTTCTGCTTTCCCTTTATCTGACCTGGGCGGAGAGAAAAGAAAGCGCTGTGATGCAGGATAGGGTGGGAGCCAACAGGGCCAATTTTTTCGGCTTCCGCATCCTCGGACTTTTCCAGCCCTTTGCGGATGCCATAAAGATGATGACAAAGGAAGATTTCACTCCGACTTTTTCAAAAAGGTTTCTTCATAATCTGGCTCCTTTTCTGTCTTTCTTTTTTGTGGCTGTGACCATTTCGACTATTCCTTTCGGAAGCCATTTAATGATCGGCGGAAAAGAGATCAAGCTGCAGGTGGTTGACTTGAATGTGGGTATTCTTTTTGTTCTGGCTCTTCTCGCTTTGAGCATATACGGAGTGATTCTCAGCGGCTGGGTTTCCAACAACAGATGGACTCTCCTGGGAGGACTGAGAGGTTCAGCCCAGCTTATTTCCTATGAAGTAGCCCTGGGACTATCCCTTATTGGGATCATCATGGTCTTTCCCTCTCTTAAATTTTCCGAGATAGTGGGATTCCAGAGCGAGCTTCTGTTCGGATGGCTTCCAAAGTGGGGTGTTTTTCTCCAGCCCCTTGGGATTATTATCTTTTTAATGGCAGCCATGGCAGAGTCAGAAAGAGTGCCTTTTGACCTTCCGGAAGGGGAATCGGAAATAGTGGGATTTTTTACCGAATACGGTGGGTTGAAATACGGGCTTTACATGTTCACTGATTTTATGAAAGTGCTTATCATAGCCTGTCTCCTGACCACGCTGTTTTTCGGCGGATACCATGTTCCCTGGTTGTATGCGGACGGATTTCATTTTCCCTGGGGAGGGGATTGGCTGCTTCCCCACGGGATAGTGGTGTTGTTTCAGGTTATCATGTTCAACTTGAAAGTGTTCTTTTTCTGCTGGCTTCAGATACTGGTCCGGTGGACTTACCCCCGCTTCAGATATGACCAGCTCATGGATTTCGGATGGAAATTCTTGATACCTTTAAGTCTTTTTAATATTGCCGCTACAGCAATTTTGATGAGTTTATAAAATGTTTAGATTATTTGGATATTTCTTTGAGATCATAAGAGGGAGTGTTATCACTGCGCGCCATTTTATCGTTAATTTATTTTTCCATACATTGAATCTGTTTGGAATAAAGACAAAGAGGAAAGGCGCATTTACTATTCAGTATCCAGAGCAGAAAAGAGAGATCGCTGAAAGGCACCGCAGCCTTCACCGTCTCATGAAAAGGGAGAACGGAAAACCGAGATGTGTAGCCTGTATGCTCTGCCAGACTGTATGCCCGTCCGAATGCATCTATATTGAAGCGGCTGAAGACCCTGACCCTGAAATACAGAAATATCCCTCCACTTTTTTGATCGATATTTCCCGCTGCTGTTTTTGCGGATTTTGCGTTGAAGCCTGCCCTGAAGATGCCATTCGTATGGATACAGGAGAAGTTGAATTGGCTCAATACAACAGAGACGACTTAATGCTTGATCTGGATTTTCTTTTAAATGGAAATAAATAAACTTTCCCTAGGGGATTTCACTGTTTTCGGCCTTAGAGATGGATTCTTCCATTTGGACGGGGGAGCCATGTTCGGAGTGGTTCCGAAAGTTTTATGGGAAAAGGTGTACAAGCCTGATTCTTTGAACAGAATCAAAATGGGTCTTAATTCCCTGTTGATCGACACTCAAGAAAAACTCGTTCTTGTGGAAACCGGGATAGGTGAAAATCTTAGGGAAAAGGTTGCCAGGCATTATTCTATAGAAAGAAAACCGGGACTTTTAGGGGAGCTTCAGCAAAAAGGATATTCTGCGGATGACATCAATTATGTGATAAACACACATCTCCACTTTGACCACTGCGGAGGCAATACACACAAGAACGGACAGGGAAAATTTGTTCCGACATTTCCTAATGCCGAATATATTATCCAAAAAGGCGAGTGGGAGGCTGCACTGGATCCGAGTTCTAGGGACCGCCCCAGTTATGATAAAAATAATTTTATTCCTCTCAAGGAACACGGTCAATTGAAACTGGTTGACGGAGACAGCGAAGTCACAAAAGGAGTCAAAGTGGTGCTTGTCGATGGGCACACATCATCCCATCAGTGTGTGAAAGTGGAATCACAGGGAAAAGTTCTTTTTTTTATGGGAGATTTAATTCCGGCTTCTTCACATATTCATCTGCCTTATGTGATGAGTTATGACCTCTATCCGGTAAAGACACTGGAGAATAAAGAAAAGTTTTTACAGCAGGCTGTAATAAATCACTGGATCATAGCTTTTAATCATGATCCGGAACATTTTTTTGGAACCGTATCCAGGACTGAAAAAAAGTTTGTTTTCAATCCTCTTAATAAATCAGCTTAAGGTGGTTTCTTAATGAAAAAAACAAATGTTATGAGAATAGTTTTTTTGGTTTTTCTTTTTGTATTTTTGTCCCAGAGCTGCAGAGAAAAGCCGGCTCCCTTCAATGAAGACGCTTTGGATGTTCCCTTTGTTCCAACGCCTCTTCAGGTTGTGGAGGAGATGTTCAGACTAGCTGAGCTCAAAGAGGGGGATGTCCTCTTAGACTTGGGATGCGGGGATGGCCGGATTCCCATAAATGCTGCTGTTCAATACGGAATCAAGGCATATGGAGTCGATTTGAATCCAGAGCGCATTCGCGAAAGCATCCGGAACGCGCACATAGCCGGGGTCGATAATCTCGTAGAGTTTTATGAGCAGGATCTCTTTGAAACTGATTTGACTGATGCCACGGTTATCACCATGTATCTTCTCCCATCCGTAAATCTCAGACTCCGCCCGAAGATATTGACTTATGTGAAACCGGGAACCAGGATTGTCTCTCATGACTTCAATATGAACGAATGGATTCCGGATAAAGATTCCATGATATTTCTTGAGGATGAATCCCATACGGTATATTACTGGATGGTACCTGCAAATGTCACCGGCGAATGGGCCTTAAAGATCAAGGAATATCCTCTGGATATCACCATAAGGTTTGATCAGGTCTTCCAGTTCGCTCAAGGTAACGTAGTGACAGAAGAAGAGGGCTGGAAAGTCTTAAAGGAGAAGCTTAAGGGTGATGAGTTCTTTTTTAAATTAGAATCTCCTGAGCACATCTGGATTTTCAATGGAAAAGTCAAAGAGAATGTTATGAGAGGTGAAGCAGAAATAGACGGATCAGGCAAGAAAATAGCCTGGGAAGCTGTGCGGAATCCGGATACAAAAGAGCCGCTGGACATTCTCTCACAATAAAGAGCCAACCTTTCTCACTTTTTGAGCGTCTTAATTTATGATGATAGAGAATTATATAAAGACCGCATTCCGGAATCTCAAAAAGCATAAAGGGTATTCCTTTCTGAATATCGCAGGTTTTGCCGTGGGTATGGCCTGCTGTCTTTTAATACTCATTTATGTGCGCCATGAATTGAGCTATGACCAATACCATCAGGATACGGAAAGAATCTTTCGTATTGTCCAGGATATCCGGACAAAGACAGCCAACCGGATTTTTGCTCCTATTTCCCCAATGGTCGCTCCCACATTAAAAAAAGATTTCCCTCAGGTCGAGAAGGCGGGCCGCATTTGGGCAAGAGGAAACATTCTGATCAAAAGGGAAGACAGGAAATTTTATGAGAGCCTCTTTATGTATGCGGATAATGAGATCTTTGACATATTGACCATTCCTTTCATTCAAGGAAATCCAGAACAGGCACTGACCAGACCTCATACGCTTGTGGTTTCAGAACGCATGGCTGTTAAATATTTTGGGGCGGAAGATCCCATAGGGAAAGCTATTCAGGTCAATGATACTGATTTTGAAGTGACTGGTGTGGTAGAGAATGCTCCGGAAAACACGCATTTAAAATATGATTTGATAGCTTCAATGGAGACACTCGGAGATTGGGATGAGATGTCCAATTGGTTTTCTACCATGTTTTATACGTATCTCAAGATCAAACCGAATGTAGAGGTCAAATACTTCTCAAATCAGGTCAGCCATCTTGCAGACAGATATGTCGGAGAGACTCTTGAGAGATGGGGAGATGAGTTTCACTATTTGCTTCAGCCCGTCTCAAGCATTCACCTCCAATCTCACCTGCGCTATGAATTGGAGCCCCCCGGAAATCCCCTTTATATCACTATTTTTTCTTTGGTCGGATTATTTATTTTGATAATCGCCTGTCTGAATTTCATGAATCTTTCAACAGCCAGAGCCTCTAACAGAGCTAAGGAAGTAGGGATGCGTAAGGTCATAGGTGCTCAAAAACATAACCTCATAAGTCAGTTTATAGGGGAATCTGTACTGGTAGTGTATTTATCCCTTGTACTGGCTTTATTGATAGCGCGGCTTTCCATTCCTGCACTCAATAATGTTCTCGGTACAGCGCTCAGCTTCAAAGAGCTGATGAGTACACCGGTGATTTTGGCCTTGATAGGAGGAGGCCTTCTTGTGGGACTTGGAGCAGGCGCGTATCCTGCATTTTTGCTGTCCTCGTTCAAACCTACGGCCACACTTAAAGGAATGACAATATCTGTATCCAAAAGTTTTCCTTTGCGCACCATACTGGTGGTGCTTCAGTTTACCATTACAGTAGTGCTCATTATAGGAACCATTCTTATGTACAGGCAGTTTGACTTTATGAAAAACAAGTACCTGGGCTTTGAAAAAGAACAGAAACTTATACTGCCTTTAAGAGGGGGTATCTCCATAAAAGAGAATTATGAAACAGTAAAAGATCTGTTTTCCAAACATCCTTCTATTAAAAGCGTATCAGCCTCTTCCAGTGTTCCGGGAAGGGGAGTCTCGAATTTTGGCATCAAATTAGTGGGTGAGGATGACGATAAGAATCAATCCATGTTTCATCTTTATTTCGATCATGACTTTATCCCTGATTATGGAATTGGTATATTGGCCGGACGTGCCTTTTCCAGGGACATGAGCACGGATATAAGGGGTGCTTTTCTCATTAATGAGGCGGCTCTCCGGGCTTTTGGATGGAGCAGCCCTGAACAAGCTGTGGGCAAGAGGCTTCAAACCGGGTTTGGAGGTCGTGTCAATCCCATTATCGGTGTGACCAAAGATTTCCATTACCGTGGGCTTCAGAGCGAAGTGGAACCTCTGGTCATGGAATACATGCCGGATCTGTTCCGATATCTCACGTTATCTGTTGATACATCCGATTTAAACAGCACCCTATCTTTTGTAAAGTCTCAGTGGAAAACGCTTTTTCCGGGGAATCCTTTTGAGAGTTTTTTTCTGGATACGGATTTTGATAATCAGTATAAGGCCGAAGAGCAGATGGGCCGTATCTTCGGGATTTTTACTGTACTGGGATTACTTATAGCCTGTTTGGGCCTTCTGGGATTGGCTTCATTTTCAGCAGCCAGCCGTACTAAAGAAATAGGGATCCGAAAGGTCCTGGGGTCTTCTGTTTCTGGGATTGTGGTGATGCTGTCCAAACAGTTTGCCAAGTGGGTTGTGATCGCAAATGTGATCGCATGGCCTCTGGCATATTTGGTCATGGACCGGTGGCTTCGAAATTTTGCCTACAGGACCCGTATAAGTATTTGGGTGTTCACAGAGGCTGCCGCTGTATCCTTAGTCATAGCTTTTCTTACAGTCAGTTATCAGTCTGTAAAAGCAGCGACAGCTGATCCTGCCTCTTCGTTGAGGCATGAATGATGTCTTCAAGTTCTGAAAAGAGTGCCCGAATATTGTGCATTCTAAACTAATATTAAGAAAATCAATAAATTAAAAAATAATCCTGGGGTTTTTTAACATAGTTTTTCACAGAAATCGTGGAAAACTATTATGAATGAAGTCAAAAAAGGAAATCTATCCAAATTTATGTTATTCATAAAAAAGTTGTAACTAATAAACTTATTTTTTTATAATGAATAAAATGCCTTATATAAATAAGTAAAATTCATATAAGTTTTACAAGAAGGGATAGAAATGAAGAAAAAGATTCTTTTTGTTATTTTGATCTCCATAATGATCAACAGTATTCATTTGTTGTTTTCCCAATTCACACCTGAAGAGATCGCCCAGCGCGGGAAATGGGAAGCCTTTCTTGAAACAGCAGAGATCATAAAGTCTGAAGACATCGGAGAAGGAGTGACTAAGCCGTACAGACTGTATTTAAAAAAAGAAGGACTTGAAAACTCCGGATGCTGGAAAAATCCATCAGGAATAGAAAAAGGCTTTCTTGAAGGCTGGCAGTATGAGATCGCTGCCTATGAGATGGATAAATTATTGGGATTGAACATGATCCCTCCCACTGTAGAAAGGGAGTTTGATGGCAAAAAAGGTTCGCTTCAGTTATGGATCACGAGTGAGATGAGTGATTTGGATAGGATGAATAAGGGGATCGATATTCCTGAGAAGCATATCTTATCCTGGAACAGAAGGAAATACCTTGCCAGGGCCTTTGACTGCCTTATAGCTAATGAAGACCGGACCCAGCAGAACATAAGGTATACCAAGGACTGGAGGACTCTTCTCATAGATCATTCGCGCAGCTTCAGGTCCAAACGAAAATACACACAAAATCTTTTATACGGCAAAAATGGGATCAAGGAAGAGAAAATGATCCGCCAACTGCCCAGGGAATTCATAGAAAAAATAAAGTCTCTCAACTTTGAAGTCATAAAAGAAGCGGTGGGCCCGTATCTCACTGACAGAGAAATCGAAGCTGTTCTGAAGCGAAGAGATTTGCTTCTTAAAGAAGTCGATGAAATGATAAAGGAAGTAGGTGAGGATAAGTTCCTTTATTGAAAAACATCAGAGCTTTTTGAGCCCGGGGTCTATCACGGATTTTTCTGCTCTTGACCGGATGTATTTCATAACAGCTTTTTGCTCATTTTTGGTCTTTATTAGAGATTGGCTGTTGGAACACTTAATGGAAAAACAGTCTTTGTTCTCGTCAACCAGGATTTCCACTTTGTTCAATCCGGTCTCATAAAACATCTTTATCCGCTGGTCCATAGGGCTTTGTTTTTGGTTTTGAGAAGGTTCACACTTTTTCATGGTTTCACACAGATTGAGCAGAGCTTTCCAGAACGTCTCGCCCTGGGCGTAGTGTGAGAGGTCTTCGTTCAAAGCCACGCATGTGTTTTTGTGAAGGAGGCTCCAGAAAACATATTTGTTCATGCTGATGATGATATCTATAATTGTATTTTATTGCAATGATATTTATTATATATTAACCTGAGCTATTCATAAAAAAAAGGCGATGATCATTTTTTTACCTTGCAGGCCGGCTGATATGAAATTCAGATATGGTCTGCGCTCCCTTCAGATTTTTAATGCCATTCTCCTTCGTTTTTCTCGGCGCTTGCGTAACTCCCCCCGTCCGTGGGTCA
>CAYWDH010000050.1:0-20710 GCA_964456985.1 uncultured Eubacteriales bacterium
CTTCTTTGTCTGGCGTTGTGGTTCTTTTGACCAAGGAATTTGTTAGACTGGTAGCGGTGGCCAACATTATTGCCTGGCCTGTGGCTTATTTTGCAATGAACAAATGGCTGCAAAACTTTGCCTACCGGACAGGTATGAGTGTTTGGATTTTCATCTTGTCCGGCTTTGCAGCTCTAATGATTGCTTTCCTTACTGTCAGCTTTCAGACCATTAAAGCCGCCACAGCCAACCCTGTGGATTCTCTCCGGTATGAGTGAAGAATAACAACTCAATAAATCCCTCCTCATAAAATTATTTTAAAAAAAGGCAACCTTTCTGCTTGACATCGCGTCTAATATACTGTAAAGCAGTATAACGATAGGAATGTGAAATGAAAGATCTGACAAAAATCGAGGAGATACTCCTCCTTTCCATCTGGGAGCTGAAGGATAAAGCCTACGGCTTTAAAATCCGGCATCATGTATCAAACATTATAGACAAGGATTTCACCTACGGCAATCTGTACAGTGCCCTTGACCGGTTAACCCGGAAAAAATATATCTTGAAACGCCCCGGAGAATCCACGTCTCAACGGAGGGGAAAAACACGGATGTACTACACTATCTCTTCCGCCGGGATCGAGGCCTTAAAAGCGGCTTGCATCCTTAACCAAAAGCTCTGGGCTGGTCTCAAACCCCGTTCTTTTGAAACACAAAGCAAATGAAACCGCACCAATCAAAATTTCCAAAATTCGGAGACTGGCTTCTCAGAATTTTCGCCAGATATGACGTCAATCCTCATTTGCGCGGCGATTTTGACGAAGAGTTCAGCTTCATTTATGAAACCAACGGATATGGTCGGGCTTGGTTCTGGTATTGGACGCATCTTCTGCGGTCACTGCCTGTTTTTATAAAAGATATTCTCTATTGGAGGTTTGTCATGTTTAAAAATTATCTAAAAACAGCCTTGCGAGTGATGCAGAGATCAATGGGCTTTACCCTGATAAATGTCGTTGGGCTGGCGATCGGCATGGCCTGCGTCTTCATCATCGCCTTGTATATCTATGACGAGTTGACGTACGACCGGCATTATGCCAACGCTCATCGCCTTTGTCGGCTTGAGATGTCGGGCGAGTATAGCGGCCCAATCGGCCAGGGGCCACTGGGACCCCTGTTTCATGACCAAATCCCAGAGATTGAGGCTTACACGCGCATCTATGCGACACGAGTCTGGCGGACCAAGGTACTCATCAGTCATGCGGACAAGCACTTCTTTACCGACAATCTGTTCATGGTCGATGACTCCTTTTTCGACCTATTCGATGT
This sequence comes from uncultured Eubacteriales bacterium, assembly GCA_964456985.1. Classification (GTDB taxonomy): domain Bacteria; phylum Acidobacteriota; class Aminicenantia; order Aminicenantales; family Aminicenantaceae; genus WJMT01. Next base: position 1,305 of record CAYWDH010000050.1, read on the forward strand.
GACTTTCGTCAGGGGGAATGCCGCCTCTGCCTTTTCCAATCTCAAGAACATCATCATCAATGAGGCCATGGCCAAGCGATACTTCGGCGATGTTGATTCTCTAGGTCAGATTTTAAGCTATGATCACCGAATAGATTTTCTGGTAACCGGCGTTGTGAAAGACATGCCGCGACAATCCCATTTTCATTTCGATTTTCTCATCCCGCTAGAAAACTACGGTGAAATCCAGAACTATCCTCCCAATCTCTCGTCCTTGGATAACGGTGCTTTTCTCACTTATTTTCTCCTCAGCGAGGGCGCTGATATCGCATCGATCGAAGCCAAACTGGCAGGTGTGGCTGAGAAACATATTCCGCCGAACCGCATCGATCAGTACCGATTGCGTCCGCTGACCCAGATTCACCTTCACTCACATGCGTTTTATGAGTTGGAATCCAACGGCGATATCCGGCTTGTATGGATCTTCTTGACCGTCGCCACCGTCATCCTCATCATCGCCTACGCCAACTATGTGAATCTGTCTACAGCGCACTCCTTAAAACGCATTCGGGAGATCGGGATGCGGAAAGTGGTGGGCGCAGGCCGAAGCCAACTGGTCGTCCAATTTTTGAGTGAAGCCGTCCTGATCAGCTTTTTATCCCTGGTCCTCGCGTGGTGTTTTGTATTGACGGTACGTCCGCTCTTTTCTGTAATCAGTGGCGGATCGCTATCATTGACTCCCCTGTTGAGCGTTGAGGGATTAGCCATCATAGTCGTCTTTACACTTTTCACGGGATTGGTGGCGGGTATCATTCCCGCTTTTATCATTAGTTCCTTGCGCCCTAAGTCGATACTGACTGGACGGTTGCAGATCGGTCAAAGCGACATCCCTATCTTCCGGCGTATATTGGTGGTGCTTCAGTTTACCATCTCCATCGGGTTGATGATCTGCTCTCTAATCATCGCAAGGCAAATGGATTTTATTCGACGAACACCGCTGGGATTCGACATGGACCAGATGGTGGTCGTGCCGACGAACCGGATTCCCGAGGCGGCTCGGAATGCAACTGCAGTGAAGACAGCCTTTCAGAACATTGTCGGGGTCAGGGATGTGAGTATTTCCTCCCATACGCCTGGAAAACGTCAATTCTACCGGAGGCTCCATGTGCCAGGTACACAATCGGAGAAAAGAGGGATTTCCATCATGTCGCTCTGGACGGATTTCGATTTTGCCCAGACATATCGACTACAGTTTTTGGCGGGACGGGATTTCTCAAAAGAGAGGCCGGCAGACCGCAGCAGTGCGGTGATTCTGAATGAATCGGCTATACGCGAAGCCGGATTCGCCTCTCCCAACGAGGCAGTCGGGAGATGTGTCGTATGCAATGGTATGGAAGTCACCGTCATTGGTGTGGTGAAGGATTTTCATTTCGTTTCGCTTCATCGGGCCATGGAGCCTATTATCATGTGGTACGATGAGGGACGGTTTTTTGATATCAGCGTTAGAATCGATACGACTGATAGCCAGGGCATCTTGAATCGTCTGAAGAAAGCGTGGTGCTCTGTGCTGCCTGACGTGCCGTTTGATTTTTTCTTCCTGGATGAACGATACGCGAAACAGTACGCGTCCGAGACTCGCTTGACCCGGTTCTTGAATGTGTTCACGCTGCTGGCCGTGTTCATCTCATACCTGGGCATGATGGGCCTGGCGTCTTTTTCCGCAGAACGACGAATCAAGGAGATCGGCATTCGCAAGGTGCTGGGAGCCTCCGCCGCGGAGGTAGTGGCGCTTTTTTCAAAGCAGTTCCTACAATGGGTGCTCCTGGCCAACCTGCTGGCCTGGCCCATTGCCTGGTTTACCATGAACAAATGGCTGCAGAATTTTGCCTATCGGATCGACCTGAGTGTTTGGATTTTCATCATTTCCAGCCTGGTGGCTCTCTTTATCGCTCTGTTAACCATTAGCTACCAAGCTATCAAAGCTGCCACAGCTAATCCTGTGGATTCCCTGCGGTATGAGTGAAAATTGATTTTATTTGCTATCCGGAGAAAATTTTCCTTGACAAATCAATTTATTTTCTCTACTATCCAGAGATAATGAGAAAAACAAACATGAAATTCCTTACAAGGCCTGAAGAACTGATCCTCTTGGCTGTCTGGAGGCTTAAAGACAAGGCCTACTGCGTCCCCATCAAAAAACTGCTGGTCAAGTATACAGGGCGTGACTGGTCCTTCGGAGCTGTTTATGACCCTCTGGATCGATTGGAAAGGAAAGGACTTCTGGAGTCCTGTATCAGTGATCCCACAGCTAAAAGAGGGGGGAAAAGAAAAAGGATTTACAAACTGACCCCCGGCGGCATTATGTCTTTGATAGAAATCAAGACCATAACGAATGAGGTCTGGGACGGGATCCCTCTTAAGGCTCTGAAGGAAGAACTGTGACCTCAAAAAAAGCCAGCCATCCTCCGAAAACGGCGGAATGGATACTAAGCCGCATCTATCCTGATAAAGGAGAGTTCACTTCTGTTGGTGATTTTCGCGAGGAATATGAAGAGGTTTATCAATCCGAAGGTCCTTTCAGAGCCCATCTCTGGTACTGGAGACAAATCATCAAGTCCATCCCAAGCCTCATACAAAACAAAATTCATTGGAGCCTGATCATGTTCCATAATTATTTAAAAATCGTTTTGAGAAACTTCAAAAAGCACAAAACTTTTTCCTTCATTAACATTACTGGTTTGGTTGTCGGAATGACCTGTTCGATACTTATAATGCTTTTTATCCAATACGAAATAAGCCATGACAGGTATCATGAAAATGCGGATAGAATATATAGGATATTGATACGACAGCCGAACGATATCTATCAAGGAATAGATATGTACAGTATATCTCCTCCACCCTTGAAGGTGGCACTAATGAATGATTTTCCTGAGATCCAAAATGCTGCCAGAATATTGAGAACTGAAGGATTAATAAATACTAAAAACAATCGTTATCTCGAGAGCAGATTTTTTACAGTCGATCCGGAATTTCTAAAAATTTTCACCTTCCCTTTATCAGCCGGCGACCCGGAAACAGCCTTGAATGAACCGTTTTCCATTGTGTTGACAGAGGAGATGGCGGAAAAATATTTCGGTGATGAAGACCCGATGGGAAAAACATTAAATATTGATAACAAATATGATTACAGAATAACCGGCGTTTTAAGGAATATTCCTGGCAACTCCCATTTCAAATTCGATTTCCTCGGATCGTTCAGCAGCTTATATCCTATCTATGGAGATTATGGAAAACGTTTTTTTGAAAATTGGGATGCGTATCAAGTCAAAACTTATATCCAGCTACACAGCAGTAGCGATACCGGTGAATTTAACAGCAAATTTCCCGTGAGGCTGGAAAAATATAGAAACAGGCCAACAAACGATGAGATATATATTCAACCTTTAACACATATCCATTTGGGTGGAAACGTGAATGATGAAATCGAAGCGAACAGCGATATCAGGTACGTTTATTTCTTCTCGTCCATAGCTTTGTTAATCATACTTGTTGCCTGTTTCAATTATATGAATCTTTCCACAGCGGGTGCTGTTCAACGCATGAAGGAAGTCGGGATAAGAAAAGTGGCGGGCGCGAGTCGACGCAACCTAATCCACCAGTTCCTGGGCGAATCGCTCCTTTTTGCTTTCATAGCTTTGTTCTTTTCTCTATGGCTAGTCAAACTGCTTCTGCCGGCATTCAGCTCGCTTACAGAAAAAGAATTGAGTTTTCAAATTTTTAATAACATAAAAATCTTTATAAGCCTGATCGGTATTTCTTTCTTGGTTGGGATATTGTCCGGCAGTTATCCTGCTTTTTTCCTCTCATCGTTTTTGCCGGTCAACATTATCAAAGGAAAACTGATTTCTCGCAAAAGCCTGAATAAATCCTCCGGATTTCGGAATACTCTTGTCGTAACTCAATTCGCCATTTCTACGATACTGGTTATATGCACGATTATCATCTTTAACCAATTGCAATATATCAGAACCAAAGAGCTGGGATTTAAAAAAGAGTATATTGTTACGGTTCCCATACAGGATGAGAATCTAAAAAAGAAATATGGCCCTTTGACATATGAGCTGAGCCAATATCAAAAAATTGCAGATGTGACGGTTTCCAACTTTCTGCCTTTTGCCGTTGAGAACAGTCAATCGGTGGATTGGGATGGGAGACCGGAAAATGGACCGGATTTTCGCTGTCTTTGTGTCGAGCCAAACTTTTTAGATTTGTACGGGATTAAACTGGCTGAAGGTCGAAATTTTTCCAAGGAGATTCCGACGGATGTCAATCAAGCCTATATTCTGAACGAATCGGCCGTCAGCCTTATTGGGTGGGAAGATGCAATCGGTAAACGCTTCAACTGCCAGAGGAATATCGACGGACAGGTTGTTGGAGTTGTGAATAATTTTCACTGCCACTCGCTTCACCGGCATATAGAACCGCTCGTGATTTTTCTTTTGGACGATTCCTTGTGGTGGGATGTCCGGTATTTCTCGATTAAAATCAGTTCTGAAGATATCTCCGGGACTCTTGCTTTTATTGAAAAGAAATTTAAGGATTTCTCGCCGTATCCTGTCAGCTATTCTTTCCTGGATGAAAGGATTGATATGTTGTACAAGGGAGAGCAAAAACTGGGGAAAAATTTCGGATATTTCACATTTGTGGCCATATTTATCGCATGTTTGGGATTATTCGGATTAGCCTATTTAACTTCTGGGCAGAGGACAAAGGAAATCGGCATACGGAAAACTCTCGGAGCAAGTGTGAGTTCAATAAGCTTTCTTCTCACAAAAAAGTTTATGAAGTTGACGTCACTCGGGATAATCATCGCATTTCCTATTTCTTATTTTACCATGTATAAATGGCTTAGTAATTTTGCTTACAGAATTGATATAGGATGGATGCCATTTGTTTGTGCCGTTTTCATTACTGCTTTCCTATCCATTGGAACAGTGGGCTATCAAGTATTAAAATCCGCCACAGCCAACCCGGTGAATTCACTCCGGTATGAATGAAAACTGATTTTCTCAGCCTCAGCTCCCCATGGCAGATTTGAAAAAGGTTTCTGGTTGACCGGTCTCGTTTTTTATGTGTATGATGAGGGACGCAGCCTCGCAGAGAGTGGAAATGAAGTGAAATTCCCCCCTAGAAGAAAAAACGTCTTAAAGGTTTCTACCGATAAGAGAAATGGCTGTATACAATTTTAAGGAGGCATGAGGAGGTATTTGATGATTATCAAAGAGGAACTGGCAAAGCTTTCCTTTAAAGGAGCTCCCCGGATAAAGGTAATTCCTCCGGGACCAAAATCCCAGGAGATCCTTTCCTATCAAAAGGAACATGAAAGCTCAGCAGTCAGTTATTCAAAGGGTATGCCCATGGCTCTACGGCGAGGGCGTGGGGCGACCCTTGAGGACGTAGACGGGAATATCTATATAGATATGTTCGGCGGAGCCGGAGTTATGGCGGTCGGACACGGACATCCGGTAGTTCTGAAAGCAGCCCATGAACAGATCGACCAGATTACTCACACGCTGGATATTCCCTCGCCTACCAGGAAAAAGATGGTCGAGGTCATACAGAAGCTCCTGCCCAAAGAGCTGAACCGCATTTTCTTCGGAGGCCCGACAGGTTCGGATGCGGTTGAACAGGCCATAAAGCTGGCCCGCTATAATACAGGGAGAAACAGCATCATTGCCTTTGAAGGAGCTTACCACGGTATGACCGGCATTTCTCTAGCATTGACATGTGACAGCCATCACCGTGAAGGCATTGGTCAGCTTATACCGGATGTGCAGTTCATTCCTTATCCTTACAAGTATCGAAACCCCTTTGGATGCCCTGATAAGGAAGTTGATCTGCAGGCAGCGGAAAACCTGGATCGGGTGCTTTCCGACAGCCACTCAGGCTACTTGAAGCCAGCAGCTGTTATTCTCGAATCAGTACAGGGTGAGGGAGGAACCATAATCCCCACAACCCGCTTTATGAAGCGGATCCGGGAGATCTGCGATAAGCATGATGTACTGATGATCTGTGATGAGATTCAGGCGGGTCTCGGGCGAACCGGAAAGATGTTTGCTTTTGAACATTTTGATATTGTTCCGGATATTGTCACCATGAGCAAGGCCCTTGGCGGCCTCGGATTTCCCATCTCAGCGATGGCCTATAAAGATAAACTGAATACATGGCCGGCCGGGAAGAGCATCGGAACCTTCAGGGGAAATATGATTGCTTTCGCCGCCGGTGCCGCCTCCCTGTCCTGGATGACAGAGAATCATATTCCAGAACGAGCACTGGAATTGGGTAAAAAGGCCATGGTGCTGCTGAAAAAGCTGGAAGCCAAGAGCGCTATAGTGGGAGAAGTGCGCGGGATCGGATTGATGATGGCCATTGAGATGGTCACGGATAAAAGGAGCAAAAATCCTTCCTCAGAGTATGCACAAATGGTCCGTAAGTACGGGCATCAGCGTGGTGTGATGATCGAGGTGGGCGGACACCACGGCAACGTAGCCAGGATGCTGCCGCCGCTGGTGATAACCGAGGAATATCTTATGAAAAGTATCAATATCCTCGGTGGGGTGATTGAGGATATAGAAGCAGGAAAGCTCGCCTAATAGATTTCATCTTTCCTCTTCACTCTCTGTTGCTCTTTATTTTTTCAATTCATACACTTTTGGAGGAGAGTATTCAAGAATAACCTTTTTTTCATTTTCTGGATCAGGTTTTTCGCCGAGATAAAATTTCACGGTTAGGGTCAGGTCTTCAAGGTCATATTGAGCGTACCAGAGAGTCCGCCCTGGGGCGACTTGAGGATTTCCCGGTGCATTCGGCGGCACAGCCACACGGGCATTGATGGCGGTGATCTCTTCAAGAGTGAATTTTTTCTTAGCTTTTATGGATTCATCCAGCATTTTGTATCTTCTCATGCTCGAGTTGAGATCGGTTTTTGGAAATTCATCTACTTTTTGATGAAGGAAGACCAAATGGTTTGTCACACACTGGGGTCCGTCTCCATCAATGATATAGCTCCTGTTTCGGTTGGGAGAAAATTCGAAGATAAATGATTTTCCGCTCCTGTCCCCTATGATGTAATGACAGGGAATAAAAGAATAATAGTGTTTTAAAGACAGCAGAGCTTCTTTGGCTTCTTCCGCGTTTTTGCAGTTATCCAGGAGATAGCGCATGCCCATCAGTTCATGCATTCCCACCTCATCACTTGCTTCCCGGCCTATTTTCCCGACCGATTCCTCTTCAGCAAGAATAGACACAGCCAATCCTTCAGAGTTGATGCCGTCCAGCACTCCCCCGAGATAATCAAAGGCACAGAGGGACAATGAAGAGTAACCTTGGTCTGGATAAATCTCGAACAGGATGGGCCTGGCCATTATAGCCAAACTTCCCTCTTGCGGTTTTCTTCCGGTGAAATCACCCGTTGTAAAATCATAATTCCGGCTCAAGATGCTGTGCCCGTTTTCAGTGTGCCCGGTGGGAAAAAAAGTAACCGAGCATCCGGGAGGTACTGCATTGGGCTGCCAAAGTCCGGTAAAGTCATAAGAATCATCGGTTATGTCCAAACCAAAAGATTGGGCAACACCTTTCATGCGTTCATACATCTCCGAATAATTTTTAGCCATATATTCTCTTTTTGCTCTGTTCATGATCTGGTTATCTGAGGAAGGGATTGCAGTACCGTCCTTTCTGGCGATCTCTCCGATTTTCTTACCGATATCAAAGTTCGATCCTTGAAGGATAATGTGCCGCACGGTGACGAATTTACCCGGCCCTCCGGCAATGACCTTTTCCTTGTACTGCAGATTCTGCTCTGCGGCTGCCGATAAAGCCAGTGTATTCAGCAATAAAGCCAGCCCTGTTAATACGGATACAACTATCTTCTTCGATGGTTTGATCATGACATCTCCTTAAATTGATTTAATAACGAATATTCTCTTTATTCCATACGAAATTGTAGTGAAATGAGTTCGCTCAGAGGATTTTATTTGTGATCCGGTTTAAAAACGAGCTCTTTTCCTGTTCCAATGGAGATATAATTATCCCCGTAAGCTTCTTTAAACATACTGATTGCCTGGTCGCCGGTGCAGTGAGTGCCGCCGCATTTCTCGACCCCCAGCCTTTGAAAGTGACCAATTATGGTATTGAGCTCTTTCTCTGATTTGCCTCCCAGATGAAAACCGCCAAACACAAAGTGAAGCTTCTTCCCCATGATATCCATGGCTCTTTCTACAATGTCCACAATACCGGGATGGGAACAACCCGTGACCAAAACAGGTCCCTGACCGCTATTGCAAATGAGTGACATCTCTTTGATCTGGTCACCCATCTCACCTGTCAGATAAATGTTCCGACAGATCTGGACAGGCTTATTGACAGGAATGACAAAGCACTTCTGAGCTTCCACCCGGCGAATAAATTCGTATGGGAACGAATAAGGCACATAGACAGGAAGACCAGGATGCCTTTCCAGGACAGCTGATAAACCGCCGACATGGTCCCAATGGATATGGCTGAGAACAACCATATCCACCTGGTTTAGATCAATATTTAATTTTTCGATATTGTGAAGAAGCACCTCTTCTTCCCCTCCGGTATCAAAGAGAATTGTTTTTTCAGTTCCTTTAATAAGGCAGGAAAATCCCCAGGCCGAACGGGTTCCCTCGACTTCGACATAATTGTCATAAAGCACGGTCATTGTAACGGGATTTGACTCCGGAGAGGTTATGGATGCAATACCACGGTTATTGATACGGTTTGGATCGGCTTTCTGCATGGAGACAGCTCCCATGTCTTTCAATAAATTTACTGTGTTGTCTTGGCCTGCCTTCAAGGCATAATCCAAGGGAGTAAATCCCTGTTTGTTTTCTCTGTTGACCTCAGCTCCACTCTGGATTAAAAGTTCGGCTGTTTCGACAAATCCTCCCCAGGCAGCTCCGTGAAGAGGCACATCTCCATCCGGAGTGAGTGAATTGACATCCACGCCCCTCGAAAGAAGTATTTGACAAATTTTTGTCTGGCCGTAGAATGATGCCAGATGAAAAGGGGAATAACCGGAGCTGTCCCTTAGAGAAATATCAGCTCCCTTTTCTATAAGCCATTCAGCAATTTGGGATTGTCCTTCCATGCAGGAAATATGAAGAGCGGTCGTTCCTTCTTCATATTTTTCCGAGGGATCGGCTCCATGTGAAAGAATCTGCTTGACAGCATCTAGATTTCCAAAAAGAACAGCGATTCGGAGCGGAGAGAAATCACTATTATTTCTGAGGGTCGGGTCAGCGCCTTGTTCCAGAAGAAGCGTCATAATGGCTGGCTGTCTCCGGGTGATTGAAACAATAAGAGGTGTAACTCCGTTCTGGTTTGTGCTGTTTATATCCGCTCCTTTCTCCAGCAGATAAACCACACTGTCTTCTTTACCATTGGCTATAACCCAGACAAGTGGTGTGTCTCCTTCGTTGTCTTTGGCATTGATCTCAGCCCCTTTTTTCAACAGGAAGTCCATCACTCCAATCTGCATTCCATAGGCTGCGTAGTGTAGAGGAGTCCCACCGTTATCAGCTTTGGCCTCCAGCAGCTCCGGCTGATCCTCCAGCAAAGCTTTGACCCTTTCCAAATTCCCGGAATGAGCTGCTTCATGGATCTCAGCAGAAGCAAGCGGCAAAACAAGCAAACAAACAGCACAGAAAAGAAGAATTATGACTTTTTTTAAAAACATATCTACTCCTCCCAAATCCCAGTTTTATTCATTATTCCCATAACTTTAAACTATTTGAATGAAATATAAGTTTCTTATAAATGATTTTCAATTCAATTCTATTTTGTAGCTATCTGTGTCCGTCCTATATTAATAATATCATAACCTAAATAAGTTATTTCGAAGAGTCTATTCATCCCTTAATGCGTAAATGGGATTGGCAGTGGCGGCCCTGAGGGATTTGTAGCCCACAGTGGCAGATGCAATGAATAAGGTAAGCACACCTGTAAAAATAAATGTCCGTAAATCCATTTTGGTCCGATAAGCAAAATTGTTAAGCCATAGCTTCATTACGAAATAAGCTATCGGCCAGGCAATAAGATTAGCATAAAGAACCCACTTCGTGAAATCTTTCAGAAGCTGTATTAAAAGGCTCGGCACATTAGCCCCTAAAATCTTCCGTATACCGATCTCTTTAGTGCGCTGCTCTGCCATAAAGGACGACAACCCGAAAAGACCGAGACAAGAGACAAAAATTGCGACCACAGATAAGTTTTGAAACAGCTTTTCCGTCCTTTCTTCAGAGCGATAAAGGCTGTCATAGTCATTATCCAAAAATTTATAGTCAAAAGGATAATCCGCATTCATCCTTTGATGGATACGCGCAACTTGTGTAATAATCCCCCTTATGGCCTCTGAGTTAATCTTCAGGAACATGAAGGAATGCCAGCCGGGGTGTACCGTCATGATTAGAGGGCAGATCTTTTCATGTAAGGAACTGATATGAAAATCTTTCACAATACCTATGACGCTGCCTTCGGTTCCCCATAGATTACATCTCTTTCCGACGGCACTTTCGTAACCAAGAGCTTTCGCTCCGGTTTCATTGATAATATAGGCTGTATGTGTATCTGTCGTGAATTTTTGCGAAAAGTCCCTCCCTTCTACTAATTCCAAACCAAAAGTATCGAAAAATTCAAAGTCAACCGATAAAACGGTCCAGTGTATTCTCTGGTCCGGATCTCTCCCCTCCCAATCCATTCCAGTAGTGCCCCAGGAAATTTTTGAAGGGCGAGAAGATGATGTGGATACATTTGTTATTCCCGGAATTTGAATCAATTCGTTTCTAAAGGCAGCATGGTCATCAAGGAGTTTTCCCCGCATCTTTATATAAACGATGTTGTCCTTCTTTATTCCCAGGTTCTTGTTTTGCATATATTCAAGTTGGCTGCGGATCACGAATGTCCCAATCACCAAAATGACAGTTATGCCAAACTGTACAACAACAAGGACTCTTCGAAAATACTGGCTTCTGGCTCCTGTCCTCAGTTTCCCTTTAAGTACCTTTGAGGGCTGGAATGAAGAAAGATATAAAGCAGGGTAGCTGCCTGCCAGGAGTCCCGTAACAACAGTTAATGCAAAAAAAATGAAAAGCGTTGATCCGCTTAAAATTGAACCGTATGAAAAGCTCTTTCCGGTCACACTGTTGAATAACGGAAGCAAAACACCAATACAGAGCAAAGAGAAAAAGAAAGCGAGGACAGACATAAAAAAGGCTTCACCTATAAACTGTTTTATAAGATGGATTTTAGAGGCGCCGGATACCTTGCGGATTCCAATTTCTTTTGCCCGGTTGGCCGCTTTGGCAGTAGCCAGGTTCATGAAGTTGATACAGGCGATCAATAAAACCATAATCGCTACCAGTGAGAATATATAGACATATACATTCTTCCCCTGGCTGGTTCCACCCAGATCATAATTAAAATTAGAGCGAAGGTGAATATCTTTCAAGGGCTGAAGCCCTATGTGGATTGTTGTGGGATCCTTCTGGTTATCATTGATATATGTTTTAATTTTTATCCCTAAAGCTTCAACATCTGTATCAGGCCTCAACCGCACATACGTATAGTACTGGTGATCTACCCAGCGTTTTGACCAGCCATCAGCAATGAGGTGCTCAATATTTCCAATAAAACTGGTCTGGATATGAGAATTATGTGGTATATCCTGCATAATACCTGTGATTATAAGATCATGCTTTGTATTCACTCTAAGGATTTTCCCGACAGGATCTTCATTTCCGAAGTATTTTTTTGCCATTGATTGACTCAATACTAAGGAGTTGAGTTCCTTAAGCACATTTTTTGGGTTTCCTTTGATGAGTGGAAACGAAAACATGGTAAAGAAGTTGTCATCGGTAAAAGCAAATCTATCCTCATAGAACCGTTTGTCCTTGTACTCAACCAGGTTGCTGTATTGGATGGATAAATGCATGGATTCAACAACTTCCGGATAATCATCCCTCAGTGCAGGCCCCAGAGGATAGGGGCTTTGAACAAATGGGGGGATCGTTCCTTGTGGGAGCACCCATTGTTCATAAATGCGGTAGATCGTTTCTGAATTTTCATGAAATCGGTCATAGCTTAGCTCATCTTGAACCCAGACCAGGATAAGAATTGATATGGCTAATCCGATTCCCAAACCCGCAATGTTAATGAACGAGAAAGCTTTGTGTCTTCTGATATTTCTAAGCGTGATCTTGAGATAATTGTAGAGCATGGTCCCTCCGTGGCTAAGAGAATGCCTTATCCCCATGGGAAGAGCGCAGAGGGCCTGTCCCCATATCCAAAGTGTGGCTTTTTTTCTTCCTTCATGCCGGACGATCTGCTGAAACTCTTCGCTGCAGTCACCCGTCAATGAGTACTCCTGCTCATAGTGAGAGAGCAAAGAGAGGATCCATCTTGGAATCTTTGGGGGATGTTTCTTGTGTTGAGAGCGGTTCTCTTGTTTGTTTAGAATAAGCTCTTTGTAATTTTTATTCTTCATGCTTTTGTTGACTTAATAAAATCCGGAATGATATTCCATATGGATGCATGCAGCTTGTAGGCTTCTCGCAGTGCCTTTTTCCCGAGTGGCGTCAAAGCATAGAAAATCCGGGGACGGCCTATTCTATCAGGGATGGATTCACCCTGGGTTTTAATCACATAGCCCTTACGCAGAAGCTGCTCCAGATTATTATAGAGAGTGCCGTAATTCAGATTTTTTCCAGCAATTATCTTCACCCTTTGTCGAATGGAAACTCCATAAGCCCCATCCTTTTGAGACAAAATAACCGAGAGAATGATCTGTTCGAGAACAGTTAACTCTTTCATAAGCTGCATCCTTTTATGTAAATTACATATATTAATTAGACGCAACTTACATAAAAATGGTTGACAAAATCAGGAAAAAAGATCGAATTATTTCAAATCTTTCGGTTTGAGCTCACTGTGTCCGGTTCTTAACAGTGGGAACTTTTAGGCTTCAGCTCATCAATACGTTCCTTAATCGGCATCCAGAATACACCTCCATTTATATAAAACAAATACCTACCATCAAGAGTAACTTTGGGGCTCAGTCCTCCACGCTCCTTGCTTCCCACTTCAAGCATTACAGCAGGCAGCCAATTCCCTGCTCTATCCTTTTTGACATCCTTTATCCAGATATTATTATTCTCACCTGCTCGCTTTGAAGCAAAGGCAATCTGTTTCCCGTCTGGCGACCAGGACGGCCATGAATTATCCGATTCTTCTGTAAAACGAACCGGTTCACCCTCAGCTATAGACATTATCCAGATATCCCTTTTCCCGCCCCGTTCCGACATGAAAGCAATTTTGGTTCCGTCAGGGGACCAACAGGCATGGTCGTCACGACTTTCATGAAAAGTAAGCTGTTTTGCCTCCCCACCTGAGGCTGGGATAATCCAGATATCATAATTGCCGCTCCGGTTAGAAGAGAAAGCGATCTTTGATCCGTCGGGCGACCAGACCGGATGATAATCTTCGGCTTTATGCTTCGTCAGTTGAATGGGTCGGCCTCCTTGCACTGGCATGATCCAGATATCCGTATTCCCGCTTCTTAATGAAGCAAAGGCGATAAGTGAACCGTCAGGGGACCAGTAAGGATGAAAGTCAATGGCCCCGTCTCCGCTGAGCCTTTTCGGTTTTCCGCCGTCCAGAGATATCGTAAAAATGTTGGGTCTGCCCTGATAGCTAGCATCAAAGACAATGCGCCTGCTGTCCGGAGCCCAGGAGATATGATGGTCTCCCGATAAGCCTGTTTCTAGCATAACCGGATCACCCCCTGCGGCCGGGACCAGCCATATTTTCGGTTCTCCGCTTCTCTGGGATGTGAATGCCAGGGTTTTTCCATCCGGGGACCATTTGACATGATAGTCAGGAGCCGGGTCTGTGGTAACCTGTCTGATATTTTGGTCCGGTGATAATGCAGCTGAAAAAAGAAAAACGCCATATACAAACCAGAAATCATCGATGCCGCATTCGCCGTAGGCGATGTTGAAGTACCCGTTCTTGCCCCAATTATCACCCCAGGAATTCCGGCATATCCAGTATCCGCCATTGTTCACCTCAGGATCATTTTTCCACCCAACGATCACCACCCAATGCCCGCCCTGTTCCGGGGATATACCGTCGTAGACATAGACGCCTTCTTTATAAGCATCCAAATCCTGATAGAAAATCATATTGGTGGCTACTGGCCCGTATTCCAGAACTGCTTTTTTTATCGTCTCGATTTTTTCAGACAGCGCCAATTTATCGGTCTTTACATATTGATAGTTTGTCAGTCTGTAATCCGCGGGGCCTTCCGGCATCTCATCTGTTTTTTTGTCCTGATAGGGAAGACGTTCTTCGAAAACGAGACCAGCCTCCTTCATGTATTTCATGGCATTAACCGATGAGATTCCACTGGGCACAAAATCCTTTGAGCCGTTGATGACCTGCTGTTCGGATAAATCAACGTTTATACCGGTCTCTTTTTTGATAAGGGCTTCGAATACGGCCACAGCCGCAAACACACCGCATGAACCCAGGTTCATTTGATGTTTCACCGGGGTCATGATGTTTCTCTCCCGCCAATCGAATTCAGAAGGAATATTTCTGTTGAAAGAAATCGAATTTATTTCTTTCGGCATTAATTCTTCGACAATCTTCGCTTCCGTAAAAATCTCAGGTTTCATCCCCGGCGGCTTTTGGCCGAGGTAGGGGCCGGTTAGTTTTGGAAAACCTTTTTGCTGTGCATTAGTTGTCATTGCTGTTGCTATCAACAAACTGATAATAAATATTAGTTTTTTCATATTAATTTTTCCTTTCATAATTATCTCCTAATCTTTCAATCTCAGCTTATCGATGATTTTAATTTCCACCCACTAGAGATATCCATTAAATGGAAGAAAAGATATTTTCTGTCCACTATCGGCAATCCTGCCCCAGTGTTCCAGAATCATTTTGATTATTTGCGCTTATAACTGTCAAGGATCGAACGGAACATCTGTAACTGCTCATCGCTTATCTTGATGCCCCATCTTACGACAGCTTTTTTCAGGAACTCGAAATTTTTATCGGATGAATAAACCTGCATCTTTTTAGCGATGTTGCCCTCCAGTTTCTCATTGATATCAATCATCATATCGGGCGTCTGACACGAGAGGTCGAAGTCGTTTAACGACAGAGATTTGATCGGGCGTTGAGACTGTGTACGGAAGTAAACCGTCAGATCCTGGGTATCGAAGACGATACTCCACAGCGTACTGGTTCCACCCACTTTATCCAGAGTGTCGAATGCGTATTTTACTGCGTGATCGACACCAGCAGGCTTGAACTCTTTCACCCGGTCCGCAGCGATCTTGAAACGGCGAAGAGAACTGGTGATAATCTTGATACCGTCCTTGACCTTCACTCCTGCCGCACCTTTTTCCAGAAAGCCGACGGACTCGGAGTACGTGCTGTTGGTCAGAACCGCAGCGGGAAGATCCTGACCAGTGTGAAAAACCATCCGGCCATCCAGGAACTCAATAACCGCGCAGTCGCCCGTCCTGTCGGCCACCAAGTAATGATCGACAGTCTGAAAGATCCGTACCTGCGTATCGGCTGCAATGACCTCCTTCACGGAGCTGCAGTTGTCCAGCATATACTGCATCCAATGAGGAGAATGAAGCGGAGGACGCTCGTCCACCTTGGGATTCTGAGTTTCAGGGAGAGCCATGGTACTCATCACAAGTCCCTTCTCGTTCATCCCGGCCCAGGCAAGCTGGTAACCAGTCACGGTGAATGTGACGCAGGCGTATTTCGATGTCCACCGGGCAACCTGCCCCGTATTACCGGGCATAAAACCGGATTTAGTGATCCCCCGCTTATTGACAAACACCAAACCCTCAGGTTTATCGTTGTCGTAGTTGGATCCGAAGACAATATAACTGTTATCTCTAAGGCAGAACGACGTGCATGACCGGCCATCGATGTGCAGCGGCAATCCTGTCACAAAATGACCTCTTGCCTCCTCGCCTGAATCCGCCTTGATAAAATTCACAGTAACTCTCTGGTGGCATGTCGGATTTTGCTGTGCATAAATTGTTAACGTTGCAACTAATAACAAATAAATCAGAACAATTCGTCTTTTCATTTTGATTTTTCCTTATAATTATCGTTTTTATAGAAAAATCTATCACCCATATTAAGAATATATTTTGCATCAATAGACGGGTTATAGTCTTTCATTTTTTCAACCGGGCCTTTGTACAGATAATCCATTCCGAATGCGTGCATGGGGAACGCAATTTTAGGGGACAAAATTTTACAGACTCTTTCAAGAATTTTTCCTGTTAAAAATGTAAATGCGATATCAACCTGATCATATTTGCCAGCCAGGTACTTCATATCATCTTCCCCATGAGCCAGAGTACCAACATAATCGCCCGAATGCAATATTACCAGACCGTCGATATTTATTAAAAAGGCGGATTCGTCAACCGTATCATGATGATCATAGACAGTTGAAATTTTTATATCATCCAA
The DNA here is from genome assembly GCA_964456985.1 of uncultured Eubacteriales bacterium. GTDB lineage: Bacteria > Acidobacteriota > Aminicenantia > Aminicenantales > Aminicenantaceae > WJMT01. The sequence goes on from CAYWDH010000050.1 coordinate 17,880, forward strand.
TTCAATCTCTTTCCGTGGTTTGTCAATGTAATAATAATCAGGATTATCAGAGGCTTTCCAACCGAAGAAATACCTAATATCTTTTATCGTATTCTTCCATTGGTAAATTATAGGATTATAATGATCGCCATGTGCGTGAGATACAAAAACAAATACGTTTTGATCTGCAATTTCCTCCGCGTTTATATGCCCGTTATTGAGTGCCGGCGGTTCGTTAGTTCCTCTCGGTGAATAATCAAAAATCAAAAAATGGCTTTTTGTTTTAACCGCAAATCCGCAGTGATCCAAATACCATATCATGGCTTCGCCTTCATTCAATTTTCTCGAAAGATCAAATCCGAGATCCGGGCTCTGTTCGACTTGAATCCCGTTGTTTTTAAAGACATCTATTGTTGATGGGTGCGAATACAGGACGGCTAATTGAGCTGCTGTTGATCCGGTTTTGTCTTTAATGGCTGGGTCAGCTTCCTTCTGCAATAACAACGATACGACTTCAGCCTTCCCATTGATTGAGGAGATATGCAGCGGAGTACGACCGCTACTATCCACGGCATTTACCATTGCACCTCTTTCGAGCAATATTCGCGCAAGGTCAGCCCTGCCGGATTTTGCCGCAAAGTGCAGCGGAATCTGTTCGTCTGAATCAACTGTATTTACATCCAACCCTTTTGAAAGAAGATATTCCAGAGTTTGTCCGTTCCCCATATATGATGCAAAATGAAGAGGAGTTCTGCCGAAGGAATCTTCCAACACAAGATCGCTTGCTTTTGAAAAGAAAACTTCAACAGCCTCTTTGCTTCCTCTCATGGCAGTCCAGTTGAGTGGAATCATCCCCATATCATTCTGTCTGTTCGGGTTAGCTCCGTGGTCAAGAAATATCGATATAGTATTAACATCACCTGTTTGCGCCGCATAGAAAATCGGTGCGGAATTGTCGGCACTCACTGCATTCGGATCAGCGCCATATTCAATCAGCGTAGTAATAACACGTTTATCACTATTAAACGACGCATGAAACAGCGGTGTGACTCCCCATTGTGTAGCCGAGTTCGGACTGGCACCGCTATCCAAAAGATATTTAACGACTTCTTCGGGGGCATCCTGCGCTGCAAGAAACAGAGGAGTTCGCCCGTAATCCTCGGTTATATTTACATCGACACCTTTATTAAGGTAAAATTTTATTAGATCAATCTTACCGCCACGAGCTGCGTAGTGAAGCGGTACTTGTCCTTTGGCATCGCGGCTTTTAATATCGAATCCTTTCTCAATTAATAATTTGACAAAATCCAGCATTCCTCCTTCAGATGCACTGTGCAACAAGTTTCCCCTTGTATCGTTCTCGGAATTAATATCCACACCTTTATCTATCAAAAGGTCTACGATCTTCGTACTTCCGCCTGCCGCTGCCTGATGGAGAAGTTTCACACCGGCATCCCCCTCTGTGTTTATTTCAGCCCCTTGATCGAGAAGAAATTCCGCTACATCAAAATGTCCGCGGCGTACAGCATAATCTATCGGAGTTGCCTTGTCTAAATTCTTAATATTGACATCAACTCCTTTCCGAAGCAGAAGGCCGACAACTTCCTTCCTGCCGGCATAGGCTGCCCAATGCAGCGGTGTGTCCCCGTCGGAATCCGCAGCCAACATATCTGCTCCTTTTTCGATAAGGAGATGAACCATTTTTAAATTTCCACTATCCGAAGCATAGTGAAGCGGAGTGCAATTACGGTTGTCCTTGATATTAACAGCACCGGGATCGGTTTGAATTATTGCAACAACCCTTTGAATATCATTTTGCCGTACCGCATCAAATATTTCTTGAGCGTTTAATTGAAAAGTGAATATACTCAGAAGTACAATCCCAAACAATATTAGCCTTTTCATTAATGTCTCCTTTTATTTTATTCCTTCAAGCTGAACGCTTTGCAACGCACGATGGGTCCGATTATCATAGCGCAATCATCTATCGGATGCAATTTACCCCCATCTCGACTTCCCTACAGTTCTCAGCCCTGCCAAATCCAGCGATGATTGCAGCAGTCATCTCCCTGCATGAGCGTCTTCGTTCTCTCGAGTGTGATTTTAGAATGCGCCTCCTTAGCAGAGGCAAAATCATTGTAGCATACGTAGACGTAGCCAATGTCCATGGCGTCATATTCTTTAAATATTTTGTGCCACAGGCATTCCGAGACCTTCATTTCATAGACCCTATCAGTCTGCTCGATGACTTCCCAGGTCATCATGTTTTTAAAATATGTTTGTCCTCCTTTTACCCATTCGTCAAACGAAAATTTCGGATCGTCTTTGGCATTTCGTCGGCTGATCTCATCGCCCGCGTTCCTTATCATCTCGAGAAGATGGTCTTTGCCAAGATATTCCGAGAATTGCTTCATCATCGCAATCAAGTATTCAAATTTCCACTTGAATGCTTGCTCATAGGTATGCCCCCACTCCTTATCGAATTTGTGTTTTTCCTGATTCCCGCGGGAGAAGGCAAAAGAACTGAATGCATCACATCCAAAGCTTGAGAGCCCACAGAACGGAATAATGGAAGACAGAAACTGTCTTCGACCGGGATAATGTAACGCATTGTCTTCATTCATTAAGAATTTCCTCCTATTTCCTAAATCTTTATCCAATGTATTTGAAGTTACTCTTGTATTGTTTTTTTTCAATTCTTCATTTTTTAATTATTGTTATTGACATTGTTTTTTATTCCTTAGGTCTCAACATTTCGATAATTTTGGCATCCACCCAGTAAATGTCGCCACATCCAGTGCCGTTTCTGGTAAAAAAGAGGTATTTGCCATCCGGAGAAACGGTTGCGCACC
>CAYWDH010000051.1:0-20395 GCA_964456985.1 uncultured Eubacteriales bacterium
CCTTTCAGGCAAGCCGATCTTACAGCATCTGCTTCGTTACAGGGTACTCGCGGTGAAGGACCACAGCTTCGCACTCTGTGCCTCGCATCTGCAGCAATCTCGACTTGTGAATAATCCAGGCTAGCCTGATCCCGATGATCTTATATTAGCTCTTTTGGGAGATGTACTCGGGAAGCTTTTAGAACCAGTAGTTAACGCCAAGGGATATTTGATATCCGCTCAAGTCAAAAGGATCGAATCCCTGGAATCCATAATAAGGGTCATCTGAAAAACGGCCCTCCAAATAAACATATTTAAATTCTGTTTCCACGCTCAATCTGTTTGCGATCGGAATCATGAATCCGGCAAATGCCTGGGCTCCGAAACTGATACGCCCTCTTTCACTGGCGTAGGTGTAATCTATGGGATAGACATAGACCTGTTCCACTGTGTCATACCACTCATCTGAAAAATCTATTGTATCTCCTTCTAATTCGACGCTCCAGAAAAATATCCCGACTCCGGCTCCTATGTAAGGGATGAATTTATTCGCTCTTCCCAGCGGTGCAAGTTTTATCGAAACAACCACAGGAGTTGATGACACAGAAAAAACGTGATTGGGAATGAAATCTCCTTGATATTCGCTGGGATAAGCCCATTCTCCGTCCACAAATGTATAACCGACATAGTCCTTGTAAAAACCTACTTTTTGTTCATTATAACCCTCTACGGTAAAGAGAATGCTGGCATAATTGGTGATGAAGTACTCGTAGGAAAAACAGAAACTGCTGTGCTGGAAATCTGTTTTTGTAAAGTCCAGGTTTTCAAACTCAATCTGCCAGAGATCGCTGTTTGCCCGGGGGATAAAATATCCCACTTTGAATGTAACGATATCAGAAAAAAGCATTCCGGGAATAAAAAACACGGTTAGCATCATAAGAATTATATATTTTTTCATTTCATGACTCCTTCTGCCCATAATTAATGCAAAAAATATGCCAACTTCAAGTCGCTCGCTTTCAGGGGTAGCCTTGAAATCAGGGTGTTACTTATAAAGGTCATATGTCCTATCTTCTTCTGTTAATTATAAAATATTCACTCTGAATATACACTGCAGGTATATTATATATGAACTTATGAGAAACACAAAGCAATGTTCTCTACACAGGCTTGCCGTGTTCTTGCTTGTTTGATATAAAGTAACTATGAAAACCCAGTTGCTGAAGGTCGATACAGAGCATATAGAGAGCAGCAATATTGCGCAAATAGCCAGAACCCTTCAAGAAGGCAAACTGGTCATCTATCCCACGGAGACTTTTTACGGATTGGGAGCTAACTGCTTTTCGGAAAAAGCGGTAGCAAAGATTTACAGGCTTAAACAAAGAGATCGCGAAAAACCTCTCTCTGTAATCGTATCAGGAATGGACATGGTTGAGGAGGTCACTCTTGAAAGACCGGATCTCTTTTATTCCCTATCCTCTCGATTCTGGCCAGGCTCCTTAACCATAGTGCTTAAGGCATCGGAAAGATTCCCTGAATATATCACCGGCCGGTCAGGAACCATCGGCATCCGCTGGCCCGACCACAGATGGCTGAATGCGCTTGTGGAAAAATCTGGTTTTCCCATCACAGCGACCAGCGCTAATTTATCAGGAGCTAAAGAGATATCTTCCCCAGAAAGAGCCCTTGATGTTTTTAACGGTAAGGTCGACCTTCTTGTTGACGGAGGGCGGACTCAAGGAAAACTTCCGTCCGCGGTCATAAGCTTGGTATCAGATAAGCCAAGAATCCTGAGGCAGGGAGCGATATCAGCGGAAGAACTCAAGCCTTTCCTTTAGCCATTCTCAGCTTCCCAGCCTTAAATGCAGCTTAGGAGAGCTTCACATGAATCATATTGTACAGACGCAGGCGGCCTGCCATCTTTATATCTCGGATTAACTTCCTGCTCCAATCATCTTTGATTGGAACTCTTGAGAACATGGAGTATTCCTCAATGACCTTGATAGTGTCCACCCATTTTTTAAGGCGCAATGCTTTTTTCAAGTGCCATTTTAGGAGTGCAAATGTATTCATTCCGCTTTTTCTTAAGATAGATCTATTTGACACCCATACGGTAAACCTTGACATAGCATCAAAGATGACATGGGCTGATGGGAAAGAATCAGCTAGTTTTAGGAATAAGATTTTGATATCAGAAGGTTCGAAATAGCAGAGGACTCCGGCAGCCATGAAAAGAACGGAACGGCCCTTTGTTTTCTGAACGATATCGTCAATCCAGGTAAAATCAAATACAGACTTTCCGATTGTCACTTCGCGTTCCGAATCAGGGATCAGCTTTTGCCGCAGCTCAGCAACATCCGGAAGGTCGATATTTATCCAAAAGACATTTCCGTTATCGACTCGCTGAAACGTAGTGTCCAGCCCTGCTCCGATATTGATCACCAATGCGTTTTTATTGTGCTTAAGATATTCCCGAATGCAGTTGTCGAATTGATACGCTCTGATGGACCAGGCGAGCTGATGGTTTTTCATATTTCTTGTCTCAAATTTCGAAAAGTCATAGTCGATCTTTTCAATGATATCCCTCGCATAGGTATCATATATGATGGGGTCTCTCTTCTCAGCTTCTTTTGCCCGAGCCCATAGAGGAATAATCAGAGTTTCCTGGACAGCACCCAGGTCTATCTTTACACTCTGGTTTCCTATTGAATCCTCCTTATCAAAGATATCATAAGAAATTCCGGAGACAGGAGTCAATAAGAGTAGAAAAAAATTAGAGGATCTCTCTGCTTTCTATTCGTACCTCAGGCTGTCCACAGGATCGGCATGAGCTGTTTTAACGGTCTGAAAAATAAACGTAAATGTGGCTATAAACGTTATCACAAAACCAGCCAGAACAAAGACAATCCATCCGATCTCTGTCCTGTATGCAAAATTCTGCAGCCATTTTTTCATCATGAACCATGCCAAAGGCCACGCAACGATATTGGCGAGTATGATCCACTTGATAAACTCTCTTGACAGAAGCAGTATCACACTCCCCGTCGAGGCACCGAGTGCCTTGCGTATTCCGATCTCTTTCGTCCTTACCTCTGTAGTGAAGGACACAAGTCCAAGAAGTCCAAGACAGGAAACCAAAATGGAAAGAGAGGAAAAGATCACGAAGATCCTCTGCATTTTCTTTTCATTTGTATACATTTGATTGATGCGATTGTCCAGAAAACCGAACTCGAACTGCTCTCCGGGAAATGCGCCTTTCCATTTTTCACGGATAAAACTCAGGGTTTCTTCAAAATTGCCTGGCATGATCCTGACTGAGATCGCACGTATATATCCAGGGTCGAGAAGCAGGGCCATGGGTTCGACCTCTATCCGCAGAGATCTAAAATTGAAATTTTTAACGACTCCGACAACCTGAGCAGGATCTTCCGAATACGGATTTTCCAGCTTTTTCCCGACCGCTTCCTCGGGCGTCCAGCCGAACCTCTGTGCCGCAGATTGATTGAGAATGATGGTCCCTGCTTTATCTGTGCTGAATTCCTTTGAAAATGTCCGGCCAGCAAGGACTTCCATCCGATATGTATCCAAATAGTCATAGTCGGTAAAGAACATATACAGGGATACCGGTTCGTCTGAATCCAGGCGAGAAAAATAGCTGTTGCTGTAATGTGTATCAGCAGGCACCTCGGATGAGGCAGATACTGATGAAATCCGGGAGCTTCTTTTAACTTCGTTCCGGAATGATTCGTAATTTTGAGCGATCTGACGGCTTCTTACCGGAATGATAACCACATTTTCCCTGTCAAAGCCCAGAGATCGGTTCTGGATGTATTTCATCTGCTTGTAGATGGTAAACATTCCGATGATCAGAATGATTGAAATGCTAAATTGAATAACCACCATGTTTCTGCGGAAAACAGACTTTGCGCTTCCTGCAGGAAGATTTCCCCTTATGACTTTGGCAGGTTCAAACCTGGTCAGATAAAATGCAGGGTAAAGACCTGCCAACACCCCAATAAGAAGAGTTGCGCCAATGAGAAAAACGAGATTCTTTGGCTGCAAAAGCAAGGAAAGCGACAGATTTTCGGAAAATATCCCATTATAGACCTTAACAAACAGTGAATCCATGGCAAGCGCAATACCCAGAGAAACAAAAGCAAGGAGTACCGATTCTTGAATAAACTGTCCTCTGAGCTGGTATTTATCCGCACCTACTGTTTTTCTAAGACTTACTTCTTTGGCCCTCTTATTGGCCCGGGCAGTGGATAGGTTCACGAAATTCAAGCAGGCAATAACCAGGATAAGGACGGCTATGAACGAAAAAATATAGATCGACAGGATACTCCCTCCCGCCTCCACTTCCCAGTTGATACTGGGATGCAGATGAATATCAACAATGGGGAAAAGATGTATTTTAAGGACATCATGAATTGTCATGTCCTCATTCAGTAAGAGCAAGTCACCGTAATGGGGCTCCAATCGTTGAGCGACAAATGTTTTCAGCTTCTCCTCAAGGTCAGATTTTAGGGTGCCTTCCGATGTCAAAATGTATGTATAGAGGTAATTGCTTCTCCAATCGGAGAATGTATCCTCCGGCACAGAAGCCATAGATATCAGCATATCAAAATGAATATGGGAATTTTCAGGCACTTCCTTTAAAATTCCTGTCACTTTAAAGTCCGTCTGTTCTCCCCCCCACTCAAAGCTAAGAGATCTTCCGATAGCATCTCCGGTACCAAAATATTTCAAGGCATTTTCTCGGGTTAGAACCACGGTCATAGGATCTGAGAGAGCGGTTTGTTTATCACCTTCTTCAAGGTCAAAATCAAAAATATCAAAAATGGAATTATCCACGGCATACGTCTGCTGCCTATGAATATCATTTTTATAGTCCTTAATGGCGAATTCTCTTCTCCAGAAACGCACGGCATTTTCGATCTCGGGAAAATCATCGATCAATGCTTGTTTATACAATCCTCCTGTTATGGGCCATCTACTGTATGATTGATCGCGAAACAATTCACGTTCAATCCTGTATATTCGATGGGCATTTTCACGAAAACGGTCATAGCTGAGCTCACGGTGCACCCAGAGGCTGATGATCAAACAGATGGCAAGTCCGATAGCTAATCCGAAAACATTGATAAAAGAGAACAATTTATGCCTTACAAAGTTCCGGTAAACAATCTTGAGATGATTTTTAAACATAGTAAGCCTCCAAGACACAATAAGTTTTAGATAACCGGCAACTGATTTTAATGCGTTGATCCAGTACCAGCATATTGCTTTAAAGTGCCCTTCTGATTTCCCTATTTCAGTAAAAGTCTCTTCGGAATCTTCGATGATCGAATGATTCTCATGATAAATAGTCATTAGCTTGAGAAGCATTCTTGCCATTCTCGGGCTGCTGTATTTTTTCTTCACAGTTTTATCCTATGATTTTGTTTCATAACCCAGAACACTCTTCTTGATACGTTCATGCATCAATAGCGTCTCTTCCAGAGCCTGTTTTCCTTGCACAGTGATGCTGTATATGGTTTTGCTTCTTCCTCCTCGTACTGGTATCGGCTTGCTTTTTTGAGACGTGACATGTCCTTTTCTGATAAGAACCTCAAGCAGATTGTAGAGCGTTCCGTACACGATTTCTTTCCCTGACAATTCAATGACCTTCTTTCTGAGAGGGGCACCATGGGAGCTCCCTGACAGCATCATTAATGCACTTAAAATGATCTCTTCTTTTACTGCTAAAATAGCCATTTTGTTGACCTCACATATTTAATCGAATAATTCGAACATATATTAGCATATCTGCAAAAAACATGCCAGATTAGTTTTCTGAGGATTTAAAGATCTTACAAACGAGAATATGTCCATTTGTGAACAATCTTTGTCCGCTTTTGGACGATTATTCATATTCCATACATAAACTATGTATAAGCATTACAGAGCCACATAGAGGGCCAAGAGACAAAGTGATTCGAGGATGTTGAGAGTCTGTATAGGCAACTTATGAACAATGCCATGAAACATTTCAAGGCTTGTACAGAAAGTGTTATATCAAAATAAATAAGTTAACGGGCGAACATCTCAGCCAATGATTTCAGAACTCGGCCGGCTGTGGCATCATCGATCTTCCCCAGCACTTTGACCAATCTTCTCTTATCCACTTTTCTTATCTGATCGAGCACGATCTGCCCTTTTTTACCCTTAAAAGATGTGCTTATTCGTGTTGGATATTCCCTGCCGGTTGTTGTCATGGGAGCAATGATGACAGTACGGATGTGCTTGTTTATCTTATCCGGGGAGATAATGATACAGATTCTCAGGATCCCATCAAACTTGAACAGACCCTGATGCTGTGATATGATGCAAAAAGTGGAAAAAACCCTTAAAATCATCAAAGAGCTTAAAGAGAAAAAAGTATTAAAAGAGTTTTCTATTGGGGGAGGGATCGCGGCTTTATACTATATCGAGCCACTCCTGACATATGATTTAGATATTCTATTTATCCCCATCGAAGACAGTATCGATATCCTTGCACCTATTTATCAATATTTGAATAAAAAGGGCTTCAAGACCAAGGGGGAGCATGTTCTGATCGAGGGAGTCCCTGTCCAATTTATCCCTGTTTACAATGATCTTGTGAAGGAAGCTGTTCAGTATTCTGATGAAGTTAAATACGGGAGAATAAAAACAAAAGTATTGGGATTGGAGTATCTTATCGCTGTTATGCTTCAGACATACAGACGCAAAGACAGGGAAAGATTGATAAAAGTCTTTGAAGAAGCAAAGATCGACCTGAAGCTTTTAAAAACGATCCTCAAGAAGTACGGACTTTATGATAAATATGTCCACTTTAAGGAAGTTTACTTTAATGCAAAATAAGGCTATCGAGAAGATTATCAAGGGAAAAGAACAGAGAAGAAAAGAGCTGTCCGAGTTATCCTTCAAGGAAAAAATTCATATTCTTATCGAGCTTCAAAAGATGGCTGAAGGTGTAACAAAGCATGGTAAAAATGCGGACCGAATTGTCTGGCATATTTGAATTTTTAGATTGAACGCAGCGGGAAAATCATCAAGAGCCTGACATTTGTATTCCTTGAAAAGCCAAGGAAATTTTTGCTCCGAGGATAATAATGGAATTTAGCATAGACAAAATGAAGGACGAGGATTGGAGTGAAGTCCAATCCATCTACCGCGAGGGAATCGCCACTGGCAATGCGACCTTTGAGACAGACGTGCCGGATTGGGAGCATTGGGATAGAAGCCACCTGCGCCACTGCCGGCTCGTCGCTAGAAAAGAGGGGCAAGTGATCGGCTGGGCAGCACTCAGCCCGGTCTCTGGCAGGTGTGTGTATGGTGGCGTTGCCGAAGTGAGCGTCTATGTTGCGGCTTCGGTAAGAGGCAGGGGAGTGGGCAAGGCTCTGCTTCAAGCACTTGTTGAGGAATCGGAGCGCAAAGGATTCTGGACGCTGCAGGCGGGGATCTTTCCGGAGAATACAGCCAGCATTGCCCTGCACAAACACTGTGGATTTCGGGAGGTCGGGCGCAGAGAACGGCTCGGCCAGATGCATGGTGTCTGGAAAGATATCATCTTTATGGAACGAAGGAGCGATGTCGTAGGAGTCTAATGGGATTTATAAGACTTTGGCTCCGGCAGGGATGTCTTCCACAAAGAAAGGGATCACGGCCGTGCCGTCATCTTTCATTGCTGCCAGAAGCATAGCCTGAGATTCGATACCATGTATGGTGGCCGGTTCGAGATTGGCGATCACAACAAGCTTTTTTCCGATAAGGTCTTCGGGTTCATATGTTTCAGAGATACCGGCGACCATCTGCCTTTTTTCATCTCCTATATCGACCTCCAGCTTTATGAGTTTTCGGGTTCCTTCCACTTTCTCAGCACTCAGAATTTCTGCAACCCTAAGATCCATTTTTTTAAATTCATTGAAGGATATTTGACTCATTTCCCCCTCCTTTTTTAATGTGCCCTCCGGGGCTTTTTCTTCGTCTTTTAAGAAATCTTTTAAATCCACTCTGGGAAATATGGGCTCGGGTTTTTTAGTCTCACGGGAAGCTTCATAGTCTTCGAACTTCAGGTTATGAAGAGATGTCTGCTCAATTTTTTCTGTCTCTCCAAGAAAATCCCATATCTTTTGGGCTGATTCAGGCATGACCGGATAGAGCAGGGTACCAATTCCGCGGAGAGAGCAGGCTGCCTGATACAGAATGCGGGCCAGCCGCTCTTTTTGAGTTTCATCCTTGGCCAGACTCCACGGTTCTGAATCTGCCAGGTATTTGTTCACAGAACTGATATAACTCCATATCTCTTCCAGAGCCCTGTTTATGGAATAGCTGTCATAATGTTCTATGACTTTTGACTTTAAAACATCAAATCTTTTCCTGAGGCTGGTATCCTCACTTTTTTCATCTCCGGGATTCTGGATTTTCCCTCCGAAATATTTTTGGATCATGGTCAGTGTCCTCTGCACAAGGTTACCTAGATCATTGGATAGATCAGAGTTGCAACGGTGCACAAATCCTTCATGGGAGAAATTTCCATCCAGTCCTAGAGGGATTTCCCGAAGGAGGAAGTATCTTAGAGCATCGGTCCCAAAGCTTTTGAGTATGATACTCGGGTCAAGAACATTGCCCTTTGATTTGGACATTTTTGTTTTGTCCTTCAGCCACCATCCATGCCCATATACGGTTTTTGGAAGGGGAAAACCCCCGGCCATTAGGAAAGCAGGCCAGTACACCGCATGAAACCGGAGGATATCCTTTCCTATGAGATGGAGATCCGGTGGCCAAAAGGTCCGATAAAGCTCTTTATCCCAACCATAACCGATCCCCGTCAGATAATTGTTCAGGGCATCGAACCAGACATAGATGGACTGGTCCGGGTCATCCGGAACAGAGATGCCCCATTTCACAGTAGAACGTGTGATGCTCAGGTCCCTGAGTCCTTTTTTTACAAAACTTTTGATCTCATTCAGCCGGCTTTCGGGTCTCACAAAAGGAGGATCATTTTTTTTATATAGTTCCAGGAGCCTGTCCTGATAAGCGGAGAGACGGAAAAAATAACACTCTTCAGAGACTTTTCCCGCTTCTTTGCCGCAGTCAGAGCAGATCTTGTGTCCTTCTTTTTCCAGAGGCACATCCTCGGAAAGAAAATTTTCACAGCTCACACAGTAATATCCTTCATAGACTCCCTTGTAAATATCTCCTTTTTCCTTGAGTTTCTGGAAAAGGTCCTGCACTCCCTTCTCATGCCTCTTTTCCGTGGTCCTGATAAAATAATCATAGGATATATTCAACTCATCCCAGAGGCTTTTAAATCTTTTTACCACTTTGTCAGCGAGTTCAATGGGTTTGATCCCTTTCTCCTGAGCGCTCTTTTCTATTTTTTGCCCGTGTTCGTCGGTTCCGGTCAGGAAAAAAACTTTCTTTCCGGATAATTTTTTATATCGGCTGAGAGCATCGGCAATAATGGTGGTGTACGCATGCCCGATATGAGGCACATCATTCACATAATAAATAGGGGTAGTGATGTAAAAAGTCTCTTTATATTTCTCGTCCACTGGTAAAGCCTCCTCTGATTAAGGTCATAGCCTCTGTTCGTGTGGCACTGGAAGTGCGGAAAGAGCCTCTGACAGCCGATGTGACGGTCAGAGATTTCGGTTTTTTAGCTCCTCTCATAGACATGCACATATGTTCCGCTTCAATGACCACCATGACCCCTAATGGTTTCAGGTTTTCGTTTATGGTGTCAGCGATCTGCTTGGTGAGCCTCTCCTGAACCTGGAGTCTTCGGGAAAATACTTCAACGGCACGCGCAATCTTGCTGAGACCCACGATGCGTCCGCCTTTTGGAATATAAGCCACGTGAGCGACCCCTGCAAATGGAAGCAGGTGGTGTTCGCACATCGAATACAGGGGAATGTTTTTGATGATGACCATCTCATCATGTTTTTCTCCTTTTATTGGGTGCAGGAATTCCGAAGGGTCCTTCTCAGTCCCTTCAAGAATTTCCCTGAACATGGATACCACTCTTTTGGGTGTCTTTTTGATCCCAGGGCGGGCGGTGTCTTCTCCGATCCCTTCTAAAATGAGCTTGACTCCCTGCTCGATCTTTTTTTGATTCACTTTCTTCTCCTCAAATCTCTATTCTTTTTTTAAGGATGAGAATTCATTTATGGCCATTTCCATGATTCTTTTTAAAGGCATACCTTTTTTATGCGCAGCTCTTTTGCAGTCAGAGAATTCCGGCTGGATATTGATCAATTTCCCCTTGAATTCAGCTGTTTTAATGGAAACGGTCTCTCCCATGACTATTACATCCACTTTTTTTCGTTTAAGCACCTGTCTGTTTACAGGGAAATATCTCAGGCCTATGGAGCTCGTCTCCTCAAAGACAAGGGCTGTTAATCTGTCTATTCTATTGAATTCCGTAAGTATGGTTAATTTGGTGGCCAGGCGGTTCTTTTTCATAACAACCGGGGTCAGGAAGGCGTCCAGGGCTCCCTTTTTGAGAGCTTTGTCAAGGAAGGCCGCAATAACCTGGGGATTTGAGTCGTCAATATTCGCTTCTATCTGATAGATTTTCTTGTCCGGCTGGTGTTCGCTTATATCACCATAGAAGACGCGAAGGATATTGGGGAATCTTTTAAAATCCCTTCCGCCGGCACCGCAGCCTATTTTTTCATAGCTGAGTTCAGGAAAAGGAGAAAAATCTTTGGCTAAGGATACGATAATGGCCGCTCCGGTAGGGGTCACCAGTTCCTCTCTGACGTGTGCGGAATAAACAGGAGCTGATTTGAGAAGCTCTGCAACTGCAGGGGCAGGAACAGGAAGTATGCCGTGAGCCGCTTGAATGTGTCCGCCTCCAAGATTTAAAGGAGATGAGTGGAATTCCTTTATATTGAGCTGCTCTGCCAGAAAGCAGGTGCCCACAATATCAATAATGGCATCATCAGCCCCTGCTTCGTGAAGGTGAGCTGAGGCAAGCTCTTTTCCGTGCACTTTGGCTTCGGCTATGAAAAGGTTTTTAAATATGAGAGACGCTCTTTTTTTTATGGTCTTTGAAAACTGACTTTTCTCTATGATCTTTTCAATGTCCTCCCATTTTCTTGATATGTTCTTTTTTTTATGGACAGAAACATCCACTTTTAATGCTCTCAGAGAGGCCCTTTGTGTTTCTTTGATATTGATTTCGACCGGAAGGTTCAGGGAGTTCATTTTCTTCCTAAACACTTCAGCATCAGCCCCTAAGTCCAGAAGAGCTCCCAGTGTCATATCTCCGCTTATTCCCGAAGAAGCATCAAAATAAGCATATTTCATTTGTCTCTTCCTTCAGTCTGTCGGATATTGTTGAGAATGTCTGAAATTTCCGGAAGCACGTCTCCAGCTTTTCCTCTTATGCTGGTATCGGCTCTGGGCGTGAGAGGAGTCGAATCCGGGTTTATTTCTATCACCTTGACTCCTGATTCCATAGCGGTCAGTGGAATGGAGGCGGCCGGATACACCAGGGATGAAGTGCCGATAACAAGCATCAGGTCTGCTTCTGAACACAGTTTTACAGCTTCACTCAAAAGCTCCATATCCAAGGATTCACCGAACCAGACCACATGGGGCCGCAGAAGCGCGCCGCATTTTGTGCATTTGGGGGGGATCTCCTTAAGAGGGCTGGAGTGGTCCTCAGTAACAGTTCCTTCTTTGGTACATCTTAATTTCCAAATATTGCCGTGCAGTTCGATGATGTTTTTAGAACCGGCCTTCTGGTGAAATCCGTCTATGTTTTGAGTTATGACATAAAGAGAGGAGAAGAGACCTTTCCATTCCGCAATGGTTTTATGGCCCGGATTCGGCTGTTTATCCGCAATGATGCTTCTTCGCCAGTCATACCACTCCCAGACAAGCTTCGGATCGCTGGAAAAGGCAGCGGGAGTCGCAAGGTCCTGGGCTCTGAACTCTTTCCATAATCCGTCTTTTCCGCGGAACGTGGGAATTCCTGACTCAGATGATATACCGGATCCTGTGAAGACAATGATGTTGTCTGCTTGAGACAGAAGATGAGCCGCTGTCTGAACTTTTTCCCTTGTATTCATACTGATTTCCTTGGACAATAGAATAACTGAATTGTCTTCAAACCTCAAGCTAGAAAACTGAGAGAAAGGGCATATATCCCTTTTTCTGTCCTGTGTTCTTGAAAAAATCTTGCATATCGCAGGAAAGAAAATGATAATAGGAACATCGCCATTTTTTATGAATAGCTCAGGTTAGAGAGGAGATGAAATATGACAGATCGTAAGCCCGAAGGAAATCCCACTGCTGATTTCGGCATACTCGGAGGCACCGGACTCTACGATATGAAAGGAATAGAAGAGCTGAGATCAGTTGAACTTGACACGCCGTTCGGCCGGCCTTCAGACGCGTATATGACAGGATCGCTGGAGGGAAAGAAAGTGGCTTTTCTCAGCAGGCACGGCCGCGGGCACAAGCTGCTCCCCTCGGAGATCAATTACAGAGCCAATATTTATGGATTTAAAATGCTTGGGGTGAGCCGTATTATCTCCGTAAATTCAGTGGGTTCTCTCAAGGAAGAAATAGAACCCACGGATATTGTGTTTCCTGACCAGTTTTATGATAAAACTTTTAGAAAGAACACTTTTTTCGGTGAAGGATTGGCAGCTCATATCGGATTTGCCCATCCTGTATGTCCCGATCTTTCAAATCTCTTATATAAGACAGGAAAAGGTCTTGGGTTGAAAGTCCATGACAGGGGAACTTATGTTTGTATCCAGGGGCCTCACTTTTCAACTATTGCCGAGTCTCATATCTACAGGATGTGGAATTGCGATGTTATCGGCATGACAAGCGCCACAGAGGCAAAATTATGCAGGGAGGCAGAGATCTGTTATGCTACAATGAGCCTGGTAACGGATTATGATGTGTGGCATGAATCTGAAGCCCACGTTTCTGTGGAGATGATCCTGGACAATATGAAGAAGAACGTGAATAACGCACAGAATATTATTAGGAGCACTCTGAAAACCATTCCAGAAGGAAGCAAAAGCACGTGTGGATGCCGGAGCGCTTTAAGAAACTGTATCGTGACGCATCCTCAAGCCATATCTCCGGATGCAAGAAAAAAATTAAGTCTTTTTGTTGATAAATATTTAAGATCCACAGAAAAAGAGAAATAAACAGATGAGTTTGGTCATAATCGGCTCCATTGTTTTTGATACCATAGAAACACCATATGAAAGAAGGGAAAGGATCATAGGGGGGTCCTGTTCTTATTCAGCCCTTGCAGCCAGTTATTTTACAAAGCCGAAGATCGTTTCTGTTGTGGGCGACGATTTTCCTGAGGAAATGATAAAAAAATTCAATGAAAAAGGTATAGATACGAGGGGATTGGTCCGGAAAAAAGGGAAGACTTTTCACTGGGAAGGAAAATACGGCGATGACCCCAACCAGAGAAAGACCATTAAGACGGAAATAAATGTATTTCGGGAATTCAAGCCCCGGCTGCTGCCTGATTACAGGGAAGCTGATATTGTTCTTCTGGGAACCATTGCCCCTGAGATTCAGTTAGATGTGCTCTCCCAGGTCAAAGCGCCTAAGTTGACAGCTATGGACACCATTAATTTCTATATAGAGAATAACTTTGAATTGCTTCTAAAGAGCATAAAAAAAGTGGACATCTATTTCGGCAACGATGAGGAGATCAAAAAGATAACCGGAGAGACAAATCTTATAAAAGCAGGTAAAAGACTTCTGGAGATGGGTCCGTCTCTCATAGTGATCAAAAAGGGAGAACACGGTGTGATGCTTGTCGGACGGGAATTTATTTCAGGTATGCTGGCTCATCCGTGTGAGGATGTGGTGGACCCGACCGGAGCCGGAGACAGCTTTGCAGGTGGATTCTTAGGATACCTGGATAAAGTCAATTCATTCCAGGAGAAAGACCTGAGGAAAGCGGCTGTTTACGGAAGTGTGATGGCCTCATTCACCATACAGGATTTTGGTATAAAGCGTTTGGAATCGCTGGCCCCTTCAGAAATAGACCGGCGTTTTGAAGAAATAACAAACATAGTTTCTTTTTAAGGCAGGTTGCTGGACAAAATGGCATAGGAGGAAAGGATGCATGAGCATGATTACCCACTAGAGCCCTTTAAGATCAAATCGGTTGAACGGATCAAAAGGATTACCCGGGAGCAGAGGGAGAAAGCCCTGAAGAAAGCCGGTTATAATATGTTCAATATCCCTTCAGAAAAAGTATTTATTGACCTTTTAACTGACAGCGGGACTTCAGCCATGAGTGACAATCAATGGGCCGGGCTCATGATTGGTGATGAGTCGTATGCGGGTTCCCGTAATTTTTTCCATTTCACAAAAACCATACAGGATATAACCGGGTTCAAACATGTGATCCCCACTCATCAGGGAAGGGCCGCGGAGAGAATTCTTTTTACTGTGACCACAAAAGAGGGGAATTATGTTCCCAATAATATCCATTTTGACACCACAAGGGCAAACCTTGAAATAAGAGGCGTTGAATGTGCTGATCTGGTTCAGGAAAAAGCCTTTGACCCGGAAGCGGATATCCTTTTTAAGGGAGATATGGATATCGAAAAACTGGAGAGTTATATCAAAGATAAAAAACCTGAAAACATTCCTTTTGTGATGATAACCATAACCAATAACAGTGCGGGCGGACAACCTGTATCTCTGGGTAATATTAAAAACGTCAGCAGAGTTTGCAGGGAACACAATCTTCCATTGTATATCGATGCCTGCCGATTTGCTGAAAATGCTTATTTTATAAAAAAATTTGAGCCCGGATGTTCCGATAAATCCATACCTGAGATCGTTAAAGAGACCTTTTCCTATGCGGACGGCGCCACTATGAGCGCAAAAAAAGACGCTCTGGTCAATATCGGAGGATTCATTGCAGTCAATGATGACGTATTAGCAAAGAAGCTCAAAAATAATCTGATCATAAGCGAAGGATTTGCCACATACGGAGGCCTGGCCGGACGCGACCTGGAAGCTGTGGCTAGGGGTTTAAAA
Source organism: uncultured Eubacteriales bacterium (assembly GCA_964456985.1). Taxonomy (GTDB): domain Bacteria; phylum Acidobacteriota; class Aminicenantia; order Aminicenantales; family Aminicenantaceae; genus WJMT01. The sequence continues at coordinate 15,055 of CAYWDH010000051.1, forward strand.
GAAGTTCTGGAAGAGGATTATCTGGAACACCGCATCGGTCAGGTGAAGTATTTATGGGACCTTCTTAAAAAACAGGGGATTCCTTTATACGCCCCTCCCGGAGGACACGCTGTGTATTTGCTTGCTGACCGTTTTCTTCCTCATATTCCGAGGCATGAATATCCGGCCTGGGCATTAACTGTTGAGCTTTACAGGGAAGCGGGAATACGAACCGTTGGCATCGGTGGAGTGATGTTCGGAAAGAAAGATGAAAAAACCGGGAAGGAAAAATTCCCCAAACTTGAGCTGGTCCGGTTAGCTATACCCAGAAGGGTATATACTCTCTCCCATCTCAACTTTATAGCTGATGCCGTTATACAGACATATAAAAAGCGCAATCAGGTCAAAGGGGTCAGGATCGTCCATCAGGCACCTCATCTGCGTCATTTCACAGCGCGTATGGAGGAAATCAGGTAACTCGGGCGAATCCGGTTTTAAACTCTGTAGAACCACATAAGAGGCACCCAGAGGGAGTGGGCGTAAGGAAGTTTTTTGTGGTTCACATAAATATCTGTTTTTTCCCAGTCAACCACGATGTTGAAAACCTGGAAAAGACTCTCCACCTCATTTGGTGTAAATGTTACGGAATGGCGGATACGCTCGCCAGTGCCCTTTTCCTTGTATGTAGGAAGCTTTTTTGAGATTTCAACCGCCTTTTTATATTTTTTTGACGGTTTGTATCCGAATTCAATGGTGATTTTGAAGACCTCTGCGTCTGTCCTCTCGCGCAAAATGTTATCCAGCTTTTCTCTGTCTTCCGGTTCAAGTTCCTGTTTTGTGTGTTCAGACATCAGGATGTATCCTTTCTTATGAGTATCTCCTTTTTTATATGACAAGCCGCCCCTTTTGTCAAAGCCTAAAATCACATGATATACATGCAGTCTCCATAGCTGAAAAATCTGTATTTTTCCCTTACGGCTTCCTCATAAGATTTCATGAGAAGTTCGTATCCAGCAAATGAAGCGGTGAGCATGAGCAGAGTGGAGCAGGGGAGATGAAAATTGGTCAATAGTCTGTCCACGATTTTAAATTGGTATCCGGGATAAATAAAAAGATTTGTCGAGCCAGGACCTGATTTTATCACCTCTTCTCCGGCCGCACTTTCAAGGGCCCTTACCGTGGTGGTACCCACTGAGACCACAGGCCTTGATTCCTTCTTGGCGTTTGTGATCATCCGGGCTGCTTGTTCACTGATAAAATAATCTTCTGCGAGCATCCGGTGGTTTTTTATGTTTTTTACTCTCACCGGTTGAAAAGTGGCAAGGCCGACATCCAGAGTGATATAAGCGAAAGGAATTTCTCTTTCTTTTATTTTATTTAAAATCTTGTGTGTGAAATGAAGCCCGGCTGTGGGCGCGGCAATAGATCCCTGTTCCTGTGCATACACTGTCTGGTATCTTTCGAGGTCAGCCGCTTTTAAATGTGCTTCGGATCTTCCTCTTTTAATATAAGGGGGCAGCGGGGCATATCCGATTTTATCCAATTCATCAAGCACATTATCAGATAGAAAACGCAGCACACGTTGTCCTTCCGGTCCTTTTTCTATGACTTCCCCTTCAAGAGAGGAGGAAAACACGATCTTATCCCCTGGTTGTAATTTTTTTGCTGGCCGGCACAGGACTTCCCAGGTATTATGATCTTTTTCTTTTAAGAAAAGAAACTCTACTTCCTTATTGCCTTTTTTCCCCCATGTTCTGGCAGGTATGACCTTGGTGTTATTGAGGACCAGTAAATTATTCTTTTGAAGGAGGTCAGGAAAATCAGTGAACTTGGCATGCGTGATTTTATTTTTTTCCCTGTGGAGTACCATCATGCGTGATTGTTCTCTTTGGGGGAGCGGCTTTTGGGCGATCAGTTCTTTGGGAAGTTTGAAGTCAAAATCTTTTAATTTCAATTGAGATTTCCTAGCCTTGACTCGTTCGTCATCCTGTTGAGATTATTTTTATTTATGTTCAGGGATAGATCATGATTCTTGATCGTTCTTGAAGAGATTTTTTTGAGGATTTGAAGAACTTTTTTTGTATTCCAGATGTTCATAAGCTTTTTGCGTGGCGCAGCGCCCTCTTGTAGTCCTTTCAAGAAATCCAATGCGCATGAGAAAGGGTTCATAGATGGATTCTATGGTATCTTTTTCTTCGTCTATGGCTGCGGATATGGTATTGATCCCAACGGGCCCGCCTGAGAAATTTTCTATTATGGTTGAGAGGATCTTCCTGTCTACATCATCCAGCCCCATAGAGTCCACCTCCATCATGTCAAGGGCTTGAACAGCCTCTTCAGAAGTAATTTTTCCATCTGCAATAACGTCCGCATAATCCCTGACTCTTCTCAGGAGCCTGTTTGCGACCCTGGGAGTACCCCTGGCCCTTTTGGCTATCTGAGCTGCTCCCTGATCTGTGATGCTTGCGTTTAAAATGGAGGCAGACCGTTTTATGATATCTTTCAAATATTTTTCGTCATAGAAGTCGAGCCGGTTGATGATTCCGAACCGGCTTCTCAAAGGTGGGGTGATGTGTCCGGCGCGGGTGGTGGCTCCAATGAGCGTGAATTTTTTGAGTTTGAGTTTATGACTTCGTGCGCTGGGCCCTTGCCCTATAACGATATCAAGACTGTAGTCCTCCATTGCCGAGTACAGGATTTCTTCCACTGAAGGATGGAGGCGGTGTATTTCATCGATAAAAAGAACCTCCTTGTTCTGCAGATTTGTCAAAATCGCAGAAAGGTCTCCGATTTTTTCTATGACCGGGCCTGAGGTGGGTTTTATCCCTACTCCCATTTGTTTGGCAATAATAAAAGCAAGGCTTGTTTTCCCGAGACCCGGAGGCCCATAAAGGAGCACATGATCCAGACTATCTTTTCTTTTTAAGGCTGCTTTTATGAATATATTCAGCTTTTTTTTAATGGTCTTCTGGCCGATAAATTCATCGAATGTCTCAGGTCGCAGATTGTCTTCAAATTTGAGGTCTTCTTTTGTGCGTACAGGATTGAGCACCGCCTTGACGTGTTGTCCTTCTTTCATAGTTTTTTTTCTCTTTGTGTTCTCTTCTTTGACGTTTTCAGTCTTTACACAATCGTATATCTTATTTTGGGCTTTTTTTCAAGATAAATCCATGCCCAAGATTTTGATTCCATATAATTTCCCAATAAAAAGAGAGGGAGGAAGAAGACTATATTTTGGCAAGCCTCCTCAGGCTTTCTTTGAGTAGTTTTTCAAATCCCGCATCTTTTCCCAGATCTTTTATGGACTGGTCAACAATATCATTAATTTCTTTTCTTTTAAATCCCAAATTGGTCAGAGCAGAGAGCAGTTCATCCTTTTCTTTTGAGATTCCGATAGCCAGTATTTTTTCTTTATCCGCAAGTTTCCCCTGGAGCTCCAGTGCAATGCGCATAGCTGTCTTTCTGCCTATTCCGGGAACCAGGGATATTCTGTCTATATCGCTTTTTTTTATGGATTCCTCAAGGTCGGAGACCCCGATTCCTGAGAGTATGTTCAGGGCTATTTTCGGGCCTATACCGGATATATTTATGAGTTTCAGGAAGAGCTTTTTTTCTTTCTCGGTTAGAAAACCGTAAAGAGAAATGGATGTATCTGTTAGGTGTGTATAGATATGAAGTTCGGTCTCATCACCGATTTCTCCCAGTTCAAGAAAGGTTGACAAAGGTATTCCTGCGCAGTATCCCACTCCCTGAATATCCAATACCACTTCATCTGGGGTTTTGTTAATCAAAATGCCTTTAAGATAGGATATCATGGTGTTCCTTTATGTATATATTTTTATGCTTCCTTTATTTTGTCAAGAAAAATTCTGGAATTAAGATGGCAGAAGGCCGCAGCCAGAGCATCGGAGGCATCCTCTTCAATTTTTTTATCCTGAATATGAAGAAGCGTCTTGATCATGCTCTGGACTTGATTTTTATCAGCCCGGCCGTAACCTGTCACTGCTTTTTTTATTTCCAATGCGGAATATTCATGCAGGGGGCATTGATTGGAAGCTACGGCTACGAGGGCGGCTCCTCTGACCTGGCCCAGTGTAATGGCTGTTTTAACGTTTCTGGCGTAGAAAAGATTTTCAATAGCGATCTCATCCGGATCATAGGTTTTTATTATGGAATCGATCTCTTTCTTTATTTCATTGAGTTTATCAAGGAGCTGCGCTTTTTGGGGTGGTTTTATCACTCCGTATTTTATGACCCGCAGTGCCTGGCCGTCCTGTTCGATAATTCCGTATCCGGTTGCTCTCAAACTGGGATCGATTCCTAGAATTTTCATAGGTCCCTACCGCTTAAATATCGTTACAATTTTTAAGATATCTTTCCGTCTCATTCGGCTTCTTTACTGGGAATACTGCTCGATTTCTTTTTCGTCAATATCAAAATTAGCCCAGACATTCTGGACGTCGTCATGGTCTTCGAGTTCTTCGATCAGATTGAGGCACTGCTGCGCTTTTTTGCCCTCCAGTTTGACATAGTTCTGCGGGATATAGCTGATGCTGGAAGTATCCATTTCTATTTTGTTCTCTTTAAGCGACGTGTTTACTGAGTCATAGTCTTTTGGTGATGTGATGATCTCCCAATTGCTTCCGTCGTCTCGCATGTCCTCAGCCCCTGCTTCCAGGATAAGATCCATCAGATGGTCTTCAGAAGCTTCTGATTTGGCCACGACAATGTATCCTTTCCGGTCGAACATCCATGCCACACATCCTGATTCACCGATATTGCCTCCGTGTTTGGAGAAAATGTGTCTTAATTCAGAGACAGTGCGGTTTTTATTGTCCGTCAGTGTTTCAATTAAGACAGCGACCCCGCCCGGAGCGTAACCTTCATAGGTTATTTCTTCGTAGTTGACACCTTCCAGTTCACCTGTCCCTTTTTTTATGGCCCTGTCTATATTATCAGCAGGCATGTTAACAGATTTGGCATGATCTATAGCCTGGCGCAGTCTTGGATTTTTATCAGGATCTCCACCTTTCATGCGTGCGGAAACAGATATTTCTTTAATGATTTTTGTGAACATTTTCCCTCTTTTTGCATCCTGGGCAGCTTTTTTATGTTTAATGGAATGCCATTTTGAGTGTCCTGACATGGTGACTCCTTATTATATGATGAACTAGAAAAATTTTATCATAATTGCAGTTTTAATGAAAGCTACCTGAATTTCATTGTATTCCTTAATATAATATAATAGGGAAAGTTTGATATTGATGTAATTACAGGCTTATTTTATGAATAACAATAATGTAATTTTGGTTATTCACGAGTCGAGGTTGCTGCAGATGCGAGGCGCAGGGTATGAAGCTGT
>CAYWDH010000052.1:0-19781 GCA_964456985.1 uncultured Eubacteriales bacterium
ATGGACGACCTGAATTTTGAGAATCCTCCCTGGTACGATGAGACCAATGATATCTTTGAAGCTCCTGACGGTGATGTGGGAAATTCGCGCTACTATGTGGAAAGACCTGTCCAACAGTATGTTGGCAGAGGAACCTATTTCAATGACAGCTTCTTAGGCGCCAGCCACGAGATCCTGTTCGGTGCCGAGTATGCTTCAAGGCATGCCTACACAGAGTCTGTTTATACGGGGAACATGTATTGTTATTGGAACCTGAATTATCCTACTCTTGATTGGAACGGCGATGGAGTTCCGACAGAAGCTGAAAATCCGGCCCATATCAATTATTTTCAGTATTTCAGAGGATATTACAGAGACTTTGGCGTGGACGCCTATGCCTTTTATCTGAGAGACACCGTAACATTCGGCCGGTTCACTCTGCTTCTGGGTTTGAGATACGACCAGCAGCAGCCTTATGTCGCACCTATCACTTTGGAAGCTGTAACAGACAATCCGGCATGGGATGAGATCGCATCTCCTGATGTACAGAGTGCGTTGGACACGATCCTTCCCGGATGTGAGGTGGAGCAAGTCACAGCCTATGACAAGAACGGCGATCCTTACTGGTGGAAGACATTCTCCCCAAGGATCGGACTCACATATGACATCACAGGCGACGGAAAGACCATCGCCAAGCTGTCCGTGGGCCAGTACGGAAATTTCATGGGAATGATAGCCGGAGACTGGATGCCGGGCGGAACCAGTGGACAAGTGGATATGTGGTGGAATGACAACGGCGACAACGTGATGCAGCTCAACGAACTTTACTGGGGTACAGTCGGAGACGGATTGTACACACCCTATAACATCTTTAATTCGTCCGGTCAGTTTATCGGAAACTGGAGTGACGCTTCCGGAGAATACTGGTTTAGCTATGACCCCCAGAATCCACAGCAGACAACGGATCCTTATAGGTCCTATGATCCCGATGCCCAGTCTCCCAGGACTTCAGAAGTGATTCTGACTCTTCAGAGAGAAGTACTTCCTGATTTCGGCATATCGGTTAATGCCACCTACAGAAGATATGACAAAAACGTTTGGAGCGTTAAACACTTTGTGGATGCGAACGGAGATGCTTATAGATTCCAGTCACAGGATTGGTATGTAGCAGCACCCGCCCTCCCGTCCAGCATTGATGTGAGCGGATATGACACACCCTGGGACGGAGATATGGGCCAGGCAGATGAAAACACCTATTACTACATGACTGACAGCTATATGGGCTATGACCCCTCTTATTATTCTCCCTATACACGCCATACACTGCAACCTGATTATTATCAGGACTACTGGGGATTTGACCTTATCTTCAACAAGAGGCTTTCCAACAGATGGATGCTCAACGGAAGTTTCACCTTCCAGAGCCAGAAAGTCCATTACGGAGACCAAGGTGCATGGAATGACAATAATCTTTGGGCTCTGGATAACAGGGTCTACTCACCTTATCAGGGCGGAGCCTCCGGAAAGATCAATCAATACACCTATTCCCCGTGGATGCTCAAACTCGCAGGACTCTACCAGCTTCCCTTTGATATCAATGTATCCTTCAACTTCCAGGCAAGAGACGGCTGGCTGATAAGAGAGACTGTTGCTGTCACTGATTACCGCATTACCAATCCAAGAAACCGCGGTAAAACAGTTTATCTCCAACCTTTTGGTGAAGATTCCCTCCCCATGTTCTATAAGCTGGACCTCAGACTTGAAAAAGTCCTCAGTATAGGAGATATCGGAAAGATCTATATCATGGCTGACCTGTTTAACGCGTTGAACAGCACGATCGAGAACAGAAGATACCAGTATGATTGGGGAACCGTGTATATCTATGATGACGGAAGCACATCCTTTTCACCCAGCAATACCGCAGGTTCATTGAATGAGATCCTGAACCCGAGAATGCTGAGATTCGGAGTGAGATTCGAGTTCTAATTACTGAATTGTCCAAGTAGAGTGAATTAAAGCCCCTTCCCGGCGGGAACGCCTTCCTTAAAGAGAGGCGGAACAAGTAACAGCACACATTCCCGCGGAAGGGGCTTTTTTTGTCTTCAGAAGGCAATCAAAATTATGATGACCAGAATAACGAGGAGGAAAATTATCTTATTCATTTTTTTTCACAAAAAGAAGCATCGATTACAGCTCCTTGAGTTTATAGGCTTTTATTGAGATGGATATGGATGCGCCCATAATCCCTGATGAAAGAATAAAAAGGATAGAAAGAGCTAGAGGTGTATTGAGTGAATCCTGGAGATTAAAGGATACAGCCTCAATTCCAAGCCATATAACTGCGGAAAAGACAGCAACGACAGCAGGAAAAATAAGCAGGGCTTTGCCGATTCCCAGTTTAAAATAGAAAGGTAAAAACAGAGCTACAAGAAGAAGAGAGAAGAGAAGAAATACAGCTCCTCCCTGCAAACTCACCATGGATTTAAGGTCGGCTGTGTTATCTTTAAATATCGAGCTGTATAATAAGCTGGAAACAAAATAAAGGATCATCCCGAACCCTGTAATGAGAAAGGAAGAAACATATCTGGATAAGACGATACTTCGCTTTGAAACGGGGAGACTGGAAATGATTTGTTCCGTTCGGTATTTGTCTTCGATAAGGGGAATGGAGATGACCATAACAAAGGTGAGTATGATACCGACTGTAAGAAATAGGAATTCGGAAAATACAAAGATGTTTAATAGGATGAAAAAGAAAAAAGGCACAGCAATCAAGAAAAGCCTTGTTATATAAAAGTCTTTCCAGCATAGTTTAAGCATTGATTTCTCCTCTGCTCAAAAGGATCATGATGTCATCCAGGGAAGGTTTTTCCAGTATAATATTTTTTCCTGAGAGGGCCTTCTGTACGGCTTCTTTATCTGATGTGAGGGCTTTAAATCCATAAGGGCCTTTTCGAATACCTTCAAAGAGTTTTTTCGATTCGTGATTGAGGATTTCATTTCCTCCTTTGACTAATGCCCAGGTTTCAAACAAATGGTCTTTGGTGCATGAAAAGAGGATTTCTCCATTCTGTATATAGGTTATATAATCCGCGATCCTTTCGAGGTCTGAAGTGATGTGAGTGGAAAACAGAACCGCTTTGTTTTCATTTTGTATGATCTCTGAGAATTTTTTTAACAGGTCTCTCCGAAATACAGGGTCAAGACCTGTAGTCGGTTCATCCATCAAAAGAAAATCAGCATCGTGTGAAAGGGCCAGAGCCAGAGAAAGCTTCATTTTGGTTCCCCTAGAAAGAGTGGATATTCTTTTATTCAAGGGAAGATTGAATTCACCGCAAAGGTTATAAAACCGGTCATCATTCCAGTGTATATAGAATCGGGAGAAAAGGGCCCTCATTTCTTTGACTCTCAGATAGCTGTAGTAGTGAGGCTCTTCATGGACAAAGCCTATCCTTGATTTGATGTCTGTTTCATGGATGAGGTTATCCGTGCCGAAAATTTTTATTTCGCCTGATTCTCTTTGAACCAAATTGAGGATGAGCTTGATGAGGGTGGTCTTGCCTGCCCCATTAGGCCCGATAAGTCCCATGATATATCCGGAAGGAAGGTGTAGTGAAATATCATTAAGTCTAAAATTTTTATATTCCTTTCGAAGTCCTTTGATTTCAAGAGCTAGTGCCACTGTCCCTCCTTAAAAGTCTTTCCTGCTAAAAAGAAACTGGGAAAATTTCAATGTGAAAAAGTTTATAACAGACACAGAAACAAGAAGCAGCAGAAGATAGGCGGGAGTAGGATCATGATCTACAAGGAATTTTACAGCATTGATGACAGTATGAATGGAAGCCCTCAGGATGTTATCTTTATTACCTGAGGCGCTTGTTAGCAGTAATGTTATGACTCCCAGAACCTGCAGGACCACCAATCCAATGAAAACTCCGGTGATACCGAAGCGGATGACAAAAGGAAGCAAGAAGGCAAGAAAGAGGCTGGAAAACAAAAGAAAGACAAAAAGAAATTTGAGTTCCAGAAGTTGACTCAAGAAGGCTGGATTTTTCTGAAAAAAGGCTGAAAAGAGAAGCCCAAAAACCCAGGAAGCAAAAATAAAAGACCAGGATAAAATGAAACGGGCTAAAATAATTGTTTTCCTGCTCGTGGGAAGGCTGCAGTTCAGTGTCCATGCTTTGAATTTATCTTCTCTGGCTTGGAAGCTGGCCGCACAAAAAAGTGGCAGTATAAATGAGAGGAATAAAAGAGAAACCCGGAAGGGAATATCCTGCCAGAGGATCCATATCCAGAATACGATGATATAACCGGCGAAAATGTACAGGTTGGTTTTGTTAAAGATAAGTTCTCTTCGGATGTGTTTAAGCATGCTTTTCTCCTTTGCTCATAAGGTACATAATGTCTTCAAGAGAGGCTTTTTCTGTGATTGAATCCTGAGGAAGAAGTGTTTGGGCTTTTTTTATTTCAGAGCTAAGGATTTCAATGCCGTATTCCGTCTTTTGGTATCCCATAATACCGGGTATGGCTTTCTTCTCCAGCAGATCATTTTCTGCTTTGATGATGCCCCATTTTTCGAGAATATCGTCCAAAGCGCTGGAGAAAAGGATCTCTCCGTTATTTATAAATGTGATGTAATCAGCGATCCTCTCAAGATCAGATGTGATGTGTGTGGAGAACAGCACGGTTTTTTTTTCATCGAGCATGATTTGAGACAGGTGTTTGAGAAGTTCCTGCCTGAACACGGGATCCAGTCCAGATGTGGGCTCATCCATAAGTATCAAGTCAGCATCATGAGAAAGGGCTAGGCAAAGGGAAAATTTCATCTTCATACCGTGAGAGAGTTTTTTGAATCTTTTATTAAGGGGAAGCCCAAATGCATTCATGCGTTTGAGAAACAGCTTTTGGTTCCACTTTGGGTAAAACGGAGCAATGGCCGAAGCTAAATCTTTAAGTTTCAGGTCATCATAAAAACAAGGGACGTCATAAACGAACCCTATTTGAGATTTGATTTCCGCCTCATGCCGGATATGGTCTTTCCCGAACACGAGGATGCGTCCTGAATTTTTTCTTATTAAATTCATTATGAGTTTGATGATGGTGGTCTTTCCCGCTCCATTAGGACCGATGAGACCCATAATATATCCTTTGGGTATGCGCAGAGAAACATTCTTCAGGGTGAATCCCTTGAATTCCTTCCTGAGATTTTCGATTTCAACAGTGTATTCCATTATTCCTCCTCTTTGTACAGAAGCGTAAGCATTTCTTTGAGTTCTTCTAATCTGACTCCAAGAAGTTTGGCCTCCATAACGGCTTTTAACAACCTGTCTTCAACCATCTTCATCTTCTTTTCCCTGAGAAGCTCTTTGTTCTGCATGGCCACAAAACATCCTTTTCCTCCTACTGTGTCTATAAATCCTTCCTTTTCGAGCTCTTCGTAAGCCCTTTTGGTTGTGATAACACTGATCTGAAGTTCCTGGGCGAGTTTCCGGATAGAAGGAAGGGGTTCTCCTTCTTTAAGTTCTCCGCTTATGATTTGATTTTTTATCTGCTCCGCGATCTGAAAATAAATCGGTTTTTGTGACGCATTGGATATGATTATTTTCATTTTCATCTCATTTTAATTTTTGTACATATTGTTATAACCGTTATAACTGTATATATAAAGCATATACAATTTAGCGTAAAAAAAAGTCCTTGTCAAGACCTTTTTTATTTTTTTTATTAAGAGTAAGAGGAATATCGTAAATTTTGGCTGGAATCAGCCTTTGGCACTGCGGAGTATGTTGCGGTTTCCATCAGTCCAGTAGTCTCTGTACCATGTGCATTTTTCAAAAGGATCATTTAACACTGACATTTTATTCTCCATCTGACTGCTCAGGTTTTTTCTTATCTTTTTATAGTTTGGATCTCCTATAAGATTCTTTTTCTGAAAAGGGTCCTTTTGATTGTCAAACAAGAGTTCTGATCCGTCTCTTCTGTATACAGCGTAAGTACATTGCTTATCCCGGATACCGCGCCATTCATATCCATCTTTCCATAGATAGGTATGACCCATTCCCTGAAGGAAAGCAGCATCAGGTTCCGGCCCGTTTTGCCCTTTTGCCAGATGACTGAGATCCATACCATCGACATCTTCAGGGACAGGCAGGTCCATAAGACCGAGAATAGTAGGCATGATGTCCGGTGTCCCCAGACAGGCATCGCTTTTCAACCCGGCAGGGATTTTCCCAGGCCATCGAATCAAAAAAGGGACTCTTACGGCCTCTTCGTAGAAAATTAGTTTTTCTACCCTGCCGTGGGCCCCGAACATCTCTCCGTGGTCCGAGGAAAAAACAATAATCGTATCTTCTGAAATCCCTGCTTCCTCCACTGCCTTGAGAATCCTTCCGATGTTCCAGTCAAGGCTTGCTGTGAGTGCATAGTAGATCCTATGGAATTCAGGAAGATTTGGCTTCCAGTAATCAAGCCACTCTTTACGGTCTGTATGGCGGTCCATATATTCATCAGGAATATCAGACCATGTTTGAGGAAGGGGGAATTCGACATTATTGAACATTTTGTAATAGGATTCAGGGACATTATTTTGTGTGAAAGGAGGATGCGGAGGTCCGTATGATAGGAACAGGGCAAAGGGATTGCTGCGGTGAGTGCGGCTGCTTATAAAACGAAGGGCCATATCAGTCTGGGCATCCGGTTCATATCCTTTTATTTGAATCCGTTTAGGTGCATCGCTAAAGTAAAACCCTTCATAATAATCATGGTTGAAATTGTATGAGGCCCAGAATCCGTCAAATCCAAGCCTGTATTCATGTTTTTCCAGAGGGATGTAGGAATTTTTCGCTTCCCTGTGATGCCCTGCTTGATTGGCCCAGAGATGCCACTTACCTATATACCCGGTTGTGTATTCGCTGTCAGTTAATACATGACCAAAACAGCGGTGATGGGGATTTATCCTCAGTTCGTTTATGACCATTCCAGTACTGCTGGGATATTTTCCGGTAAAAAGAGAGGCCCGGTGAGCCGCACAAACAGGATAATTAGACACAGCATTTATGAAATTCACTCCTTGGTCTGCCAGGCTGTCAATGTGAGGTGTTATGGCTTTGTTATCCCCGGCATACCCTAGAGACTGATAGCGGAGCTGGTCAGCAAATATATAGATTAGATTAGGCCGGTTTTTTGTTTTTTTCAGGGTTTGTTTAAAATCCAAATGTGGAGAAAGCGCGAAACAGGCGGTTCCCCATCCCATTTTTTGTATAAAATCACGGCGTTTCATATCCTGGGACTCCTTTTCAGATTTCAGCTTTTATTCTATGAGTTTCCAAACAAATTGTTAAGTATAAAATGGAAAGGACCGCATTTGCCTCTTTAATGGAGTTCCATTGACTTGATTTGTGTTTGGGTCTAAAATGAAAAAGAACATAGAAGCAAAAGCTGCATAAGGAAAGAAAACGTAGATCAAAGGAGAAAAAAATGAGTGAATTAAAAGACTTGTTTCAAACAGCTGATTGGAAGAAGGAAAAACATGTTCCTGTTATAGATGCGCCTGACAGAGTAAAAAAGGGAGAGATGTTTAAGGTAAAGGTCAGTGTAGGGAAGGAAATAGCTCATCCTAATAAGACAGAACATCACATCCGCTGGATCATGGTGTACTTTAAACCGGGCGGAGGCAGTTTCCCATTCCAAATAGGGAAAGCTGAGTTTACAGCTCACGGAGAAAGCACAGAAGGCCCGGATACAAGTTCGATTTATACTCATCATGCCGTGACATTAACTTTCAAAACCGATAAACCGGGCACTCTATTTGCAGCAAGCTACTGTAATATACACGGGCTGTGGCAGAGCTCCAAGGAGATAGCCGTCGAATAACCCGGAGTATTTCTTTAAAAGTGCCAGGTGGAGAGGAAGGGGATATAAGTTATCATCAGCACGGAAGCCAGCTGGATAAAAAAGAAAAGAATAATGCTTCTATAGATTTTCTGCATGGGCTCTTCGAATCTGTATGAGGCAAGAAACAGATTCAGACCTACAGGCGGGGTGAGATACCCCAATTCCATATTGGCCAGAAAAATGATTCCTAAGTGGACCGGATGGATTTGAAAAACATGGCCCAAAGGGACGATAAGGGGAACGATGACCAAAATAGCAGAAAAGATATCCATAAAAAACCCTGCTATCAGTAAACATAGGTTCAAGAGCAAGAGAAATAAATATTTAGAGCTGATATTCGCCTGTACCCAGTCTGCAAGTTTGAGAGGAATCTGGGCATCTACCATAAAATAGGATAGAGCCTTGGCGATGGCTATGATAGAGAGCACGCCCCCTATAATGGGTATGCATTTTTTTATGATACTTGAGAGGCCTTTTATTTTTATGTCCTTGGTTAAGACCAGCTCAACGATCAGAATATAGACCACAGCGGCAGCTCCGCTTTCAACCAGAGTAGTGAGCCCGCCGAAATAACAACCCAGTATGATAACAGGAAGAAGTATTTCCCAGATGGAAATTTTTAAAGAATTGACCGCCTGTTTTAATTTAAAAGGTTCTTTTGGGATTTTTTTCTTATACGAATACACAATCCCTACTATCGCCATGGCTAGTATCATAAGTGAACCTGGAAGAAGACCTCCTATGAACATGTCTTTTATGCTTATTTGAGCTGTCACTCCATAGATGATGATAGGAAGACTCGGAGGGAACAGGAGGCCAATACTTCCTGATGCTGTCAAAAGCCCTGTACTGAATCTTTTCTTATATTTCCCTTTTCTAAGGACCATCAAAAGAAAACCGCCTAAAGCCAGCACGGTCACACCTGAGGCCCCGGTAAATGTTGTGAAAAAAGCACAGGCGAGAACGCTCACCACAGCAAGGCCGCCGGGGAACCAGGAAAACAAAGATCTAAACATGCCTACGATCCTTTCCCCGGCTTTGCTTTCTGAGAGAAGGAAACCTGCAACCGTGAAAAGAGGAATGGCTGGAATGGAATGACTGATGAGAAGAGTGTAGGCTTCATTTGGAACGACTTCAAGAGGAGTTCCTGATTTGGCAAAGAGAAGATAGGCTATTCCTCCGAGGACGATGAAGATCCTCATTCCAAAGACTGAGGTAAGAATAAGGAGTATGATTAGGGGCAAAGCAGTGAACGAGACCAGGGCATTAAATCCAGAGGAAAGGGTTTCGAATATTTTTGGAGATTTCCCGATTAAGCCTGTGACAGAGTTCAGTATTGGGTCAATAGAGAGAAGAGTACCGAGGAAAAATCCTGATAAAGCAGAAACCATCTTATATATTCTTTTTTCAAGATGAAAGCTGAATCTCAGAGCCATGACAAAATATCCCACAGCCATGAGCAAAATGATATATTTTAAACTGATTATTCCTACTTTTTGTTCTGCCGTGAAACCGTTAATGGCAAAAGAAAGTGAAGCCCAGGCAAATGCTGATGTGAAACAACAGGCCAGAGAAGAAACAATCAGATCGATAAATGACTTGGTTTTTTTTGAAAGATTGAGATTGAGGCTGAGGGCAAGGTGTTTTTTTTCTCTGGTTGTGATCATGCCCCCTAAAAAAGTTAGGATGAGGACAAGGTGTTGTATATAATCTGTGGAATTCGGAACACCTGTACGGAATAATTTTCTTGCCGCCACTTCTATTACAGGAATGAGGGCAAGAAGGAAGACGAAAAAGAAAACGAGATGGTCTTCGAGTTTATGTATGGTCTTCAGAAAGATCTTTTTTTTCATTTAACTTACGATATTCATTCAGATGCTGTTTGAGCTCGTTATAGATTTTGTTTGAAAACACGTTGTCCACAAGAACCGCCATTCCTTTTTCTGCTGTTTTTTCCCACTGTATCAGTGCTTCTTGCGGAACTTCATTTATTATTAGTCCGTTTTCCTTCATGGTTTCAATGGCCTCTTCCTCCAGCTTTGTTCTGTCTTTGTTGAGAATTTCGGAGATTTCCTGAGTAGCTTTGAGCATGTCTCCCTTATATTGTTCAGGAATCTTATCCCAGATTTTTTGAGTCACAACAATTCCCCCCACTACAGGAGCGATTTTCAGGGAGCACATATTGGGAGCCAAGGGGAAATACTGGCCTGAAGCGGCCACGAGCGGAGTCAAATAAAAGGAATCTACCATTCCGCTCTGGAGTCCCATCATGAGGTCCTTAAGATCATTCGGAACAATATGATACCCGGACCTTTTCCATGCCTGTTCGAGCTCAGGCTCTCCTGTTGTGAAAGAAAGCTTATGCTTTTTTAACTCTTCCGGATACAAGACTCTGTTTTTGGAAAAAATATGAACCCATCCCACTGTGGACCATATAATGATTTTGAATCCTTTGTTTTCTATTTCCTTTTCAAAAGCAGGTTTCATCTTTTTGAGCACATAGTTCAGCTCTTGAGGGGATGAGATAAGGAAGGGGATATTGAGCACATAGATATCCGAATATATCTTGGTAAGGCCGCGGTTCGTAAAGACACCTCCGCCAAGTATGCCTATTCTCATCTTTCTTAAGGTGTCTGCCTCATTCCCTGCGATGCCTCCGGGATAGATCTTTAGTTCTACCTCTCCATGAGTGATTTCCTGCCATTTCTGGTTGAGTATTCTTAAAGCATCATCCCATGGCGACCTCTTCGGGGCTATGCTTCCTATTTTAATGGTGGTCGCCTGCAGGGGACCTGACAGAGCTGTCACTGCTGCTATTAAAAACACAATTGATATTGTCACTGATACGGGCTTTTTTCTCATTTTTTTTCCAAAGTTTTATTTTACTTCAACAAAATAGTCTTCAATATGCTCAAGCATCCAAGCTGCTTTTTTTTGATTGATGGTATTTTGAAGTCTTAAAGAGATATATTTATCAGGATCGATTTTGAGCGCCTGGTTTAAAAGAGATTTGAATTCTTTTATATCCTGTTCTTTTACGGATACGGTTGAGGCCAGTGAAAGATAAGGCGATGCAGAACTGCCTTTGGATAAGGCGACCGCTTTTTCAAAATGCTCCCTGGCTTTTTTTGAACTTCCTCCCATATATTCCGGGATAGAACCATAGTAGAGGATAAAAAAATCATGGATAGATCCGTTATTGAAATTTTCATCGAGTTCCAGGACTTTATTCATCAAAGATTCTGCCTGGGGAAGAGTTAAGCCGAGTTTCATATCGAATGGATCTATGGAATATGCAGCCACCCATCCGGCTGAAGCCCAGTACAGAGCAGGCACATCATCCTTTTTAATTCCGTCAAGAGCCTGTTTAAATTTTTTTGATTTGAGATTCTCAAGAAAACCCGGGTGCTTCATCTCGAGCAGCTCCAAAGTATAGTCTCTTCCCCTTAAATAAAGATTTTTAGCTCTGTCCAGCATGGATTCCTTTTTATCAAATTCAACGTCAGGGAGTTGTTCGGCCGGGGATTGGATATAGACATTCGCATACATTATGTACAGCATGCCGGTCTGGAGCCTCAATCCGTAGTGCTCGGGTATAGAGGCCATGAGGGATTCATACATTTTGATGGTGAACGGCAGGGCATCTCCCACCAATTCAGGATCATTATCCGTAAGAAAGACGTTGCTGGTGCTCCCTCCGGTTAAGGCATCCGCTGTTTTTTTTAAAGCGAATTTTTCTATTGAGCAGGAAGAGGCGATAACAAAAATGAGGATAGAGATAGAGAATACAGTGCTTTTGAATTTTTTCATTCCTCTTTTTATTTCGCTTACTAGTATAAGAATTAATTCATATAATTTCTACAATTTTTTAACGGACGGGGGAGTTTCGCAGGACAGCCATACCTGAATTTCATTAAGCCCTCTTCTACCTTGACTCGTTCATCATCCAGGTTGGGTTTGCAGCATGATTTTTATTAGGGGAAAAGCCCGCAAGGAAAAGAACATTCATCTGTTTAATGCTGTGATAAGTCCTGTTTTAAGAATTTTTCTGCCAGTTCTTTTGAGTCGCCGTATTTTTTTTGAAGGGCATTCAGTTTTGATTTGAGTTCCCCAGCTGTTTCAGAATACAAAGGATTGTTGTAAACATTGTTGAGTTCCTTTGGGTCATTTTCAAGGTCATACAGCTCCCATCGATCTATGTCATAATAGAAGTGGATGAGTTTGTACTTTTTGGTACGTATACCGAAATGTCTTTTAGCCATATGAACACTGGGATATTCATAGTAGTGGTAGTAGATGGCATCCCGCCATTCCTGTGCGGGTTCGTCCTTTATTAGACCGGCTAAAGAAAGGCCCTGCATATCTTTGGGGATCGGCACGCCTGATAACTCAAGAAATGTAGGCGCAAAATCAAGGTTGGTGACCATATGCTCATCGACTCTTCCGGGTTGGATTCGGCCGGGAAACCTCATTAGAAGAGGCATTCTGAGAGATTCTTCGTACATGAAGCGTTTGTCAAACCAACCGTGATCGCCGAGGTAGAATCCTTGATCGGATGTATAGACAACCAGCGTATTGCCAGCCAGACCTGAGTTTTCCAGATAATCCAGGATGCGCCCGATATTTTCATCCACTCCCGCTATACATCCGAGATAATCCTGCATATAGCGCTGGTATTTCCAGCGTACGAGTTCTTTACCTTGAGGATTTTTCTTGTAGAAAGCATCTCTTTTCGGCCCGTACGCATCTTCCCATTCGGTTTTTTGTTCCTCTGTCATTCTTTCCGGAGGAGGGCCCATTTTCAGGTCGTATTCAAGCTGCATATATTTCTGTAGAGTCATTTCCTGCTCTTTGGCTGCTTCCGACCTTGTCGCATAATCATCAAAGAGAGTATCAGGCTCAGGAAATTCTGTATTGTCATATTTTGTCAAATGTCTCAGAGCTGGCTGCCAGTTTCTGTGAGGAGCCTTTTGATGGAGCATCATGAGAAAAGGCTGGTCTGCTTTTCTTTTGTTTTCCAGATAGTCAACCGCAATTTCCGTTAAAATATCTGTGACGTAACCGGTATAATGGTTTTTCTGTCCCATTTCAATAAAGTCAGGATTATAATAATGCCCCTGGCCGGGGAGAACATTCCAATAGTCAAATCCAGTTGGGACGCTTTTGAGATGCCATTTGCCTATCATTGCAGTCTGAAAGCCGGCTTTTTGGAGAAGTTGGGGGAATGTCATCTGAGAGCCATCAAACTCAAGGACATTATTCCGGACACCGTTTATATGGCTGTACTTCCCTGTCAAAATCGTGGCGCGGCTTGGAGCACAGATACTGTTCGTGCAGAAGCAGTTGTCGAAGCGGATCCCCTCAGTTGCGATCCTGTCCATATGAGGCGTTTTGTTTATTTTGCTTCCATAACAGCTGAGAGCATGAGAGGCATGGTCGTCTGTCATAATAAAAAGGATATTGGATTTTTGTTCCGAAAGAACAGGACGGCTCTTTCTGCCGCATCCGGATGCAGCCAGTGAGGCCATACCCAGACCAATGAATTCAATAAAATCACGTCTTTTCATCGTTAAACCGGATAAGCCGGATTTATTAACTTTGCTTGACTTCGATATAAGCCCATTCAAGCCATTGGGTGATGATTTCAATATCTTCCTTATCTACGGTGGCTCCGCACCAGAATCTTAAGCCGGGAGGAGCATCCCGGTAGGAGCCGCAGTCATAAGCGACTTCTTCATCTGCCAGAAGTTTGACCATAGCTTTGATTTTATCCTCAGGAAGTTTGACGCTGAAGCACACACTCGTGTTGGACCGGATATCCTTGTTTTCCGCAAGAAAGTCTATCCACTCATGCTTGGCGACAAAATCTTCAAATACCTTGAGGTTTTGAGTGCTTCGAGTGATAAGCCCGGGAAGGCCTCCAATGGATTCTGCCCAGTTCAGGGCTGCAAGATAATCTTCATTGGCGAGCATTGACGGCGTGTTAATAGTGGATCCTTTGAAGATGCCTTCATTGAATTTCCCTTTTTTCATCATACGGAAGATTTTCGGCATGGGCCACAGCGGGGAGTAATTTTCAATCCTTTCCACAGCCCTTGGAGATAAGATCAGAATTCCATGGGCCGCCTCTCCTCCTAATACTTTTTGCCATGAATAAGTGATGACATCGAGCTTATGATAGGGGATTTCCATGGCAAATATGGCGGAGGTTGCATCGCATATGGTGAGGCCTTTTCTGTCATCGGGAATCCAGTCTCCATTGGGGACCTTAACGCCGCTGGTCGTCCCGTTCCAGACAAATACCACGTCATTATGGAAATCTGCCTGGGAAAGATCAGGCAGTTTCCCATAGTCTGCTTCAAACACCCGGACATTTTCGAGCTTCAGCTGCTCCCGAATATCAGTGGCCCATCCTTTACTGAAAGATTCCCACACAAAGACGTCTACGCCTTTAGGTCCTAGCAGGGACCACATGGCCATTTCAAAAGCTCCTGTATCTGATGCGGGTACGATTCCTACGAGATAGTCAGGAGGGAGTCCCAGTATTTTTTTTGTCTTCTCTATGGATTCTGCCAGCTTTCCTTTTCCCAGGGCACTGCGGTGGGAACGGCCCAGCGGGGTGTCTTTGAGTTCATCCAGGGAATATCCAGGATGCTTGGCGCATGGTCCTGATGAATAGCAGTTATTTTTAGGTTTGATGTTGGGTTTCATTATGGCTTCTCCTCTAATGATTGATTATTATATGTCTGACATTTGGTTATTACGCAGAATTAGAATAATAAAAATCGGGCCGTTCTGTCAATAAAATAGTATTAATCGCTCTTCCTGGTTTTCTGCTTTTTGAGGATTTTAGCCCAGGTGTCTCGAAGAGGGACTGTTTGATTGAAAACCAGGTGGCCTTTTTTTGAATCGGGATCAACACAGAAGTATCCCTTCCTGAGAAATTGAAACCGGTCTCCGGGCCTGACATTTAAAAGATTCGGTTCCAGCCTGCCTGAATGGATGATTTTTAATGAGTCAGGATTTAGATTTTTTTTGAAGTCTTCTCCCTTTTTGACATCCAGAGGGTTTATGGTTTGAAACAAACGGTCGTAAAGCCTTATTTCCGCTTTAACCGCGTGAGGTGCTGAAACCCAGTGCAGGGTTCCTTTCACTTTTCGTCCGTCTTTTGACCATCCCCCTTTTGTTTCAGGGTCATAAGTGCAGTGAAGTCTTTTAATGATGCCTGTTTCTTTATCCTTTATCACTTGATTGCATTTAATATAATAGGCGTGTTTGAGCCTGACTTCACGGTCAGGAGACAGCCTGAAGTACTTCCTTGGAGGGTTCTCACGGAAATCCTCTCTTTCAATGTAAAGAGTGCGGGAAAAAGGTATCTTCCTTTTTCCCATGCTTTCATCTTCTGGGTTGTTTTCGGCGTCCAGTTCCTCGACTTTGTTTTCCGGATAGTTGTCAATGGTGAGTTCCAGAGGATCAAGAACAGCCATCACACGTTGAGCTTTTTTATTTAAATGCTCACGAAGACAGTGTTCGAGCAGCGCGATATCGACAACGCTTTCTTTTTTAGCTAAGCCTATCCTATCACAGAAGTCGCGAATGGACCGAGGGGTATAGCCCCGCCTTCTAAGACCAGAGATGGTCGGCAGGCGGGGATCGTTCCATCCCTTGACAAAACCCTCTTCAACGAGTTCCAGCAGCTTCCTTTTGCTCATTACCGTATAGTTCAGATTAAGCCGGGCGAATTCGATCTGCTGGGAGCGGAATACATCCAGTTGTTCCAGAAACCAATCGTACAGGGGTCTGTGGTCTTCAAATTCAAGTGTGCAGAGGGAATGAGTGATGCCCTCGATGGAGTCACAGAGTCCGTGGGCAAAGTCATACATTGGGTAAATGCACCATTTGTCTCCGGTGCGGTGATGTGATGCATGAACGATTCTGTATATCACGGGGTCTCTCATGTTCAGGTTCGGGGAAGACATGTCAATTTTAGCCCGAAGCACTCTGGATCCATCTTCAAATTCTCCTTTGCGCATCCTCTTGAAGAGTTCAAGATTTTCTTCGACTGAACGGTTTCTATAAGGACTTTCCTCCCCCGGTTCTGTTAATGTTCCTCTGTATTGTTTTATCTGGTCCGCATTTAGGTCGCAGACAAATGCTTTCCCCATTTCTATCAATTGGACAGCATATTCGTAGAGCTTCTCAAAATAATCTGATGCATAGTATTCACGATCTTCCCAGTCAAAGCCCAGCCATCTAACATCTTTTTTTATGGACTCAACATATTCCACTTCTTCTTTGGAGGGATTTGTATCGTCGAACCGGAGATTGCATTTTCCATTGTATTCTTGAGCCAGACCAAAGTTCAGGCATATGGACTTGGCATGGCCGATATGGAGGTAACCATTGGGCTCGGGGGGAAAGCGAGTGTGCACTCTTCCGTTGTTTTTATTGGATTTTATGTCTGATTCAATACGGGTGCGTATAAAATCCAAAGTGGTATCTTCATTTTTTTCCATTTTATTTCTATAAAATAATAGGAATCAGAATTATTATCAACATTAATTTTGAATTTTGAGTCGTTTATTGACATTTTGTGGATTTACTGCTATTAATCTGAAGGGAGGTACCCATGAGGATTAAATTAATCGGTCTCATTGTTTTTGTTTTATCGGTTGCATATGTATTCCCCCAGCAGATAGCTGAAGAATCCTTGGTTGTCAATATTGAGGTGCCTGTCAGGGTCTATAATGGCGATCTTTTCGTAGACAACCTTACTATAGACGATTTTAAGATATTTGAGGATGGCAAAATCCAGAAAATTCAGGCAGTCTATCTGGTGAACGAAAGGAATATTGCCAGAAAGGACGAAAGGAAAAGATTTTCCCCTAATACAAAAAGAAATTTTTATTTGTTTTTTGAAATTGCTGAATATGATCCAAGGATAAAAGAGGCGGTTGAGTATTTTCTGAATAACGTGATCTATCCGGGTGATGATCTGATGGTGATATCCCCCACCAGTTCTTATAAATTGAGGGGAAAAGCACTTGAACTTAAGTCAAGGGATGAGATAGTGAATCAATTAATTGGAATTTTGAGAAAAGATGCTTTACTGGGCAGTACGGAGTACAGGAGCATGCTCAAAGAACTCACAGAACTGGCAGCCTCCGTAGCCGCATCTCTTGAAGAGAGGGAGAGCTTTTTCACAAAAGCAAACCCAACAAATCTCGATGCCCTTGACTGGCCTCCTGGCGAAAAACTTCTGCGTTACGAGTATCTGATAGGGAGACTTGAGGAGATGAGGTATGTCAGCCAGGAAAAATTGATCGATTTTGCAAAACTCCTTAAAGACGAATCAGGACAGAAATATGTTTTTCTTTTTTATCAGAATGAGTATATTCCTCAGATAGATCCCAAAATCTTAACTCAGTATATGTCTCTTTATCAGGATAGGCCGAATTTAGAGATGACGATATCCGGCATTATGGATTTTTATAAAAGAGAAATTTCATTTGATGTGGAGAAAGTCAAACAGATTTATGCTGATGAGTCTATTTCGATTCATTTCTTGTTTGTATCCCGTGATTTTGAGATTATTCCTGGAGTGATTTTCCAGGAAAAGTCCGAAGACGTCTTCAGCGCTTTTAGGGAAATGGCTGATGCGACCGGAGGCTATATTGAAAGCTCACTGAGGGCTGACTGGCTGATGAAAAGAGCAGTGGAGGCTTCCAAACAGTACTACCTTGTCTATTATTCCCCTGAGAATTATAAGAGGGATGGAAAGTTCAAGAATATCAGGGTTGAAATACCCGGGAAAAAATACAGAATCAGTTACCGCAAGGGATATATAGCTGACTGAATAATGCCGGAGAGCTAATCTCCCTTTCCCATCATTTTTTTGACTTTTGAAAGTCTCTGAGCCAGAGTCATTCTCTTTCCGTTTTCATCAGCCACATGTATTCCGCCTTTAATGAGTTTTGTATTCCAGTTGACAGCGTCCTTGAATTCATCCCGGCATTCCCAGAGAAAGGGGACAGGAAAGTACCCTGATTTAAAGGCTTTGAAAAGCCCTTCGCTTGAGTATAGGTTTTTTATATTCTTTTGCATATGCTCTATCATGACTTTTGATTCATCATAAAGGTCCCGGGATGCGCTTTCTGTCTCAGAGCTTGAAATTATGTCAAAAACAGCATTTTTTCTTCTGTATTCCGGATAGTATTTTAATGAAGCTTTTATGATCTGGATGCTTTCATTGATAACATCGGGTGTGGCAAGAAAAAGGGCTTCTGAGTAACTGACAACATGTATGATAGGGGGGCTGTCAGGTCTTTCCGGTTCGACGTCTGACATCAATGCAGTGACGGCCGCGAGCTGGGATTTTGCTTTTTCTATATCAGGCGAGAAATAATCCAGTCCTGCCCGGGGCTGATAGATGACTTTAAAATCACTGTCTTCCAAAGTCCTAACCAGTTTCAGAAGAGCGCGGGCTTTAATTAAATCCCTGACTCCCCATGTTGATTTAGGTGTATTGAGCATATTCTGGAGGATCAAAATTTTTATTCCCAGGTTTTTGGCTGTTTTTGCTGCGAGAAAAGCAGAGACTACATAAGTGATATCATCTGATCCTCTGAATGCGAAATGGTGGGGGATGTTGGGTTCAAAAGGCTTTGGGACGCCAGCGATGTATTTTATGGCATCCAGGTGTTCGGAAAGCCCCTGTCTGACGCTCAGGGGCCCCCTGCCGTCGATCTTATTGAACCACCATAGAGAGAGCGCATGCCATGCCATATTGAGGTTTTTTTCAAGGATATACGCTGTATGAGCCACGTTTTTCGTGCCGGAATAGGCTCTGACCAGCATGGGGGAGGAATCTTCGCGGATCGCCTGTAGTTCCAGTTCACTGTTTACAGGTACTCCGCCTCCATTGGGCAGGCCTTCCCAGCTTTCTCCGAAATGCGACTGGCTTAATTGTGAAGAACCGACTGATACAATATCAAGATACTTTGATTCTGATAGCGTTTTCAGCCATTCTGAAAACATGGCTAAAGCCTTCTCCCTGTCTTCAAGGTAAGGCCCGACATGTACTCTTGTCAGAGGCAGTTGGTTGTGATTTCTGGCAGCATTCAGGCGTTTGGACAAATGGTCTTTCTCTGTTCCATAATCCTTATAATCATAATCAGGGATTTGTGGGATAAGCTTGTGTTTTTCTCGGCTGATGATTTTTTTCCCGAATTCAAACCGCATCTGGTCGTATGCGGAACTTTCGTGAATGGATTTTGAGATCATAGATTCCGGGACATCGAGTTTCTTAAGGGTTTCTATGGGGGTTTCATCCCCTCTGAATGTTTTGTATCTTTTTCCGAATTCCTTTTTTATAAGGGCACAGGTTTCCGGAAGACCGGCAAAATATATTTTCTTGATGGCTCTGTTTCTTTTGCTTGAAAGCGCTCTGTCGTTTTCTATACAGGTAACTAGCCTGCCGAAGGTGTTCAATCCCTGTTTCGGATCCAGACGGTAGCTGAAGCCTAGATAGGTGATATTGTTTTCAACGATCCATTTTTTGATAGTCTCAAAGTAGTGAAAGTTGGATATCTTATCAACAGCTGATGATATTTCCGCATCAGAAATAAAGACCTTAAAACCGGATTCCTCAAGGAGCTGGCTGATATGGCTGATCCCAAGAGTATGGGCATCGATTCCGGACTTAAGAAAACCATATATTCTGTTTTGTTGCATGGGATTTCTCAGGATCGGTCCTGTTGTTCATCATTATCACACACGCTGATTTCTCCGTCAAGAAACAGAAATTCAGATGTGGCTATCGCTCGCTAAAGATTTTTAACGCCATTCTTCTTCATTTTTCTCAGCTCCTGCGTAACTCCCCCCGTCCGTGGGTCAGACATACTCGGAGC
>CAYWDH010000053.1:0-19111 GCA_964456985.1 uncultured Eubacteriales bacterium
TTTTACTCGCTGGGGAAAATCAGCGGGCTGAAGAACCAGCTTGCCTGATGAAAGTTACGAGCCAAAGCCACACCTGAACGTATCTTTATTCGAAGCTGTCTCCGGGCTTTATGTGGGCTCCCAAGGAAAATGAGTGAGCACTCATGACTTTTTTATTTTCAGGCTGGAGTTTTTCGATGAGAAGCAGTGTGTTCCCTCCGCAGCCCACAGAAATTCCTCTTTCATCGATGTTTGTGATTTCTCCCGGAGAAACAGGTTTTTCTGCTTTCTGCTTCAGATCGTTTACCTTGATTATTTTCATGCGTTTTTTATCAAGAAAGGTGAAAGATGAAGGCCATGAAGAAAAAGCTCTTACCTGGTTATAGATGGATCCTGCATCTTTTTCCCATTGTATCCTTCCATCTTGTTTGCTGATGAGTGGGGCATAAGTGGCTTTGCTATGATCTTGAGGTTCAGGTTGTATTGTATTTATTTTAGATAAGGTCTCAACAAGAAATGGGGCTGCTATTTCAGCCAGCCTTTCTTCAAGCTCCATGGAATTTTCATCCGGTAGGATCCCCACTGTTTTTTTTGCCAAAATATCTCCCTGGTCCATTTTCTCGTTAAGACGGAAAAGTGTAATCCCTGTTTTTTTTTCTCCGTTCAGCAGTGCCCACTGTACAGGAGAGGCGCCTCTGTATTTTGGAAGGCATGAAAAATGGATGTTGATAGAATCATGTTTAGGAAGGTATATGATCTCAGAGGGGATGATTTGACCGTAGGCAACCACCACGTTAATATCCGGATTTATCTTTTTCAGTTCGTCAAGACCCTCTCTATCTTTTTTGATTCTTACGGGCTGCAGAACAGGTATTTTGTTTTTATCAGCAAATTTTTTTACAGGGCATGGTTTGAGGTTTCTGCCTCTGCCGGAGGGTCTGTCAGGCTGAGTAATAACAAGGGGAATGGAATGGCCGGCATTTAAGAGGGCTTTGAGTGACGGGATCGCTATTTGAGGGCTGCCGAAAAATACAATGTTCATTGTCTTTTTAATTTCTTTCTTATAATGCCCTTTTTCAGCGGAGAGAGATGATCAATGAAGAGGATCCCATTTATATGGTCGACTTCATGACTTATGACTCTGGCTAACAGGCCTTCTGCTTCGACTCTTTTTTCCTTTCCCGAAAGGTCGTATCCGGTGCATTCCAGCCGAAACGAGCGGAGTACATTTTCATTGATTCCCGGCACTGAAAGGCACCCCTCTTCAGCGGTATCCTGTCCTTCCTCATGTATTATTTTTGGATTTATAAGAACGATGAGGTCTTCTTTTTTCTCTCCAACTGAAAGGTCAATGGTTATAAGCCTTTTACTCTTGTTGATCTGAGGCGCAGCCAGTCCTATTCCCGGAGCAGAGTGCATGGTGAAGATCATGTCTTCAGCTATCTTTATTATTTCGTCTGTAATGTTTTTGATCTCAGCTGCTTTTTTTCTGAGGATTGGATTTCCATATGTGATGATGTCCAGCTTATTATTGATCTTTGTTTCTTTAGAGTCTTTCATGAGATGTTTATTCTACCAGAACCAACATTTTATTCAATCTTTCTGAAGCAAGCTTTCCCTGAATTCCAAATTTTTATTGCCGCTGTTTTATTTGAATATGATAAAATGGTTTCTATCGAGATCCTGAAGGAACATGGATATCCTGTCCAGAACAGGCTCTGCGTCATCTCCGAATTTTTTCCTGTGTAGCCGGGCGATCTCTCTGACATTTTTTTTGCCGTCACAGTTTTTCCAGAAAAAGCTGCCCATTTCATCCAGTTTGACCTTGTAAAAAGGACGTTTCATCCTCGGTAAAATATGTTTTACAAAGAACTTGTTTTTGAACTTTGGTTTCAAGAGGATGATTTTCCCCTCATCGTCAGACTTCCATTCGATGTTTCTTACCGGGGTCAACTCAAGAAGATTTAATTCTTTACTCTCTTTCTCCATATTCACCTGAATCGACCATCTTTTTATAGGGGAAATAGATCAGGATGAAACCTAGCGCTACGAATATAAGCAGGCCTAACCATGAGTTGCTCAGTGATTCGGGGAGAGTGACTTTGGCTCCTTTTAGGGCAGCGGTTATGATCCCCATAAGCGCCTGTCCGGCTATCAAGCCAGATGCCAGCAGAAGCCCTGTGTTTTCTATGACCTCTTTCCCTTTTTTGTTGGGTTTTTTCCTTCCGGTCAAGCTCTGGACAAAATATTTCACTACGCCGCCGAAAAATATACAGGCCGTGGACCGGAAGGGCAGATACATGCCCACAGCGATCAGCATGGGCGATGGGGAACCTATGAGGATCAGGACCACTGCCAGAAGCATTCCTGCTATAACCAAAGGCCAGGCCATTTCTCCGCCCACGATCCCTTTGGCCATGGTCGCCATAAGTCCGGCTTGGGGAGCGGGAAGGGTTTCACTTCCGATACCTATGGTGTTATGGAGAAGCTGAAGGGAGAAAGTAAGAGTGACACCGGCTGCGATGACTCCGATGATTCCTCCGATCTGCATTCTCCAGGGAGTACCACCAAGGATATGACCGACTTTCCAGTCCTGTATCATATCCCCCGCAACACCAGCCACACAGCATACCACGGCTGCAACACCTATGACGGCGGCAATTCCTGCTTCTCCGGTCTGCCCCATTAAAAGCATCATGAGCGCGGCAATAAGAAGAGTGGTCAATGTTAATCCGGAAATGGGATTTGATGAGGAACCGATGATTCCGACTAAATAGCCTGCTACTGCTGCAAATAAAAGTCCCATTATGATCATGACAAGGGCTGAGACCAGTGATGAGCCGATACTCCTTGTAAACAGGTTATAGAGGAAAACCATGGGGATGATCAGAGCCACAATGGAAATGATAATCGAGGGAAAAGGAAGGTCTTTATCTGTTCGGGGAAGATGGGAAGCCCCCTCTGACCGAGCTTTTTTTACATCCGCAAATGAGCGTCCGATACCCGTAGCCAGGCTCTTGCGCATTTTAAACAGGGTATAAAAAGCCCCTACGAGCATGGCTCCTACAGCAATGGGTTTTATCTGAGCGTTATAGGCTGATATCGCTATTTCAGACCAAGAACTGAGGTCCTGCGCCACAATGGTCTTGAGTTCTCCGCTTATGAAAAGCAGGATAGGCATAAGGAATAGCCATCCCAGAACACCTCCTGAAAAGGTAAGAGCTGCTAATTTGGGTCCTATGATGTATCCTACACCTGTGAGAGCGGCATTGGCAGCAGGGGACTCGATGAACATCCTCCCTTTGATGGAAGATGTTTTGTATATTTCAACATTATCTTCGTTTAAGTAAGTGATGCGGGATAATCCCGGTATCTTAAATACACTTTTGACATAGGGCTTTATTACCTGGATCCCGTTTTCACTGGTAAAAAATTCAATAAGGCCTCCTAATCCCATGGACCAGAACATAAACTTGGCGTTTGACTTCGCTTCCTGTCCTGTCTTCACCATGGCAGCGCAGGCCACACTTTCAGGAAAAGGGAGCGAGGCGTCTTCAACCAGTGTTCGTCGGACAAGGATTATGAGCAGAACGCCCAGAATACCTCCTACCAGCATAAGCATGGTGGATTTGAAAATATCAAACTTTTGCCACACTCCTGACATTATGAATGCTGGAATTGTGAATATAGCTCCAGCGGCCAGAGCTTCTCCAACAGCTCCTGTGGTACGAGCGAGATTCTCTTCTAAAATGGTTCCTTTTAACGGGCGAAGTATGGCCATAGAGATAACAGCAGCGGGAAAAGTGGCAGCCACAGTCATTCCTGCCATAAGTCCAAGATAAGCGTTTGCTGCACCCAGGACAACAGCCATGATGATTCCTAAGAAGATGGCTTTGAACGAGATTTCCTTTATTGACTGGTCTGGAGATATGTAGGGTTTATAGGTGTTATCGCTCATAATACCTCCTAAAAATATAATTTCTTGATATTATTTATTTATATATATACCTTGATAAGAAAATGCAAGAATAATTTCCTGAGAATTTTTTTATTTGCTTGTCATTGTAATTTATGCTAAATAATTCATATAAAAGGCGATGAAGTAAGATGAGTTTTATACGATGGTTGAAGGAAAGACTTTTTTGTGACCTGGCCATAGACCTTGGAACAGCAAATACTCTAGTCTTTCTTAGAGGGAAGGGAATCATTGTCCAGGAACCTTCCTTGGTCGTGGTCAATAAAAGGACAGGTGATGTGGAAGCCGTTGGTACAAAAGCAAAACAGATGCTTGGAAAGACGCCCAACAGTGTGCTGACCATAAAACCGATGAGGGATGGTGTCATTGCTGATTTCGAAATTGCGGAAAAGATGCTTGATTATTTTATAAAAAAATCAACAAACAACAAAACTTTTCTTCTCAGGCCAAGGATTGTCATTGGAATTCCGACCGGTATCACCCAGGTAGAAAGGCGGGCTGTAAAGGATGTGGCCTTACGAGCCAAAGCATCTGAAGTCTATCTCATTGAACAGCCTATGTCTGCGTCTATAGGGGCTGAGCTTCCAATTTCAGAACCAACAGGAAATATGATTGTGGATATAGGAGGAGGGACGACTGATATAGCCGTGATTTCTCTGAATGGAATTGTGTACAATCATTCTATAAGAGTGGCTGGAAATGAAATGGATGAAGCCATCATTCAGCATATAAAAAAGAAATACAATCTTCTTATCGGAGAAAGGACAGCCGAACAGGTCAAAATGCAGATAGGATCTGCATATCCCCTGGATGAACCCATGACCCTAGAGATAAAGGGAAGAGATTTAAGAGAGGGAATTCCAAAAACAATTGTGGTTGACGACCAGGAGATGAGAGAGGCCATAGAAGATGTCGTGAGTTCCATTATTGAAGCGATAAAGATAGCTCTGGAAAAGACTCCTCCGGAACTGGCAGCTGATATTATTGATAGAGGGATTGTCATTACCGGTGGAGGTTCTTTACTCAAGAATCTTGATAAGCGCATAAGAGAGGAAACCCAGCTGCCTGTTTTTATAACAGAAGATCCCCTTACCACAGTGGTTCTTGGAGCAGGGAAAATGCTGGATGATTTAGAGCTGCTCAGGAAGATTTCTCTCATATAAGATGCTATTTAGCCTAGATTATTCCCAATTTTTTTATGAATAGGTCAGGTTATATGTCTTCTTTTATAAAAAGAAATAAAAACACTGCCATTCTTCTCATACTGATATTTTTCCATATGATTCTGATATCCATTCAAGTTCCCAGGGGGGAGGAAGGAACTTATTTTGAAACATTCATCTTTGCTGTTTTTGCTCCTATCCAGCAAGGAGTTGTCTCGCTATGGAAAGCCATTAGCAAGGCCTGGAGTGACTATTTTGTTTTAAGAGAGGTCAATGTTCAGAACCAAAGATTGCTCAAAGAGGTCACTCAATTGAGGGAGGAAAATATAATGCTGAGAAATATATTGAGAAAGTATGAAAAGGAAGAAAGTGTGAAAGAATTTTTGAGTGGTATTTCTCATAACCTTGTTAATGCCCGGATAATCGGATTTGATATGTCAAATGTGTTTAAGTCTGTTATCATCAACAAGGGAAGTATACAGAGATTAGAGAAGAATATGGTGGTCCTTGATGAATCAGGAAATTTAGTTGGAAGAATCGTTTCTCCTCTTACATACAGCCAAGCAACTGTTCAGTTAATAACAGATAGCAAATCCGGAGTCAGTGTGGTAAAGCAGGATGGAGGTTCTATTGGCATTCTATCAGGGAATAACACAGAAATATGTGAAATGAAGTATATTCTTTCCACGGATGAGGAAATCACAGAAGGAGATGTTCTTGTTACAACCGGCTATGACGGGATATTTCCACCTCACCTGAAAGTAGGGAAAGTTTTATCCGTCCAGAGAACTTCTGAGTTGTTTAAAGAAATCAAAGTCAGTCCTTATTTCCACCCGACTCAACTCCAACAGGTCGTTGTACTCAGATTAGATGTGAATGAAGTTTTTTAAGATTGAAATGGAAAAAACAATAAAAATACTGTTTTTTTATGAATAGGTCAGGATAGATGAGAGATTATATAAAAGTGATTATAGCAATAATCGCTGTATTTGTAGTGCACACGTTTTTTGGAAAAATATCAAAGGAGATTCCTATAGTCCTTAATTTGTTTACCATAATAGTGATATATTTTGCCATACTGAAGGGGGAGGTTTTTGGAGCCTTTACCGGGGCCATCTGTGGTCTTATACAGGATTCGTTTTCCTTTGGAGTATTCGGAGTAGCTGGATTGGCAACAACACTCACGGGGTATCTAGCGGGAACCATATCAAAAAAGATTTATGTGATTTCGTTTTTCAAAAACTTCCTGTTTATTTTGATTCTGTCCATATTTCAACTGGTTATTTGGAGATGTATGCATTCCTTTGTTTTTTCTGAGCCGTTTTTTTCAGAAAGTGTTGTGGTTCTTTTTCAGCCATTTTTTAATGCTTTAGTAGGAAGTGTGTTTTTTCCGGTCTTTAGAAAAATTTTTAAATATACCTCTTTGGATGGTCAATGAAAGGCGACAAGATATATGAAGACCTGTCCCTGATCAGACGCAGGTCAAAAAGAGTGTTTACAGTCATTACAGTCATTTTTTTCTTACTACTGGTATACTTCTGGAAGATACAGATCATTGATCACCAGAAATACTGGGAAAGATCCGAAGACAACCGCATCAGGAAAATCTCACTTTCTCCTCAAAGAGGGCTTATTTTTGATAGAGAAGACAACATTTTAGCTAAGAACATTGCTTCTTTTAAGGTCTCTCTGGTGAGAGAGAAATGTGAAGATCTGCATGCTTCATATCAAAGGGTCTCGGAGCTGCTTCATGTGGATGTGAAGGATATTGAAGAGAGGATTCAGAAATACCAGTCGTTTCAAATGTTCCGTCCTATTGTCATCAAAGACAACCTTACCCAGAAAGAAGTCGCTCTTATAGAGAGCAGGAAGGCTGAGTTTCCTGAACTGATCCTTCAGACAGAACCGAAACGATTTTATCCTTATCATACTCTTGCGGCTCATGTATTGGGATATTTACAGGAAATTTCTCCGAGGGAGTTGAAATCTGAAACATACCTAAACTATGAGATAGGGGATCTCGTAGGCAAAATGGGAATTGAAAGTGAATACGAGGAGATGCTTTCAGGGCAGAAGGGAGTTGCTTTGGAGATTGTTGACAGTGAAGGCCGTGTTGTTGCAGGGTACAGTCAGAACGAGTCCATAAATGGAGAAAATATTAAATTGACATTGGATCTGGATATGCAGAAAGAAGTGGAGAGCATTTTGGAGAAAAGAGACGGTGCCGTCGTTGTCATGAATGCAAAGAACGGTGAGATCCTGGCGATGGCAAGCTACCCGAATTTTGATCCGAACAGGTTTATTAACAGATTCACTCCTGAGCAATGGATGGAGCTTGTACAGGATCCTGATTTTCCCTTGGAAAACAGAGTTATAAGAGGGCTTTATTCCCCGGGCTCTCTTTTTAAGCCATTGGTGGCCATAGGAGCGCTGGATTCAAATCTGATATCAGACCAAAGCTCTTTTTTTTGTACCGGTACTACTCTTATATACGGGCATCAGTTTTCCTGCTGGTATAAACCCGGGCATGGAAAAGTCAATCTTTATACGGGAATAAAAAACTCATGCAATATTTATTTTTATAATGTCGGGAAAAAGCTGGGTATTCAAAAGATAGCTGATTATGCCAGAATATTTGGATTCGGTTCTCCAACAGGAATTGATCTTCCCGGCGAAAAAAACGGATTGGTACCTGATCCGGAATGGAAGAAAAGAACAAGAGGAGAACCCTGGTATCTCGGAGAGACCATTCCTGTATCAATAGGACAAGGACCTTTGCTAGCGACTCCTCTTCAGGTGGCTGTGTATACATCTGTTATCGCAAACAGGGGTGAAAAAGTCGTTCCGCACCTTTTTCTTACAGGGTTTGGTTCCAGTGACAGCAATGAAAGCAAAAAGAGAACCTATGTAAGGACGCTTTCCAAAAAGATGGACCATTCAGATTTTGAAAAGGTTATAAAGGGCATGTGGATGGCCGTCAATGACCAGGGAACCGCGCGGGCCTCAATGGTTAAGGATTTCGATGTTTGCGGAAAAACAGGTACGACCCAAATCGTGAGCACTGATACTGAAAGGAGAATGGAAGAGAGAGGCACTAAGGTCGAGACGCATTCCTGGTTTACGGGCTTCGCACCAAGAAAAGATCCGGAGGTTATTGTCACAATAATTATTGAGTACGGGGGAATGGGGGGCCGAACAGCAGCTCCCTTAGCTAAAAACTTATTCACTATCTACAAGGACAAATATGTTAGATAGAAGTCATTTTCAAAGCATAGACTGGATACTGATCACACTCACTCTGGTTAATTCCCTTATCGGTGTAATCATGATCCACAGTAGTTCCCATTATATTCCAGGCGGTTTTGCCCAGAAACAGATCTTCTTTATTCTCATTGGAATACTGCTTATGTTTGTACTTATTTCCGTGGATTATAATTTTTTCGTTGAATATTCTCCTTATATATACCTGGTTGTTGTTCTCGTTCTCGGAGGGATATTGATGTTTGGCTCTTTAACTGCAGGGACTAAGAGTTGGATAAGGTTGCCATTTATCCGGATACAGCCTTCAGAAATTACAAAAGTGGCGATGATACTGATTTTAGCTTTTTTGTTTAGAGAGTTCAGGTCATCCTTTGTTTCTCTGAAGCTGGGTTTGTTTTCTTCCGGGCTGGTCGCTGTTCCGTTGTTTCTTGTAGCACTTCAGCCTGATCTTGGGACAGCACTGACATATTTGCCTATTCTGTTGGGAGCCCTGCTGCTGGCCGGGATAAATAAAAAAATTGTGATATGGCTCATTATTATTGGTTTGGTGCTCGGTTTTTTAGGATGGAATTTTTTTCTAAAGGACTATCAAAAAGACAGAATCAGGACTCTGATTTTTCCACAGAAGGATCCTCTTGGATCAGGTTATCATATACTCCAGTCTAAAATTGCTATAGGTTCTGGCGGATTGTTTGGAAAAGGGTATAAAGAGGGGACTCAAAGCCAGCTGAGATTCTTACCAGCAAGACATACAGATTTTATCTTCTCAGTCATTGGAGAAGAATTCGGATTTGCGGGTATTGTAGTGGCCTTGAGTTTTTATTTCCTTTTTCTTTCAAGGCTGCTGTGGTCGGTTTATCAGTCCAGAGACAGAGCAGGAGTCTATATTGTTTTTATGGTTTTCCTGATGTTTGCAAGCCAGTTTTTAATCAATGTTCTTATGACAGTAGGTCTTTTCCCTGTAGCAGGTATCCCTCTTCCTTTATACAGCTACGGAGGTTCTTCTCTTGTGACGAATTATATTGCTATCGCCCTTGTAGTGAATGTGAAGATGAGAAGATTCGTTAATGTCTGACTGCGGTCAATTTTAAGGAAAACGATGAAGAATGCTGATATCGAGAAAGTATTAAAATCTGTCCAGAAACCAGGACGCTATATAGGGGGCGAATGGAATATAAGAAAAAAAGATCCCGGAAAAATAAAAATAAAGGTGGCCCTGGCTTTTCCTGATATCTATGAAGTAGGTATGTCTTATCTCGGTCATAGAATACTCTATCATGTTTTAAACAGCCAACCGTTCATATTAGCAGAGCGGGTTTATGCTCCTTGGATTGATTTTGAGTCAGTGCTCAGGGAAAACGACATTCCTTTGTACTCTCTTGAAAACAAGATCCCTCTGCATGACTTTGATATCATCGGATTTTCTCTTCTCTATGAATTGAACTACTCCAATATACTCACCATACTTGATTTGGGCAAAGTCCCTTTGTATTCAAAAAAGAGAAATTTGGGAAACCCTCTTGTTATAGCCGGAGGGCCGGCTGCATCCAATCCCGAGCCAATCTCTGATTTTTTTGACCTGTTCTTGATCGGGGACGGTGAAAAGGCTTTTATTG
Organism: uncultured Eubacteriales bacterium; assembly: GCA_964456985.1. GTDB lineage: Bacteria > Acidobacteriota > Aminicenantia > Aminicenantales > Aminicenantaceae > WJMT01. The sequence goes on from CAYWDH010000053.1 coordinate 9,996, forward strand.
AGATCATTGATCATTATTTAGCGTTAAAGAGCAAAGGACAGGACAAAGAAAGCATTTTAAGGTCAATGACAAATATACAAGGTGTTTATGTGCCCTCATTTTACAGTTCTTTTTTGCCCTCAAGCTCAAGACTTCTGGCGGAAAAAGCGGATGAAAATGCCCCTGGTAGAATAAAAAAAAATAGTATCCGTTCTTTTGAAGAGAAAGATATCCCTTCCTGCAGAATCGTACCAAACATAAAGACAATATTTGACAGGGTCAACGTGGAAGTAGCCAGAGGATGCGCTCAGAACTGCCGGTTCTGCCAGGCAAGAAGTGTTTATTTTCCATTAAGGAACAAAGAACCGAAAATGGTGGTAGGAGAGGTTATGGACAGCCTGGATTCCACCGGGTATGAAGAAGCGTCTCTTTCGGCTCTTTCCGTAGGGGATTACCCTGATTTGGACAGGATCGTGACATTGCTTATGGATGAGTTTGATAAAAAGAAAATTTCCCTGTCTCTTTCAGCGTTAAGGCCAAAATTTCTAACGGATAAAGTAGCAGAGAGCATCGTAAGAGTCAAAAAGACCGGATTTACTATAGTACCGGAAGCAGGGACTGAAAGGCTGAGAAGAGTCATCAATAAAAAATTAAAAGAAGAAGAGATCCTCGAAGCTGTGTCTTCTGCCTTTTCCAAAGGATGGAGAAAGATCAAGCTTTATTTCATGGTCGGACTGCCAACAGAAAAAAAAGAAGACTTAGAAGGAATCATCAGTCTGATAGAGAAAATAATTCGTTCAGGTTATCAAATCTTAAAGAAACCTCCACAGATTAATCTGAGTATTTCTTCCTTCATACCAAAACCCCATACGCCTTTTCAGTGGGTAAGAATGAACAGTGCAGAGGAGCTGAGGAATAAACACGATTTTCTCAGGAAGAAGCTGAAAAAGTATGGTTTTGTATGGTTCAAGGAACACCCGATTGAAAGCTCTGTTCTCGAGGGAATTTTTTCAAGAGGAGATAGAAGATTGAATTCTGTTCTTTTCAGAGCATGGAAGAAAGGAGCCCGTTTTGACGGATGGAGTGATGTGTTTGATTTCTCTATATGGGAAAAATCTTTTGAAGAAGAAGGATTAAGTCCTGAAAGATATCTTTCCAGTTATTCGCAGAAATCAGTTCTTCCCTGGGAGCACATAGATGTCGGGATAAAAAAATCGTATTTCAAAAAGGACTTGAAAAAGGCTTTTGCTGAGAGATGGACAGAAAACTGTGACAAACTTGACTGTCGCAGGTGCCGCGGATGTTCTTTTCCCGGCACATTCAATAAGGTTGACTCCTCAGACATCCCTCTCAAATCTCTTTCTGGATACCGGTTCGGTAAGAAAACAGAGAGAACTCTCCGCTACAGGCTTTTTTACAGGAAAGAGGGCCCTGCAAGATTTTTATCTCATAATGACCTTATTCATATCATACAGAGAAGCATGAGGCGGGCCGGTTTCCAGGTCGAACTTACTCAGGGATTTCACCCAAAGATGAAGATCTCATTCCCTCCGGCGCTGGCCCTTGGGATGGAAGGGAAAAAAGAGGTGCTTGAGTTTAGATCAGAGTATTTGTTTGAAAACAATCCCTTTGTTTCCCGGATAAACAATTTTTTTCCAGCAGGAGTTAAAGCTTTAGGGCTTGAGAAAGTAAAGCATACAAGGCCTCCTCTAAGCAAGGATATAGGGAGCATGGTGTATTCTTTTGATTTGAAACAAAAAGACATTCAGGAGTCCCTGAGAAACAGGATAGGACAAAAGGCAGAGGATTTGTCCGCATCCTTTCAATTCATTGAAAAAGTCTTGAATGAGAAAGCCGTTCCTGGTTTAAGCAAAGTTAGTTTTGATGAAAAAAAGGGAAGTGTCTTGCTTGAATTTCTGTTTTCTCCGCGAAAAGCTGTAAGGATTAAATCTGTATTACAGAAGGTTTTCGAGGTAGAATATCCTAATTTTATAGCAACAAGAGAAAAGATAAATTTTATGCCAGAGAAAACATTAAAAGCTTGACCTTGAAAAGACTCCATAATATTATCAGGATTAAAGTAATTTGTCGTAAGGAGGAAAAAAGTGATTGATTTCAGTTTGACTGAAGAACAGAAAGCCTTACAGGAGATGGGAAAAGAATTTGCAGAGACAGAAATGAGGCCTAATGCAGCTAAATATGATGAGGAAGAAACATTTCCGGATGATGTTATGCAGAAAGCATTTGAAGTCGGATTTTTGACTTCAGAGATTCCTGAAGCCTATGGTGGCGGAGGGCTGTCCCATCTGGACCAGGCTATCGTGTGTGAAGAGCTGGCCTGGGGATGTGCGGGCCTGTATACCACAATTATGGCGAATGCACTGGCTGTCACCCCCATCATTATTGCAGGAACTGAAGAACAAAAGAAAGAATTTCTTGTACCTTTTACCAAAGAGATGACTCTGGGTTCCTTTTGTCTTACGGAAAGAGAAGCTGGTTCAGATGCAGGAGCGGTGAAGACAAGAGCACTGAAAAAAAGTGATGAGTATATTCTGAATGGATCTAAATGCTTTATCACGAACGGCGGAGTTGCCAAGCTGTTTGTTGTTTTTGCAACCACAGATCCTGGAAAAGGGGCCCGCGGCATGAGTGCTTTTCTTGTTCCAAGTGATACTGAAGGAATCACCATAGGAAAAATAGAAGATAAAATGGGACACAGAGCTTCGAACACAGCGGAGATATTCTTTGAGGATGTTAAAATTCCTGCAAAAAACCTTTTGGGAAAAGAAGGAAGAGGATTCTTTATTGCCATGAAGACTTTTGAAAGCAGTCGGCCTCCGGTAGGCGCCGGAGGAGTCGGGGTGGCACGGGCAGCACTGGAACATGCGGTTGAATATTCAAAAACCAGAGTTCAATTTGGGAAACCTATTGCCTTGTTTCAAAATACGGCATTCAAAATGGCACAAATGGCTGCAGATATAAATGCGGCCAGATTTTTAGTCTGGAATGCTGCCTGGCGTCTGGATAAAGGCCTTCCCATAGGAAAAGAATCAGCTATAGCCAAGATGTATGGTTCGGATGTGGCTATGAAGGTGACATGTGAGGCTCTGGATATATTCGGGGGTTATGGATATATGAAGGATTATCCCATGGAGAAGTTGATGAGGGATGCCAAATTACTTCAGATCTATGAAGGGACAAACGATATCCAGCGCTTGATTATAAGCAGGGAGGTCATAGGACCTTTAAAGTAGTGTTTGTGACTTAAAACCCTATCTGCAAGAAAAAAAGTTTCTCTTTTAAGCATGAGGTTTTCTTTCACTCATTCTATATAATGATAAGGAAGAAGGACCTTTTTCTTTGATTATAGAGAAGAAGCCCTGATTAATGGAGTGAAGTTTTATTCGTCTTCTTCGAAATATTCGGGAATGATTCCCGTATCTTCAACTCCCGCTCCTTTGGCGATGTCAATGACTTCGACGACTCTGTTGAAGGGAAGGGTTGCATTGGCTCTGATAAAGATATTTTTGTTCTGTCGTGATTCATAAATTCTTCTCAACTCACTTGCAAGCATGCTCAACTGGACCGCATCCTTATTGATGAGAACTGTTCCGTCTTTTTGCAATGTAAGGACAATAATACCCTGGGGTGTTGCACTTGTATCCTGAGTGGTCTCTGGAAGCTTGACGTCTAATCCTTTTTGAAGGGTAGGAGTAAGCACGATGAAAATTATAAGGAGTACCAGTAAGACGTCACATAAGGGAACAACATTAGGTTCTGCTTTCATAGCCATAAAAACCTCCTAGTCTACGTTGTTAAGACGGTATTCTATAGTAATTGATCTGTGCTTGTCAATGTACCGTAAAAAAAAGTTATGGTGATTTTCAATTTGACAGTATTTTCTTTTAAAAGGTATATAAACCTGGATTATTTACAAGTCGAGCCTTCAGGGGAAAATTGGCGATTATAATTAATTTAAATAGAGACAGGAACGATCTATTGTTAATTGTTCTTGAAAAAATCTTGCATATTGCCTAGAAGAAATTGATAATAAAAGCATCGCCATTTTTTTATGAATAATTCAGGTGATTGTCTTATGGATAAGGAAGAAATAATCAAAAAAATCGAATCTATCAGAAAAAGCGTGGAGCAGGACCAGTTTGAGATCATGACCGAAAAAATATTGGAGAAAAAATTCCATTTGCACCATTCCAACCGGAATATTATCACAAAGAAGATAATTGAGGGTTTGAGAAGACGGATGGTCAATGAGATCAGCCTTATTTTAGAACCAGTACTGGAAAGGCAGAGGGAAATAAACTTAAGATTCTTAAAAGAAATAAAGCGTATAAAGGAACAGCTTGAATCCAGGAACAGTTCTCTCACGGATGATGAAAAAAAAATTAAATAACCTGGATAACATTTTTATGAGCGTAAAAAAAAGATTATTTCCCTCAAAAAAAGCAGCAGATGTCAAAACAATAGCTGTGTGTGCGGCGCAGGTCCCTTTTTTTAAAGGGGGGGCGGAAGCCCATGTGAACGGACTTGTTAGAGAATTGAAACAGAGGGGATATGAGACAGAACTCATAAATATTCCCTACAAATGGTATCCCAGAAAACAATTATTAACAAGCATCCGCATGTGGGAGATGCTGGATCTGACTGAGTCAAACGGTAAAAAGATAGATATGGTGATTTCGACCAAATTTCCCTCTTATTTTGTCAGGCATCCTCAAAAGGTCTTATGGTTGATCCATCAGTACCGGCAGGTCTATGACTTGTTCGACACTCCTTATTCTGGCTTGAATCCTCGTAAAAAGCAAGATATGAAGTTCAGGGATATGATTATTGAAATGGATAATAAGGTACTGAAGACCTATGACCGCATATACACCAATGCCAAAAATACAGGGAAAAGATTGAAAAAATTCAATCATATTGATTCATCACCCCTTTACCATCCTCCCAGTCTGGCCGGAAGATATTTTTGTTCCGGATACGGGGATTATGTGCTTTCCGTAGGAAGACTGGATAAGCTCAAAAGAGTTGATCTGTTGTTGAAAGCATTGAAACGCTGTGATAAGAAGATCCGGTGTAAGATTGCCGGTACAGGTCCAGAACTCGATGATTTAAAGAAAAAAGCGGGAAAACTGGATGTATCCGGGAGAGTGGAGTTCTTGGGTTATGTCAGTGATGAAAAGCTTCTCAAACTGTATTCAGAGTGCGGGCTGGTTTATTTTGCTCCAAGGGATGAAGATTACGGTTACATCACACTGGAAGCTTTTCTTTCTAAGAAGCCTGTAATAACCGCATTTGATTCCGGAGGGCCTCTAGAATTTGTTGAAAACGGGAAGAACGGCCTTCTCTTTAAATCATCTGATGGAAAGGAATTAGCAAAAAAAATGGAAGAATTGTTTTTCGACAAGCAGAAATGTAAGATTTTCGGCGAACAAGGGTATGAAAAGGTCAAAGACATAAGCTGGGATAACGTGATCCAAACCTTGGTCCATGGCGGGTAAAATGAAGATTGCTTATTTTTCTCCTTTGAATCCGGTAAAATCAGGAATCTCCGACTATTCAGAAGAGATCCTTCCCTTTCTTTCAGAATATTTTGATATAGACCTGTTCATTGATCCCGCATGGAAACCTGAGAACAGTTCCATAAAAAATGAATTTACTATCATTCCATTTGATGCTGATTCATTTGATCCTTCTCATTATGATGAAATCATTTACCATATGGGCAACGATTATAAAGCCCACCGGTACATTTATGACAGTTTGAAGAGATACACGGGAATTGTTGTCTTGCATGACCTCGTATTGCAGGGATTTTATGCTGAAAGATATGATGAAACAGGTGACTTCGATCCGTACAGAAAGCTGCTGGAAAAGTACTACGGTGAAAGGGGAATCCATATTGCGGAAAGGATCAGACTCAAGCTTCCGGATCAAATATGGGAATCCGAAAAAGCTCTGGAATATCCTTTGAATGAGGAAGTGCTTGATGCGGCCAAAGCGGTTATCGTTCATTCCGATTTTGTCAAGCAAAGAGTTAGTTCAAAAACAGACAAACCAGTCATAAAGATCAACCATCACGGACATATAAAGAAGGAGTTTGATGCAGAGCGTACCAGAGAGAATTTTGGGATAGGGAAAGAAGATCTCCTCATCTGTTCGGCCGGATATATCAACAAGAACAAGAGATATGAGAGCATTTTATCAGCTTTGTCAGAGATCGAGGAGTTTCCGTTTAAATATTTGATAGCTGGTAAGGACAGGGGGCGGCTTCTAGAAAATTATATAAAAGGCGATGAGCCTTCAATCATAAAATTGGGGCATCTCCCCATTGGAAAGCTCGAAGAAGTAATCAATACATCGGATATTTGTATCAATATCAGGTACCCGACTATGGGAGAGAGCTCAGGTTCCCTGTTGAGGATGATGGGTTATGGAAAGCCGACTTTAATCACAGATTACGGCTCTTATGCAGAGTTCCCTGATTACTGTGCTGTAAAAATTTTTCCTGATATTGATGAAAAAGAGATGATCAAAAGGTCGCTATCAGCACTCGCTCTGGATGTGGATTTCAGGATTTCTTTGGGCCGGGAGGCGAAGAATTTTGTGGACAGTGAGTGTGATATTCAGAAATGTGCCCGTGAATACGCCGGATTTGTGAAATCTTTGTCAAATAAAAAGGGCTAGGTATCATGGAAAAAATACCAGAAAAATTCAAACAGGCTCTAGGGGAACTCAAGAAGGAAATACACAGGGAGAGGAAAAAGATCGGGAAGATAGAAGACCTGATAAACAAGGAGGTGGAAAGGGGACCCGGGATATGGGAGTATGATTTTGATGAACTGGAGTCTGAAATTTGGAAAAAACATGCCAGTATAGAAAAGAAGATAAAGGAACTATCAGAGAAGATATCAGACTGTTCAGGCAAGGGACCGAGAAATATATTTCGTTTTTTTAGAAATTTAAGGGGAAATATCATAAGACAGAATGTGATCAACCAGGAAGTCATATCTTTTTACCTGGCTATGATGCTGAGCCTGCAAAAAATCAAAGACAGAATCAATGCCCTTGAATATAAAGTAAGTAAATTGAACAGAGAGAAAGATGAACTGATAAGCGATATGCAAGAGTATAAATCCGGTTTAAGGAAAAAACAGGATGGAGAATCCGGTGAGTGATTTAAAGAAAATATTCAGCCATATTGATAGAGATAATCCGGAAGAGAGCATTAGAAATATTTCCAAGGATCTTGAAGAGATTAAACAAGAAAAAGGCATACAGGCATGTTATAATGATTTGCTGCATCTTGAGGTTATCCTGGGCATAAGAAAACCAAGTGTTGCTGTCTATGATAATGCCCTTCATTTTATCGGAGGAGCACAGAAGTACGGCTGCACCATAGCCCAGTCATTACAGGAAATTTGTGAAGTGACGCTCATATCTCACAAAAAAGTCACACTGAGTCAACTTCAGAACTGGTATGGATTGGATTTGAATAAATGCAGGACTAAAGTCATCAAACTCCCTTTTTTTGAGACCCGGAAACAACAAAAAAGCACCTTTGATGCGGGAGAAGTTGACCTTAAAGGAGAAAATCCTTTTCATGTGATAAGTATGGAGAGTGGGGAATATGATATGTTCATCAACAACTGTATGTTGGAAATGGTGTATCCTTTATCGAACATATCAGAATTTATTTGTCACTTTCCCGAAAGGGAGAGATCCCGTTTTTTTCACGCTGATAAATATTCTCATATAATCTGCAACAGCCAGTATACTGGTGACTGGGTGAGCAGGAAATGGGGCCTTAAACCCCATGAAATCCTCTATCCTCCGGTAGATATGATGGATTTCAGTAAAGACGTGAAAAAAGAGAAAACAATTTTATCTGTGTCACGATTTGAATTGAGCGGGAAGAAGCAGCAGCTGGAAATGCTCAATATATTTGCGAGGATGCTGCACGCCTATCCGGAAAAAACAGAGGGATGGAAAATGGTCATTGCTGGGGGAAGCGTCGAGAGAAATCCTTACCTTGAGAGGGTCAGGAAAGCGGCCCGGTCACTCCCAGCAGAGAAAATTGATTTAAAAGTGGATATTTCTTTAAGTGAGCTCAAAGAGCTGTACAGAAGAGCAGGTATTTTCTGGCACCTTACCGGTCTAGAGCAGATAGATCCGGAAAGAGCAGAGCATTTCGGAATAACCACGGTTGAAGCCATGCAAAACAGATGCGCCTCTGTCGTCTATAGAGAGGGAGGCCAAAAGGAAATCATAGAGGACAGGGTGAGCGGCCTATTTTTTAACACACGGGAAGAGCTGATAAATCGAACTTTGGAACTTATGGATTCAGCATCTCTAAGAAAGGATATAGGAAGAGCTGCCTATGAGAGGGGAAAAGAATTCACAAAAAAGAATTTTCTTCGCAAAGCACGAAGACATTTTGAAGAGATTTTAAAAGGATACACCTCTGTCAGATAAGCTCTTTTTTTAAGGAATAAACCGCGGGAAAGGGAGTTTAAGAAGAGAATTTTTTTTGTCAGCTGAGGGTTTCTAGAGCTTTTTTATTGTCGGTGGTTTTAAAAACAAGGACTGCTTTTCCTAATCCGGATGATGAGCCGTAACAGTAATCTATATCAATGACAGCATTACCCAGAAGCGCTCCTATTTCCGCGCCCGATCCGATTCTGTCATCAATAAGCACAGTCACAACATCATTTGTTTCCACTTTATATCCTATGACTTCTAAACATTTCTTTGCTTTTTCATGGTCTGACGTAATGAGGTTAAATATACCACTATTTTTATCAGAATAGGCACAAAGTGCTTTAAGGTCGATGCGCGCATTTGCCAGAGTTCCGAGGACACGACCCAGTATTCCCGGTTCGTTTGGAGTGGTAACAGTCAGTTCCTTTTCCATTTTTACGTTATGCACTTTCATTTCTCCTTTAAAAGTAGCCATTATACCAGAACATGAGTATAAAACACAACCGGGAATCCTTGATTATTCATAAAATATGTATGCGTTTCCATACACATTTACCATGATCGACTCACTTAGCATTGTCCTTTTATTAAGAATATGATCATCATATTAGTTCCTGTAATAACTTTAATTTTAGCGC
>CAYWDH010000054.1:0-18867 GCA_964456985.1 uncultured Eubacteriales bacterium
CGTTAAAAATCTGAAGGGAGCACAGGCCATATCTGAATTTCATATCGGCTTGCCTTAATGGTAAAAAAATGGCGATCTTCATTTTCTGGTTTTTTCGAGTATTTCCTTCCTTCTTTTTTCCGGAAATCTTTCAATGGCATACCTCAGTGTGGTCCTCGGAATGCTCTCTCCGTGATGCAGCAGAAATTTTTCAAGACGTTCCATATCTGTCTTTCCTGACTCTCTGAGAATCCATCCGTTTGCTTTCTGTACCAAATCATCATCATCGGGAAAAAGCTTCTGCGCCGTTTCCTGGACCTTATCAATATATTTTCCCTTCCTAGCCGGTTTTATAAAGGAAACAATAGAAGCACGCTTCAGCCATCTATTTTTAGAAATGGTCCAGGATGTAACCTCATCTATAAGATCAGGATGAGCTTCTATTAAAGGGCTTAAGATATTACAGCACAGCAGATCCGTGGTGGCCCAATTCGCACAGTAATCCTTATTTATCCATGCTTTTATCCGGTAGAAATGTTTTTTCCCCAAAGAGCTTACAAAGCGTTCCAGAATAAGAAGACAAAAAGCCTTGGCTTCCAAATATTTATTGGGAAGCATCAGCTCACAGAGTTCCATTGCCTGGTCCTCATTCCAGTGAGGCTTGATGAGAGAATACAGCTCCTTTGTTTTTTCTCTTATCTCAGCTGCCTTGAGTCCCAGTGCGTAGATCTCTTCTTCAGGCTTGAAATATCTCTTACTTCCCTGTTCTTTCTCAGGATCTGCATCTCTTTTCAGAGACCTCATAGCCCGCTCAGACAACTCCAGTGGTGTTAAAATTAACGACATCTTTCCCTATTTTTTGAGCTTCAGAGTTTCTTTTGCCAGATTTACAGGTTTCATAAGTTTGTACACGGGATAATCCTGCGTTCCTCTGCCCCACTGGGGAACGATATAACGGTCAAAAAAATTCCACACCAGAAGCCCATCATCGCTCTCTGGCTCTAATAAATAAGAGGCGACATTGGCCAGCGGTTGAGCCAGAGGAATGAACAGGGTATCCACGGGAAATTCCATCGTTTCTGTTACATATTTTCCTTTTACCGAATTCAAATGATGCCCCTGATAGGCTCTATCCATTGACTTGAGCTCCTCGATCACGAATTTCTCAACTTCGAGTTGGACCGGTTTTTTAAGTTTTTCCACAGTAAGCCCGTGAAGCAGTAGATTATCCTCGACTTCCTTCATAGGAAGGGGAATGAGATAACCATAAGGAAGCCTTACACTGCTCTGAGCGCTGTAATCCGCATAAAGAGGCATGGTATATGTCTTTTTAACGTCTGTCTTTTTGACTCTGGGCCAACCTCTGTCTGATTTAAGGACCTCCATCTCATACCCGTGTATGGTCACATCCTTACCAGTGGGTTCTGCTTTATATTTTGTGATAAACACATCCTCTTCTTCCGGATTAAGGCCTCTTTTTACTGTTTTCCTGTCAACCTCTCTTATGAGATGCGCTATCTCTTCCTTATGCTCGCAGCAGAACTCCAGGATGGAATGAAAAAGCTTATGGCATGAAAAAACCCTTGTTTTGAAATCCGCATAAGGATAATTTTCATTCAGTATCCCTAGGCGGTTCCTGAGTCCTATGTAATTACTGATATATCTAGGCTCAGGACCGAGGGATCTCCATCCTTTTTCAGGCTCTTCTATGCTCATGAAATCACCGTGAGGGATGCACAGGATATTGTATTTTTCTTTAAGAATTTTATTGACTCCTGACATGAACGTCCCGCTCATAAAATCTATCAGTGAATGATCCCCATTGGGATTAACCGACCAGATATAGGTAACGACCTCTTCATGATAGGAGCCGTTATGCGTGTGGCTGTCAAGAAGGACTGCCGGGTCCCAACGCATCATCACATTTTGGACCAATCCTCTCACCTCCGGGCTTTCAAGCTTCAGCCCATCTCTGTTGAGGTCCAAGTTCTGTCCATTAGGACGGACTCCTACGCCTCCCTCTGGTCCGACCTGGTTTGTGCGGTTGTTCACATCTATTTTTTCGTTCCCGTCCGGATTGAATATGGGGGCCAACAAAAGCACTATTTTGTCCATATAAGGATGGTCCGGACTCAGAAGGATATCTCTTGCTAACATCTGGGCTGCTTCTTTGCCCTCCACTTCTCCGGCATGGATGTTGGCCTGAAAATAGACCACCAATCGTTGGTCATAGTTTAAATCGAGAGGTGAGGCAGGAACAGGGTCGCCTATTATGAGAAGCGGAATATCCCTTCCTTCGGAACTGGTCCCTAAGATCTCCAGTCTCACCAATGAACTTTTTTCCTGTAGCTCTCCAATAAAATCCATGACATCTTCGTACCGGGAGGTTTCTTTGAACCCTGTTTTCTCAGGTACTGTCAGGGGTTTATCCTCGGCCATGCTTAATGAAAAGCCTCCGGCAAAAAAGAATGCCACTACGGTTAAAACACATATGAATTTTCTGTTCATCATTTCATCCTCTTAAAATAGAATTATAAAAATTTAGTTTTTTGAATCTTTCACCAGTCTAAAATCCGACGCTGGCCTTTTAAAGCACGTATTCCGGATACTTCCTGGCTTACTTCAATGACGCCTTTATAATCACCTTTTTCATCATAAACAGGGAAATAAAGGATATAAATAAATAAGTCTCCCTGCTGGATCCAGAATTCTGCCTTATCCTTTTTCTTTTCCTTGAAGCTCTTAACGATTTTTTCAACGATGTGCACGCTTTTCGGGGGGTGACAGTTCTGTACAGATCTCCCTATGATCACTGGGCTTCTCGGGAAAATACGGTCCTTGCTGGCGCTGTAAAAACAGACCATGTCGTTCTCATCCACAAATGTGATATCAACCGGAAGGCTTTTCAGCAAAAGCCTGATCTGCTCTTCTGTCAATGCTCCTTCATCCAGTTTGATTTGAGTTGCTCTCTGCTTTTCCATGGTCTCCTTTCCTTTATTTTTTTATGCCTATATCCATATCATTATAAAAGGATGAAAATGAGATTACAATAGATTAATAGACATTCAAACCTGAAAAAATAATCTTGCGGTCCAGCTTTTCTGATGATATATTTTTATAAACTCCTTAAAGAGGAATAACTCCATGAAAAAAATAAATTTATGCTTTTTAATTGTGTTTTTATTGTCTTTCATTCATTACAGTCCTCTCAAAGCACAGGAACCAGAGATAAACCGGTATCCGTTACAACCAGAAAACCTCACCATACCTGTGAATATCGATCCTGTTGACCTGGAAAACTTTGTGGATGGAATTATGGCTGTACATATTGCGGATAAACATATTGCCGGCGCCACCTTTGCTGCGGTTAAAGACGGAAAAATCCTTCTGAAAAAAGGATACGGATTAGCAGATATCGCCAAAAACATACCTGTTACATCAGATAAAACCCTTTTCCGTCCTGGATCCATATCAAAGCTGTTCACGTGGACTGCTGTAATGCAGCTCTATGAGCAGGGAAAAATAGAACTGGATGAAGATATTAACCAGTATATAAAGGGATTCAGCATTCCTGAGACATTCTCTGAACCCATCACAATGACTCATCTTTTATCTCACACACCTGGTTTTGAAGATAAATCAATCGGGATGGCAGCCCGCAAGCCAAAAGACCTGATGCCTCTTAAAGATTTTCTTGAAAAACACATGCCGCAAAGAGTCCGGCCTCCCGGACAAATCACCTCTTATTCGAACTACGGTGCTTCTCTTGCGGGTTATATCGTTGAGTGTATCTCAGGAATCCCTTTTGAAGAATACATAGAAGAGAATATATTCGAACCACTGGGAATGGAAAACAGCTCATTCCGCCAGCCTTTGCCTGACAGACTTTTAGAAAATATGTCCGTGGGCTACAAATATGAGAACGGAGTCCTGGAACCGGATGAATTTGAGCTTCTTAACGGCATGGCCCCTGCAGGAGCTCTGAGCACAACCGGCGGAGACATTGCGAAATTTATGATCGCCCATCTCCAAAACGGACGCTACAACGATAAGGAAATCCTTAAGGAAGAAACAGCCAGGCTTATGCACACAACCCTTTTTACTTATGACAAGAGACTGAGCGGAAACGCCTACGGCTTCTGGGAATGGACCTACAACGGCCTCAACACCATAGGTCACGGTGGAGACACATTCCTCTTTCACTCCTATCTTATCCTTATTCCCAAACAAAACCTCGGACTTTTTGTCTCCTACAACAGTATGGGCGGACTCGGTGCTTCCAGAATCCAACTGATCGAGTCCATTCTTGACCGTTATTTCCCCTTTTCCCCAAAACAAGAGGCTGAAGCAAACAAATATGACAAGAAACAAAAGCTTAATAAATTTTCCGGAACGTACAGAAGCACAAGGGTCAATCACTCCAGTATTGAAAAATTAGGCCAGCTTTTCTCAACCATTCAAATAAAAACAATTAACGGCCGTAAACTTCTTATCTCTTCCGCTTCAAATAAAAGCCAATGGATTCAAACAGAACCCCTTTTTTTTCAAAAAATCAGGTCTCAGGATAAGATGCTTTTCAGGGAAGATAAAGAGGGCCATATCACACATCTTTTTATCGGAGATTCCCCCAGTGCTGCCTTTGTGAAACTCAAATGGCATGAAACGCCGAAATTTCACTTTTTCATCCTCGGTCTAACACTCTTTATCTTTCTTACCACTCTTTCATGGCCTCTCGGCGTACTGAGACGCCGGGTCTGCAGCTCTCTTTCAGAAAAACCTGATGCGCCTAGATTATTCCGGCTGACCGCAGGAGTCATGAGCGGCCTGTGTGTGTTGTTTATAATTATTCTGATATCTATACTGAGCAGTCCTGAAAATCTTATCTACGGTGTCCCTTTTACAATGAAAATCTTATTTACGCTTCCCTTTGTTGCCATGGTGCTTGCACTGGGAGTGCTTTTTTTCTCATTCGCTGTGTGGATAAAAAATTACTGGAACAGATGCGGCCGTATGTACTATCTTCTCGTTCTTATAGCTTTTGTCGTATTTTTATGGTTTTTAAATTACTGGAACCTTCTTGGCTTTAAATTCTGACCTGGAATATGTTTTTTTTTATAGGAGGAGTGCAGCCAAAGACCATAAAAATTGATGCAAATCCACGCACCTGTCCGGAATGCGGCCACTCTGAACTCTACATAAAAAGAAGGGACAGTTATCTCAGTTTGTTCTTTATACCACTCTTTCCCGTAAAAAAAGGAATTCCCTTTATGGTCTGTGAAAACTGCGGTTCAGTGTTCACCCAAGATGGTTCCCAAATAGAAGACTCTTCACGCCACCGCATTCAGAAATGCCCTCACTGCGGGAGATCAGTGGGGTCTGACTTTGTCTTCTGCCCTTACTGCGGAAAATCCCTCTGAACTTTCCTACTCTTCTCTATCTCCATAATTTTTCGGATTAAATCCTATTCTGTCAAAGGGATTCACCACACTGGTTGTTATATTCCTTAAATGAGAATTGATGCGCTTCAATTGTCTGGAATAGAGAGCAAGGGCAGCCGCATCACCCGGTCTCATATTTTTGTCTTTTTCACGAACAAGAGCAGACAAGCAGTCATCACAGCTTTGATTCACCCAACTGTATTTTTCCAAAAGTTTCAAAGCGGTTTCCTTTTCTCCGGCTTCAAAGCATTTTCTTGTTTGAATGAAATTATCTTCTACAGCTTCCTCAATGCGTGTAATCTTTTCTTCAAGCATACCTCCGTGGAGTTTTCCGGGGTGTTCCAGCGCCAGTTCAACCATGTTCTTCCCATAATCCCCAATACGCTCTATGTCTATGATAATACTGATAAGAGCCAGTCCGGACGGAAGCATCTCAGATCCGCTGACGACCAGATGATTGAAAACATTTCTCCGGACCTCTCTTTCATAACTGTTGACCTCTAAATCCTTATCACGAATATCTATGTCGATTTCAGTGTCTTCTCTATTCCTTAATGACTCCCTGGATTTTATAAACATCTCCTTTGTTAAATCCAGCATAACGAAAGACCTTCTGTAAGCTCTATCCATAAGATTGTCTTTTCTAAAGAACGAAAGCCACTTTTTAAACATTTCCCTCTCTCCTTCAGCTTAAAATATCCATAAAAAATGGCGCTGTTACTATGAATAATCCATCTTCATTATCATACCTTACCTGAAAAAATATATAAAGAGTATGGGGATCACAAAAAATACAATGATAATATAAAGAACCGGTATATATTTTCTCCTTATAGAAAAATGGGCGAATTTTTTAGCCATATTGATGGGGATGAATTTAAGAGGCCACCATACGGCAATTCCCGTTATATTGAACAGAAGGTGAGAAAACGCGACAATGATGGCGGCAAGGTTCCCGGTCACCAGAGCCGCTAAGATAGCTGTTAATGTTGTGCCGATATTCGAACCCAATGTGTAGGGAAATATCTGAGCAATGGTCAATAAGCCAGCTCCGGCCATGGGAACGGCCAGGGAAGTGACGATGGAGCTGCTCTGCACGATCGAAGTAAGCACTAATCCTAATAAAAAAGCGCGCAGTGCTGTCTTGAATATATATCTGTCAAACCACATTTCTGCTTTTTGGACAACCAGTATTTTTAAACACTTGACCATTCTGGCAAGGGCCAATAAAAGAAAACCCAAAGACATTATGAACAATATCCAGGGATATTCACCCAGAAATTTTATGAGCACATCCACCAAAGGCCGGGTTAAGGCTTTAACCGGACTGAGAAACTTAAGTCCTCCTATGTTCTGAAAATTCTTTCCCATAAAAGTGGATATATATCCCAAGAAATTCGTGAAGTACTGAAGGGGGAAAATTACGATGACAGCCAGAATATTAAAAAAGTCATGAACAATGGCCGCAGAAAAGGCATTCTCGAACTCAGTATTCCGCCTGAGATGGGTTAAGGATACCAGAGTGTTTGTAACCGAAGTCCCGATATTAGCCCCCATTATTATGGGGATGGCATTGGCTATGTTGAGCGCTCCTCCGGCCACCATGCCCACTACAATAGAAGTTGTAGAAGAGGAAGACTGGACGATAGAAGTAGCCAGGATACCAATGAATAGACCTACCAGGGGATTAGTCGTGGTCTCTATCAAACCTTCTGCCAATCCCTTGCCGAACAGCTTCAGGGATGAGCCCATAAGTTCAAGGCTGAATAAAAACAAGTAGATAAAGAGAAGTAAGAACAGAATATTAAAAAGAGTGATATGTCTTTTATAGAATCCTTTGATTCTTTCAGGTATCATGTCTTTTTTAATGAGACAACGATTGAATTAAGGAACCTTATAACACAGCCAAAGCTCCCTGTCAAAACTTTCTAACAATCAATTCACGAGTTCAACCTGGATTTCAAATGAATCCTAAAAAACAAGCCCTTCTTTGGAGGTACTTGTTGACCTTGTTTAAGAAATATCAGGAAGTCCCCTGGCTTCTCTCAATCTTCTGAGAAAGGGTTTATAAAGAAAGCTCTTTTTATCAAGTTCGCACAACCGCACAAACATAGACCTTGTCACACAAAAAGCCAATATATCAGGAGGAAGGTGCTGCCGCATGGCTATATCTGTAGCGCCTATAGCTGACTGAGGAATGTCTAAGTCCTCAAACGGCTGGAGTTCAGAACACCCCGAGCCAAAAGGAGCAATGACCGGAGGGGGGTCATCCGGTGAGCTGTCATACTGAGCGCCGATCATCAAAGTACTCAACTGATCCGGATTCACATAAAAAGTCACAGTCTTTATGTAATCCCAAAGTTCTTCTTTGTATGGACCGATAAAAAGATGGGCATATCTTGCCCTGTAAGGTCGAGACTGATCGATCCACTTCTCCATTAATTCCTTAGAAGCCTTCAACCCTTCATCCTCTACCAGGAATCTTATGAAATTTGCTTTTGACCTGGATTGGATCCCCCACATCCAGTGACCGGCCCCGCCGCAGCCGTAATGGTCCCTTGTGATGTGGAGGGTCTGCCCTTTGATCCAGTTCTTAAAAAACAAAAACACGCAGTCGTCTGGTTCTGGTTTGATAAGGGGCTTAAAAGGTTCAGTCTCTGGGGCATCATAAAAACCAATAAGAGGAAATTTAAGGTCGACTCTTTTTATTAATTCTGCTGGTTTTGGCGTCTTATTTCTCATAATAACTCATTTATCTCACCATTCTAAAATTTTCAAGAGTCAATCATTTTTTTGAGCTTGCTTAACCCTTTGTTAGGTTGATCTTTCAAGTCAACTCTTATAATTCTCCTGTTTTTTCGTTTCAGAGCTTGAAAATCCCCCATAGATTGCGCTTTTATGATAGACTTGAACGAATAGTTTTTTCCGGGAACCGCCACATCTTTTTTAGGATTATCCACGATCTGGAGATAAAGGCCTTTATTAGGACCTCCTTTATGGAGTTGGCCTGTTGAGTGTAAAAACCGGGGACCATACCCCATTGTGGTGGCTATCCCTAGTTTTTCTCGGAGGGATTCTCTTATATTCTGGATTTTCTGTTCAGTTCTCTCCGAAGGAGCTAGATAAGCCTGAACCGCTGCATAATCCCCTTTTCGAGCCATGGAGAGCCATTCATCCACGGCTTTTTTTAAACTCACATCATCATCTATGGAAAAAGTTTCCACCGAATCTTTCAAATCCGCTTTGTTTTCAGACAGATTTTTCATGGCGCTTTGCGCAAAATCTTTAGCTTCCTGAACATTGGGTTGGTTAAAAGGATGGACCTTAAGATACGATCCGGCAGCAGCTACAGCCCATTCCCAATTAAAAATCTCGGCCCCTAGCTCATATCTATTCTTAAGCTTTATATCTATAAAAGGGACCTTCATTTCTCTGGCTGTGGCGAATTCCTTTTCGATTTCCCCGTGCTCCCTGTCCAAAGAGAAAAAAATGAAAAACCGGTCCTTGCAATCAGCCTCCCTACCTAACAACGGCTCCTCTATAACAGGGATGATGCCTTTGCCGTCTTTGCCCAGGCTTTCTGCCACCAACTGTTCGAGCCAGTATGGAAAAGCTTTTAAAGACTTTGAGGTTATAAAAGTGAGTTTATCCCTTTTCCCTCCAACAGTCCCTAATGCCGCTCCAAGGGAGAGTTCAGAAATATTCTTTTCAAAGTCCAGCAGTCTTCGAATATCCACGCCTATTAAAGAGGCTGGGACCAGCCCGAATTCAGTAAAAGCAGAGAACCTTCCTCCCACATCCGGAAAGGGATTGAATATTTTTCTGAATCCTTTTTTTCGGGCTTCCTGCATAAGAGGAGTGCCAGAGTCTGTAATGGCTATGAAGCGTTGTCCCGGCTCCTTCTGCTCCTTTTTGACTTCAGACCAGAAATAATGATACAGGGACAGAGTCTCCAGAGTGGTTCCGGACTTGCTTGACACGATAAAAAGCGTAGAGTCTAAATCCACTGCCTTTCTGAGTCTTCCGACAGCCTCAGGATGTGTGCTATCACAGAGAATCAGTTCAGGAAAGTCTGAGGCTTGATTGAAAATCCTTTGGAAGACTTCCGGTGCCAGGCTTGACCCCCCCATCCCAATGAGTATCAGTGTGGAAATATTTTCTTTCCTTATTTCTCTTGAAAAAACTTCTATTCCCTCTATCCGCTCCTTCATTCTTTCGGGAAGTTCAACCCAGCCCAGACGGTCAGTGATTTCAGGCTGGAACTCCTCCACCCATAAGGACCAGTCCTTTTGGCGCAATCTACCTGAAAAATTCATTTCTTTCCAAAAGGAAATCAAATCCTTAACAGATTTTTCTTCTTCAAACAAATGAAATGAATATCTGTTCTTATCGCTATCCAATGGATGATCCTCCTTTATATAGTCCTGGTTCCTATATTTTAATGACCAAAGAGCTGAGAAAAAACATGTCTGTGTTTTTATATCCTTCTACAGGAAGATTTTGATAAACGATCTGAACACTGGTCTTGAGCGCAAACCTTGAATTTATGGATGCATAAAGTGAAGAGACCGAGTTGATACGGAAATCCTCAAAATCTTCGGTATTGAGAAAGACGGTTTCCTGGTGAACGATTTTCGATGTATCTGAAATCTTATATGATAATTTTCCTGTAAAAAGAGATGACAAAAAAGAAGCATTGATGGTCTCTTTCCATATGGACGAGGAATTATTCAAATTGACCTCAACCCGAGTGGTATTGTTTTCATTGTTCCAGCCAAAAGCCAGTTCAGTCGTTAAATTCACATTATCGGTCTTAATTAAAGTCCCTCCACCACCCAAAGAAAAAGCAAGCCGGTAGTTGTAACCAGCGAGTTTGTTTCGCTCATAGCGAACGAAGCCTAAAATATAAGATCGGGGCAGGATCTTTCTATCGTATTTAAGATGGCTGTAATAGATTTCTGTTTTTTTCTCGCCGTTAGAGTTGGTATTTATGAATTCACCTTTGTACTCGATTTTATTTAATTTTTTTATCTCCAGTTCCTGTTCCGTATCAAAACTGAAAGAAAAATTCTGATTATTCCCTCTTACAAGCACAAGTGCCAGGCTTGTTTCAGACGAATAATTGAGGGATTTCTCCTCTTCCTCCTCTTTTTTTTTCTCTTCAGCCAAAATAAGATTATTTAATACAAATAATCCCGTTATGAATAAAATAATGACTTTCCAGCCCGTTTTTTGTTTCATCATTCTCTTTACTCAGGTTCTATAAGATAGTAAATATTTTTCAATACTTCAAGAACTTTTATCCGTCTAAAGCTGAGATACAAAAATATATCTTAATTTTTTTTTAAAAACATATTATTCTATAGAGTAAAAAGGTTTGATAAATGAAACGTAAACTGTCTTTACTATTGTTTTCCTCTCAATTGTCTTGATCATCATCGGGCTTAAAACAGGTGAATTCATTTTACTAGAACCAAAAAGATGAGAATATAATAAAAATTATCAACATTGATGAGGAATGAGTTTTTTAGGAATAGTTCAGGTAATATAGATTGATGTAAAAGGACAATAAATTATGAATCTATCTGATCGTGAAAGACGTGACCTGGTCGCCCAGTGGTCTTTTGACACTCGTCCCATTCTCGGGCGTATGCATCTCTGGCTGGAGGATGTGGAGGTAGAGTGGCTGCGAGGGAAACAAGCTCCGGAATTTACAAAAAACATCTCATTCATGGACGGCCGCATGGAGCGTCTGATGACCATGACAGCCGCTGTGACAGCCCTGGGAACCCGGCTTTTCGGAAGGTTCGGTGAAGGAAAAGACAAATCCAAGGAAGAGCTTAACCGTGTTAAAAAGGACGCAGACGCCATCTCTGCCTATGCTATGAGCGAAAGCCTCTGGTATGCCACCAGGCAGCTTCCTGAAAATCACGCTGTTCTGGTATGTATGGGTGAAGGATTAATGCCAAAAGTCGGCGAGACTAAGGAAATGGGATCCAACCCTCAACTGGGTTTCGGGCGGGTCTATGCCCGTCCCGGAGTTGCCAAGTGGCTGGACGGGAGAGTCACACGCCTGCTAAACCAGGAAAAGTACGGTTGGGCAGAATTTAGAGAGGATATAAAAAACTCAGGGATCACTGTCTGGGGTTCTGCTATTGATACACTGGAAAACACATCCCGTTTTGCCAAGGGAAAGCCTACCGGTCCTCTGACTGTGATGCATCTTTTCAACCAACCGCTTCACATTACAAAACCATATGAAGCTTACATGGGCAATCTCTTTCTCCCCTTAAAAGTGGCCCGAAAGGCCGAAGAAAAATCAGTGCTTCTGGACTTTATGACCCCGCGAAAAAAAGTCATGGAAGCCATTGAAGAGACCTATCCCGGTATTAAAAGGAAGAACATACATGTCTGGACGCTTGGGGGAAAAAGCCGCGAGAAGAGGCTGGGCTGGATCTGGAAGCAGTGGAAGAACCTGGGAGCCCACCTGGTCGAAGACGGCTGGGCTCTGCCTTCCAAGGGAAAAGCGTTTACAGATTCTGGTACATATGCCCCAACTTATCTAATAGGGACCTGGGAAGACAGGGAAAAGCAGATACATCTTTTTCTTCTTGACGGCTATGCTGCCTCAGCAGAAGCCATGCAGGCCGCCAGCCTGACTCCTGCCCTGGACCTGGATGGCACTCTGGTGACCTTTACCTCTAAATTCGAACTTCCCATTGAAAAGGAACAATTTGTCATGAGACTGGATCCGGACGAACCGGACTTTAAGCATAGACTGGAAAAATTATTCCAGAAAGCTGTTGACCAGGATACCGTAGATAAATACACACGCATGATCACGGAAGCAAGGGAAGCTGAAATGCCTCTGCATCACCGTGTCATCCGGGCCCATGACTTTTTCCCTGAAAAAAACTGGGATGTCGCTGCTTTCTCCGGTTATATGTGTGATGACCCTTATACTGGAGCAAAGGGTGTTGAATGTATCGACGACCAAATATACAGAGTGACCACACGCATATCAACGCCCCGTGCAGGAAAGCGGATCACTTTCACCCTCCGGTTGATGGAAAACCCTAAAGAACAGCGTCTGATCTTCAATCCGCTTCTTATCCGGTTTATTTATGGAGAGGATTTCCAAACACGCCCAGTAAAAATATCAGACTCCGGACGTATTCGAAACGAACTCCAGACTCTTTGTTCCGAAGCGCTGGAATATCCGGGCAATGGAAAAATCCTGGTTCATTTCGATCGAATCCCGCATGAAGTGATTTCTCTTAAAGATCAGAAGGTCCTCCGCGAAGTTCTTAAATGGTACAAAAAACACCACCCCATCTGGTTTCAGTGGCTGGAAATCTCCTCTTGATTCTAACTGTTCAGCTAGAATGGTATATTATATTTTTTTGTTCTTCTTTTCTGGGGGTTGTTATTTGACTGAAATTGTTTTTTTTGTTTATTATGGATAATGAAGATGCTCAAAAAAGGACACAAATTAGGAGATAGGATGCGAAAGTACTTGATAATAGGCGTACTGGCCGGATGCCTGTTGGGACCGAGTAAGCTGATTGCGTTCGACGATCCCTTCTCGGTAAGCGGACAAGTGAGGCGCGAAACATCGCAAACCGTGCTTGTTGTTACCATCCATATCCCGGAAGGACATTATATCTACGCTGACAAGACAAAGGTAACAGCGACAACCGAGGGAGTGACCCTACACCCCCTGGAGATACCATTGCCAAAAAAGAAGTATGATACGTTTACTCAGCAGATCGAACAGCTGTACACCAACGACATCACCATGACATACGCAGTCGAAGGGGCTGTAGCTACAAGTACTTTTGACGTAGCGGTCAATTACCAAGGCTGCAGCGAAAAAATATGCTTTTTCCCCACCCAAAAAATCCTGTCCCTTTCGCTTGGGCAGGAGGATTATGCAGGAAAGTCAGAGAGGAAAGCATCCGTTAGAAGCGAATCCGTCGCGTGGAGTTCTCTAGCAGATCACTTCACTGTCGCCGGACGCACGAGCGGATATGTTCATGCTGATGAATTTCTCGCGTTCCTGCATGCAGCTGAGAGTGGGCGCACTCCAAAAGACGATGTCCTAACACGGGTATGGAAAGAACAAGGTGTTTTGGCAACAATCGTTCTGATCTTGCTCGGCGGCTTGGCTCTCAATCTTACCCCTTGTGTCCTACCTATGATACCTATCCATATCGCGATTATTGGGGCTGGTGCCCAGACGAGTTCGCGGTTGCGCGGCTTCCTTCTCGGTGCCACATATGGAGTGGGTATCGCTCTTGTGTACGGAGTACTCGGCCTAGTAGTTGTTCTCACTGGCTCTACCTTCGGGTCCTTCAATTCATCGCCATGGTTCAATCTCACCATCGCCGTTGTTTTTGGCATTCTAGCGCTCGCAATGTTTGATGTAATCACTATAGACTTTTCCCGATTTCAAAGAGGAGCAGCCAACCCGCAAAAACGCCGCGGCCGCTTTGCAACCGCCCTGGTCATGGGAGGCGTTGTTGCTCTATTGGCTGGCGCGTGTGTCGCACCAGTCGTTATATCGGTCCTTCTCCTTTCGGCAGACCTGTATGCACGTGGGATGACCACTGGCCTCCTGCTGCCGTTCTTGTTGGGTGCTGGAATGGCCCTTCCCTGGCCATTGGCCGGAGCCGGCTTGTCATTCCTGCCAAAGCCGGGCAAGTGGATGGAACGGATCAAGTACGCATTCGGCATCATCATCCTCCTCTTTGCGGCTTGGTACGGCTATACGGGGACACGCATCCTAGTTGACCGAGTGACCGTGGACCGCGATGCCCTCGTCGAAACACAGGAGGCTTATGCTGAGACAGGTTGGTATACGTCATTGCCGGCAGCGCTAATAGATGCCCGTGACGCGGGTAAACCCGTGTTCATCGATTTCTGGGCAAGCTGGTGCAAGAACTGCCTCAAGATGGAGAAGACGACCTTCAAAGACCAACAGGTAAGATCTCAGCTTGAGAACTACGTGAGGCTGAAGTATCGTGCTGAAGACCCTACACAGCCCGAAGTGAAAGCAGTGATGGACTACTTTGGCGCCATTGGACTGCCAACCTATGTAGTGCTGGAACCGCGTGGTAAATAGGCCGCCTGTGTTGTATGGAACGAGACCATCATTAACTACATTGATTATAAGTTTTTTGTGGTGGAAACTGAAATCAAATACAAATAATAAAAAATATTTTAAGTTTATTCGATCCGCTTTACCAATTGGTTCTCTACAGGTTTGACTGTTTTTTTATGTTCCTCCACTACCCTTTTAATTTCTTCAATCACCTCAGGATGCTGATCTGCTATATTGTATTTCTCGCTGGGGTCATGCTCCAGATGGAAAAGAAGAGGGACCTTTTGTTCAGTGCGGTCTCCGCCCATTCCATAAGCTCCCTGGGTAATGAAGTGGGCTTTGTAAGGGCCTTTACGGGCCGCATAGATCTGCTCACCGCGGTAATAGATCATGGTATCTCTGGGACCAGCCTCTCCATTGAAAAGAACCGGTGACAGGTCGTACCCGTCCATGGCCCTGTCATCTGGAATAGGGGCCCCAGCCAGAGCACACGCTGTGGGAAAGAGATCCAGAGTGGCGCCCATATCCATAATCGTTGCTGGTTTGATCCGACCGGGCAAGTAAAAAATGGTGGGTTCCCGCATGCCCCCTTCCCAGGTGGTCCCTTTACCCATCCGTAGTAATCCGGCCGATCCTCCTGCCTGCAGCATAGAGAGCCATGGCCCGTTATCCGAAGAAAAGACGATAAGTGTGTTTTCTGCCAGACGTTCTTTCTCCAGTGTTTTAAGAATTTCTCCCACACTCCAATCAACCTCTGTCATGACATCACCAAAAAGACCGCGACGGCTTGTGCCGTCAAATTCATCCGATGCAAAGAGAGGTGTATGCACCATGCTGTGAGGAAAATAAAGAAAGAAAGGTTTATCTTTGTTCTGTTTGATGAACTGGACAGCTTCGCGGGTATACCTCTGAGTGATTGTGTTTTGATCCGCCGGCCGTTCGATCACTTCCTTATTCCGCATCAAAGGGACATTCCAGTATTCTGTTTTGGGCCTGTAGCGAACTTTCTCGAACGCGTTTTCACCTCCCACATAATCCATGTCATTGGAGTAAGGGATACCGTAGTAATAATCAAAGCCGTGCTCTGTGGGAAGGTAGGGCGGCAGATGACCCAGATGCCACTTTCCGATACATGCCGTTGTATAACCTACGCTTTTTAGAGCTTCAGCTATGGTGATTTCCGCACTTGGTATCCCGCCTTTGGAATCCGGAAACAGGACACGGCGTTTATCACTGCACAGACCGCTTCGTATAGGATAACGTCCGGTGACAAGGGCTGCCCGGCTGGGGGTGCACACACTGGCAGCCGCATAAAAACTGGTCCACCTCTGTCCTTGAGCTGCCATTTTGTCCAGATTGGGAGTCAATATGGTGGGATGTCCAAAAGCTCCCAGGTCGCCATAACCCAGATCATCACAAAAAATGATAATGATATTTGGTTTTTTCTCCTGTTTTAAAGACCTGCAGCCTAAAATCCCAAGCATTGTCAACGAGGCTGCTCCCATACCGGAAACCTTTATGAATTCCCGACGGGTGTATTCTTTTTCAGTCATTATTCCCTCCTCTTCGAAATTAGGAACGCAATGTCCGTCTATCTTATTTATATCTAAAAATCAGGTATAAGTGAAGTGTCCCGATTATTATACCAGGTTCACTTGAGAAATGATTTATTCAGATATTTCATCATCGAAAAAAACTGTCTAAATCCATGATCTCATCTTTTTAGATTTTTCATTTTTGTGAAATTTCTTTTTAATTTGATTTCTGAGCTTTATAGAATTTGATCGGATAGCCTGTGACAGGGTAAGAACGTCACCTCTTCTTCTCGCAATCACGGTTTCTCGAATAGACTTAACCATAAATGAAATCAAAAGCACCCATATCATCTCTGGCCATCCCTATACCCATTCTCAAGTATATGTCGTCTAAGAGATCTCATAATTTCGGGAAGCTTTTTCATCCCATTCTGAATGAGTGTTTGAGGTAGTAATAATCCGGGATCTATATAAAGAGTGTAGATGACTAATGTTGTTTTCGGATCATTTTCAAAAGACTTAAGCAGCCAGCTCCCTCTATTAACAGGTGTGTTGCCTAATATCTCGATCCATTGGGATTTGAACATTTCAGGGAATCTTTCCACTTTAAGCACAAAATGTCTGTCCTTGAGCGGGAAAGGCAGGGTGAAACGGTTATAAAAATAAAACGGATTATCTTCACACTGATTGATACTGTGGTTCTTTAAGTCAATCTCAAACCGATTCCAGCTCCGTATGTTTTGAATGTCCTGGCCATCCAAAATCTTAGGATCAACAAGAAAAGTAACCGGAGTCCTGGGCATAAACTCATAATAATGACCGTAATCACTGATAACATCCCAAACTGTATTTACTGGCACAGGAATGAATCCTATAAGTTGACATCTGTATACTTTGGAACCATCCAGGAGCTTAACGTCTGATAAAATTTCCCCTTCCCTGAGTCTTTGGGTTGATTCTGTATCAAATTCCTTATCACTATCCTGGGCTGCCCATAGGGAAGAGATGGTCAG
This sequence comes from uncultured Eubacteriales bacterium, assembly GCA_964456985.1. Lineage (GTDB taxonomy): Bacteria > Acidobacteriota > Aminicenantia > Aminicenantales > Aminicenantaceae > WJMT01. Next base: position 17,069 of record CAYWDH010000054.1, read on the forward strand.
GCTTATGATGACAATAAATCGGAAAATTATTTTCATTTGCATCTCTCCTCGTTTTTTTCCCTCAATCCAAATTTAACTTTTCTAAATCCTTGAGTTGTCACAGGGCTGTTAAAAGTTTGTGAAAAAGTGGTTAAGAAGGGAGAGGCAAATAAATACCTGAGACCTTAAAAATTGAAAGGATAAATATCCCTATTTTTTATTGAGCGTTGGGGTTGGGTGTGGGCATTAGGGCACCCACCTGATTCCGCCATGAATGAAGCTTTTCTCTTAGTTCAGATGTTTTCTCCGGAAGTTCTTGTGAGAGATCCTTTTGTTCGCTTATATCCTTGCTTAGATCATAGAGTTCACTATGGTGGTCTTCAAAAAATTCGATCAATTTATACTTTCCGCACCGTACGGCGGAGCCGGGACTTCCACCCTGGTTTCCGTAATGAGGATAGTGCCAGAAAAGGCATCTGCCCTGTCTCTGCATCTCCCCCTTAAGAAGAGGAACCAGACTCTTTCCGTCCAAATGCTGATTGGGAAGCAGGGGAAGCCCTGCCATTTCCAGCAGAGTGGGATAAAAATCAGTGCTGATGACGGGCTCAGAACACTGGCTTCCAGGACGTGTCACACCTGGCCAACAGATGATCATGGGTTCTCTGATCCCTCCTTCATAAAGCCACCCTTTTCCGGCCCTCAGAGGGAGATTGGAGGTGGGATGCCCCTCGGATGTGGAAAGACCTCCGTTATCAGACATGAATATGATCACAGTCTTTTCATAAAGGCCAAGAGCTTTCAAATGATCGGTGATTTTCCCCACAGCCAGGTCCATGGCTTCCACCATTCCTCCATATACCGCATGATTTTGAAACAGTCTGACTTTTCTTTCCCCCTCTTTACCCCAGATCTGACTTTCATTGTCAATTGCTTCTGCTTTCTCTCTGTATTTTTGCTCCAGATCCTCTCTGGCCATCAACGGAGTGTGAACCGAATAAAAGGAGAGAAAAGCCATGAAATTTTGATCCTTATTTTTCTCAATAAACCGACAGGTCTCTGAAGCCAAACGGTCCGGCAGGTGTTCTCCTTCAGGTCCGTCATTCAGCTTGGGATTTCCATAAGGAGAAAAATATTTATTTCCTCCGTAAGGCCCTCCCCTTTCCCATCCGCCTTTATTGACATCAAACCCCTGGTCTTCAGGATAATAGCCTTTGCCACCCATATGCCATTTTCCGGCAAAAAAAGTGGCATATCCCGCTTTTTTTAATGCCTCGGCCATGGTGATTTCTTCAAGCGGCATATGATCCCTGTAGGGAGCTGGAAGGAGCGGTTTGTTTCTGGTCCAGTGTTCTGACACGTTTTCAGGCTGTGGCGCGCCAAAATAATCGGTTGTCTGAAGCCGGGCCGGATACTTACCGGTCATAATGCTGACCCTGGTGGGGCTGCAGACCGGACAAGCCGCATAAGCATCCATGAACCGCATTCCCTGGGCTGCCAATTGGTCCACGGAGGGTGTCTCATAAAATGAGCTTCCATAGCATCCTAAATCCTTCCATCCCAGATCATCCACGAGAATAAACAGGAAATTAGGCCTTTTTTTCGTTCCTCTGCAGAAAAAGGAATTGGAGGACATTCCCAAAGCCGCACTTCCCCAAAGACAATTTTTTATAAAACATCGTCGATTCATGGCCGCACACTCACATTATAAAATATATAACTCATGACTAACCTGGATGATGAACAAGTCGAGGTTGCTTAGGCTTACTGAAATTCAGGTGTGGACGTGGCGACATTGAAGATTTAGCCTTCGGATGAGGCTT
>CAYWDH010000055.1:0-18542 GCA_964456985.1 uncultured Eubacteriales bacterium
GGGCACGGTTCCTCAAAGAGGAGAGCGAGCCGAGGAATAAGCTGATTTTACTCGCTGGGAAAAATCAGCGGGCTGAAGAACCAGCTTGCCTGATGAAAGTCAAAAGCACAGGCTACATCTGATCTTCACCTTTTCCAGGGCATGAAAGGAACAAGAGGCAATTCCTGATTTTTAATGATCCTGTAGAATGGAAACACACCTCCCTTATCAGGCACGAGATGGTACTTCCAGTACCTGATAAGTCCGTATTGAGATTCCGGCTCCAGCAAACATGGGATAAGATGAGCCCCCTCCTGGGCGCAGGTCACATAAAAATCACCTTTTTTGACCACGGTGTTCACCTCTTTTTTTGCCACACTTATTTCCTGCGGGGCCAGATAATCGTATTTTGCCTCAACAATATCCGTAACCGTATAAACCTGTACATCCGGAAAGCAATCCTTATTAAATATATCCACTTTGATCCTATGCTTGATGAGCGTATCTATGACATCCCCGTATTGAGACGGGATAATGTAGGCCAGCGGTCTTGAAACACTTACCGTAGGCGAAACGTCCGGGAACCAGTTCTCCACCACGATCTCTTCTGTTTCTCTACCCGACGGACGGGGAGAAGGGATTATATCCCGGTATGTCAAAGTATCCCCCGCTTTTTTATCTTCTCTTAATGATCCAAGCACAGGCCTTTGCCTTTCATCCTGTTTGTACTGCTTTAATTTGATAAATGGCTCTTTCTCATCACGCACGTACTTCATTCTGAGGTGCACCAAATCTTCCTCTGAATATTTACCTGCCTTCTGGAGCAGCTCCTTTCGAAGACCTCTAACAAGGGAGATGACCTCTTTTCCGTGTTCCCCAATGCATTCAGCCATAGATCTCAATCCATAATATTGATAATGGGTCCTCTCTTCCAAGGTCTCCAGGTCGTGGCGGGAGGCTCCTTCCTGAATAAAGGAAAGACTCTCATAAATCCCGGGGCTGTTTCTTCCATCATTCAGGTCCGTTGTGCTATATCTCATCATAAATTCTCTTTCGCCCCTGTCTCCTTGTGAATAATCCACACCAGCGGAAGAATCAATACCCATCCTTTGTGTAACCAGATACTCATAAAAAGTGATGTTTCTCTCTTTTAGCTTACGGTTGACTTCTGTTAAAAGGACATTCCTGGAAAATTCTTGTATAGTTGCATGTATGTTTGGATTGGATACACATCCGATAGATACCTTATAAAAATCATCACCTTTTTCATGGACATCCATGGTTGCCTCAGGCATCCATTCTCTGAATACACAGTTGATCGCTTCGGATTCCCGGGACTCGAGCTTGACCTGATCCCGGTTTAAATCCAGATCCTGTTCATTCCGGCGCATATCAAACCAGTTTCCATAGGGATTTGCCGCAGGCAGAATGAGAAAATTTACCTTTTCTAAAAGAGGTTGCAGCTCTCCGACCGTCAGGTCTCTTATCATCATCAATGCCGCTTCTTTGGCGGACTGTTCGTTCCCGTGCTTCGCGCCCACAATATAGAAAGTCGGTTTGGACCTGTTCAAATCCTCTGGGGAAGAGATCCCTTCTTTGGTAATAATACACAGCAGCAGATCTTTAGAGCCGTAGTCTTCACGGCTAAGAGTCCTCCCCACAACCCTGACTTCCAGGTTATCGGAAATCATATCCAACTGACTCAGGAAACAGGCTATAGCCTGATGTTGAGTGTATTCAGAGTAATGGCCTCTTTCTGCCGGTGTTCTTATCGGCTCCTCAGCAAAAGAAAGACAAACCATAAAAAACAGCATAAAAATCACAAAGGCAATGCTTCTCTTTTCGGATTTTAAAAACATATGTCCCCTCCAAATAATGTCATTAAAATAATCTTCTGATTTTTTTGTTTTAAAGCCTTTAATACTTGAGGCTCACTCATCCTCTTCGGACTTTTTAATACGTCCTTCTCTGATTGACTCTTCTATTATATCTTTATGTAAATGAGCAGGCACTTCTTCATAATGAGACATTTCCATAATGAATGATCCTCTTCCTCCGGTAATCGATGTTAAGGTAGGTTCAAAATCAAGCATCTCTGCCATGGGGACTTGGGCTTTAATGATCCTCATATTCCCTTTTTGCTCCATCCCCTGGACTTTTCCCCTTCTTCCGTTAAGATTCCCCATAATGTCTCCCATATAAGTATCCGGGGTATAGACCTCTATATTCATTATCGGCTCAAGTAAGGTGGGCTTGGCAGCCTTGATCCCCTTTTTAAAAGCCAAGGAAGCGGCCACTTTAAAAGCTATATCCGAAGAATCGACTTCATGATAGGAACCATCATATAGAATGGCCTTAAAATCAACTGTAGGATACCCGGCTATGATTCCTCTTTTTCTGGCTTCCTCTATCCCCTTTTCCACAGAAGGAATATAATTTTTTGGAATAGCTCCCCCGAATATTTTGTTCTCAAACTCAAAATCTTTCCCTCTCTGGAGAGGCTCAAACTTTACATGGACATCTCCGTACTGACCACGCCCCCCTGTCTGTTTTTTATATCTTCCCTGGACATCTGATTTCCCCTTAATGGTTTCTTTATAAGAGATCTTAGGCAGCTTTAATTCAACATCCACATTAAACCTCTTCTTCAGGCGTTCCGATATGATCTCAACATGCAGCTGTCCGTTTCCGGAAATAATCAGCTCATTCGTTTCAGGATCTCTGGCAATTATGGCTGTTGGATCCTCATCTTTAATTCTATGTACAGCCTGTGAGATCTTGTCCTCATCTTCTCTTGTCTTGGGTTTTATAGCAAAAGAAATAGAGGGATTTGGGAAATTTATAGGCTCAAACTGTTGGACACTGCTTTTATCACAAAGAGTATCACCTGTAGCGGTTACTTTTAATTTAGCCGTACCCACAATATCTCCGGCACTTGCACTTCCTATCTCTTCCTGTTCTTTTCCCTGCATGAAAAAGAGCCCGTTAAATTTTTCATTTTTATCTTTGACTGAATTGAAAACCGAACTGTCTCCGGTCACTTTTCCGGAAAAAATTCTCATAATGGATATCCTTCCGGTATAAGGATCAGATATGGTCTTAAAAACAAAAGAAGAAAAAGGGCTATCCGCTGATAATTTTATGGTACCTTTTCCTGTTTTTATCTCTTTCCTTTCCAGAGGATTTGGAAGCAAATCTACGATGCTGTTTAGGATCTGATGGGCACCGATATTTTTTTCTGCTGAAGCCATGAATACAGGAAAAATCTGCCGTTCAAAAACACTCTTTTTAAATCCATCTATCAATTCCTTTGTGGAAAGCCCTCCGTTTTCAAAATAATTTTCCATAAGCTGCTCATCATTTTCAGCGATCATCTCTGTGAGCTCTTCGGCTCTTTTTTCAGCCTCTTCCTTCAAATCATCAGGAATCTCTTCTTGTTTAAATCTGCCTGTTTCTCCTCCCTCAAACAGATACGCTTTCTTTTCTATTAGATCGATAACACCTTTGAAATTTTTTTCACTTCCGATCGGGATCTGTACAGGCACAGCCTGGCGGCCGAAAAAATCCTGTATGGAATTGACCGTGCGGGAAAAATCAGAGTTTTCTCTGTCTAGTTTATTAACCACAAATATCCTGGGCAAGCCTAATTCTTCCAGCATTTTCCAGCATTTCTCCGTTCCCACTTCTACACCGGAAACCGCACAGACGACCAGAACTCCGGCATCCACAGCCCTGAGGCTTGCTCTAGTATCCCATAGAAAATTGGAATAACCAGGACAGTCTATTAAATTAATTTTATGATCATTCCACTCAAAATGACAAAGGGCGGAATTGATGGATATTTTTCTTTGTTTCTCATCCGGATCATAATCTGTTATGGTATTCTCTTTGTCAACTCTGGTTAATCTGTTCGTTACCTTTGAATCAAACAAGAATGCTGAAGTAAGCGAAGTCTTTCCAGAGGAACCGTGGCCTACAATCGCAATATTTCTTATTTTATCTGCTGAATACTGTTTCATTGTGAAACCTCCTGTATGTTATAAATAACTCTCTTTGGATTCAGATTCATCCTTAAAAAATCATCAAAATCAACGGTTATCATACAATAAATCTTTATTTAGACTCAAGATGTAATTACAATACAACAGATAAATTTGAATGTGTGGCTGAAGCGACACATTTAAATTTTTTCCAGCACGGCCTGCAGGTCATTTGGAAGGGGAACCGTAAATTCCTGACGTTCGTGGATTTCAGGATGCGTGAAAGATAAATAATAGGCATGAAGGAACAATCTCGGCGCTATGGATGACTTCATTTTCTTCCTTCCATAACGCTTATCCCCCACAATAGGGTGCCCGGCGGCAGACATATGGACTCTTATTTGATGTGTTCTTCCCGTTAGGGTCTTTATTTCAAGAAAGGAAAAATCCTTGAATGTTTTTAAGACTTTGAAATGAGTCTCAGCTTGTTTCGGATTCCTGGTTCTTATAGACATACGGGCTCCATTTTTCACATGCCTCCCGATGGACCATGATATAACTCCACTCTTTTTCACATAATGTCCCCAGACTAAAGCCAAATATTTTTTATCAACAGTCCTCATTTTAAACTGCTCTTTTAGACTTTCATATACACACAGGTCTTTAGCAATGACCAGCAAGCCTGATGCCTCTTTATCAATCCTGTGAACAATACCTGGTCTTTCTTTAGGGCCTACTTTTTCTATCTCTGGAAAATGCCACATCAAAGCATGGACCAGAGTGTGCTTCAGTATGCCGGCTCCGGGATGCACGACCATTCCCGATGGTTTATTTATTACTGCTAAATGCTCATCCTGATAAATAATATCCAGATGAATGTTTTCAGGATAAATGTCAACAGAATCAGGAAGACTGTATGTGACTTCAATTCTGTCCCCGTATTTAAGATGATGACTTGGTTTGTGAACTATCTCAGAGTTAACAAAGACCTCTTGCTCCCGGATGACACTCTGGACCTGAGCACGGCTCAGTTCTCCGATGCATTCATTCAAATATACGTCCAGCCTTTTTCCTTTCTCTGATTCTTCTGTAAACTTGAACTCTTTATGCGGCACTTTTTTTCTTCTTTTTTAAGAAAAAAATTAATCCGATGCCCGCAATAATCCCCAAAATGCAAAAAAGCTGGGGCATGGTGAGGCTTAAATAAGGCGATGTATTATCTATCAGGATGATTTTCTCTGCATGATCCCCCCTGTAGAATTCCGTGAAATATCTGATAAGAGAATAATTTATAATATAAAAGGAAAAAACGACTCCATCTATCTTTTTTCTTTTCAGTATCATAAAAAGGACAACAAAATTGAGAAAATTCAATGCAGATTCATAGAGCTGAACAGGATGAATGGATGTGTCTATGGGAATCCCTGTAAGATTATGAGCATATTCACTTGTAAAAGTAACTCCCAGCGAAGTGGAGCATGCACGGCCGTAACAACATCCTGCACTGAAACATCCAATCCGGCCAAAACCATGCCCCAGAGCTATAGCCGGAGCTATGACATCAGCTGTTTTCCAGGTCGGTATCTTGTGTTTGTGTAAAAACCAGAGGGCAAACACCAATCCTGCTATAAGTCCTCCCTGAAACACACCTCCTGATCTAGCCAAAGCTAACAGTTCGGAAGGGTATTTTATATAATAAGAGGTATTCCCTAAAAAAAGCGCGATTTTGGCACCGATCAGGGATATGATAATGGTATAAAAAGCCATATCAATGATCTTAACGGCAGGAAGTTCTCGTTTTTTTGCCTGAACATAGGTAAACCATAGCCCGGAAGCTACACCTAACGCCATCATGAATCCGTAGGTATGGATGGTTATAGGTCCGATTTTTATGAGCACAGGAAACATTTGTCACCTCTCTTAAAAAGTAAAGTACAGGCCATCAACAAGGCCCCTATTGTAAGACAAGAATCAGCCACATTAAAGGAAGGCCAGTGTAATCCATTAATATAAAAATCAAGAAAATCAATCACATAACCTCTTAAAAACCGGTCCAGTAAATTGCCAAGAGCGCCAACAATAATTAAAGAAAAAGTAAATTTTAAAAATTTTTCAGAAGTTGGTAACTTGATGAAAAGATAAATAATCACAGCAAACGCAATGAACGAAGCAAATGTGAGTAGAATAAAAACAAGGGAATTTCCCGGTCTGTTAAAAATACCAAAAACAGCCCCTCTGTTATGGAGGTGACTTATGTTAAAAAATCCTTTTATAACGGTTATGTGGCCTCCATGTGGGATGTAATGACTTACAGCACTTTTGCTCACCTGGTCACAAATCAACAAACCAGCCATGAAAAACAAATAATAAAATATACGTTTCATTTTTTTATGGACGCAACAACCTGTTCACATCTTTTACAGAATTCCGGATATTTTTGACTGGACCCAACCTCAGGAGAGTAATTCCAGCATCTCTCGCATTTTTCCCATTCCACCCTGCGGACTTCTGCTGCCACCCCTTGTTTGGCATCATCCTTTAGCCCCACAGCAGACACAATGAAAACTTCGGGAAGGTTTTCTTTATACTTATCTAACAATGGGTACAATGATGAATCGGCATGAATGGTCACATGTGCCTCCAGAGAATTCCCAATAGTCTTTGCTTCTCTTGCCTCTTCAAGTCTTTTTAACACTTCTTCCCTGATATCTCCCAGTCTTTCCCATTCTCTGAACTCCCTTTCTTCCAGCCATTGTTCCTTAAAATCAGGGAAGGACTGAAGATGGACCGAATCGGTTTTTTCTTTATAGTCAGCCAGTGCTTCCCATGCTTCTTCGGTTGTAAAAGGAAGAATCGGAGACATCAGAATCAATGTTGTTTTGAGAAGCTGGAAGAGAGCTGTTTGGGCAGATCTGCGCGGTTTTGACTCCTTCTTTGAACAGTACAGCCTGTCCTTTATAACATCCAGATAATAGGAACTCAACTCTACCGTAAAGAAATTATACAAGGTGTGAAACACGATATGATATTTATATTCCCTATAGGCTTTTATCACTTTTTTCCCAATGAGAACGCATTTATTCAGGATCCATCTGTCGAATAGCAGCATTTCATCCGATTTCAAACAATCGTTGTCCGGTTCATAATCATATATATTACCCAGCATGAATCTCCATGTATTCCTGATTTTCCGGTAAGCCTCGACCAGTCTCTGAAGGGTCTCTTCGCTATATCTGGCATCTTCTTTAAAATTGAGCATGGCTACCCAGAGTCTGATGATCTCAGCTCCATTTTTATTGATGATTTCTTCAGGTTCTATTATATTTCCCAGGGATTTCGACATCCCCCTCCCCTGTTCATCAAGCACAAAACCATGTGTGATACATGTCTTATACGGAGCGCCTCCTTTGGCTGCTACGCCTATGAGAAGAGAACTGTTGAACCATCCTCTATACTGATCATGCCCTTCAATATAGATATCAGCAGGCCAGGGAAGTTCCTTTTTTTTACCAAGAATATTATGGCTGGCTCCTGACTCAAACCAGACATCTAATATATTGTTTTCTTTATCAAACTCCGATGAACCACACTCAGAACACACTATGCTCTCAGGCAGTAATTCCCCTGCAGATTTCTGAAACCAGGAATTGGCTCCCTCTTTAGAAAAAATATCCGCAACATACCGCGTTATCTCTTCATTGGCGAGTACAGTCCCGCACTTTTTACAGTAAAAAGCTGGAATGGGAACTCCCCAGGAACGCTGCCTGGAAATGCACCAGTCCGGCCTGTTTTCTATCATTTTCGCAATGCGCCCTTCTCCCCAACGAGGAATCCATTTCACTTTTTTTACTTCATTCAGCGCTTTCTCCCTGAATCCTCCTGCATCCATGGAAATAAACCACTGATCTGTGGCCCTAAAAATAACCGGATTCTTACAGCGCCAGCAGTGAGGATAGGAGTGTGTGATATCGTCTGTCTTTATCAGGCTGCCGGTCTCTTCCATGTCTTTAATGATATCCTTGTTTGCGTCAAACACATTCATCCCTGCGTATTTTTTGACATCACTGGTGAAATTCCCGTTCTCGTCAACCGGAGCGTATATGTCTATTTTGTATTTAAGCCCTGTTAAATAGTCTTCCTGACCGTGGCCGGGAGCTGTGTGCACACATCCGGTACCCTGATCAAGAGTCACATAATCCGCGAGAACAAAAACAGATTCTCTATCAATAAACGGGTGCCTGGCTTTCATGCCTTCCACTTCTCTCCCTTTGAATGTAACGAGAATATCTGGATTTTCATATCCCAAGTCTTCCGAGATAAGCGGGATCATCCTTTTCGCTGCGATCAATACTTCACCATTGACCTGAAATGCGGAATATTCATGTTCTGGATGGAAAGCAATGGCAAGGTTAGCAGGGAGGGTCCACGGAGTGGTCGTCCAGATTAGTACAGATACTTTTTTACCTTTTAATTCAGGAAACTTTTTTGAAAGGTCTGTCAGAACAGAAAACTTGACATAAATCGAAGGAGAACGGTGGTCATGATACTCGATTTCTGCTTCTGCCAGTGCTGTCTTACAGTGGATGCACCAGAATACAGGTTTTTTCCCTTTGTATACGTTTCCTGATGAAAAAAAAGCTGCCAAATGTTTCAGCACCTCACTTTCATATTGCCTGTCTATAGTAAGGTACGGATTTTCCCAGTCTCCAAAAACCCCAAGCCGCATGAATTGTTTTCTTTGAATATCTACGTACTTTAACGCATATTTTTTGCATTTCTCTCTGAATTCAATGATAGACATGTCTTTCTTTTGATTGCCTATTTCCTGGTCAACCTTAATCTCAATGGGCAAACCATGACAATCCCAACCCGGGATGTAAGGAGATTGAAAACCTTGAAGATTCTTTGTTTTAACTATGAAATCCTTTAATATCTTGTTCATAGCTGTACCCAGGTGAATATTTCCATTCGCGTAGGGAGGTCCGTCATGCAGAATAAAAGCAGGCCTGTCTTTCCTTTCTTTAAGTATCCTCTGGTAGAGCTCCGTGCTTTTCCATTTCTCTAATATCTCGGGTTCTTTCTGAGAAAGCTTTGCTTTCATAGAAAAAGACGTCTCAGGGAGGTTTAATGTCTCTTTAATAAATTTCTTATCTGCCATATCCAACTCCAACGTACCTGACCTCTTCATAAAAAAGGTCGTAAATAATGCAGGTTTATCAATAGAGTATAAAATTTAATGACAATTCTTTCAATACTTATAAAAGAAGATATTCTAATTTCTTTCTTTAAAATGTCAATGAACCTGGATTGTTCAGCTTAAATGAAGGAATCAAAGAAAGCCCTCCAGAAAGAAACGAAAAGACCCTATTTTTTTTTCTTTATAAAATGAGCTCCTCTGCTTATCGGGTTATTAAGGGCAGCCTTAGTGATCAGCAGGGCTACCTGAATACCATGCTTCAGCCCCACGACTTTTTCATCCATGCGGGATTCTTTATAAAATTTGTTTATCCGGTGATTGAGATAGTCAAGATCTGCTCTGGCTCTTTCCAGTCTCTTTTTTGTTCTTATGATCCCGGCATAATTCCACATTGTATTGCGGATGTTCAGCCAATCCTGATTAACCAATGCCGGATCGATTTCTTCTCCGTCTTCAGGATAGTACCATTCATGAATATCTTCAAAACCATACACTTTCTTCGGATTAAAATGAGCGACAATATGCTTGGAAGCTCTCGTTCCCCATACCAGACCCTCCAGCAAGGAAGTGGAAGCAAGCCTGTTTGCTCCGTGGACCCCCGTACATGCCGCCTCACCCACTGCATAAAGAGACTTTAATGTGCTCTGGCCATAGGAATTCACAAGAACGCCGCCGCAGCAGTAGTGGGCCGCAGGAACAACAGGAATAGGGTCTTTTGTGATGTCAATCCCGTATTTCAAGCATGTCTTGTAAATATTGGGAAATCTTTTTTTTATATTTATTTTTGTATAGGATGAAAGATCCAATACAACATAATTCGAATTGCTGTTTGTCATCTCTTCATAGATCGCTCTCGTCACCTCATCCCTTGGGGCAAGCTCCCCTTTCCTGTTATAGTTCCGCATAAAGAGTATTCCCTCTTTTGTCTTTAATTTAGCGCCTTCTCCTCTGACCGTCTCTGAAATCAAAAAAGCATCAGCATCCCTGTGAAACAAGGAGGTCGGATGAAACTGGATATACTCCATATTGATGATCCGCGCTCCGGCCCTATAAGCCATGGCATATCCATCTCCTATGGCTGATTGAGGATTTGAACTGTAAAGATAAACAGCACCGCAACCACCTGTCGCAATGATGGTGTAGGGAGCCAGCACTGTCTTTACTTTCTTATTCTTATTATCCAGGATATAGGCACCGATGCACTGCGGTTCCAAATAATAAAAACTCGGATTCTTGGCATGATGGGGAATGGTTAACAGGTCAACCGCAGTATGGTCAGGCAGAAAGGTCACATTGGAAAAGGACTTCAATTTATTTATAAACGCCTCTTCTATGGTCATCCCGGTTGTGTCTTTAACGTAAAGAATCCGTCTTCGGGAGTGGGCAGCTTCCTGAGCATAATCAAGCTCATCCGGATATATCCTGTTAAAAGGAATTTTCAATTCCTTTATCAATATTTCATCAACCAGTTTTTTTCCCTCGTTCGTTAAGATCTTTACCGCCTGTTTGTTGTTTATTCCATCGCCAGTTTGCATAATATCATGCATGAGAAGCTCCGGATTATCATCTTTTCCTAAAGATACAATCCCGCCTTGAGCATAATAAGTATTGGATTCTTCGAGTTTCCTGTTTTTTGATACAATAATGACCCTTACTCCGCTTTTCGCTGCTTCCAGGGCAGCACTGGCACCCGCGATACCGCATCCGATGATAAGAACATCCGTTTCCTTTATGTGTTCTTTGTCCTGATTTCCCATGATCCCTTCTTTATAAAAATTCCATACTGATATCTAAAGATCTGTAAGAATGCGTCAATCTCCCGACCGAGACAAAATCAACACCCAGACTAGCCACTTTACTCAAATTGTCAAGAGTGATATTCCCAGAGACTTCCAGCGGGATTTTTCCTCCGGCCAGTTTCACGGCCCTGCTCATCTCTTCAGGGGTCATATTGTCAAGCATAATGATATCTGCTTTATATCGAATAGCCTCTCTCACTTCTTCCAGACATGTGGTTTCCACTTCTATCTTTATGTCTTCTCCGGCAGCCTTTCTTGCTTTCTGGATCGATTCTTTAATGCTTCCCACCAATCTCAGGTGGTTATCTTTAATCAGAACCATTTCAGATAAATCAAAGCGGTGGTTAAACCCTCCTCCCATGCTCACGGCATATTTTTCAAGCATTCTTAAACAGGGCGTGGTTTTACGCGTATCCAGAAGCTTAGTCTTTGTCCCTCTTAACACATCCGCGTATTTCCTGGTCAACGTGGCTATGCCTGAAAGCCTCTGGAGAAAATTCAGAGCCAGCCTTTCCCCCTTAAGCATCGAAACGGAAAAGCCTTTTATCAGGGCCAGCTTGCTGTTCTTATCGAATTCCTGGCCGTCCTGTTTGAACTTCTTAAATTCCATGGAATGGTCAATTTTATTAAACACTCTGGACGCAATATCTATCCCAGCCAAAACTCCCTTCTCACGAGCAATGAGATGAGCCTCTGATATTGAGTCAGAAGCTATGAGGGATTCAGACGTTATATCGCCGGAAGGCATATCCTCTTTTAAAGCTGCCTCAATTATTTCGTCTAATTTTTCAAGTTCCACAGTCATCCACAAACCTCATTTCTTTTGAATTTTATGATATATCAGCAAGAAAAAAACTTCAATTCACTTCTTCGCATTTAGAATTAACATTTCCTCAAATTTCTTATAATATACAGGCATGGAAAAAAAGAAAGCCTTAACATTTTTATTATCCATGCTCGTTTCTATAGGGCTTCTTCTTTTTCTGCTAACTAAAATCAAGCTCGACGATTTTATACGGACCTTCCAAAACATCGCTATCCCTGCGCTGTTAGGATTTGTATTTTTTTCCCTCGCTGGAAGTGTCTTAAGGGCCTGGAGATATAAATGGCTTCTTCACCCTCATGCCATAAAATGGAAAGACATACTTATGGTGACATTTATCCGGAATCTCTTTGTGGATCTTCTCCCGGCAAGAATAGGGTCCCTTTCTTATATCTACATATTAAACAAAAGACTAAAATACAGTTTCGAGTCTTCAAGCTCTACGTTTATCATCGCTTTTTTATTTGACTTCCTCACGTTAAGCCCCATTCTGATCACGGCCATATTTTTCGTCGGGATGGGCTCCACTGCCCTTTCTATTCCTATAATGGTCCTTCTGTCCGTCATTTTTTTTCTCATATTTTTTCTCATATTTTGGAAGGTAATCCCTCTATCCAATCTGGTTTTGAAAATATACAGCTCATTCCTGAAGACGACTCAACTAAGGAAGAAGAAATGGGCTGTTCTTTCCTTAGAAAAAATAAAATCAAGTATAGACAGCCTGGAACAAATACAAAAGAGAAAGATTTACTGGCCGGTATTTTTGCTATCTCTGTTTATCCGTATGGCTAAATACATCTCACTCTTCCTGCTGCTTTTTTCCCTTCTTTACAGCCATGGCCTACTGTTTGATGCTGTGAATTTCTTTAAAACGGTTTTAGGAATAACCGGAGCTGAACTGAGTTCTGCCCTTCCTGTCAAAGGAATCGGAGGATTTGGAACCTGGGAATCTGCCTGGGTACTGACAAGTAGACTCATAGATTTCGAAGACAGGCTGGCTATTATTTCAGGGATAGGAATTCATTTGATAAGCAACCTGTTTGAATATGCGCTCGGGATCATAAGCCTTCTGATCCTTTACTCTCCTTCCTATAGTAAGAGAAGAAGACAATAATCCGGTCTGCATCTTAAAAAAATATTGCCATACCTGTGTTTTTTCTTTAAAATAAAGAAAAAGTATTCCCTGCTCAACTTGGAAAAAGACGTGGGTCCTTAGATAATGGGATATTCTCTTCTCAAATAACAATTTATCGGGAGAAAAAAATGGTAAAAAGAAGTGCGGAAGCCGATGCAAGAAGGAAAAAATACCTAAAAAACCTCATCAATAAAGACCCAAAAGATATAAAATTCTGTGTACTTGCCGCCGGTCATGGAGGATTGGCTATGGCCGGGCACTTAGCCATAATGGGATTCAAAGTCAATCTTTTCAACAGGGGAAAAAATAAAATCCTTCCTGTTAAAGAACGCGGGAGCATAAAAGTCGAGGGAGAGGTAGACGGGGTCGGCGAAATAAACAAAACTTCTAATAAAATTAAAGAATGCCTGGAAGACGTGGATATCATAATGGTTGCCGTTCCTGCTACTGGACATCGTTTTATGGCAGAAACATGTGCCCCCTATTTAAAAGAAAACCATATAGTCGTTCTCAATCCCGGCCGCACCCTCGGATCACTCGAATTTTTCCAAGTGCTCAGAGAAAAAGGGCGTCACACAATCCCTTTTATAGCCGAAGCGCAGACATTCATTTACGCTTCGAGAGCTATCGGGCCGGCTCATGCAAAAATATTCGGGATTAAAAATTCTGTCCCTGTCGCAACACTGCCCGCTTACTGGATTCCGGGAGTAGTGAAAGCCCTTAACATCGCTTACCCGCAGTTTGTCCCAGGAGACAATATCTTTAAAACAAGCTTCAATAACATCGGTGCTGTTTTCCATCCAGCGTTAACAGTACTCAACGCTGCCTGGATCGAGGAAACCCACGGAGATTTTGAATACTACATCCAGGGTGCCAGTGAATCCGTATCCAAAGTATTAGAAGCGATTGACAATGAAAGACTTAAGGTAGCTGCCGCTCTCGGGATCAAAGCCATGAGCGCAAAAAACTGGCTTTACACAGCTTACAGCGCGACAGGAAATAACCTTTATGAAGCTATTCACGATAATCCCGGCTATCTCGGGATCAAAGCTCCGGACAGACTCCATCACAGATACATCGACGAGGATGTGCCCATGAGCCTGGTGACACTTTCTTCTTTAGGGGAATTGCTTAAAGTTGAAACCCCGTCCATAGACCTCATAATACACTGCGCTTCGATAATGAGGAGAATTGATTTCCGGAAAACAGGACGGACAGTAGAAAAATTAGGGCTTAAGGGAAAAACCATCAAAGAAATCCGGATGTTTGCAGTAAGCGGAGAAATCTAATAGCCCAGGTAATTTAAAACTTATTGAAGTGCAGGATATCCTTGAGTTTTCTCTTTGGCACATGAAGACGTCCCTCTTCATCTTTCCAATACTTAATTGACTCTTTCATATCTTCGGCAACGGGTTCCTCAGCGGGATATCCGAGGGCTAAAACAGAATCGATCCCGTACAGCTCGGGAATTTTTAGCAGACGTCTCACTTCGGTTCTCTCTACGGATAAAAGCCAGCAGCTGGCAACACCATGTTCCCATCCTGTGAGAATCATGTTCTCCACAGCCGCTCCAACGTCCCACTCATAATCACGGTCCTTAATATTATTATTTACCAGCGTCACAATATAAGAAACCGGTTCTTTTCCTGACTGAGGATTTCCATCAGGCGCAATATAAGCCGCCCACTTTAAGCATGGGAAAATTTTTTTACAAATGTCTTTATTCATGACCACAACAAATTCCAATGGCTGCCGGTTCGCTGCAGAAGGCGCCAGCCTCCCCGCATTCACCATTTTCCTTAATACTTTCTCACCTACAGGTTTCTTTTGGAATTGTCTGACCGTTCTTCTTGAAACAATGATGTCATAAAGACTCATGAGCAAATTCCTCCACGTAGAGATAAATAACACAAACCATCTTTTATTTTAATGATGATTTCCATTTATTTCAATTCACAGGACTACTTATTTCTTATATATTAATTAACCTGGATTATTCACGAGTCAAGTTTGCTGCAGATGCGAGGCACGAGGCATGAAGGTGTGGTCCTTCACTGCGAATGCCTTGTAACGAAGCAGATGCAGTAAGATTGGCTCGCCTCAATGGTAAAAAAATGGCGATTAAAATAAAAAATGACAACAAATAAAAACATTTCGGTTGTCATTTTTGTCAAAAGCATGTATATCCTTGAAAGTAAAATAAAAAAATGATCATCGCCATTTTTTTATGAATAGGTCAGGTTAAAAAGCCCAGGACATCAGCTTGACTTTTCTTTGAAAAAAATACTTAATTAATGTGTAAAAGGGAAAAGTAGTGAGTGAAAAATTTAATGACTCCTTTGGGACCGCCTCAGATAAAGCCGAACAGGACATAGACAAAAAACAGCTTGACGAAGTCAAAGACATCGTCAATCAGATCGAAAAAGTCTTTTCTCAGATGAAAATATTCTCATTTGACCATGAAAACGTTGAGACTTTCATCGATCTTCTTTTTGATAGGATGTCACAGTACCTCCAAAAATACTGGAAACTGGAAATAGGGATTGAAGAATTTTCCTTCACTTTTAAAGATGTCCCTTTTTATACTGAAAGAAAGATATCTAAAAGCCTGCCTTATCTTTTTTACAAAGACGGACTTAAGATGCTGTTTTTTTATAAAGGAATGCTCAGAGATGAACTAGAGCAGTTTTTAGAGATCATAAAGGAAGATTCATCTTTACCTCCGGAAGAAAGCGATATCGTCATCTCTCTTTGGGAAAAAGATTTCACCAGAATCCAGTACTTTGCACCTGATGACTATTTGGAAAGCAAAATAGGGATCGGGATGGAAGTCCCGGAATATAAGATCGACAAAAAAAAACTTTTCTCAGGAAAAATCATCCTTAAGCCTAAAGACAGGTCATTTTTAAACAAAAAAAATAATAAGGGGATTGAGAAAACCTTAAAAAATACATTCGGAGAAAGTGGGGGAGCTGAAGAAAAGTGTCTTTCAAAATCCGAAGAAGAGACCCTTCTGGATATGGTTCAAAACCACAGAAAAGAGTCAGAAGAGAAGCAGTTCAAAACTCTTATGATCGATATCCTGTACCTGGAGAATCGGCCCGAGAAAGTCATATCTTTGATAAAACAATTTGTTCGCTACATCAATCAACAAATAAACAGAGCAAATTTCGAAATAGCGTTATCCATTTATCAGGAAGTACTTGAACTCAAAGAATATCTCGCCAAAAACGATGTATCCAAAGAAAAACTAGTTCAGAAATTTTTTGAGTCTCCTGAAATAGAAATCACATCTTCCCAGGTTGAGGAAATATTTGACAAAGAACACGTTAAAGAGTTTGATGCTTTGCTAAAATACATATCCTTTATGGGAGTTAAGTCCATTCCTGTTTTGGGCTATCTCTACGGTAGACTGGAGAAGCCCGAACAAAGAGATAAAATCATAAACACTCTCAAGCAAGTCGGAAAAGACCATTTATCCGAACTTGTTAAAATCGCCCGTGATGAAAGACCTGAAATCACCTTAGAAATCATTAAGATCCTCGGAAATTCAAAAGAAACAAGAGCTATGAATCATCTTATCAGTTTTCTCAGCTTCAGGAATAAAAAAGTCCTTCATGCAGCCGTAGACTCCATAGGCCGTTTCAAGAATCCCAGTGCTAATAAAATTCTTTTCTCTCTCCTTTCCAATGAAGATCCGGAAATAAGAGCTCTTGCAGCGGAAAATATTCATATGGTCGAAGAAGATCCTGTATTTGATAAAATTTTCCAGATGATTAAAGATAAACAATTCATGAAAGAAAGCAGAAAACAAAAACAAGCCCTGCTTCTGATACTGGCAAGATCAAAAAGCAGAGAAGCATATAATCATTTAGAAAAAATTATAAAAAGAGCGGGATTCTTTTCAGGAACAGCTAAAGTCGAATGCGCTTTGTGTGCTGTGGAAGCTCTTAAAAAGTCAGAGGACCCGTCCGGTTACATGATAATAAAAAACATGACAAATTCGCGTAATAGAAAAATTAGAAAAAAGTGCACAGATGCAGTAAAAAGCTTTTCCCAAAAAATAAAGGAGCAAGTTTCCCATGAATGATTCTGGATCTGGTTTTAGAAATCCAAATCCTCCTGAAGACAAAACAAACCCGCAGCTGATCAGAGAAGGGATTAGAATTGTTTTCAGGCTGAGCAGAGCTTATCGCACATCTCTCATTTATGAGCCAAACAATTCTATCTATTTACGACAGGTAAACTTATTGCACAGCCAGATCAAATCCGCTTTGAAATCATATGGTAAAGCCTTTCTCACTCTCAAACAGAATTCTATGGAATTTAACAATCGGAAATTGAAATTCAGCTTCTCCGATTATCATATATTCAAGTTTATTCAGGACGAATTCAGAAAAAAAGAAATCGGAGAACTGAGCTTTCTTCCGGGATTAAAAAAAGATGAATTAAATGACTTCATCATTCTTCTTGCTAAAAAAGGATATGATCCCAAAGATCCATACAAAGGTTTTATTTCTGATATCACGAAAAAAAATATTAAGAATATCATCGTGGAAAAAATCCCTTTCTACGAGAAATCTAAGAAAAAAAACAGAGACACAAAAAATCTTTTCTTCCTGGGCATGACTCATTTAAAGGAAATATTCCAGCAGCCTGATATACCACAAGACCAGGTATCACTGCTCACAACAAAAAGACTCATGCAGTCCATATTCAACCATATCGCTGACAATGAATCTTTTATACAAGGACTGACAAATATCAAAAACTTCGATGAGTACACACTCAATCACTCCGTAAATGTTTGTATCCTTTCCATATCCCTGGGCAAAAAGCTGGGCCTTGATAGAAATGAACTCGTTAACCTCGGCTTAGCTGCATTTTTTCATGATTTTGGTAAGCTTGACATCCCAAGAGACATTCTTGTTAAACCCGGCAAACTGGATGAAAAAGAAAGAGAAACCATAGAAAAACACACTTTTTTCGGAGCTGTTCGCTTAATGGACTATAAAAAAGGAGCCTCCCTTCCCATAGAAGCGTTTAGTGTTGCGCTTGAACATCATGAATCAAACGGAAAGGTCGGATATCCCATATTAATAAAAAAAAGAGCCATAGACCTGTTCAGTAAGATCGTAAAAATCGTAGATGTATATGATGCCATGACCACCAGCAGGCCCTATAGGAAAAAGAATTTTTCTAAAGAAGAAGCTCTCTCCTATCTATTAGAAAAAGGCGCTAACGAATTCGACCCGATAATTCTTAAAGTGTTTATAGACATGATCGGGATATGCCCAATAGGTTCTTTGGTTTTACTTGATACCGGGGAAGTAGGAATCGTTTTTGAAAAATACGCTGATCCTCAATATATCATGAGACCAAAAGTCAAACTTATTTCAGACGAAAACAGAAATAAAAGAGACGGCGACATTGTGGACTTAACCGAGAAAGATGAAAACGATGATTACAAAAGAAGCATTGTAAAAACACTGGATGAAGAAGATTATAATATAAAGACAGCGGATTATTTCGTTGCTGAAGCCGAATAAGATTAAAATAACATTAGTTGTGGCCTGTGCTCGCTAAAGATTTTTAACGCCATTCTACGAGCTGTATTCTCGGCTTCTGC
>CAYWDH010000056.1:0-18470 GCA_964456985.1 uncultured Eubacteriales bacterium
ATGTAAGGCTGAACGGACTTCTTATCGGTCAGCCGCTTCATACAGAACCACACGAGATTTACAGGGCTCTTGTAGAAGCCACGGCTTTTGGCGCCCTTACCATCATCAACCGTATTCAAGAGTATGGTGTCTCAATCAATGAGATCATCAACTGCGGAGGTCTGGCAGCAAAAAGTCCGTTTCTCATGCAGGTTTATGCTGATATTCTCGGGCGTCCTATGAAGGTATCACGAAGTGACCAGACGCCTGCTCTGGGAGCTGCCCTTTTTGGTGCGGTGGCTGCTGGTGCAGAGAAAAGTGGATACAAAAGTGTAGAAGAAGCTCAAAAGAAAATGACGGGCGTAAAGAAAATCACCAATCCGGATCCCCGGCATCATAAAATCTACCAGAAGATGTACACTCTTTATAAGAAGCTTCATGATGCTTTTGGCACTAAGGAATGGACCGGCAACCTTTACAATGTGATGAAAGACCTGATAGATCTCAGGGAAAAACAGAGGAGGGGGAGAGATGCTTGAAGGATTAAAGGAAAGTGTTTGCAGGGCTAATTGTGATATCGTAAAATCTCATCTCGTCACTCTAACATGGGGAAATGTGAGTGGTTTTAATAAACAAAAAGAACTGATCGTTATAAAGCCCAGTGGCATCTCTTATGAAGAATTAAAACCGGAATGCATGGTTGTGGTCGATCTGAGCGGTTCTATAGTCGAGGGTGATCTTAAACCCTCTTCAGATACACTCACTCATATAGAACTTTACAAAGCTTTTAATGGGATAGGTTCCGTTGTCCATACACACAGTGATTATGCGTCCATGTTTGCTCAGGCAGAAAAGGAAATTCCCTGTTTGGGCACAACCCACGCTGATTATTTCTACGGAAGTGTGCCTGTGACCAGATCGTTAAGCCAGAACGAAGTGGAAATTGGTTATGAAAAAAACATAGGAAGTGTTATTGTCGAGACTTTTAAAAAAACAGACCCTCTGGCTTGTCCGGCTGTGCTTGTTTCCGGTCACGGGCCTTTTACATGGGGAAAAACCCCTGATGAAGCTGTGGAGGTGAGTATGGCTCTTGAAAAGATAGCCAAGATGGCATGGGGAACCCTTGCCTTAACATCAAAGGAGAGAGTCCTACACGATTATATATTAAAAAAACACTATATGAGAAAACACGGGCCAGATGCTTATTACGGTCAAAAAGGAGGCAAAGAAGATGAATAATATTCCAGAAATAAAGCTGGGAATGGTAGCAGTGAGCAGAGACTGTTTCCCTGTTGAATTGTCAAAGAAAAGACGGGAAAAAGTCCTCGAGAAATGC
Source organism: uncultured Eubacteriales bacterium (assembly GCA_964456985.1). Lineage (GTDB taxonomy): Bacteria > Acidobacteriota > Aminicenantia > Aminicenantales > Aminicenantaceae > WJMT01. The sequence continues at coordinate 1,316 of CAYWDH010000056.1, forward strand.
AGGGATAAAAAAATCGATATCATGAAGATCAATACGGTTATCGAGAATGAACAGGATGTAAAAAAAGCTCTGATCGAGATCAAGGAAAAGGGAGTGAATGCGCTTGTTGTTTATTTAGGAAATTTTGGGCCGGAAGGGCCTACGACCATGCTGGCTGAAAAATTCCAGGGTCCTTGCATGTTTGCAGCCGCAGCAGAAGAGCCTGCGAACAATTTGGTTCAGGATAGAGGGGATGCCTACTGCGGTATGCTCAATGCCTCTTACAATATAGGATTGAGAAAGATAAATCCTTATGTCCCCGGTTTTCCAGTTGGGACAGCTTCGCAGATCGCTGATATGATTAAGAGATTTATTCCTATCGCAAGGGTTGTCATCGGTATAAAGGGACTTAAAATATTTTCATTTGGCCCCAGACCTCAGGATTTCCTGGCATGCAATGCTCCTATCAAACCTTTATATGACCTCAATGTGGAGGTCATGGAAAACAGCGAGCTGGACCTTTATGATATCTTTCAAAAAGCAGAAGGAAGCCCGGACATTGAGAAAATCACAAAGGAAATGACCAAAGAACTCGGGGGAGGAAACCAGTTTCCTGACCTTCTAAAAAGGCTGGCCCAGTATGAAGTGGCTCTTAAAAGGTTTTATAAAGAGAATCTCGGTGCGAGTGAATACGGAGTGTTCGCCAACAAATGCTGGCCTGCTTTTGAAAGTTATTTTGGGTTTGTTCCCTGTTATGTGAACTCCAGGCTTGCTTCAAACGGAATTCCTGTTGCTTGCGAGGTGGATATTTATGGTGCTCTGAGTGAATTCATAGCTGTGTGCGCTACAGAACTTCCTGCGACTCTTTTGGATATCAACAACACCGTACCGGAAGATATGTACACGGAGTCCGTGGAAAAAGTCGGTGACTACAAAATAAATGACCTTTTCATGGGCTTTCACTGTGGGAATACAGCCTCCTGCTGTTTGATCGAACCAAAGATGAAATATCAGCTCATAATGAACCGCCTTCTGGAGAACGGGCAAAAGCCGGATATAACAAGGGGAACTCTGGAGGGAAGGATCAGACCGGGTGATGTGACTGTTTTCAGACTTCAGTCAACAGCGGATGCGGAGCTTAAAAGTTATATAGCCGAAGGAGAGGTTCTGGATATAGATCCGGGTTCTTTTGGAAGCACCGGAGTTTTTGCCATCAATGAAATGTCCCGGTTTTACAGATACGTACTCATAGAAAAGAGATTTCCTCACCATACAGCGGTTGCTTTCAAACATACAGGGAAGGTCCTGTATGAAGCTCTCAAGATGCTCGGAATCGGTGATATTTCATTCAATCAGCCGAAAGAGATGCTGTATGAGAAGGAGAATCCATTTTTTTATAAATAGGTCAGATTATTTGACTTTGTTTAAATATTTATATACATATAATCCAGAATTTTGTATGAGGGGATTAATTCAATGACGAAAGAGACGATATTGAACTTGGCTTCCCTAAAGGATCAAGTGTATGAATACATCCGACTCCAGATGAAAATGGGAGAATTGAGACCGGGTTCAACCATAGATATGAATGCCACGAGCCAAAAGTTGGGGATCAGTAAAACTCCACTCAGGGATGCATTGATCAGGCTTGAAATGGAAGGATTTGTCAATATACTTCCCAGAAGAGGGGTGATCGTCAATACACTGACAGTTCAGGATATAAAGGATTTTTATCAAATTCTTGGCGCACTTGAAAGCACAGCGTTTCTTACAGCTTCCTCATTTTTTGGCAAGAGGGAGGTGAACGAGTTGAGGAAGTTGAATGGCCTGATGGATAAAGCCATAAATAAAGATGATTTTAACAGCTATTATGAAGAAAACCTCAAATTTCATGACGTTTACCTCAAGCTTTCAGGAAACAGGACGTTAAGAAAAACAGTAGAAACTCTGAAAAAAAGACTGTATGATTTTCCGAGAAGGGAAGGTTATATCAAAGAATGGGAGGAAACTTCCATTAAGGAGCATGAACATTTCATAGAACTGATAGAAAGAGATGCGTATCAGGAAGCTGCTGATTTTATCCGAGATGTGCACTGGTCTTTTGAAGTGCAAGAGAAATATATCTGCCAGTATTATTCAGAGAATCCAAAGCCTGATAAGTAGGGAAATTTATGTTGATCACTTCTATGAAAGGAGTCGGGGAATGAAAAAATATACATACATCAGTCTGGTTTTACTATCAGTGCTTCTCTTATGGAACTGCCAGGGAAGCAAGGCCAGACAAAATATAACTCCGGAGGAAATAGAGGGTCATGTACGGTTCCTGTCAGATGACCTGCTGGAAGGGAGAGCTGTTGGTTCAAGAGGAATGAAGATCGCTGCTTTGTATCAGGAAAATTTCTTCAGAAGGCTGGGATTAGAGCCTGCTTTCGGGGATGATTATCGCCAAACGGTCGAGCTTATCGGCAGCCGGCCTGATCCTAGTGCAAGCATTGAGTTCCTATCCGAAGCTTTTTCTATAGAACCTAAAATTCATGAAGAATTTGTCGTGGGCTCTGAAAGAAGAGACTGTCCGGAAGGCATAGAAGGAGAGCTTGTTTACGGGGGTTACCTTATTCAGGCGCCTGAAAGAGAGTGGGATGATATAAAAGGGACTGACCTTAGAGGAAAAGTCCTTCTTGTGGAAATTAATGAACCCGGTAATTATCCCGATGGGATATTTGACGGAGAGGATATGACTTATTATGGGAGATGGACATATAAATTTGAAAAAGCATCGGGACTGGGAGCAGCCGGAGTTCTCATCATTCATAATAAAAAAGGAGCGGCTTACGGATGGGATGTGGTTAAAAATTCCTGGTCAGGAGAATCATTCTTCCTTCCTGATGTAAAAAACAATCTTTTTTTCCAGGGATGGATAAACAAAGAGACAGCGGAAAAAGTGATCAAAAAGGCTGGATTTGACAGGAAGGACCTGGAAGAACGCGCATCCAAAAAAGATTTCAAGCCGATTTTTCTGGGTTTGAAAGTCAGAGTGAGACAAAAACCTGTATTTTTCTCTGTAAAGAGTGAAAATATAGCCGCTGTTCTTAAAGGAAAGATAAGAAAAGGAGAAAGGCGGGCCGTTGTTCTCTCCGCTCATTATGACCATTTTGGGAAAGATGAGAGCAGAGAGGGTGACCAGATATACAACGGAGCTGTTGACAACTGCTCTGCTTCGGCTTCTATGCTTTCACTGGCCCGATATTATGCACAAAGCGCTAAGAAGCTGAAGCTGGATCTGGTATTTGTAGCGGTCACTGCAGAGGAACAGGGCCTTCTTGGCTCAGATTATTTTGCCCGGCATCTTCCGGTCCCTTCCTCATCTGTCCTTGCCGATCTTAATTTTGAGATGACGAATGTCTGGGGGAGAACCAGGGAACTCTACACCATAGGAGGGAGTCATAGTGATTTAGGTGAGATCTGTGCCCGGGCTGCGAAGAATCTGGGGCTTGAATATATTCCGGAGAGAAATAAAGAACTGGGATATTTTTTCCGTTCGGACCAGTTGAGCTTTGCAAGGGCCGGTATTCCGGCTGTTTGGCTTCATGAAGGCATTACATCCCAAGGAAAAGAGAGTGATTATATTCAGAAGAAGAGCCTGGAGTACCGTGAATTCAAGTATCATCAAGTGGCTGATGAATTCGAAGAGGACTGGGATCTGGAAGGCGCAGTACAGATTACAGAATGGGCAAGAGAGATTATTTCCCTGCTGTCTGATCTGGATGAAATGACACAGTTTAAGGAGATCAGTTCTTTTAAAAGGAAATAAAAGAGTAAAATATTTTTTACTGATGAATTATTGCTTTTGAGCTTAAGAGTTTTGTGTTAGAATAAAAAAATAAAATGAAAAAAGAACCATCGAAAAGTTCATATTTTTCAGATTATCTTAAACCCTCTCAAATAATTCTCGACTTGGAAGCAAATGATAAAAAGGAGGTTCTTGAAGAACTTCTGGAACTGCTGAAAAAACAAAAGTTGATAAAGGACAAGAAACCGATCCTTACAAGAATCATTGACCGGGAGAGGCTTGAGTCGACCGGGATTGGACATCATGTGGCTTTGCCCCACGCGCGGTTTAATACAGGAATGAAAGATATTGCCGTAGTGGTTGGAAGACTCAAGAAGGGCATAGATTTCGATGCCATTGATAAGAAAAAAGTAAAACTCATAATCCTTATTGTATGGAACCCGACCATTCCGGGCCTTTTCAATCATCTGTTTGCTGGATTAGCTCAATTTTTATCCAGTGATAAGTTCAGAAAAAGATTATTTACAGCTGAAAAGCCTGATGAAGTGTACAAAATTCTTTCTGAAATAGAACTTCATTTGCCTCCTATTGAAGATAAAATCATCCATAGGGGAAGACTTCTGTGGAAGCTTCAGGAGATAGAACTTAAAAAGAAAAAGGCGAAAAAGCAGGAGTTGAAAGAGCTGGAGCAGCAAGCTGAGTTGATAAGAGCTGAGCTGGATAAAGCCCTTCTCGACAGATTTGATAAGCTTATGGACAGATATGGATTTGCTGTGGCTGAGGTTAAAGACGGAACATGTATGGGTTGTTATATCAATATCGCCACAGGGATGAGTTCAGCTATCGAAGGCAGCAATGATATTTATGTCTGCGAGAACTGCGGTAAATTTCTTGTGTCTGCAGAGAGAGAAGAGCCGTAGAGTTTAGAGAAGATACTTTTAAATAAATCTTATCACTATAATAAAAAATCCTTAGAATTAAAAGCTTGACATGTAATCTAATTAGCTGTATATTGTAATTATATTACATGTAAAGGAGATACTAATGACTAAAACAAAGAATTCAGACACCAAGCAAAACGCGGGAGGAGGAAAGAAAAAGAAGGGCGCCCTGGAAGATTTTGGTAACCAGGTGGAGAAGTTTGCGAATAGAACGGCTGAATCAATAAAAAAGGCCATTGACAGAGCGCTTTCTTCCAGAAACACAGTGCTGACTATCAGAGTCAATGACAATTCGAATGAAAAAATAAACAGGCTGGTCGAGTCTGGACTTTTTAAGACAAGGTCAGAAAGCGCTGCTTTTTTGATCATGCAGGGAATTAAATCTCAGCAGGATCTCTTTGATAAAATCGAGGGAAAAATCAGAAGGATGGAAAAAATAAAAGAAGAATTAAAGTCTATAGTAAGTGAAGAGATTGATAAAGAAACTCTAAAAAAACAGTAAAATACTCAGTGAAAAAAAAGAAGTGTTTTGTGAAGGGAATTTCTTATTCTGCTTTTTCTTCTTCCTCCTCCACTTCTTCTTCAAGCTTTTTTGTCCTGGCTGCATCTTTTATGCTGCTTATGCCGGCCACTAAGGCGATGAGTCCCCCGAAGAATAAAATAGGAGGAATGCAGCCAAATAAGAGGTCCAGAAATTCTTGAGTCCAAACCAGAATGACAAGTACGATACCACCTGCCATAGCAATGAGTCCTAACAGGATTGCAAAAAACTTACCCATAAGTAAGCCTCCCTTTTTTATCTAATTTCTTCTGGATAATTATATCAGAAAGTTATTAAAAACTCAAAAAAAACATTTCACTTTATTTTACAGAATATGTTTTATAATTAAAGATAGAAGAAGGAATGGAAAGACAGTGAATGAAACATCCAAAATCAGATGCGCTATTTTTGATATGGACGGAACCATAGTGGACGTCCCCTATGACTGGGAACAGATCAAAAAGGAGCTGGATACGCAGGGAAAGCCTATCCTTAATTATCTGGAGGGGCTAAAGGAACCGGAAAGGTCAGAGAAGATGAACATCCTGATAAAGCATGAGAGCGAAGCGACTCAAAAAGCAGTACTCAAAAAGGGAATAGCTGGTTTTATTCAATTTATAAAGCAAAAGGGAATGCTTGTTTCTCTTGTCACAAATAATTCAAGAAAAAATGTTACCTATTTAATGAAAAAGTTTGATTTAAAGTTCGATCTGGTGATAACCAGGGAGAGCGGTTTATGGAAGCCTTCCGCTGAACCTTTACTAGAGGTTTTTGATAGACTTTCTCTTGCGAAAGAGGAATGTTGCATGATAGGTGATTCCCGTTTTGATATTATTGCCGCTAGAGAAGCAGGAATAATAACAACATTCATTATAAATAAGGATATCAAAATATTTAAAGATGAAGATGTTGAAGTATATGCTTCAGTCAGAGATCTCAAAAAAAGAATAGCTCGGATGATACATTAAAGTCCCTACTGGTTTGACAATTTCCTGAATTCCTTCATAATAAGTGATTAGTCCGGACTGTTTATGAAAAGTCAAAAAAGATACTTTTTTGCAGTAAGTTGCCTGATGAGGAAGCTTTGACGCATGGATAGTCAGGATTGAGAGACATGGTTTATGATTCAAGAAGATAAGCTGAAGAAAATTTTAAATTATTATCTGGCCGCACTGCTTTTTTTTATGGTTTTCCTCTTGCCAGGATGTAAAGGCAGAAGGGGAAACTATATCCTTGTCACACTGGATGCACAGAGAGCGGACCATTTGAGCTGTTATGATCCGGAGAACGCAAAAACACCCCATTTCGATTTTCTGGCAAGTGAAGGCATATTATATGAGAATTGCTATTCTATTATCCCTATAACGCTTCCTTCGCATGCTTCTCTTCTTTTCTCCCAACCACCCCATCAATTAAGGGTTTACAACAACGGACATGCTGTTAAAGAAAAGAGAAACAGGCCTTCTTTCGTAAACATATTCAGGAAAAAAGGTTATTCTACGGCCGCTTTTGTGTCTTTGGGTGTTTTAGAGAGAAAGTTCGGTTTAAATGAAGGGTTCGACTTATACGATGATCAATTCTTAAAAGGAAGATGGTATTTGACTGCTGAGGAGATCAATCAGAAAGTTTTTCCATGGTTGGAAGAAAACAGCCACAATAACTTTTTTTTATGGATTCATTACTCTGATCCGCATGAACCTTATTATCCACCGGATTCTCCTCCGGACCTCCGGATATTTCTGAACAGCGAGCCTGTAGGAGATTATCATTTGAACAAGACCACATACCTGGTAGAACTGGACTTGGAAAAAGGGATAAATAAGCTCAAATTTGAATTGAAAGACAATTTTATAAGAAACAGATCCCTTTTAAGAGCTAGGTTTGAAAGTCTGACTCTTGCGGAATTGGAGGATGAACAGGACATTGAGGTCGACTTCGGAGAAGGCTGGATATTTAGAAACGGAGATGATTCTGTGTTCATTGAACCCGATGCCGTTGTGGATATCACAAATCTTACCGAACCAAAAAAAGCGGTTTTTACTTTTAACGGAAATGTGCTTCTTCCTTTTGATGTAAAGAGGGAAAATTATAAATTAGATGTGGAATATATGGACAGGAAATTTGGGGAACTCTTAGATGAACTCAAAAAACTCGGTCTCATGAAGAAAACACATATACTTGTGGTGGGGGACCATGGAGAAAGTCTTGGGGATTATACTAATTATGACGGAAGACCTCATTTCGGGCACATATTTTTTCTTTATGATATTTATATGAAAGTCCCTCTTATTATCTATAATCCTTTTTCTAAAAAAAGAGGGATTCGGATCTCAAATCCTGTATCTCTTCTGGATATAGCTCCTACCATAATGGATACCATGAATTTTAGCATGCTCCCTCATTTCAAGGGAAAAAGCATAAACAGCTCAAGAAAGGAAGAAAATCATTTTATCTTCCAGGAGACATATAAACCTCAGGCAATCAGAAACAAATTTGCATTACTTGACTATCCTTTCCACCTGATCTTCACTCCTGATTCAGGAAAATACGAACTGTATGATTTGGCAGATGACCCGTGGGAACGGAAGAATGTATATGATGAGAAAAGCGGAGAGGATCGGATAAACCGTATGAAAAGAACACTTGATGAAACCGTACGCGAGGTCATAAGAGATAAGATAGAGATCCAGATCGATTCGGATACAGAGAGGATGCTGAAAACACTGGGTTATATCAAATAATCCTGACTTATTCATAAAAAAATGGCAATAAGAGTTTGTTTACCTCGACTTGTGAATAAGTAAGGAAGGTACTTATATGATAAAAAGAGAAGAGAAGATTAAAATATATAAGGAGAAGAGATGGAAGAAGAAAAATTATTGCTGATTCCGGGTCCGACTCCTGTTCATCCCCGAATAATAAACAGGCTTTCCCTGCCTACTATTTCCCATGTAAGCCCCGTATTTGTCAGAGAATTTAAGGAAGCGCTTTCCAATTTAAAGAAGATCGTATTTTGCGAGCGAGGGAAGTCTTTTATAGTAGCAGGGGCCGGAACTCTTGCTATGGAGATGACCCTGGTTAATCTGTTAGGTAAGGGAGAGAAGGCGTTGGTTGTGTCTCAGGGTTATTTCGGCCAGAGAATGGGAGACATAGCTAAGACATTTGGTTTTGAGTATGATGTGATACAGAGTCCTTGGGGGAGTGCTGTGCAGCCTGAACAGTTAAGAGAACAGCTGGAAAAAAAGAATTATTCTCTCGTTGTTTCTACCCATGTTGACACAGCGACAGGTTCCTGCGCTCCTGTCAGGGAGTACGCTCAAGCCGTCAGAGAGAAAGAGGCTTTGTTTGCTGTCGACGGAGTGTGCGCTACAGGTGGGATTGAGGAAAGAATGACAGACTGGGGGGTGGATGTGATCTTAACAGCTGCTCAGAAATGTTTTGGCGTTCCTCCCGGATTAGCTGTGCTTGTTTTTTCAGAGAAGGCCATGGATAAAAGGAAAAGCTTAGAGTCTGTTCACGCTTATTACGGGGACATTTTAAACTGGCTTCCTGTCATGGAAGACCCATCCCGGTACTTTTCCACTCCCTGTGTGAATGAGATAAGGGCTTTTAGTGAGGGAGCCCGGGTCATGCTTGACGAAGGCATGGATGTAAGGTTCAAACGTCATCAAAAGAGCGCACGCGCTCTCAGGGCAGGACTCAAGAGCCTCGGATTTTCTTTTTTTACTGATGATAAATTTTTTGCAGATACTCTTTCGCTGCCGGTCTATCCCCGCGGAGTGGAAGACCGTGCTTTTAGAGAGAGACTTGCAGAGAAAAGAGTCATTGTGGCCGGAGGACTTGGAAGGTTGAAAGGTAAGGTTTTCAGGATAGGACACATGGGGAATATTTCCTACTCTCAAATAGAATTTGCCGTTAATGCTGTTGAGAATACTCTTTCAGAGCTGGAGTATGCTTTTCATCCTGGCTCTGGAGTAAAGGCCGTAAAAGAAGTCCTTAAGGACTAGATTAAAGAAAAGGAGGAGCCATGATCTCCAGTAATGTTCTTTTTATTCCGGCAAAAGAGGATGAAAGTGCGCAGAGCCTTTCAGAAAGGACGAAAAAAATTTTCCAGAAGCTGAATTTCATAGAGCATATTGACAAAAATTCATTTGTGGCTCTTAAAATCCATTTTGGAGAGAAAGGGAACAAAGGACATATCAAACCGTTGTGGCTTTTAGATACTATTAATGCCATCAAAAGTCAGTCTGGGCGTGTTTTTTTAACGGATACAAATACTCTTTATGTCGGAAAAAGGTCAAACGCTGTAGATCATACGATGCTGGCTCAAGGACATGGCTTTGATGTGAAAAAATTAGGGATCCCTGTGGTCATAGCAGACGGGCTTATAGGAAGAAATAATGATGAGATGCCGATAAACAAACAGAGAATCAAATCAGCCAAAATAGCCAGCTTATTTATTGATTCTGATGCGCTGCTGTGTCTCAGCCACTTTACTGGGCACATGCTGACCGGATTTGGAGCTGCCATTAAAAATCTTGGAATGGGATGCGCTTCCAGGGCGGGAAAGCTGGACCAGCATTCTGATGTTCATCCAAGAGTCGATCCCGAATCCTGCAACTTATGCCGAACGTGTTTTGATTTTTGTCCAGAACAGGCTATAAAAGAAAAGGATGACAGGGCTTTTATTGACAGCCGGAAATGCATTGGATGCGGTGAATGCCTGGTGGTCTGTCCTAGTGGAGCGGTGAAGATGACCTGGGATAGTGATAAGATCCGCATTCAGGAGAAAATGGCAGAGTATGCCTATGCTGTGAGCCGGATTTTCGGCCAAAAGATAGCTTATATCAACTTCCTCATCCATATAACCAAGGATTGTGACTGTATGTGCAGAGGGGCTCCTCCTTTTATGGATGATATAGGGATTCTGGCTTCATTAGATCCGGTTGCGCTGGATCAGGCTTCTGTAGATATGGTGAATGAACGGAACGGAAGGGATATCATAAAAGAGATGACAGGTGTTGATTGGTCTGTACAACTTAAGCATGGAGAGGAAATAGGATTAGGAATAAGAAACTATCATTTAATCTGACCTATTCATAGGAAACAGTCACCTTGACTCGTTCGTCATTCAGGTTAATTAAGAGAGAGATAATCGGGGCGGTGGGATTCGAACCCACGACCCCAGCGTCCCGAACGCTGTGCGCTACCAGACTGCGCTACGCCCCGATTTTTTCACGCCAATTATAATCCAGGATAACAAGCGAGTAAAGAAGATTGAGATTCTAAAAGGCATGTAAAATAATGAAATAACATGTAATATTACGACATATTACGACATTTCCTCCCATTTCCTTGACAAGAAAACAATAGGATTTTATTTTTCAAGTGTAATAAACAAAAAGATGGGTAAATGAAGGCGCTAAAAAAGGGGGTTGATGTCCCTTTTCATATATGAAGCTCAATTATATCTCCATCATGTAATTTATATTCTTTATTCACTTTTTGTCCTTCATATTTTTTCTTTCCCCAAATTCGGGCATATTTGAGGTTTTGAGCAAAATCTTTATGAACGGCTTTAGCCATATCCATAACAGAGCTTCCATATTCAAATATAAACGGATCATCATAGGAAACTTTTTTTCCGGGTATCTTGCTGTAAACCCTCAATACATTGAGGCTTTTAAATATTTTTTCTCTGAGCAGGTCTAAGTTTGTCTTTTGAATAGCTGAACAGAAAAAGGGGCTGAATCCCGGTTCAATGAATTCTTTTATTTGTTTTTCAATGTCTGCTGTATTCTCTCTTTCAGCTTTATTAAGAACGATCAGGCACTTTTTAAGGAACTGATTTTCCCCTTTGTCTATTTTGTTGTTTTCAGGAACCAAAGTTATTTTTTTTTCTTGAAGAACTTCCTGGATCGTTAAAATGTCTTCAACAGGATCTCCGCTCGTACTGTCTATTATGAGAAGCACGGTGTCTGCGTTTTTTATGATCTCGGTGTGCCATGCTTCCATGTAATCCCTTGTGATCGGAGGTGTATCTATGAGCTGGACCTGGACATTTTCGTATTTCATCATAGCGGGATAGGGCTTGTGTGTTGTGAAAGGGTAGTCCGCGACTTCCGGTTCTGCGTTGGTAAGACTTTTTATGAGCATTGATTTCCCCGAATTCGGGGGTCCAATAAGAACGACCTGGCCTGCGCCGGATTTTTCTATATGATGCAGGGATTCATGTCTGGCAGTAGCTGTTTTTTTTTGGGACTGGGCTTTGAGTTTTGAGATCTTGCTTTTGTAAAGGGCTTGAAGTTTTTCCGTCCCTTTATGCTTCGGAATAATGGAAAGAAGCTCCTCCATTATTTTGATTTTTTCTGCTGGATTATTGGTGTTTTTTAGCTTTTTTTCGACTTCAAAGTACTGTGGTGGTAAGTTTGCCGGCATATCGCTTCTATTATATCCGATTCAATTTGGATTATCAATAATTCCACCCCTGATAAGATGCCTTTTTTTTACTGGAAAAAATCAGTTGTTAAAGCCGAGATTTTTATTGAAAAAAAGCCTTAAATATTGTATAATTCGGTATAATATTATGCCTGATAGGTTATGTGAAATTCCTTCCTCCATAACCTTTGATTTCTCTTTGAAAGCAAGCACATGAAAGAAAAGACCTATAGCGCCGAAAGTATAAAAGTATTAAAGGGTTTGGAAGCTGTCCGCAAGCGTCCTGCTATGTATATCGGCAGTACAGGACCTGAAGGGCTGCACCATCTCGTTTATGAAGTCGTGGATAACAGCATTGACGAGGCGTTGGCCGGGTACTGCAACCGCATTTCTGTCATTATCCACGAGGACAGCAGTGTAACCGTTGAGGATAACGGCCGAGGTATTCCTGTTGAAAGACACAAAAAGATAAAAAAACCGGCAGTAGAGGTCGTTATGACAATGCTTCATGCAGGAGGTAAATTTGATTCGAAAACGTATCAGGTTGCCGGTGGCTTGCACGGGGTCGGCGTATCTGTTGTCAATGCTCTTTCAGAGCATCTGGAGCTGGAAGTCAAAAGAGATGGAGGAGTCTACGCACAGGAATACAAAAGAGGAAAAACCGTAACAAAGCTCCAGCAGATAGGTAAAACCAAACGAACCGGTACAAAGATCAAATTTAAGCCTGATAAGGAAATATTCAGTGATATCAATTTTAACTTTGATATTTTGAGTAAGAGACTGCGGGAACTTTCCTATCTGAATATGGGACTGAAAATATCAATCGTTGATGAAAGAACCGAGGAGAAACACGAGTTCCAGTATAAAGGAGGGATCAAGGAGTTTGTCCAGTATCTCAACCAGAACAAACCGGTTATCAATCCAAAATCTATTTACTTTGAGAGCAGTAAGGATGACATTATTGTTGAGATGGCTCTTCAGTACAATACAGGGTATTCTGAGACCATATTTTCTTTTGTGAACAATATAAACACAACAGAAGGTGGTACCCATTTAAGTGGTTTTAAGGCCGCATTGACAAGGACCATTAATAATTATGCGAATGAAAAAAAGATGAACAAAGGGCTTCAGCAGAACCTCAGTGGAGAGGATACCAGAGAAGGTCTCTGCGCGGTGATCAGTTTGAAGCTAAAAGAACCTCAGTTCGAAGGCCAGACAAAGACAAAACTGGGAAACAGTGAGGTCAAAGGAATCGTAGAGTCCATAGTCAATGAGCAGCTTTCCATTTATTTTGAGGAAAATCCTTCCGTTTCGAGAAAGATCATTGACAAGATGATGGATGCGGCAAGAGCAAGGGAAGCCGCCAGGAAAGCGAGAGAGTTAGCCCGTCGCAAAGGAGTGCTGGAGTCCAGCGCTCTTCCGGGAAAGCTGTCGGATTGCCAGGAGAAGGACCCGGCCGGGGCTGAAATATTCTTTGTGGAGGGGGATTCCGCAGGAGGTTCAGCAAAACAGGGACGTGACAGACGTTTTCAGGCCGTTTTGCCGCTCAAAGGAAAGATACTGAATGTTGAGAAAGCCAGGTTTGATAAAATCTTAAAAAACGATGAAATAGGATACATTATTTCCGCGCTTGGCTCCGGAGTGGAAGGAGCGGATTTCGATCTAAGCAAGCTGCGGTATCATAAAGTTATCATCATGACAGACGCTGATGTTGATGGGTCCCATATCCGAACCCTGCTCATGACGTTTTTTTACAGGCAGATGCCCCGGTTGATAGAGTCGGGCCATCTCTATGTCGCTCAGCCTCCTTTATATAAGGTCAAAAAGGGGAAATCATCTGAATATATTGAAAATGAGAAAAATTTCCAGAAATACCTTCTTGATAAAATCTGTAAAGATTTTAGTATGAAGGTAAAAAACAAGAAAGAAATCTATAAAGGGGCGGAGCTTAAAAGTATTTTGAAGAAGATCATGGGAAAGAAGAGCGATTTGAATGGTCTGGAAAGAAAAGGATACCCTCATTTCCTTATTTCCGCTCTCCTGAGCCATGATGTCTATGGGATAGACTATTTGAAACAAAAGAGCAAAATGAGTGAGATTAAGGAGGACCTGGCGAAAAAGGATATAGAATCAGTTTTATCCAGAGACGAAGAACATGGTTTGTATGAACTCATAGTGACCTATCGGATTAACGGGATGAGTATGAAGGCAAAAGTGGGGATGGATTTGGTGACATCTCCCAGATATAAAAGACTTTATGATGTCAGTAAGGAATTAGACGAGATCAAGCCGCCTTTTGAAGTCATCAATAAAGATGAACCTGTCGAGCTCGAAAATGAAGCCAGACTGCTCGAGTATCTAAAGGAACATGTAAAGAAGGGGATTTCCATACAAAGGTATAAAGGTCTTGGAGAGATGACACCTCAACAGCTTTGGGAGACGACCATGGATCCTGAGAACAGAAATCTACTCCGGGTCTCCATTCAAGACGCGGTGGAATCGGACAGAGTCTTTAATATTCTCATGGGAAACGATGTCGAATCCCGAAGAAATTTTATTGATGAAAATGCCCTTGAGGCAGAGAACCTGGACATTTAAAAAGCATTCTGTTTGATGAGAGAAAGGAGATATCATGGCTTCCAAACTATCTGAGGTCAGTATTGAAAAGGAGATGAAGCGCTCCTATCTTGATTATGCAATGAGTGTCATTATTGGCCGTGCTATCCCTGATATAAAGGACGGATTAAAGCCGGTTCACAGAAGAGCTCTCTATGCTATGCATGACCTCGGATTAAAGTGGAACAAACCTTACAAGAAATCCGCACGAATCGTCGGAGACATCATAGGAAAATATCATCCCCATGGAGATGCGGCCGCTTATGATACGATAGTGAGAATGGCCCAGGACTTTGCGCTCCGGTACCCTCTGGTAGACGGCCAGGGCAATTTTGGTTCAGTGGATGGAGATCCGGCTGCGGCTATGAGGTATACCGAAGTCCGGATGAAAAAGATAACAGAGGAGCTTCTTGCTGATCTTGATAAGGATACGGTTAATTTTATTCCGAATTATGACGAAAGCCTTACTATGCCGGAAGTGCTTCCCGCGAAATTCCCCAATCTTCTTGTTAACGGGGGTTCGGGGATTGCCGTGGGTATGGCGACGAATATCCCTCCCCATAATATAGGAGAGGTCATTGACGGGGTCATTTATCTCATCCGGAACCCGAAGGCCAGCCTAAAAAAAATAATGAAAATCATACCCGGTCCTGATTTTCCGACAGGCGGATTCATTTTTGGTAGAGAGGGAATCAAAAGTGCTTATGAAACCGGAAGAGGAGTGATCTATATAAGGGCGAAAGCTGTTATTGAATCAGGCGGCACAGGTGAGAGGGCCCGTATAGTCATCACCGAAATCCCTTTCCAAGTGAACAAGGCCAATCTCCTGGAGAAAATGGCCCATCTGGTTAATGCAAAAAAAATAGGAGGGGTTGCTGATATCAGAGATGAGTCAAGCAGGGAGGGAATAAGAGTTGTGATCGAAGTGAAAAGAGGGGAAAGTCCTGAAATCGTTTTAAACAATCTCTACAAGCATACATCTCTTCAGACTTTTTTTGGAATCATACTCTTAGCCATAGTCGATAGGCAGCCCAAGCAGCTGGGGCTTCTCGATGTGATGCGCTATTTCATTTCACACCGGCGTGATGTGGTGAGACGCCGCACCCGGTATGAATTGAAAAAAGCAAAACTCAGGGCTCATATCCTGGAAGGATTGACCATAGCTCTCGATAATCTGGATGATGTGATCGCTCTCATAAGAGGTTCCAGTAATGTAGACGAGGCAAGAACAGGATTGATCAAAAAATATCATATGACAAAGATACAAGCCCAGGCCATTCTTGACCTGCAGCTGCAAAAATTGACCCAACTGGAAAGAGAAAAGATCCAGGAAGAGTATAAAGACCTGCTCAAGATGATAAAAAAGCTCAAACGCATTCTCGGGAGCGAAGAGCTTATTCTGAACATAATCGTGGAGGAGCTGGAAGAGATAAAACAGAAATACAATGATGATAGAAAGACTGAGATCATTGAGGACGAAATTGTTGATCTCAAACCGGAGGACCTGATAAAGGAGGAAGATGTTGCCATAACCTTTACAGCTTCGGGTTACATCAAGAGAACACCTCTCAGCAGCTACCATTTTCAATTACGGGGAGGAAAAGGGAAAAGGGGTATCAGCATGAAAGCTGAAGATATCGTTGAGAGCCTTTTTATATGCTCCACACATGATTATTTGCTTGTTTTTACCAATAGAGGCCATATGTACTGGCTGAAAGCAATGGATATTCCTGACCTTCCCGCCTCTTCTAAAGGAAAATCCATTAATAATTTGATCGATTTTATTCCGAATGAGAGAGTGAGTTCTCTGGTGGCTGTCAATAATTTTTCCGAAGATCAGTTTGTTGTCATGCTTTCATCCAATGGGATCATAAAAAAGACCCGCTTGAGCCTGTTCAGACATATACGCAAAGGCGGTATCATTGCTGTTACCTTGAAAAAGAATTCTGAACTGCTTAGGGCGAAACTGACTGACGGAAAAAGGGACATCATTATAGGCACTAATTCAGGAAAGGCTATCAAGTTCAATGAGCGTGAAATCCGTCCCATGGGCCGCCTGGCGGCAGGAGTTAAAGGGATAAGTCTTTCTCCTAAAGACAGGATTATAGGGATGGTCGTTGTCACGAAAAACGATAAGTTCATTTTCACTGCAAGTGAAAAAGGCTATGGAAAAAAGACAGAGGTGTCTCTTTATCCAAAAAGGCACAGAGGCGGCAAAGGTGTCATCAATCTAAAAACAAATAAAAAAATAGGCAAAGCTGTCGGAATCATAGGAGTTTCTGATGAAGAGGCTCTTCTGATTACTAAGCTTGGCAAAACCATAAGGGTCAAAACGGAAGCTTTCAGACCCATAGGAAGAGCCACGCAGGGGGTGAAGCTGATCGACCTCGGGAAAGAGGATTGTGCTGTTTCTGTGGCCAAAGTATGCGAATCCTAGTTATTCATAAAATCAGCCTGCATACCTTATCCCTTCTCTCAAGATTGATTGGCTTTTGATGTTATCATGTCAACATGCAAAGTTTATCTCTTTATTTCTGTTTCATAGTTAAATTTAATGCAGGCTGATTTTCCCTTACAGGCGAGCCGATCTGAGATTCAGATATGGCTTGTGCTCGCTAAAGATTTTTAACGCCATTCTTTGTACTGTGTTCTCGGCTGCTGCGCAACTCCCCCCGTCCGTGGGTGATCCTGGTCATTCATAAAATATGGTTGCGTTTCCAACCACTTTTGCCATAATCAACTCTCTTAACAATGTCACTTTATTAAGAACATGCTTCTTCCGTTACTTCATGTAATGATTCTCATTTTATGCAACCATATTTTACCTTTTAGGCGAGCCGATCTCACAGC
>CAYWDH010000057.1:0-18454 GCA_964456985.1 uncultured Eubacteriales bacterium
ATGAGGCTTTTCGAGGACACCTGGCGAAGCCGGGCGCTGAGTATGTCTGACCCACGGACGGGGGGAGTTACGCAAGCGCCGAGAAAAACGAAGAAGAATGGCGTTAAAAATCTTTAGGGAGCATAGACCATATCTGAATTTCATATCGGCTTGCCTATATGGTAAAAAAATGGCGATTAAAATGAAAGTAAAAACAGAAAATCGCTTTTCAGTTGTCATTTTTTTATGAATAGTTCAGGTTAATCATATCATGATGAAATTTTAAAAGACAAAAGAAAATCACTCAATCTGACCATTCTCATCCATGCTTCCGGTCCTGTATCCCTTTAAATCTAATGAGATATATGTATAGCCTATCTGACCGAGTCTTTTTATTACTTTTTCTCTTACCGGTTCTTGCGTCAGGACTCTCATATCATCAGGCAGGACCTCTATTCTTGCTGTATCCCCGTGATGTCTGACCCTGAACTGGCTTATTCCCAGCTGACGAATAAAATCCTCAGATTCCTCAATCATTGAAAGGGTCCTGGGCAGGATCGGCATATGATAAGGAATCCGGGTCGCCAGACAGGACAAGGAAGGCTTATTCCAGGTGCTTAGATTTCTCTCTCTTGATAACTCTCTTATGTCCTGCTTTGTCAGCCCTGCATTGATGAGAGGAGTTGAAATATTGAGTTCTCTGCACGCTTTCATCCCAGGCCTGTAGAAGGTCTCATCCTCAACGTTCTCGCCGCAGGCCACATGTTTATAACCTCTTTCCTTAGCTATTTTTTTCAATCGTGAGAAGAGTGCTTTCTTGCAAAAATAGCACCTAAGGGGAGAATTTTCTTTGAACTTTCTGTTATCAAGCAGTTTTATCTTGATTACTCTGTGTGGAATGCCTATTTCTTCCGCAATTTTTCGAGCTTCTTGAACCTCAAAACGCGAATGGACTTCAGTAGCAAAAGTCATGGAAAGTGCTTTGTCGCCGAGAACCTCGTAGGCTATATTGGCTAGAAAGCTGCTGTCCACTCCTCCTGAAAAAGCAATCACAAGGCTTCCCATGGAGCTTAATTCTTGCTTGAGTTTCCTGAGCTTTCTTGTGTTTTCCTCCCTCATTCTTCCTTTACCGTCTCTGTCAGGTCAGTCTAAAACAAAAATTACCTGAATAATTCGTAAAAAATGGCGATGTTCTTATTATCATTTTGTTTTCTGCGATTTGCAAGACTTTTTCAATGTCGCCGCGTCTACACCTGAATTTCATAAGGATTACACAACCTGGACTTGTGAATAACCCAGGGCAATAAAGTGAAATGGTAAAAGAATAAGAATACTATTTGAGAAAAACGTGCTTATGTCTCACTCATAACTGATGTCATCAACCAGAATCACCGGATTTAAAATGAAAAGTCCTGATTGACCGGCCTCCACAACATGAATAGAATTTTCCGCATCAAAATCAAGCGTCACTGTGACCTCTCCGTCTTCAGTCACATCGAATTCCACATTAATTTTGATCTCCATGCTAGGAACTTTTAATTCATACTCAACGCCCCCCACAATGATCCTTGCAGACTCCAACACAATTCTGATGCCAGTGTAATGACCGGCTTCAAGATACGTCTCAACAAATGGCTGCGGATTATCCTTGAGTTCAAGAAGCTCAAATTCTGTTTCCTCATCAAGAACCACAATGTAATTATCCGAGGAAGCTTTTTTTACCGCCACTTCGCTTACAGTGATATAGATCGCTTCTACATCACTTAAATCCAGGGGTGCATCTGTGAGCATCAACCGGAAAAATCCTCCTTCCTCTGAAAGTGAAGAATCGTTGGAAAGAGGAGACTCGCAATTATGGGCGATAACAATTGAAATAAAGAGAAACAGACACAAAAAAATATGATTTCTTTTCATCTTTCCATCCCTTTAGTCGAATTGAGGGTCTGATGTTATGAAAAAAACATAAAATTTTGACACAGAATGACCCAGAGACATATCCTCTTATTTATCTGAATAGCTCTTTGTGCCCCAATAAAAAACCCACTACAAATCCAATAAAGAGAAGACCTAATATCATGATGATTCTGGAAGCACTGACTGTCCAGAAAAGAAGTTGAATCGTCACAACTTTAGAATTTTGTAATATGAATATCAAAGAAATGATCGATAGGATCAATATAATGATGACTTTTGGCTTCATATGATTTGCCCTCCTGTCTTTATTATCATAATGGAAATATAAGAAAAATCAATACATCCCAAACAGTGTGGCTGACAGCAACTAAAAGCACGGATTTCTTCCATAAAAAAAGTCCTCCCCAGAACAATCCGCATAAAACCGCAGCCAACACAAGGATCGGATTTCCGCTTCCCAAGTGAACAAAGGCGTACATGAGAACACACAAAAGAAATCCTGAATATTTTCCGAACCTCCTCTCCCAGTTTCTCTGTAGAAAGCCCCGCCAAAACATCTCCTCCCCTGGGCCTATCACTAACATCATAAGAAGCGTTATTTTTAACAAGGAACTCCCCTGCTTAAAACCGTAAATACTGCTGATGTTTCCTTCTGTAAAACGAAAAATAATCCGGGAGAATTCCCCGGCCGCATAAAAAATCCCATACAGAAAAACCGCAGATAATCCTCCCAGTACTATTTTTTTAACCAAACCCGATTGAAAATCCTTCTTAAGATAATCTTTATAAGAAGGGTCAAAAAGCAAACCAAAGGAAACCAGAAGGAGGATGTTCATACTCATCCACCACCAGAAATCTAAAAATCCCAAATTTTGAAAGATAAACAGAGGGAAAAAAAGGGCACTGGCTAAAAAAAAGGGCAGGATAACAGTTAAAAACAATTTGTTTTGTTGTATTTGCTTCAAATCCAGCTCAATATAAAATGCAGCCATACAGCTGCCGTAGAGAGAATCCCAAAAATGAGATTGTGTTTTGAAGTGGCTCCATCAAGCACCACAAAATCCATGGGACGTTTGGGTTTGTGTCTCTGCACCGCTCTTTTTAAAAGATGGACCGCATTAGGAATAGAGAGAAAAACGATCAAAAAAGCCCACGGCATGGCTGGTATCCCTATTTTTAAAAATCGAGGCAGTATGACAAGGAAAAGAACCACAGCAAACGGTCCAAGAATGAGGAAAGAGTAATAGGCTAGAGATCCCCTGTCCCCCAAAATCGATGCGATAGTCCTGACCCTCTTTTGGGTATCAGATGTAATGTCGCGCCAGTTATTCGCATGCAGAATGGCACTAACGAGCATGGCCATGGGGATAGCCCATACGACCGGAGTCCAAGAAAATTCTTTTGTCTGTACAACCCATGCTCCAAGAGAGCCGAGAATTCCAAAATCTAAAAAAACAGCCAGGTCGCCAAACGCATTGTATTTTAAAAGAGTATAAAAAACCCCGATCACAACACCGATGACTCCGATAACCAGCAGTATCCTCCCGGTCATAAAAACCAGAATAATCCCTATGGCTGATCCAACAACAAAGAGAACCACAGCTCCGGCAGCCACTTTTTTTTCGTTCAGCCAGCCCCTGACTAAGGCACCACTAACAGGAGTTACATTTCTGTCAAGACCCCGCCTGTAATCAAAGACATCACTCAGCATATTAGCAGCAGAGTGAATGATGACTATTGCTAAGAGAGCCAGAAAGAAAGGAAAAAACCTCAGGGAGGCCTCTTTGAAAACAACCGCAAGAGACGTTCCGAATATCACCGGCATGGTCGAAGCGGGAAGCGCCCACGGCCTCATGGCAATGATCCACTTTTTTAAAAGAGAAACCTTCTTTGTTTCTGTTTCCATGCGATCAATTATACCTAAATAACAAGGATGGTTCTATTCTTTTTATTTGCCGTATTCACAATGACTTTCCTTTTGATAAGGCCTCTAGTAAAGAAATCCTTTCTTCCAGCCTATCCGGAAGGTCATTATATATAAAAACGCTTCCGTTTCTTATGGAACAAGCCTTTGACGCTTTTTCGACAAAAGGTTCTATGGTGTGTGAGACAATAACTATACAAGCACCATCTTTTTTCCGTTTGGATACCCATTCCAGTATTTCTTTCTGGATGTTCCTGTCCATTCCCTCCAAAGGCTCATCCAAGAAAATGTGCTCTTGCTCTCCGATCAAAAGAGCGGAAAAAACAGCTCGCTTTCTTTGTCCCATTGAAAGTTCACGAACTGTTCGAGAGGCCACATGCTTAAGACCAAAAAACTCAAGCATCTCATCAGCTCTTGCCAGTGGCTCATTTCTCAGCCTGCAGACAAGATACAGGATCTCCTTGATGGTAGCATAAGGAGTGAGATCAGGCTGTTCAGGAAGATAAGCAAGGCTTTTCCGTGCTTCTACTTCCTTTTTCCAAAGGTTTAGTCCATTGACAAAGACACATCCTGAATCCGGTTTTTCTACTCCTGAGGTAATCTTGAGAAGTGTGCTCTTTCCGCATCCGTTTGGTCCAAGAAGCAAAGTGAGCCCTTGAGGTAACTTCACATTCACTTTATCTAAAACAGGCTCATCTCTTTCATAAGAGAAACTCACATCTTGTAACTCAATCATTCTTTACTCCATGAAAGCGTATCACCAGCGGCAAGGTGATGAAGCTTCAGCCACCGGCTCACTTTAAGATTGCGTTCAGACTCAACAGCCCCTTTCATCAAAAAAGGCAGTCCGATTAAAAAAGCAACCGAAGAAAGAGGTATTAAGGTTATCAATAAAGAGCTGATAAATCCAAAACAAAGAATACTCCCACTAGCTCCCATTTTTAAATTCCCACCTTTCCTTATGGATAAGCAAGACCATACACAAACAGCAGGGAGAAACGCAGCTACAAAAAGAAGCGCCCTTTCATTAATAAAAAAAAGAAAAACAAGCACAGGAAGAACCAGTAAAAAAAGACAGAGAAAATCAAGAAGCACCCTGTCCCAGGCTGACCCGGGCAGAGAACGAATCCAGGGCCAGGCAGGCCTTCGGCTTGCAAGATAATTTGAAAAAAACGCAAGAAAAGAAACAGCACTCAGAGCCCCTCCCAGCGTCATGACCTTTAAGGTCACCTCAGGAGAAAACTGATTGTTGGATAGAAAAAGCATCATAGCCCCCAACACAGCCGCTCCAAGAACATAAGGAATGAGTATCCTGAATTTAACAGCGCGCCAGATAATTACTGCGTTTAAAAAATATCCTCTGGAACTTGATCTGAAAAGCCTGCGTTTTCTGGGAGCGGAAAGGGGGCCGGAAATAAGATCTGTGATAAATAAAAGCACAGCCCCCCCGAGCAGAAATACCCATCTTCCCGATACCAATAAGATACAGGCCGCATAGGCAAGCGTCTTTGATACCGAACTTCGGCGGGAGGGAATGGAAGCTTTCGCAGAAGCATATCCAAGCAACGGCACTCCCGTTATAAAAGCAAAAGAATAGGGAGACACTCCATGAGAGAATACAGAGAAACAAGGGAAAAAAAGCAGAACCAACAGGATGGGCGTCTGGGCGGCAAAAATAGCGATCTCCGCTAATCTCCGGATGGTTAACCCGGAAGCAGGCAGATGACGCATCCAACCACTGAGTCCCAAACAGACTCTTTTTGATGCCATGGAAGCAGTGGCCGCACAAAGAAGAGTGAATAAAACGCCTGGTATTAGGGAGCCTTCGCTGAGGAGAACCGAAAAATATTCGTTAAAAAACTCCGGCTTGAAAATAAAATAAACTGCAAATATGGCTCCAAGAACCGGAACTAATTTGTTTAGCGCAAGACGGGCTCCTACATTGAGATGAAATATCAGGAATGCTTTGAGATTCATTATCCTGCCAAACGTCCCTTCTTAAACAATCCGATGCCCATAAAACAGAAATCTTGTCTGGATAAGATAACAATGTTAATCTAAGGAGTACTTTATACATTAAAAATCTGTTAAAGACAATGCCTGGATCTGATATATTGATGTGAATAAGTCAAGTCTCTTTTGAATATGAAAAAGGAGAAACCATGATGCGAAAATACAAGCGTTACTGCAAAACTCTGAAACTAGTGAATGACCCGCAGCTCATTCAAGAATATAAAGACCTTCATAAAAAAGGAGCCGTATGGCCGGAAGTTACTGAAGGGATGAAAAAAGTGGGCATTCTTGACATGGAAATCTATCTGTCCGGCACAACGCTTTTTATGATAATGGACACAAAGCTTGATTTTGACCATGACCGGGCTCTATCTGAATTAGCTGAACTGCCGCGTCAAAAAGAATGGGAAGCTGTGGTCTCAAAATTTCAAAGAGCTGCCCCCGGATCATCTGCAAAAGAAAAATGGAAATTGATGGAACGAATTTTTAAAATGGATTAAAAACACTCAAACCTCAATGAAAAAAGCAGAAGTCTCTCTTGTCAAAGTCACTGACTATCAACAAGACAATGTATCTAGAGGACTGGAGAGAGGATTAAAACTATTAGGCGGGCTTGACAAGATCATCACCCCGGGGAGCAGGGTCTTTATTAAGATAAATCATCTCTCTCCTCCTTCTCCACCAGAGAAAGCCATCGTGACCCACCCTTCCTTCACCAAAGAAGTTGTAAAGAAGCTAAAGAGCCTTAACTGCCGGATAACAGTGGGAGATGATATCCAGTATAAAGGAGAAGACGGATTTTATGCTTCCGGATATAGAAAGATCTGTGAGGAGACAGGAGTCAAACTTATCAATCTCAAAGAAGTGGGGTTCCGCAAAATCAAATGCAGGGGAGCTCTCCTTAAAAGTGTTTATATCTCTCCTCCGGTCATGGAATCGGATTATTTGATCAACCTTCCGAAACTTAAAACCCATTCCTTCACAATATTCACAGGTGCTGTTAAGAACATGTTCGGAGTCATTCCGCACGGCATGAGGACCGAGTACCACAGGCAGTTCTCCATTCCCAGTGAATTCAGTGAGATGCTGGTAGACATCTACTCGTGTGTGCAGCCAACCTTGACCATCATGGATGGAATCATTTCCATGGAAGGAGAAGGACCTTCTGCCGGAAATCCAAGAAGAACAAATGTCGTCCTGGCCAGCCTTGACGGAATCGCCCTGGATGCTGTTTCCTCTAAAATTGTCGGGTTCAATCCCCTGGATATATACACAACCCGTTCGGCTTATCAGAGAGGGCTGGGAATCGGAGATATTAAAGAAATTAATATTTTAGGAGAAAAAATCTCAGACGTAAAAGCCAAAGATTTCAAGCATTCCGCTATTGCAGTCGGAGCCATCCAGAGAAGGATCCCCCAAATTCTCCATTCCTATATTCAAAATCAGTTAGCCTATATTCCTGAAATAAACTCAAAGAAATGTACAGGCTGCCTGGAATGTGTCGACATATGTCCCACAGGAGCAGCCTATAAAACCGATGATACGGCCCGGATAGATAAAGGCAGGTGTATCCACTGCATGTGCTGTCACGAAGTCTGCCGTTTTGATGCCATAAAATTAAAACATCGGCCTTTAGGCTCACTCATATGGAAGACTAATGCTCTGTACAAAAGAACCGGCCGCTTGCTCGGATCCGGCAGAGAATGAAACACATGCGGAAAAGTCCCTCATCTTCTCATTGAACCAAACAAGCTCATTCACGTATAATGTTATCGGTCATTATCCGGATTATTCATCAGTGAGAACACGGCTGTTTTATGGATAATCCGGGTTGATCGAGAGGAGAAAAAATCATGAACAACACAAAAAGATTATTTTTCACCATACTGGCACTCAGTATCCTCTTTTCTTATCCTCCCTCTGCTCTGTCTCAGAAAGTAAAAGTCATAGATAATGTAAAACACATCATGAACAATAAAAAGCCAAATCCCCCCAAGGGAGCTTTGGTTAAAATGACCTTGACAGAAGAATATTCCATCGGAGGAGCCGAAAAAGATGAGGAAGTGTTTTCGGAAAGCATATTTATAACGGTCGATGACAAAGAAAATATTTATGTCTTGGATATGAAACTCAACAATGTCAAGGTGTTTGACAACTCAGGGACTTATATAAGGACCTTTGGCAAGCAGGGCCAGGGCCCGGGTGAATTGAATATGCCCATAGGAATCCAGGTCACACCAAACGGAGAACTTATGGTGGAAGAAGTTCTGAACAGAAGGCTGTCCTTTTTTACCCCGGAAGGTGAATTCCTTAGAAGTACTTCCACCGCAGATAAAACCTCTCTCACAGGATTGAGATTCGGTCCTGAAGGAAGCATGGTAGGGAGAGAGCTTGTTTTGGCTGAAAACAAAATGGAATGGTATGTCAAGAAATATGACGCGGACTTGAACGAAATCTTCACTGTGGATAAAGTCGATTTTCCAAACATTCTCCAGGGAAAAATCAATCCGTTCGATCTCATGATCGTATTTGATTTGGATAAAAATGGAAATATAATCTACGGGACATCAAAAGAGTATGAAATAAAATTCATAAATCCGGCCGGAACGCACGTAAAAAGTATCTCCAAAGAGTATGACCCAATAAAAATCACGGAAGAAGATAAAAAAGAAATCCTGAGCCGCATTCCAGAGACTGGCGGCATTAGTGTAAAGGACATGATCGAGTTTCCTAAATACTATCCCGCCTTCCAGAATTTCACTATAGATGAAAAAGGCCGCATATTCGTCAGAACTTTTGAAAAAGGGAAAAAAGAAGGGGAATACATCTGTGACATCTTTGATCCGGAAGGCCGTTTTATTTCGCAAATTCCTCTGAAAGCAAACCCTGCTCTTTGGAAAAACAACAAACTCTATGCAACCGAAGAGTCTGATGAGGGATACATCCTTATCAAATGTTTCAAGGTCAGCTGGGAAAAGCCATAAAAAACGGATAGGATTTTTACAGACAGGCTTTTTTCTTAATTTTCTCTAAAAGGTCTTTTTTAAAGTCAGGATTCACTTCAATCCCTAAACCTTCAGCCTTCCTGACATGAGCCAGAGACAGGTCATAGTCTTTGAGGTAAAAATAAACCAAGGCCAGATAATGATACACTTGGCCGTTTGAAGGATCGATTTCCAGGATCTTTTTATAATGGGATTCGGCTTTGGAAAAATTTTTTTCCTTAAAATAGAGGTTTGCCAGATTCAAGTGTGCTTCCACGAATTGAGGATTTAAATCTAATGCCTTTAAAAACTGCTTCCGTGCCTCACTCCTTTTTCCCGATTCCTCTAATATAACACCAAGGAGGCTGTAGCATTGAGGGACCTCAAGTCCCAGAGCTGTAGACCTTCGGCAGGCTTTTTCTGCCTGTTTATAGGATCCCTGTCTGTAAAGGGCATGGGCCAAGTTGAAATAGGCCACCTGGTTATCGGGATTTATCTCCAGAGCCCTGCGGCATTCTCTTACTGCCTGGTCAAGCTTATCCAGCCTGAGATAAACCGCCGCCAAGCTGCTAAGAGCTTCATCGTAATCAGGTCTCAAACGGCCCGCCTCAAGAAACTCCTTTTCTGCCTCTTCCAGCATTCCCTTTAGAAAGCAAGCCCGCCCAAGATTGTAATGGGCTTCCGGATAATCGGATTTCATTTTAATCGCTTTTTTGTATTCTCTCACTGACTCATCTATCCTGTTAAAATGCACATACACGCTTCCCAGATTATTGTGGGGTCCGTAAAGGCTGGAATCTATTTCTAGAGCTTTGTGAGAAACATGTTCAGCTTCCTCATAATTTCCTTTTAAAATCAGGGCCGCACCCAATGTCGAAAAGGCCTCGGCATAGCGGGGATTTATCTCCAGAGCCTTGCGGCATTCTCTTTCCGCATCATCAGCCCGGTTCATTTCAACATAGACATTCCCAAGATTAGCGTAGGCTTCTGCATAACGGGGATAGAGTTTGACGGCTTCTTTAAATTCATCAACAGCTTCCCCCATCAGGCCTTTTTTCATAAAAGCGATTCCTAGATTATAGTGGAGTTCCGGGAAACGCGACTGAAGGGCCAATGCCTTTTTATATTCGGCAACCGCTTCGTCGATACGGCCGGTTCTTCTCAAAACAATACCCATCATATTATGAGCCTCAGGTGAATCGGGATTCTGTCTGATCAGGTCAAGACACTCTTCCATCATAGAGGGATATTCCTCCATCTCCAGGTAAAAAACGGCCAGAAGCATCCCTACGCTGTCTTCTCCAAGCCCCAGTGATTTTCGCTCTCTATACAGCGCCACTGCTTTATCCAACTCCTCTCCGGGCAGCGGAAAAACATAGGGGCTGAAATCTCTGTTCTTATTCAAGACGATCAGGCTTCTTGTGAACTCATCAAATTCCCTTCCCGGCTCCTCCTCATCCATAAGAGAATCTTTTTCATGAAGGTCAGCGGCTCCGAACAAGTGGCCAAATTCATGAGCCATCATACGCTCCATTGTTGATTCGGATTGAAGTTCCCTCAGTAAAACAGTACTGTTCAGGTAGGCTGCGATACCGGAATATTCGAACCTCAATCCCTGCTGACCCTGAGAGGTCAATCCCATGACCACATCACAGCCTTCATGGGGGATCTTTTTCCTCAAATCATTCAATAGTTCAAAGAGGGAATCCGCACTGTTGTCAGAATTCCAGAAAACGAATTTTTCAATGTGAAACCGGATAGAGAACTCATTTTCAAATCTTTCGGAAGAACGGGATATCAACCGTTTTGCTTTGAGCTGCCAGTCACTCTGGCTGCGGAATTCCTCATCCGCTGCCACTTTCAAGCTGACCGTTCGGATATCTTCTCCGCGGGCATACGAGAGAGAAAACAAGGACAGAAGAAAACAAAGTAAAACAGCGGTTCTCAAGAGAGAAAATAAAAGGACCCGGATATGAAAAGCTCTGTCCCTGTTCACTGTTCTTGAATTATATCACATACAAACATGTTTTTCTTCCTTTATCCAGTAAGGTCAGAACTGAGAGTAAAAAGAGATCGAGAGGGTGGAAATTTATTGAAATAGACAGATCATAGGGATTTCGCTTTTACATAACAGGAAAATTGTGGTAAATACTACTGGATAAAATGAGTCCTTATCACTCATTCTAGGAGAACTAGAACATGAATGGTCAAGACCTGAGCCAAAGAGGCCGATGGGGTTCAAAAATTGCTTTTGTCTTCGCAGCGACAGGATCAGCCATCGGCCTGGGAAATATCTGGCGCTTTCCGATGGTCGTCGGCAAATATGGAGGAGCTGTCTTCGTACTTGTCTACATTTTTGCTGTGGCCCTTGTGGGATTTACCGTGATGCTGGCGGAGCTGACTCTGGGGCGCTACACTCAGCAGAATGCAGTAGGCGCATTCGAAAAAATCAAACCTAAAACACCCTGGAAGATTATCGGTTTTATGGGTATGTTGACAAGTTTTTGTATTTTTTCCTACTATTCAGTGATCGCTGGCTGGGCTGCTGGCTATTTTGCCAAAACCGTAAGCGGAACATTCAGAGGAACCGTGACCAGCCAGTTGAGCGAGAAGATTTATACCGATTTCACATCTGATCCTGTCCAGGCTATATTGTGCTTACTTATTGTTGTGGGCATCACCACCTTCATTATCTCGAGAGGAGTGAAAGATGGTATTGAAAAATGGACAAAGGTCCTGATGCCCCTGCTGCTGATCCTGATCATTTTCCTTGCTGTAAAAGCTCTGACTCTTTCCGGTGCAAGGGAGGGAATATCTTTTTATCTGAAGCCTGATTTTTCAAAATTGAACGGGACAGTGATTCTCTATGCCTTTGGACAGGCATTTTTTTCACTGAGCATCGGTATGGGAATCATGATCACATACGGCAGCTATATACCCAAAAAGGTTAATCTGGTTTCTTCGGCAGGTTGGGTCTCCTTTTCAGATTCCCTCGTAGCATTCCTTGCAGGTATCATCATCTTTCCCACGCTGTTTGCTCTTCCTGGTATTGAGCCTACAGCTGGTCCAGGACTTGTATTTAAGGTTTTTCCCTTAATATTTTCCCAGATACCCGGAGGTAATTATTTCGGGATACTCTTTTTCATGCTTTTGCTGGTAGCGGCGATAACTTCGACCATATCTCTTCTCGAAGTCTCAGTGTCCTATTTTATCGATGCGCGCAATTGGTCGAGAAGAAAAGCAGCTTGTCTTCTGGGGGCCATTGCCTTCTGCCTGGGAATCCCTTCAGCTCTGTCTTCAGGAGGAATGAAATTCTTCACTGATATCGACTTTATGGGCAAGTTTGATGTCATCTTCGCAAATATAATGTTGGCGGTAGGGGCTTTGTTTATCTGTATATTCGTCGGTTGGGTTTGGGGGATTAAAACAGCTGTCAAGGAAATTCATTCAGGAAATCAGCGTTTCAACATACGGCCTCTCTGGATTTTCTCCCTGAAAATTTTATCCCCGATAGTGATTGTCATCATCCTGATTTTCATAAAAAAAATAATTTCGGGATAGGAACCACAGAAAAAATCAAAGTCGCTGTTTTTCTTATTAGGAAGACGCGCTTCTTTTTTTGACATCAATACGCTCCCGTGCTATATGGATAAGGGATTGCCCCTTATTAACTCTTTACTGGAGGCCTCTTATTATGAAAAAACTTAAACAGACACCATGGCCCCGTCTGGCTGCTTTAGGAATAGTGCTTCTGGTGTTGATGACAGCCTTTCACATTACGGGTCAAGATTTTGATGTCAGAGCAAACTATACGAAATCCGAATACATGATTCCTATGAGGGACGGCGTCAAACTCTACACCCAGGTTTATGTCCCTCTGGATAAAAGTCAAAAATATCCTATCCTTCTTTTTCGTACTCCTTACTCAGTGGGTTATTATAAAGCAAACCAATTTCGACCCTATCTCGGCCCGAACAGGGCATATGCCGAACAAGGATTCATCTTTGTCTATCAGGATGTCAGAGGCAAGTTTAAATCAGAAGGAGAGTTCACAGTCATGAGGCCTCATATTGAAAACAAAAAAGACCGCCGGGATACAGATGAAAGCAGCGATACCTATGATACTATTGAATGGCTGTTGAAAAACATTCCCAACCATAACGGACGTGTGGGACAGTGGGGAATTTCCTATCCCGGATTTCAGACCGTCATGGGCATGATTGACGCCCATCCCGCACTGAAAGCCTCCTCCCCGCAGGCATCTCCCTCTGATATGTGGATAGGGGATGACTTCCATCACAACGGCGCCTTCCGGCTCATGTATACATTCGGATGGCTGGCTCACAACGCTCAAACAAGAACCGGGACCACGGAAAAAGGAGTTCAGAGATTTGACTTTGGAACACCTGACGGATACAAATTCTTCTTAGACCTGGGCCCTGTCGCCAATGTTGACGAAAAATACTTTCACAGCCGTGTCCCCACCTGGAACGAATACATGGAGCATGGAGATTACGATGACTACTGGAAAAAACAAAATGTCCTCCAGTATCTTAAAAATATCAAGCCTGCTGTTTTAAACGTAGCCGGATGGTTCGATGCGGAGGATTTCTACGGTCCCATGAGTATCTACTATACCATTGAGAAGAAGAACCCACAAAATAAAAGCACTCTTGTCGTAGGCCCCTGGCTTCACGGCGGGTGGGCAAGAATGGACGGAGACACTCTGGGAAATATTCAGTTCGATTCTAAAACAGGAGAATATTTCAGGGAAAACGTGGAGCTTCCGTTTTTTAACTTCTACTTGAAAGATAAGGGCTCTCTGGATCTGCCCGAGGCTCTGGTCTTTATAACCGGGTTGAACCAGTGGAAAGCATACGACCACTGGCCTCCCAAAGAAACACAAGAGACAAACCTCTACCTTCATGCTAAAGGGAAACTTACCTTTGACCCTCCCTCGGAAGAAGATGAAAACGACTCTTTCATCAGTGACCCTAACAAGCCTGTTCCTTACACGTCAGAGATCCGAACATCTCAAGGACATCTCTGGATGGTCGAAGACCAGAGATTTGCATCCCAAAGGCCCGACGTTCTTGTTTATCAGACGGATATCCTGAAAGAGGATATCACTATTGCCGGACCTGTCATTGCCGGCCTTTATGTGTCAACCACAGGAACTGATGCGGACTGGGTGGTCAAATTGATTGATGTTTATCCCGGTGATGCACCTGATAACAAACCCAACCCGTGCGATGTGAGGATGGGACACTTCCAGATGCTGGTAGGCGCGGACGTGTTCAGGGGTAAGTACCGGAACAGCTTTGAGCATCCTGAGCCCTTTGTGCCTGGCAAAATCACACACATCGAATATGACCTCAGAGACAAAGGCCACTGTTTTCAAAAAGGACACAGAATCATGGTCCAGATCCAAAGCACCTGGTTTCCTGTCATTGACCGCAATCCACAAAAATTCACAGACATCTATCATGCTCAAGAATCCGATTTTCAGAAAGCCACTCACAAAGTGTATCGCTCCTTAAAATATCCCTCACACATCAAAATCCGGGTTTTAAAGTGATTCAAGTCTGGTTTAAGGAGCTATCTGAATGAAACTCAACGATTATATGAGCTTTTCTCTTTCCAATCTCTGGTCACGCAAACTCCGCTCCCTTTTAACCATATTTGGTGTGATGATCGGTATAGGGGCTCTGGTCTCCATGATATCATTTGGAAAAGGCATGCAGAAGAATATCACAGATGTATTTAAAAAAATGGAGCTTTTTAATTACATATCTGTTTTTCCGGGTGAAATCCAAACAGATATATCAAATAAACAAGGAGAGTCTGAAAAAGAAAAACCCCAGGAAACACCCCTGGACGATAAAGCTATAGAAGAAATCCGCTCTATCAGGGGAGTCGAAACAGCATTCCCTGATATCCGGTTCCCTGCCCAGATCGAACTGAACGGACAAAAAGAATTCACTCTTGTGCAGGCTCTCCCTGTCAAATTTGCCCATTCCAAACTGATAAAAATCAAAGCCGGAAAAACCTATGCCAGCGAAGAAGAGCACTCGGTTATCATCCACAGCTCTCTTCTCCCAGAGTTTGGAATCAAAGACATTTACGAGGGCCTTGGTCAAAAAATCAATATCAGAACTTTCTTTTTTGACTTGTCCTCACTGGACCCTAAGAAAATAGGATCCATTATATCGGGAAGCAAATTCCCTATTGCGCAGAAAGTGTATTCTTTCACCATTGTGGGCATCTCGGAAAATATAGGATTGGAAGACCCCACACCATTAAGGAGCCAGGTGTTTATTCCATTTGGAGTATCAAAAAAAATGCAAAAGATCTCGGTCACCAGCCTCTGGGATCTGTTCAGAAATACAGTCAGTTCCGGATATTCCATGGTCAATGTGAGGCTTTCTTCCCCTAAATTCATCCCTTCTGTCAAAGAAAAAATCCAACAAATGGGCTTTCAAAGCTTTGCATTCAGTGATCAATTTGAAGAGATCCAGACAGGGTTCCTGTTCATGGATATGTTTTTATTTGCCGTGGGAATGATAGCCATTGTTGTGGCTTCGCTTGGGATCACAAACACCATGATTATGTCCATAATGGAAAGATACAAAGAAATTGGAATCATGAAAGCCGTAGGAGCTGGAAACATGGATATCAAAAAAGTCTTTTTCTTTGAAACAAGTGTGATCGGCTTTCTGGGGGGAATTTTTGGTCTCCTGCTGGGCTGGCTTGTCTCCGGTCTGATAAACCGAGTCGTGAACTATTTTCTTTCTAAACAAAACATACACCATATCAATTTTTTTGATTTCCCCTGGTGGCTGTGTGCCGGAGCTGTAATATTTGCAATTATTATAAGCCTGGCCTCAGGAGTTTATCCGGCCATGAGAGCGGCTAAAGTCGACCCGGCAGTGGCTCTCAGGCATGAATGAATGATCCCGGGAAACCTTTTAGGAGAAATTTACGTCTATATAGAAGAAGTCAAATGCTCTGCCGGATCATCCAACTGCTGTTTCATTACCCAAGGCCCAAGGCATTTTATGTGCCTTAAAGGCGAGCATTCCTGAAAGGAATTCAAATGATAAAAAATTACTTTAAAGTCGCCATCAGAAATATTTTTAAACATAAAGCCTTTTCTTTCATCAACATTACCGGACTGGCCATAGGCATCGCGTGCAGTGTTCTGATCCTTCTGTTTGTGACCCATGAACTAAGCTATGACAAGTTCCATGAGAAAGCCGACCGGATACACCGGATCGCTGTCAGAGCATCCATCGGAAACACAAAAATCCGGCAGACCTATTCTTCCTCGGAAACCTTCCGGAAACTTCTTCTTGATTTTCCCGAGATCGAATCGGGTGTCAAATTCTTCAGGCTCGGAGAAGTCCCTGTTATTTCTGGAGACAGGACCTTTTATGAGTCCCGGTTTTATGCTGTGGATGAGACTTTTTACGATATCTTTACAGTCCCGCTCATACACGGTGATCCAAAATCCGTACTGTCAAATCCCAACACCATGGTTCTTTCCAGGGATAGTGCGGTCAAATACTTCGGAACCACGGATGCGGTCGGCAGGATCCTCCGGGTGGAGTTTTCGTGGGGAGTGGGAGCCAAAGACTTTGAGATCACCGGAGTTTCGGAGAACATGCCGGCAAACTCCCACTTTCACTATGATATGCTTGTTTCATTGGCAACTTTCCCGGATTTTGTCAACGAAACCGAATGGACAGCCAATAATTTCATCACCTACCTTCTCCTGAAAAAAGGAACCTCAGCAGAGACGTTCAATGAAAAACTTAAGGATTTCACCCGGAAATACATGGGCGGCGAACAATTTGATTCATGGGTTGCCAAAGGGAATTCCTGGGAATACTATCTCCAGCCCATCACCAAGATCCATCTGACATCTGACTTGAACGGAGAATTCGAATCCAACGGAAACGAGACCTATGTGTATGTCTTTTCCGTAGTCAGTATCATCATCCTGCTGATTGCGTGCATCAACTTCATGAACCTGTCCACAGCCAAATCATCGCTCAGGGCAAAAGAAGTGGGAATGAGAAAAGTGGTGGGTTCGGGAAAAAGCCAGCTGGTGGCCCAGTTTATCAGCGAGTCTGTTATTTTGAGCTTCATCGCCTTAGCTCTGGGAATGGGGATTGTCCACCTTCTCCTTCCGTTTTTCAGAAACCTGGTCGACCGCCCCCTTGAGCTCAACTACCTCAACAATCCTTTGGTTATCCCTCTTTTGCTGGCTCTCGGGCTTTTGGTGGGAGTGATCTCAGGATCTTATCCGGCCTTCTTCCTCTCGTCAATCAAACCTGTGGCCGCTTTGAAAAACAGAGGATTTAAAGAAGCAGGCAAAGGAGGGACTTGGTTCCGGAATACACTGGTCGTGTTTCAATTTTCTATCTCAATTTTTCTTATGATCGGGACCTTGGTCGTGTTTCAGCAGATGAAATTCCTCCAGAACAAGAAACTGGGATTCCAGAAAAACCAGGTCCTTGTCATCAAGAACGCCGAATCCCTGGGAAATAACACCGAGGCTTTCAAAGAGCGCCTGAGAATGGAAACAAACATCACCGCTGTTTCCGGAACATCCACCCTGCCGGGAAGGAGATTCAACAATATCGGTTTTGGCGCTGAAGGTGTGGATGAAGGCTTTACTTTGAATATATGTGTGTGTGACCATGAATTTTTAAAAACTCTGGGACTGGAGATGGCACAGGGGCGGTTTTTCTCAAAAGAATTCCCCTCAGACTCCCATGCCGCTGTTCTCAACGAAAAAGCGGCCCAAATGCTCAACTGGGATGACCCTATAGGAAAAAGAATCAACAATTGGGCCAGAGAAAGAGGTAATTTTACGGTTATCGGCGTTGTCAAGGATTACCACTATGAATCTCTCCATCATGAAATCCGGCCTATGGGGCTCTTTCTTAATGGAGGGCACTATAACTGGCCCGATCAAGTTATTGCAGCAAGATTGGAAACAGGAGACCTTCCCCGAACCCTCAAAACGATAGAAAAGACATGGAAGGAATTCGCGCCGTCCCGTACCTTCAGCTATTCGTTTCTGGATCAGGATTTTGACAACCTCTACATCAATGAAAAACAGACCCAGAAAATGTTTACTGCCTTCTCCTTTCTGGCCCTGTTCATCGCCTGTCTGGGATTGTTCGGCTTGGCCTCCTTTATTGTGGATCAAAAGACAAAGGAAATCGGAATCCGGAAAGTCCTGGGGGCTTCCGTACCGGGATTGGTTTCAAACTTGAACAAAACTTTCGTGAAATGGGTCCTTGTCGCCAATGTCCTGGCATGGCCGGCGGCCTGGTATTTCATGAGAGGGTGGCTGCAGAATTTTGCCTACCGGATTGACCTCAGCCTGTGGATGTTCCTGCTGACAGCAAGCCTAGCTCTTTTGATCGCAGTGATTACCGTCAGCTTGCAGACCGTGCGGGCGGCATCCAAAAATCCCATCGATTCCCTCCGCTTCGAATAATATGAGACATCCCCAAATATCGGCTTTTTCTTAAAATTTCAAGTATATGGCAACCTTTTTAATCGATTTGACGTCTTTATTATTAAGTCGTACGATATTATCGTACTGATAGTAAAATAAATTAAG
>CAYWDH010000058.1:0-18396 GCA_964456985.1 uncultured Eubacteriales bacterium
AATGAAAGTAAAAACAGAAAATAATTTCTCAAATGTCATTTTTTGTAAAAAGCATGTCTATCCCTGAAAGTAAAACAAAAAAATGAACATCGCCATTTTTTTATGAATAAGTCAGGTTTATTTTTTATTAACTAAAATAATATAGAAACACTGGTAATGCAATCATCAAAAGCATTTCTATTTTCAAAATTTTTATATATAATAAAAAAGGTTAGTGGTAATTTCTTAAAATGGCTTTTTTCAGAGAAGGATTCAGTATAAGAATTCCAGAGCGTCTGGAGACCGACCGGCTTTATATCAGGCCCTTTATGGATGAGGATTGGAAGCCTTTTTTTTCTTTTATGAGGGATGAAAGAGCAACCCAGTATCTTTCTTTTATTGCCGAGCAGAAAACCTATAAAGGAGCGGAAGAGCTGTTTAATATGATCATTGACAGGTATGGAAAAGAAAATCAGATATTTGTACTGGCTGTTGTCAGAAAGTCGGATGATCAATTTGTGGGAGCTATCGGATTAATGCCGGTCGAGGGAAGCCCGGATGCGGAAGTCTTTTATGTTCTTCTTCCAAAATATTGGGGCAAAGGATATGCTACAGAAGCCACTCACCGCCTTTTTGCCTATGTCTATTCAGAGTCAGATGTGCAAAGGATCGTAGCTTCTATTTATCCTGCAAATGAAGCATCAGAAAGAGTCGCTGAAAGAGTAGGCATGGTTTACCGGGGTTTTGTTATGAGAAAATTACAGGGAGGCAGAGTCAAACTCTATACTCTCAGCAAAGAACAATTCTTTTCAAGGTAGCCCTCCCTTATGCTGAGAAGCACGACAAAGCCGATCATTGAAAGTTTATTTTGAATGAGTTACATTTTTATTAGCTGTGCCTGAATAAGGGAGAGAAAATGGGCTGCAACCTGAAACACAGAAGCCTGACTAAGCTTCTGGATTTTAGTCCGGAGCAAATAAAATACTTGCTGGACCTTTCCAAGAAGTTGAAAAAGGAAAAATATTCCGGGAATGAGAAGCAGAGACTGCAAAGAAAAAACATCGTGCTTATTTTTGAAAAAACATCCACCAGAACCAGGTGTGCTTTTGAAGTGGCGGCCTTTGACCAGGGAGCGGATGTGACTTTTTTGGGTCCTACAAGTTCTCAATTCGGACATAAGGAATCGATTAAGGATTCGGCCCGGGTCCTGGGAAGGATATATGACGGGATACAGTACCGTGGTTTTGGCCAGGAAGTAGTGGAGCAGCTTGCCGAGTTTTCAGGTGTTCCTGTTTGGAACGGCCTTACCAATGAATTCCATCCTACTCAAGTGCTGGCGGATCTTTTAACCATGACTGAGCATAGTGAAAAACCGGTTGAGCATATTACCTTTGCCTTTCTGGGAGATGCGCAAAACAATATGGCAAATTCTCTGATTGTGGGTGCTGCAAAAATGGGGATGGACTTTCGTTTGATCGGGCCCGAAAGGCTTCAACCTAAAAAAGAACTTGTCAGTAAAGCAGAAAAAATAGCCGAAAGTACGGGAGCGAGGATTTCGATAACAGACGACATCAGGGCTGTGGAGGGATGTGATTTTCTTTGTACGGATGTATGGGTTTCAATGGGGGAGCCGGCTTCTATTTGGGAAGAAAGGATAGGGCTTTTAAAATCTTATCAGGTCAACAAGGATCTCATGGAATTGGCCGGGAATGCCAATGTAAAGTTCATGCACTGCCTTCCTGCTTTTCATAACAGAGAAACAGAAATCGGAGAGGAGATATATAAAAAATTCGGCTTGGAAAGCATGGAGGTGACAGAGGAAGTGTTTGAATCGAAAGCTTCCATTGTGTTCGATGAATCAGAGAATCGCCTGCACACCATAAAGGCAGTGATGGTGGCCACTTTAGCAGGAGGCAATTAACCACGGCTTTTAAATAGATCAGGTTAAAGAACCTGGGTTATTCACGAGTCAAGGTTGCTGCAGATGCGAGGCACAAGGCATGAAGGTGTGGTTCTTCACTGCGAATGTCTTGTAACGAAGCAGATGCAGTAAGATGGACTCGCTTTAATGGTAAAAAATGGCGATTAAAATTGAAAATAAGAACAAGGAAAATTTTCTGATAATTGTTCTTAAAAAGATCTTGTGTTTCGCTAAAACGGAATCAATGATGAAATCATCGCCATTTTTTATGAAGAAGTCAGGTTAAGGAGGGGAAAGATGAAAACATTTATTTTAATGACAAAACTTTCACCTGAAGTCTCGAAACAGATAAAAGACAGGGCTAAGTTGGGAAGGTCTTGGCTGGAGGAAGTTAAGGAGAAATGTCCTGAAGTCAAGTTCAGGGCTCATTACGCTCTTTTGGGCTCCTATGACTTTTTGGATATTTATGAAGCTCCGGATGAGGAAACAGCCGCAAAAGTCTCTATGATCAGCTTGTCCAACGGGGCATTTCATGCAGAGAGCTGGACAGCCATTCCATATAAGCGTTTTCTGGAGCTTACGGAAGAAGTGTAAAGGAAGATTGTATGGACGAAGCTTGTTTGGTTACGGGTGGAGCCGGTTTTATTGGCTCCTCTCTTGTGAGGGAGTTGCTCAGGGAAGGGAAAAAGGTCAGGGTCATTGATAATCTGTCAACCGGGAATATTTCTAATTTAAAGGATGTTCTCGGCAGGATAGAATTTTTAGAAAGAGATATCCAGGACCTTGATGCGGTTCAGGAAGCATGCAAAAGTATCACTTATGTGTTTCATCAGGCAGCTATCCCATCTGTTCCCCGTTCCATTGAAAACCCGATCGAGTTTAACCAGAGCAATGTTGACGGCACACTGAATGTGCTGGTAGCAGCCCGTGATAAGGGAGTAAAGCGGGTTGTCTATGCCGGTTCTTCATCTGTTTACGGGGATACCCCGACCCTGCCGAAAAAAGAAGATATGAGACCAAATCCTCTGTCCCCTTATGCGCTCACCAAGCTGGCCGGAGAGTATTACTGTAAGGTGTTCAGCGATGTTTATGGATTGGAAACCGTGACCACCCGTTATTTTAATGTGTTTGGCCCCCGCCAGAATCCCGGGTCCCCGTATGCGGCTGTGATCCCGAAATTCATCGATGCTTTTTTAAAAGAGGAGAAACCCGTCATTTTCGGTGACGGGGAGCAGACCAGGGATTTTACTTTTGTACATAATGTGATCTATGCAAATCTTCTGTGCTCAAGAGCAAAAAAAACAAAAGGTGAGGTCATCAATATCGCTACCTCATCAAGGATAAGTCTGAATGAACTCATCAAAATCCTTAAGGAAATAACAGGAAAGGATATCGACCCTATTTATACGGATCCCAGAAAGGGAGATATCAAACATTCTCTTGCAGATATATCAAAGGCGGAAAAGATGATCGGATACAGGCCTCTTGTGGATTTGAGAGAGGGATTGATACAGACCATCCAGTGGGTGATGACATCCGGTCTTAATGAACAGAAGACTTTGATGTGACTTCCCTGAACACTCTAAGAAAATTCCCTCCCAGTATTTTTTTTATATCCTGGTCATTATATCCCCTTTTGACAAGCTCTTCTGTGATGTGCACGAGTTCTCCTGCATGTGAAAGGCCGACGGGAGTGCTGCTTATACCATCAAAATCAGAGCCGAGTCCCACATGGTCTGTGCTTCCCGTGACTTTAATCACATGTTCTATATGATCCACTACGGTCTTTACGCTGATTTCAGGCAGCTCCTGCTTCAACCTCTCTAATCTTTCCCTGTATTCTTTTCTGAATACGTTGGCTCTTTTGGGTTCGACTTTTAAAAAGTCAGCCAGCTTTTTAGGCAGGTCATATTTTTTTATAAGATCTGCTTTCAGATCTTCCATCTTCTTAAAGTTTTCAGCCATGAGAAAGTGAGGAAAAAAATTGATTCCGATGACGCCCCTGTTTTTAGCCAGCGCTTTGAGCATTTTATCAGAGAGATTCCGGTGATGGTCCGAAAGAGCCCTGCAGCAGGAATGGGAGGTCACGACAGGAGCTTCTGAGATAACCATCACATCCCAGAAAGTCTCATCATGGACATGGGATACATCAATGACCATTCCCAACCGGTTCATTTCCTTGATGACTTTTTCACCGAATCCGGTCAAGCCGCCGTGTGAGGGCTCCGGATCACCCGATGCATCAGCCCAGTCAGTGCCAAGCCAATGGGTGAGGGTCATGAGCCTCACGCCGTTCCTGAAAAAAGAGCGGAGGAGCCTGAGGTCATTTTCAATGGCATATCCTCCTTCGATCCCGATCAGTATCCCTGTTTTACGGTTTCTCCTGAGTTTTCGCATGTCATCGGGCGAAGTAACAAGGATCAAATCCTCAGGATTTTCATTTATAAGCTGGTGAACCGCATCTATCTGCTCAAAGGCTTTTTGAGCAGCCCTATGTTTTTGTGCGTTGTTCTCGGGAGGGCCTACAAAACAAGCAAAGACCTGAAGGTCCACAGCTCCTTGTTTGAGTTTTGGAATGTCTATATGTCCTTTGGAAAGGTCCTTGGTCAGATCTTCTCCATCGATCACTCTGCCTATGGTGTCACAGTGCATATCCACAAGTTGGGCGTCTTTGTGAAGGAAATTTATATGGAATTTTGGGTCAAGGAGATTTTCCCTGCAATTGGAGAGGCACACAATATTATCATAATGGTATTCAGCCGCCTGCTGCAGGAGCTCAGGCTTGATTGTTTCCGCTCTGTCGCCGGGCCTGTGATATTCGGGATGCTCATCATCAAGTTCTCTTGTGAGGATATTCCCTGACCTCAAGCTTAGGCAGGTGACCCCTTTATGAAGAAAGGAGGTGTGGTCAGATCCTCTGTATTCTATACGGTACTTCAATCTCTTTGTGAACTTTTCCTTCATGTTTTTCTTGAGAAGAGCAAAAAATTCCGAGAATTCCCACATCCCCCCTACATAGAGATCAAGGTCTCCTGTGCCTACCATGTCCATGTTCATATAGACAGCTGTTTTTTCAAGCGGATAGACAGGGTGCTCTGTATAATATCTGGAACCGATCAGGCCAAGCTCTTCTCCGGCCCAGGCTGCCAGCACAACACTTCTATCAGGGCGAAAATCATTGGCTTGAATCACACGGGCGATTTCCAGTAAGACCCCTACGGAGGATGCGTTGTCATCAGCACCGTTATAGACAGAACCGTCAAGCCCTACTCCCAGATGGTCTAGATGTCCTCCGATTATGATATACTCATTTTTTAGTTCAGGATGTTTCCCAGGTATTAAGCCTAGCACATTGGGTGCGGTGCGGTCCTCATGGATGTAGTGGACTTCCATCTCTACGGTCAGATCAAGCAGGAATGGGTGAGGATTTTTTTCGCGGCTCATTTCACTCGCTATGCTGCGCCAACTCAGCTTTTTCATATAAAACATCTTGTCCAGAAGGCTGCTGTTTGCTGTCATCACCAGGAAACCTTCCGGACAGGTGCCCTTTTCAGCTCCTTCAGGAATGGTCCATCCTCTCAGGCTTTCTCCTATATTCATTATGAGCACGCCTGAAGCCCCTTTTTTAACAGCTGTTTTGATTTTACTGTCCAGGGTTTTTTCTTTCCTTGATATTCCTTTAAGAAACTCAGGAGAGCCTGGAATGATAAGAACGATTTGTCCCCTTACATCCATATTTCCATAGTCATTCCACTTGTCTTTTTTTGATATCAGTCCGTATCCAGCAAAAGCCAGCGGTGCTTTCAGGATTCCTGACCCGGTCCCGCTGTTCGGAAAAAAATGGTTGGAGCGGCCCGGGGAAAAGAGGACGTGCTGCGGGGATATGATCTCAAACCGGACAGGAGGCTCGAAATGCCGCCAGTTCTTAAATTCCACCTGCTGAAAGTATGAGCCTTTTTTCCCGCCTGGTTTTAGACCGTACTCTTTCATCTTTGCTGCGACATAACGGGCCGCCTCAAGATATTCCGGAGTGCCTGCTTTACGCCCTTTGAAATCATCCGATGAAAGATATTTGACATGCTTCCATGCTTTTTCTCCGTCCGGTTGGATCTTTTCCTGGGAATTTAATGTAAGACAGAAAAGACTTATGCAAATGAGTGTGAATATTTTTTTCATCAATACGCTCCTTTAAGATAATGCAGTTTAACATAAGGTGAATACTTTGAGAAATGAGATCATTAACCGCGTCTTTTTTTTATTCTGGAATTTCTTGATTATTTGAATATTAATCTATAAAATTCAAAATCTTAAGAAAAATGCTGTCAGATATATCCATAGAACCTTTTCGTGGTGATTTAATGGGCCTCGAAAAGGTGGCGCATTCATCCTGGAGGGATGAATATGGAATCGAGTCCTTTCCAAACTTCTATCGGCCTGCTTTTTTAAAGTATCTGTTTGACCGAATAAAGGATGATGGGTATCTTATTGCAGCTTATCGGGGGAATGAGATCGTATCCTTTTTAGCTAACCTGCCGCAGCGCTTCCATTTTCAGGGCAAAACCTTTCGTGCAGTCTATAGTTGTCTTATGGTAACAAGACGGGAGCTGCTTCGGCGCGGCATAGGAAAGGCCCTCATCAATGAGGCTCTTAAGCTCAACCAAAGTTTACAAATTGACTTTTCTTTACTGACTCTTGAGAAAGGTCACCGTTCGACAAAGATGATCAGAAATTTTGAGGAAACCGGTCATCCTGTAGAAAAGGTAAAAAGGAATTATGTCCTGGCCCGTATCCTTGACCTGCCCAGCGTTATCGATTCAGAAGGATTGAAAAAATGGGAAAGCGCAGCTATCAGGATAATTGGAGCTCACCGCAGACCAAAGGATTCTTCCTCTGTTTCTGTAAGAGAATATCGGAGTGAAGATATTGATGCGTGTCTGAACCTGCTGGATCAATACAAGGACAGTGTTGAACTTTCGTTGATCTGGGAAAGAGATGAACTGGGATGTGAACTGGAATTTCCCGGCGTTTCACAGACGCTTGTCTTTGAAAAGTCAGGCAAGGTCAAAGGATTGATTAATTTCATATATCACGAACATCTTGGCAAAACAAAAAAGAGGTGGGCCTGGATAAACCATGTCGCCTACCCGAAACTTTCTGCCAAGGAGCGCTATGGCTTTATTCAGGCTTTCCTTAAATACATAATGGAAGCTGGTTGTGTAGGAGCGATCGAGTGGACAAGAAATTATTATCCCATGAGACCTTTATACCGCTCTCGTTTTTTTCCTTATTTTCGATCTGTGGACCTTGTCTCGTGGACATTCAATAAAAACATCTCTTTAAAAAATATTTCGAGTGTCTATGAAGTACAGATTTGACATCAATTTTTTTTTAATGGGAAGGATTGATAGCATGAATTTTTATTAATGGAGGAAGATTTTATGCCTGGAAAAACAAATCGACTCACTTTTTATGCCCTTTCCCTTTTTCTGCTGCTGGCCGTTGTTTCAGGGTGTGTTGGGAAAAAAGAGAAAGGATTGCAATTTGAGATATCTTTTCCCGGATCGATCCATAAGGATTCCATTACCGGAAGAGTGTATGTAATGATTTCAGAGAATAAAAACCGTGAGCCCCGGTTCCAGATCGGTCCGAACGGAGTCCCGTTTTTTGGAAAGGATATCCGGAATTTACAGCCAGATTCATCTGTTATCATTGACAGGGAAGACTTTGGCTATCCTTTGGAGAGCCTCAGCGAGCTCCCTCCTGGGGATTATTATGTTCAGGGATTTGTCAACATATACACGCGGTTTGAACGTTCTGACGGTCATGTTTTATGGATGCATAATGACCAGTGGGAGGGGCAGAGGTGGTATAGGTCCCCGGGGAATCTTTACAGCGATGTAAAGAAGGTCAAA
This sequence comes from uncultured Eubacteriales bacterium, assembly GCA_964456985.1. Classification (GTDB taxonomy): domain Bacteria; phylum Acidobacteriota; class Aminicenantia; order Aminicenantales; family Aminicenantaceae; genus WJMT01. The sequence continues at coordinate 7,813 of CAYWDH010000058.1, forward strand.
ATCCTGCCCTCAGAAGCCGACCCGATCAGGCTGGTCTGTGATCGTAAAATTCCTCCTTTGGAAATGCCCCCGGACACCGAATGGATTAAAAGAATTAAGTTTCAAAGCAAAGTGCTTACGGAATTCTGGGGACAGCCCATATATTTAGGGGCAACAGTGCTTCTTCCCAAAGGATATGAAGAACACCCTGATGTTTACTATCCAGTCAATTACATCCAGGGGCACTTTTCTCTCGGCCCCCCAAATGGTTTTCAAGCTGAGGAGCCGGACTCCAGGAACCGGTGGGCAAGCTGGGGGTACGAGTTTTATAAGTTCTGGGTTTCAGATGAATGTCCCCGAATGCTGCTGGTTACCTTCCAGCATCCCTGCCCTTACTACGATGATTCCTACGGAGTGAATTCCCCGAATACAGGTCCTTACGGCGATGCGATTCTGGAAGAACTCATTCCCATGGTGGAGCGGAAGTTCCGCATCATTCAAAATCCCTATGCCAGAGTGCTTTCCGGTGGATCAACAGGAGGATGGATTTCACTGGCCCTTCAGATATTCCATCCGGATTTTTTCGGTGGGACATGGTCTCTGTGTCCCGACCCTGTTGATTTCCGTTACTTTCAGTGCATAAACATATATAAGGATGAGAACGCTTATTATAAAAAGAGCCGGTGGGTCAAAGTGCCCACATCAAGTGACCGGTCTCCTGACGGCATTGTAAGGCTTACCTCCCAGCAGAGGAATCATATGGAGCTTGCCATGGGAACCAGATGCCGTTCCGGGGAACAGATCGATATATTCCAGGCAGTTTTCGGACCTCTTGGGGATGGCGGATATGTCAAACCGCTTTTTGATAAAAAAACAGGAGAGATAGACCCGGATATTGCCGAGTACTGGAGGGAGCATTATGACCTCAGATATTATTTGGAAAAAAACTGGGAACGAATCGGTCCTGCTCTTGAAGGGAAGATCCATATTTATGTGGGAGATATGGATACGTACTACCTTAATAATGCGGTTGTGCTTTTGGAAAAGTTTTTAGAATCCACCAAAAACCCTTATTATAGCGGAGTGGTTCAATACGGAGACCGGATGCCTCACTGCTGGGGTCCTGACAGGATAGAGCTTTTGAAATTATTTAAAGAACATATCATGAAAAACGCACCGGCGGGAGAAGATTTTTCTTGGTTGTACTGAACTAAGCACTCATCATGCCTCAGATATATTTGGCTTTTCTCTTCATGGTTTATGTGCTATATTTAGATTTTATTGAAACACAAAAAAGAGTCCGAATGTTAAGCTATCATTAGGAGGGAAAATGAAAAAGAGAATATTTATCCTTGGTGTTCTTTTTGTTTTTATTTTGGCAACAGCGGGATTTTCCGCAGAGGAAGCCCGGGTGCTTCGATTTCCGACTGCATACGGAGACCAGGTGGTGTTTTCCTATGCCGGAGATCTTTATTCAGTGTCTTCCGAAGGAGGGTATGCACGAAAACTCACCAACCACGAAGGGTATGAAGCGTTCCCCCGTTTTTCTCATGACGGGAAATATATCGCATTCACAGGCGAATATGATGGGAACAGAGAGGTTTATATGATCCCAAGTCAGGGTGGGATACCGCAAAGGATGACCTTTACTCCGACCCTGGGAAGGGATGATATTTCAGACCGGATGGGCCCTAACAATATTGTTATGGGCTGGAAGCATGACAACGCAAGTATTGTATTCCGATCCAGAACCAGGGAATGGAATTCTTTTAACGGACAGCTCTATCTTGCTTCTGTAAATGGGGGCCTTCCCGAACAACTTCCAGTCCCCAGAGGTGGATTTTGTTCGTTCTCGCCTGATGATAAGAAATTTGCGTACAACCGGATATTCCGCGAGTTCAGAACATGGAAGAGATACAGAGGGGGAATGGCTGATGATATCTGGATATATGACCTTGAAGAGAAAAAAGTAACCAATATAACAAAAAACCCCGCTCAGGATATCATTCCTATGTGGAGCGGTCAGAAGATCTACTTTCTTTCAGACAGAGGTGAAAACACATGCATGAATCTTTATGTGTATGACCTTGAAACACAGGAAACTCGCCGTCTTACGGATTTTGCGGATTTTGATATAAAATTTCCCTCGCTCGGCCCTGAGTCCATTGTGTTCGAGAACGGTGGTTATATCTATTGTTTTGACCTGGAGAAAGAAGAAAGCAGAAAACTGACTGTATTTATCGCGGATGACAGACCTTTGAGCAGAGAGAAACTGGTTAATGTCTCGAATATGGTAACAAACTATGAGATCTCTCCTGATGGAAAAAGGGCGCTTTTTGGTGCCAGGGGCGAAGTGTTTACAGTCCCTCAAAAATACGGAAACACAAGAAATCTCACCGTAACTTCTGGGATCCATGAAAGGAATTCAAAGTGGTCGCCCGATGGAAAATGGATTGCCTTTATATCTGATCAAAGCGGGGAAGATGAGATTTATATCCTGGCCCAGAACGGCGCAGGTGAACCAAAGCAGATAACAACAGGTGCGGATACATACAAATATCAGATTTACTGGTCCCCGGACTCAAAGAAAATAATGTGGAGTGACAAACGGCTCAGGCTTAATTATGTTGACGTTGACTCCAAAGAAATAGTTGAAGTGGATAAGGCAGAAATCTGGGAGATCGGAGATTATGTATGGTCTCCGGACAGCCAATGGATCGCGTATTCAAGGCCTGAAGCCAAGTCCATGACAAAAATCTATTTATACAATCTGGAGAAAAAAGAATCCTATGAAGTCACGGACGGCTGGTATTCATCCTATTCTCCTTCTTTTGATTCAAAGGGCAGATATCTGTATTTTGTTTCTGATAGGGATTTCAATCCCATTTACAGCCGGACAGAGTGGAACCATGCTTATCTTTCTATGGCCAGGATCTATTTGGTCACTCTGGCCGAAGACGTGGAATCTCCGTTTAAACCAAAAAGCGATGAAGTATCCATTGAAGAGCCAGAAAAAAAAGAAGAAAAGAAGGAAGAAAAAAAAGAAAATTCCAGTGAAAAGCCCGCGTTCAAAATGGATACCGAGGGTCTCAAAGACAGGATCATATCTCTTCCGGTCAGTGTGGGTGATTATAGGAGCCTAACTTCAGTAGGGGACAGTGTCTATTATATGAAAAGAAGCGGAATGGACCGGAGAGCTTCCCTGGCTTTTTTTGACCTTAATCAAAGGAAAGAGACAGTGCTCGGTCAGATAAACGGTTATGAGATCTCTCATGACAAAAAAAAGATATTGGTTTCGCAGAACAGAACGTATGCCATTTTGGATCTGCCGAAGGGTAAGTTGGATATCAAAGAGAAACTTGACCTTTCCGGTATGGAAACAAGAGTGGATTACAAAAAAGAGTGGCATCAGATTTTCAATGAATGCTGGCGTCAGATGAAATATTTTTTCTATGCTCCAAATATGCACGGAGTAGACTGGAAAGCTGTGAGGGAGCAGTATGAACCCCTGGCGGATGCTGTAAGCCACAGAGCAGACTTGACCTATGTGCTCGGAGAGATGATCGGAGAACTGAGTATCGGGCATACGTATGTGGGAGGGGGAGAATTCCCTCATCCCAAGAGGCTCAATATGGGCATGCTGGGCGCTCAGTTTGAGAAAGATACAAAAAGCGGTTATTTCAAGGTGACAAAGATTTTAAAGGGAGAGAACTGGAGAAATTCCATTCGCGCTCCGCTTACTGAAATAGGAGTGGATGTGAAAGAAGGTTCTTACATATTGAGCATTGACGGAAAGCCCACCGATAAGATGGACAATATGTACGAGGCACTCGTGAACACAGCCGGGAAGCAGGTGACGCTTGAAGTGAATGACAAGCCAGTTGAAAAGGAGAGCCGTGAAGTTGTGGTGGTTCCCATAGAAGATGAACATTCCCTCTATTATTATAACTGGGTGCAGAGCAATATAGAAAAGGTAAACAAAGCAACTGACGGAAAAGTCGGATACATACATGTTCCGGATATGGGGCCTCAAGGTTTGAACGAATTTGTCAAGCATTTCTATCCTCAGCTCCGTAAAAAAGCTCTAATCATTGATGTGCGGAGCAATGGAGGCGGGAATGTCTCGCCTATGCTTATAGAGCGGCTAAGGCGGGAGATAGCCATGGTATCTATGTCCCGGGACACGATCCCGAGTCCTGATCCGGAGGCTGTGATGCTGGGACCCAAGGTATGTCTTATGGACGAATTCTCAGCTTCTGACGGAGATATCTTTCCTTACCGTTTTAGAAAGCACGGACTGGGAAAATTAATAGGAAAAAGGACTTGGGGCGGAGTTGTAGGGATCAGAGGCTCGCTTCCGCTGCTTGACGGAGGCAGCCTGACAAAGCCTGAGTTTGCCATTTATAATCTCAAAGGAGAATGGATTGTCGAAGGCAGAGGAGTAGAGCCTGATATTTATGTTGACAATGATCCGGTCAAGGAGTATGCCGGAATCGACCAGCAGCTCAACAAGGCTATTGAAGTTATTCTGGAAGAGCTTAAAAAAGACGGAGTCGAACTTCCTGATATTCCTCCATATCCTGATAAATCTAAGAAGAAATAATTTAACCTCGACTTGTGAATAGTCCAGGTTAGTAGTTTTCTTTTTTAAGAGAGTTGAGCCAGTCGACAGTCTTTTTTATGCCTTTCTCTAAAGAGAGGGGGCTGTATCCCAGTTCACGAACCGCTTTATCGCTCGATACGACCCAGTCGCAGGTCAACTTTTTCACCATTTTCGGAGTTATGAGCGGATAAATATTGAACCACTCAGCCAGGCATTTCATGAGGAAGGAAAGGAAAAGCATGATAGAGAGAGGCAGTTTAAACAAAGCAGAGTCTTTTTGAGATACTTTTTTTAGAGTCTTGAAAAATCCGCTGTATGAAATATTTTCGCCTCCCAGGATATATTTTTCTCCCGCAAGCCCTTTTTCCATGGCCAGCATGTGTCCTTTGACGACATCATCGATATACACGTAATTTCCTATGTTCTTTCCGCTCCCCGGAATGATGCGCCACCTGCCTTTAATATACAGTTGTATCATTCTTGTCGTGCTGTTGCTTTCTTTAATAAGACCCGGACCATAGACTCTTGTAGGGCAAACCATAACGGTATGAAGGCCTTTTTCAATATAGCTGAGAGCTAAAGAATCGGCTTGTGTTTTTGTTTTTTCATATTCAGTAAAACATTCTGTTTTTTTTACAGTGTTCTCATGCACACAGCCATCTAAAGAGGGACCAAACACTCCGGCCGTTGATGTGATCACCACTTTTTTTACTCCTAAATGGAGGGCTGTTTCCAGAATATTTTTTGTTCCAATGACATTTATATCATGATATTTATTTGGTTTTTTTGTCCATATTTTTGTCATGGCCGCTGTGTGAAAAACACAGTCACATTCTCTCATAGCCCTTTCGATGCTTTTCAAGTCAAGAATATCCCCTTTGAAAAGATGAACGTTTCTCTTTTTTATGGCCTGGGTTTTAGACCTCGAGCGGAAAAGCGCATGGACTGAATGGCCGGAATCCGCAAGCGTTCTTACCAGTGCGCTGCCTATGAATCCTGTGGCCCCTGTAACAAAAATCTTCATTTTGCCTTCTTTATATATTTGATTTTCATCTGGGGATTAAAATAGATAGAAAACCACTCATTTGAGAGCGCAAGAACGGTATGGCAGAAAAAGGAAGTCCATAAGGTCCCTGTTTTATAGGTCAGAATACAGAGGGCAAATCCAAAAAACACAGAGCCAGTCATCTCTTTCCACCCCTTATGTAAGTGAAAGGCAGTGTAGATGAAAATATTTATCAGTACAGCAGGCCAGAGTCCAAATGACCTCAGACATGAAAAAAAGAGGATCCCCCTGAATAACAATTCGTATGCAAAAAGGTAAAGAATCCATGACAAGGCGCTGATAAAAAGCAGGTCAGCACCCCATTCAGCAGTTTGGATTTCAGGATATTTTTTATGATAGGAAGGATTTTTTGCCGTCTTTAAGTTTATTGGGATTATCAGCAGAGATAACCCCAGCGTCCATAAAAGGGATTCTGTAAAATTTTTAAAAGCCAATCCATAGGCAGAGAAATTTTTTGAAAAGAACAAAGAGACCAGAAAAGCCGGGATGATCCCATAGAGCAAAATCCCTGTTCCCCTTTGGATTAAGATTCTGTATGCTTTTGCTTTTTCCTTCCCGAATTTTCTCGCAAGCCGGTTTCTGACTTGACGTGAGTTCAAAGCTAACAGGAAAAAGCCATAGGATAAAAGGGAAAGAACGATGGAAAAAACAGCTTCCTGATACACTGAGATTTGTTTGAAAAAATCAGACACTCACTTGTCCCTGAATAAATCTATCAAAAAGCCTTTTTTATGACCGGTCCGGCTAAGTTATAAGGCGGCTTCCTTTACGGAGTCCAGGTTGAGATTGAGGTTGTCACGCACAGTGGCAAAAGCTTTGATGGTCTCGTTAATCTCTTCATCAGTATGAGATGCGGTCGGTATCATTCTGAATAAGATAATTCCTTTGGGGACTACAGGATACATGACTCCCGTGATAAATATCCCGAGTTCCCTTAATTTCGTTATGATCTGCATACCCATTTTCATATCTCCTGCAGGGACATACACGGCAGTGATAGGAGAACGTCCTTTGCCCACATTATAACCAAGATCTGCAAGCCCTGCTTTCAGTTTTTCCGCATTTTCAAACATCTTTTTCCGCAGTGAAGCTCCGTTCTTTACGATTTCAAAAATTTTTTTAAGCACTTCCACATAGATTATGGGGAGGCTTTTGGCAAAAACCTGAGTTCTCGCATTATATCTTATCCAGTCCACTACATTTTTTGGGCCGGCTGACACTCCGCCTATGGCTGCAAATGCTTTGGCAAAAGTGCCGAAATAAATATCAATTTTATCCTGCAGACCGAAATAAGATGCTGTGCCTTGGCCGGTCTCGTTCATGACCCCAAATCCATGAGCATCATCGATAAACAACCGTGCGTCATATTTCTCTTTGAGCTGGCATATATTCGGCAGGTCAGCCAGGTCTCCCCGCATTCCAAAAACGCCTTCTGTCACGATCAACACTCCGCCCTTTCTGTCTTTGTTTATTCTTTTCAAGTGGCTTTCCAGGCTGTTCATGTCATTGTGCTTGTATGCCCGGAATTGTCCAGGGGATAAAAAGGTCGCATCCAGCATGGAAGCGTGGGAAAGTTTGTCAATGACAATGGTGTCTTTTCGGCCCACCAGAGAGGAGATGGTTCCCAAAACTCCGAGATATCCGTAATTGAAAAGTATTGCTGATTCTTTCTCAATGAAATCAGCCAGCTGCTGTTCCAGTTCCTTGTGGAATTTTGTGTTGCCGGTCATCATTCTGGAACCCATAGGGGCACTTAAAGGATATTTCTTTACTATTTTTTCAGAATAGGCCTTTATTTCTTTGTTCTCTGCAAGGCCCAGGTAGTTGTTGATAGACCACTGAATGCATTTTTTTCCATTAAAAATGGTTCTTGTTCCGGGAATGGGATCCAGGATGGGACGGGAGAAGAAAAAGTCGTCCTGAGCGCGGAATATTCCAAAGTAACCTCCGTTTGTATCGCATTTGTCAAATAGGTCCATATTTTTTCTCCATAAAAAATTTCAAGGCATTCATGTTCTCAAATCCAGTTGGTTAGTTATATCAGAGCCCACAGCTGGAGTCAATAGAAAAGAAGTATTCTTTAAATGAGAGGAAATTTTATTTTTATTGACTCGTTCTTTTATTTGGTTTATAAAAAGGTGATTTCTTTTGGTATAAAGGAGGAAAACAGTGCACAAGAAAATAAGGAATGGTTTGGTGTTAGTATTGGCAACAGTTTTTTTAGCTTCCTTTGGTTTTTCCCAGGTGGAATTTACCGCATTCGGGCTGTATAACCTGAATCTTTCTTATCCGGGAACTGCTGAGCTTGATTCTGATGTCGAGTCTGAAATAAGTTGGTATTATGATGAGTGGCAGGCGTTTTTTGAGCCGGTTTTAGGGCAAGAGGGAGGTCTGGGATTCGGAGGGAGGATCGCTTTCAATATCACACCGGCGATTGGAATTGAAGGGAGCCTCGAGTACATAATGGCCGAGACATCGTTTACTGAAGGTATTGTGGATGACCTTCTGGATTTAATGGAATTCATTGGATACGGAGATTTTGTGGAAATAGCTAACGAAAAAGGCGGAAACATAATGAGATACTACGGCAACATCGTGTTTAATATTCCGTCACCCGGAAATATGACTCCTTATATTACTGCAGGAATAGGTATCACGCAGTTTAAACTAGCAGAGGATATAGGACCGGAAATTTTTGCAGACAGCCCTGCAACCCTGGAGACGATACATATTTATTATGAGAATACTTCCGCTCTCACTTTTAACGGGGGCTTAGGAGTCAAAGCCCTTTTTACACCCAACATTGGTTTACGAATAGACGCCAGAGTGTTCTACTGCAATCCGGAGTTCCAGCAGAAATTTTATGAAAAGATTTGGGGGATTGTTGTATTTAACGATGTCGACTCCCTTGTTCAGAGCGGTGCCCATATAGATGCCAATCTGAATGTGGGATTTTTTGCACGGTTCTAATTAGTCTGGTTCAATCGCGTTAGTTTTTTTAGGAGGTTGAGTCTTATTTTATAAATATTCTATATGACGTTTTTTTATCTGGAGGTGACCCATGGTACTGAATCTGAAAAAAGGACTGATTTTGATTCTAGGCATAGCTGTCTTGGCCGGGACAGGTTTTTCCCAGGTTGAGTTTAGTGTTTTCGGGCTTTATAACTTGAATATTTCATATCCCAAAGATGGACAGTTTAATTCTATTGTAGAAAATGTTGTGGGATCATGGTATTCCGAATGGCTGGCTTTTTTTGCAACGGTTTTGGATCAGGAGGACGGATTGGGATTCGGAGCGAGAGTCGCTTATGATTTGACGCCATCAACAGGGATTGAAGCCAGTATTGAGTATATTAAAGCGGAAACAATCTTTACCGATAACATAGTTGATAACCTGCAGAATAAGATGGAATCCATAGGCTATGATGATTGGATCCAAACAGCGAATAAGTCAGGGGGAAATATCATACGCTATTACGCTAACCTTGTTTTAAATTTTCCAAATGCCAGTAAAATAACTCCTTATGCCACTTTTGGATTGGGTATCACGCAGTTTAAAATCCAGCAAAACGGCCCTCAAATAGAGACAGGATATGGTCCGATAGAAGAAAGAATACATTTGTATTATGAGGATGTTTCGGCTCTCACTTTTAACGGCGGCCTCGGTGTCAAAGTTCTTTTTACACCCAATATCGGTCTCAGGGCTGATGCCAGGATTTTTGTCTGTGACCCTGATTTCAATCAATTCTTCAGCTTTGAAGCCTTGGGAACAACGGTTTTTGATAATGAAATGTCCTATATTCAGGGGGGCACTCATATTGACACCAACCTGAATATTGGATTTGTCGTGCGGTTTTAATTTGTTGATTCTGTTTCATGGAAACATCTTTCAAAGAAAAGGCTTATGCAAGGGCCGGTTTTTTAGGGAATCCGTCAGATGGCTATTTTGGAAAGACCATTGCCGTATGCGTGAGGAATTTTTACGCAGAAGCCGAAATCAAACCGAGCCGAACACTTGAGATAAGACCTTGTGGGTTGGACCGCTCTGTTTACACCAGCCTATCCGTTTTGGTTAAGGAACTGAATACATATGGATATTATGGAGGTGTGCGTCTTATCAAGGCAGCCATAAAGAAATTTTATGACTACTGCACTGAAAACAAAATACCCATAGAAAGTAAAAATTTCACACTCAGTTACCAGTCGGATATACCCCGGCAGCTGGGATTGGGCGGCTCCAGTGCTATTATAACAGCCGTGTTCAGAGTTCTGATGCGTTTCTATAATGTGGAGATCCCTTTAAATATTCTTCCTTCTCTCATTCTTGAAGCTGAGCGCGAGGAGTTAGGAATAAATGCCGGATTTATGGACCGGGTGGCCCAGGTCTTTGAAGGGTGTGTGTATATGGACCTTAATAAGGAAATAATCCGGTCACAAGGGCACGGTCTCTATGAGGAATTGGACCCTTTGCTTTTGCCTCCGCTTTATCTTTCATATAAACCAAGCCTTGGAAAAGTTTCGGGAAAGGTCTTGAATGATATCAGGCTGGGTTATGAAAGAGGCGATCGGTTTGTTAGAGAAACACTGGAAAGAATTGCAGAAAAAGCTGAGATTGGGAAAGAAGCTTTAAGAAAAAGAGATTACAGACATGTGAAAATTCTTATGAATGAGAATTTTGATTTAAGGAGCCGGATAATGAAAATAAGCAAGCCCAATATGGAGATGATCGACACAGCCAGACACTGCGGGGCGTCTGCGAAATTTGCAGGTTCAGGCGGTGCGGTTATTGGAACGTACGAAGATGAGGAGACCTACATCCGGCTGAAAAAAAAGATGGAGAAGATCCAGGCCAAAGTCATCAAGCCGGTCATCGAATGAAAATCAGGTGTGGCTGTCGCTCGCTAAAGATTTTTAACGCCATTCTCCTTCGTTTTTC
>CAYWDH010000059.1:0-18169 GCA_964456985.1 uncultured Eubacteriales bacterium
CTTATGAAATTCAGGTATGGCTGAAGCGATTTTAAAGATTTAGCCTTCGGATGAGGCTTTTTGAGGGTATCCGGCGAAGCTGGACGCTGAGTATGTCTGACCCACGGACGGGGGGAGTTACGCAAGCGCCGAGAAAAATGAAGGAGAATGGCGTTAAAAATCTTTAGCGAGCACAGGCCATATCTGAATTTCATGTCGGCTTTCCTTAATGGTAAAAAAATGGCGATTAAAATGAAAGGAAAAACAAACAAAAACATTTCTGTCGTCTTTTTTGTGGACACCATGTCTATCCTTGAAATCAAAACGTAAAAATGAATATTGCCATTTTTTTATGAATAGGTCAGGACATTTGACCTTGTGAGTCACGGTCCGGTTTAGTATGATTTCTATATAAAAGAATACTTATGCTGAGTATACATAATAAGGATTTTGAAGTTCAAGTGATAATTCTTGGGAAAGATATAAATAACTCAGGAATAAAAGGAATGAACAAATGACTGAAAAATTGACCCTGAAAAAGATTAAAAAATATAGAGGAAGAGAGGTCTGTTTATCGGATTGGTTTGAGATAACCCAGGACCGTATCAGTGACTTTGCAGAATGCACAGAAGACAGACAGTGGATCCATGTGGATATCAAAAAAGCAAAAAAAAGTCCCCTGGGAGGAACCGTTGCCCATGGGTTTCTGGTGCTCTCACTCATACCTTATTTGAGCCGGAAAAGCGAGATATTTTCATATGATTGTAAGATGATGGTTAATTACGGGGTGAATAAAGTCAGATTCATCCATCCGGTCCGACCTGGGTCCCGGATAAGGAACAGGACTGTTCTTGAGAAAGTGGAGAAAAGAGGATTTCGCCGGATCCTGGCCCATGTTCAAAATACGCTCGAGATAGAGGGGGAGGACAAACCAGCCTTAGTGGCGGAAGTCCTGGTTCTTTTCTATGTTTAAGCAAGAATCAGTTTAATGGTAAGGTTAATTCTGATAGAATGATTGATTCTATAATAGGTATGTTTGATGACTGAAGAATTTGATCCTGATAATAATTATTATGAAACAAGAGAAGAGATCGGTTATACTTCCCGTCGACAGGCTTCCCAAAAAGATTATGACCGGATAGGCTTTAAATCCGGCCTTGAAGTCCATCAGCAATTAAAAACAAAAAAAAAGTTATTCTGTAACTGTCCGGCCGGACTTTATAATCCTAAAAAGGAATATGATGCGGAGATCATCAGACATATGCGGCCCACTCTGAGTGAGCTGGGAGAGTATGACGGTACAGCTTTGATGGAGTTTAAGACCAGAAAACAGATTGTGTACAGAATAAAAAACGAGACGGCCTGTACATATGATATAGACGACACCCCTCCTTTTCCACTCAACAGGGAAGCCCTGGATATAGCGTTGGAGATCTCACTTTTATGCAAATTGAATATCGTGGGAGAAGTGCATATCATCAGGAAGCAGTATTTGGATGGGAGTATTCCCACCGGATTCCAAAGAACCGCTATTTTGGGAGTAGAAGGGGAGATCCGGCTGAGGAACAAAAAGATCAGGCTGATCCAGATCAGCCTGGAGGAAGATTCCTGCCGTGAAATATCGGATAGAGGTCATGTGAGGATATACCAGACTGACAGATTGGGGATGCCCTTAATTGAAACGGTGACCTATCCTGATTTTGCAAATCCTGATGAGGTAAGGGAGGGAGCCGAGTATATCCGCTTTTTAAACCGGAGCACAGGGAAAGTTAGAACAGGGATAGGATCTGGAAGAGAGGATGTCAATGTGAGCTGCAGAGGAGGGAACCGCAATGAAATAAAAGGTGTCTCCCATAACAAGTGGATCCCTGAGCTGACTCATAATGAAGCTTTCAGGCAGTGGGCCCTTCTCCATATAAGAGATAAGCTAAGGAAAAGAGTGAAGCAAGTAAATAAATGGAAGATACGGTCAAAAAGCATTGATCCCAGAGCGTTTCGGTTCAAGTCATGTGTCTTGAAGGGCGCTGTTAAGAACGATTTTAAAATAGTAGCGGTCAATCTCCCTTCGTTCAAAGGGATTCTGTCCCATTTCACACAGCCCGGTCAGATGTTTGCGGACGAGCTGAGCGGTCGGATAAAGGTGATCGCATGTATAGAAAAGCCCCATCTGGTTCATTCCGAACAGATGAAAAAAGATATATCTGATAGTCAATGGAAGAGGATTCAAAAGATCTTAAACTCAAGGCCAGGTGATGCTCAAATGGTTATCTGGGGCCCTGAACAAGATATCCCTACAGCCCTTGAGACCATTGAGGAACGATGCCTGCTGGCTTTTAAGGGGGTACCGCGGGAAAGTCGGAAATCGTTCAAGGACGGCACAACCGTATTCGAACGGGTTCTGCCCGGGCCTGACCGCATGTATCCGGATACGGATTCATCACCTATACCTTTAAGGGAAGATTACATAGAAAAAATAAGGAAAAGACTTCCCGTGGATGTTTCAAAGAGAATGGACCAATTAGAGAAATGGGATATCCCTGAAGACGCATTTACCTATGTTTTAAGAAACAATCTAGTCCCGCTAATGGAGAAAATAATGAACGACCTGGAGATAAGCCCGTCCTATGTGGGAACTCTTTTCGGACATGTGTTAAAGCATGTCCAGGGAAAGGACCAAAGTTCAGCCGGATTCAGATATGAACAGATTTACCGATTACTGAAGTTTCTCCATGAGCATTCCATTGAATTCGAACTGGTTGAAGAAATGATTCCCGGGCTCTATCATTATCCTCAACAGGATTTTCATAAGCTTCTAGATAAATGGGGATACAAAAAAAGGAGGAGCGAGGATATTCTCTCCCGGATTCCTTCTGTTTTAAAGGATTTCTCTCCTTATAAAGGGTTAAACAACCGGGAAGAGGCAGAGATTGATTGGGCTATGGGCAAACTGAGGCATATAGCTTTGGGGAACATCCCTCTTTCCGAGCTCAGGCGGAAAATAAAAGAAAAGGTTGGGGAAAGTGAGTGATAAAGACCTGTTTCAGGGCTATAAAGGGAAGGCATTGAACCTGCTGAAAAAATTCAATGCGAGAGTCTGGGGCAAGGTCAAAGTGGATACCACTAGGGGAGTATTTGAAGGAACCATCCTTCCAAGGGCTGAAAATGATGACGACAAACACATCGTTCTTAAGATTGCCACTGGCTATAACATAGGGATCGATATAGAGACTGTGAATGATATTGAAGAATTAGGTTATAAAAAAGCCCAATATCATATTCCGGAGAAGAAGTTTCCTTATTCGGATGATAAACCTAATGTCAAACTGTTCGGCACAGGGGGGACTATAGCTTCCAGACTGGATTACAGGACAGGGGCTGTGATCCCCGCTTTTTCTCCCGGGGAACTTTATGGAGCTGTTCCTGAGCTTGCTGATATATGCAATATCACCACTGAAAAATTGTTCGGTGTATTCAGTGAAAACATGGGTCCTATGCAGTATAAGGTTCTGGCAAAAGCCATTCAAAAGGAAATCCAGAAAGGAACAGATGGAATCATTATTGGTCATGGAACAGATACCCTTCATCATACAGCCGCTGCTCTGACTTTTATGGTTCAGGATTTGCCTGTACCGGTCATTCTGGTAGGTTCTCAAAGGTCTTCGGACAGACCCAGCTCAGATGCTGCATTGAACCTGATGCATGCTTCCTATGCAGCAGGCCATTCGGATATTGCCGAAGTACTGGTGTGTATGTTCGGCCCTACTTCAGATGAATACGGTTTTCTTCACAGGGGGACACGCGTGAGGAAGATGCATTCTTCCTATCGTTCCACTTTCCGGACAATCGGGGATGTCCCGGTAGCCAAAGTCACAAGAAACAGTGTGGAGCTCATTAAAAAGAAATACAACCCCAGGAGAAAAGACAAAAAATGCCGGATATTTCCTTATTTTGAAGAAAAAGTCACTTTGATCTACTATTATCCTAATATGCAGCCGGATATGATCGATTCGTTGGTGGACAATGGGTATAAAGGAATCGTGATCGCGGGCACAGGTCTGGGACATGTGAATAAGCCGGTTTATCCTGCCATAGAAAGAGCCGTAAAAAAGGGAGTGCATATTTATATGACCGTCCAGACCCTCTGGGGCTATGTGCACATGTATGTGTATGACACAGGAAGAGATTTAATGGCCAAAGGCATTGTCCCGGCCGGAAACATGCTTCCTGAAGTGGCTTATATCAAATTGGGATGGGTCCTGGCTCAGACAGATGATCCTGAGAGGGTGAAGGAAATGATGCTTTATCCCATAAACGATGAAATAACGGAAAGGGAGCCTTTTAACGGATACCTGATTTATCAGGGAGGAGTCCCTGAGGTTGAGGAGTTCATCAGGAAATTTCATAAATAGGTCTTTTTCTCAGGCCTTTTTGAGAAAAGATAATAGGATTTCCTAGCAATGGATATCTGATTCATGTCTTTATCGTATTGAGTGTGAAGGGCTTTTTCTCTTTGTTTCCAGCGGTGAAATCCTTGTTCTTCAAACTGCTTCCCCCACCATTGGGTACCGGCACTAATGATATGTCCGTTTTTCGGATAGCCGTAATCGTCTGTATGAATGATTCGGAAAAGATGGTTTTCTTTCAAGTCCTGTTCCCAATCTTTGATATAAATGGGAAATATCTCTCCGAATACCTCATCTTTTCCAAATGCCGGGATGTTGCAGAAAAGGAACCCGTTTTCAGAGAGAAGGCTGTAGATTTTTTGGATATATTGTTTGAGTTTGTTGGGATTCAGATGCTCGAATATGTCAAGTCCGAGTATAAAATCGTATTTCTTCTTGAGATCGGCTTCCAGGATCTCTCCAAAATGTATGTTCTCTTTTATTTCAGGGAAAGCTTTGGATATAAAAAGCCGACTTATTTCTATCCCTTCGCTCTTTATTCCCCTGTCAAACAGGCATTTCATGACGGTTCCGTTTGCACACCCAAGATCCAGTACCCATTCAGGATCGAACATGGAGATAAGATCTGAGAGGACCTTTTGGTCTTTTCCTATCTCAAGATTCCAGACCCCTGGCTTTTCATAGTAACCGTTCTCAATGATTTTGTCCTCAAGCCAGTCAAAGTCAGAAGGGGCTTGAACTTTAAATACCCATATCTTTTCTTTTGCATGGGTATCCATTACTTGTTTGTACTGGTCGGGCTTTTCGCTTCGAATGGAGGGAAGCAGCAGATGATGGAGGTTCTCTCTTGCTGTTTTATTCTTAAATTCTTCTGATTCTATGATGCTCAGTACAACCGATATCCTTGTCCGGCCCTTATCCAGAGATTCAAGATAAAATCTTTTTCCTTCCCCATCAATTTCTCTCCCTAGAAGCCTCTTATATATTTCTTCGAGAAATTCTTCATCGGATTGCTTCTGTTTTCCGGATTTCTTAAATATATTTTTCACTTCTATATATTTTAGTCTTCCATGTTTCCTTGTAAAGAAAATTATGGACAGAGACAGAAACCTTTTTATTGATTAGAGAGAAGCCCTATACTATAATATCTTCATTTTAGAGAGAAGAGATGAAACGGCTCAAACTGATCATTCCTATATTTGCCATCACCTTTTCTACTGTATTGATTGAGATCTTATACACACGGGTTTTCTCTGTGATATATGTCAGCTCTTTTGCTTTCTTGATGATCTCCCTCGCTCTTTTCGGATATGGATTGAGCGGGGCTTATATGTCCATTGGCCGTATTACGGATAAGAAAGAAGCAATAAAGTATTTGGAGCTGTTTCTGCTGTGCTTTTCGTTAAGTCTTCCTGTTATTTATAAAATAACCATATCGACCAGTATAGATTTCCTGAATCTCTTCAGTCCGTTCTCTAATTTTCTGCTTTTGATTCTAAATTTTTTCCTTTTACTGCTTCCTTTCTTCTTTGCAGGCGCTTCTCTGGTTTTAATATTCAGTCTGTACTCTTCTGAGATCGGAAAGCTTTATTTTGTTGACCTTTTGGGAGCTGCGCTGGGGGGAATAGCCATTATCCCTCTTATCACAAAATGGGGGCCTTCAAAAGTCATAGTGGTTATATTTTTATTATTGGCGTTCGCATGGTTTTTGATAGCCAGAGTAAAGGCCGTTAAGAAAACAGTCATTTTTTCCTTGATAGTGGCCGCCTTTGCTGTTTTGTTTGTTCATTCAGAGGCCCTGTTTCCGATCATACCCAAGATGATAAAAAGAGGCTATCTCAGACACTATAATAACAATGTGATTGAATATTCGAAGTGGAGTCCTATCAACAAGATAGATGTGGCTCCCTTTTTTAAAAAGAAAAAAGTCATATGGATAGATGCCGGGACCATGCAGTCCTGGCTTGCCAGATTTAATGGGAAGCTGCATGGGCTGGGACAGATAAAATGGGCTAATGAGTCCATCCCTTATCAGCTGACAAAGAGGGGAAGCGCCCTTATTATCGGATCCGCCGGAGGCTATGAGGTTCTGTGCGCTCTTTCCAATAGATTTCAAAATATTATCGCTGTTGAGATGGATCCTGAAATATGCCATCTGGTCAAAAACGAATATTCGGATTATATCGGGAACATATTCCAGCAGAAAGGAGTGCGTCTTCTTAATGACGAAGGAAGAAGTGTTTTGAAAAGGATTGATAGTCAGTTCGATGTCATCCAAATGGTTAATTCCCACAACGCGGATGCTTTATTATCCGGAGGATTGAGCATTGCTGAAACATATATCTATACAGTGGAAAGTTTTAAGGACTACTGGAAGCATCTCAAGGACGATGGGATCGTGTATATTGTGCACTGGTTTGGAGAAAGGATTTTTTCAACAGCCTTTGAAGCGCTGAGAGAGATGGGGGTCAAGGAGCCTGAGAGGAAATTTTTTGTCATACAAAGGGAAAACGGGTTTAATTTCTTTTTCATGAAAAAAGGAAATTTTAACCAGGATGAAGCAGCAATCCTTAAGGAATTTGCCGGAAAAAGGGAGATCGTCTACTCTCCCTTTGAAAAAAAGGATAATATATATTACAGATTAGCTTCTTCCGAATACAAAAAAACGATTAACGATTCTTCTGTGAACATCAGACCCGTCAAGGACAATTCTCCTTATTTCAACCAGCCCAATAAGATAGGCCAATTTACATTCAAGAATATGCAGGTAAGAGGGATGGCTCAAAACATAGTCAAATGGGCTTTGACTTATTCTAACACTGTTTATCTATCCATACTTTTTCTCTCTATAGTCCTTCCAATTGGGCTTATATTCATCCCTTTAAAGGCATCATCCAGGAGGCAGGTGACCATGAACTTTGTCTTTTACTTCTTCCTCATAGGGCTTTCTTTCATCATTGTTGAAATTATCATGATCAAGATTTTTCAGCTGTACCTAGGAAATCCAGCTTATTCCATATCTGTTATTATCTCTTCTCTGCTGGTCTCATCCGGTATAGGGTCGCTTTTATCAAAAAAGATGAAACAGTCTGTTGGAAAAAGATTTATCTTGATTTTTTCTGCGCTTCTCTTTTTGGTACTGGTCCTGTATTCCTTGTTTTTATTTAAAATCATAACAACTTTTATTCATTTAAGCCTGGTGTGGCGGGTTTTTATCACTTTTGTTCTCATCTTTATTCCGGGCTTTTTAATGGGAGTGTTCTTTCCAACAGGAATTGAATATTTAGGGAAAAGACAGAAATCCATGATTGGGTGGGCCTGGGGTTCCAATGCGTTCGCCACTGTTTTGGGTTCTGTGATGACTGTGATTATTGCCATAAACTGGAATTTTTCTGTTGCGTTGTTTCTAGCTGCCGTATTCTATATACTCGCTGGATTGATATACTTTTTTTCCACTCAAAAAAAATTTGTGACATCATAAATGTTTGCCTTTAGCTCGATCGAGTCCGGTCTTATTACTATCAGCCATTTTATCTTCACCTGAGTTGTTGCGAAATAAAAAGAAAGTGCTATGATTTATATATAAGTGGTTAAATAAATCGAGAGGAAAGAATGTTTTTTTGGAATTATACGATTTTTCTTTTAATACCTCCTTTATTATTAGCTATCTATGCCCAGTACAAGGTCAAAAGCACATTCCAGAATTTCAGTAAAAAAAAGGTTCATTCAAGAATTTCTGGTTCAGAAGTAGCAAAAGAGATTCTGAATCGAAGCGGAATAGGGGATGTGAGCATAGAGAAGGTTGAGGGGAGATTATCCGATCATTATGACCCCAGAAGCAAAACATTGAGACTTTCGGAAACCGTCTACAGCAGTGATTCTATCGCATCGTTAGGAGTTGCCGCACATGAAACAGGTCATGCCATACAGCACCACAACGGATATGTTCCTTTATCCCTGAGGAATTTGATATATCCGGTTGCCAATATTGGTTCCAGTCTTGCCTTCCCTCTCTTCTTTATCGGTTTTCTATTCAGTTCAAAAGGGCCTTCTCTTTTAATGGATATCGGCATATTTTTGTTTGCAGGTGCTGTTGTCTTCAGCATTTTAACACTTCCTGTTGAGTTTGATGCTTCCAGGCGTGCCCTTGCCTTATTACATGAAGGGACTTATTTAGATCAGGAAGAAATAAAAGGTGCCAGAAAGGTTTTATCCGCTGCAGCTTTGACATATGTCGCATCCACGGCCATGGCTGTCATGCAGCTTGTAAGGCTTTTGATACTCAGGGGCAGAAGATAATCCTGGTCATTCATAAAATATGTATGCATTTCCATACATATTTATCATGATCGACACTCTTAACATTGTCACTTTATTAAGAACATGATCATTCTATTAGTCCATGTAAATGACCCTCATTTTAATGCATACATATTTTAGATTTTAAGGCGAGCCGGTCTGAAATTCGAATATGGCTTGTGCTCGCTAAAGATTTTTAACGCCATTCTTCTTCGTTTTTCTCGGCGCTTGCGTAACTCCCCCCGTCCGTGGGTCAGACATACTCAGCGCCCGGCTTCGCCGGATGCCCTCGAAAAGCCTCATCCGAAGGCTAAATCTTTAATGTCGCTTCAGCCACATCTGAATTTCATAAGGATTATAATATCTCGACTCGTGGATAACTAGGATCATATTCATAAGGTGTTGAAATGTTTTTTAAAGTCATCCGGGAATCTGGGCCTTTTTTCCATATGAAAGACAATGAGGTTTTTGAGGACCTTCCTGGCATTTTGGATCTGTTCTCTTGAGAAGGGATATTTTTTTTCAGATACCGGTGGATTTTTCAAAATCCAAGAATAGACCGAAATTTCCTCTAAACTTATTTTTTCTCTATCCGTTGGGCTGCAGCGGCTGCAAAGAATACCATCTCTTTTTACAGAGAGCCATCCGGTTGTTTCAATGTTTTTATGGCATTTCTTGCATTTTTTCATATCAGGGAAAAACCCGTTGATTTTCAGGAACCAAAGTTCAAAGTAAGCTGTGAGGAACACAAGTTCTTTTTCCTGCTTCAGAGCCCGTAGGATTTGAAGCAGGAGTCTGAACAAAGTATCTTCTTCGCTTCTTGAGGGAAGTGAATTTTCTATTAATTCAGAGAAATAGCATAATGTGAAGGCTGATTCCAAACGGCTTTGTATATCAAAGAACGATTCCAAAAGGTCACAGTTACTGACTGTAACAAGCTCTTTGTTCTCTTTTTCATAAAAATATACATTTATATATGAGGAAGGTTCCAGACAGCTCCCGAATCTATTGCCGAATTTTCTAGCACCCTTGGCTATACCTTTCAATATCCCTCTATCCCTTGAGAAAAAGACCGCAATTTTATCTTGATCTCCCACATTGAAAGTCCGAAGAACAATAGCTTCAGTCTGATCTTTTGGCATAAAACTTATCTAACCTGAATTATGAAAGATATTTAAGAAAAAGGGTTCCTAATCCTAAAAAAGTCAGAAGCCCGAGCGAATCCGTGAACATAGTGAGAAGGTTTACAGAGCCGAGGGCTGGATCGAGTTTTACCAGTTTCAGGAATAATGGAATAAGGGTTCCTACCAAAGCAGCTATAAAAAGGTTGATGATAACCGCAAGGCCCAGCACAAAGCCCAGATATGGATTTCTGATGAGAATATAAGAGACCAAACCTAAAAGCAGACCGATCACTATTCCGTTGGAAATTCCTACCACGATTTCTTTAAACAGGGCTTTTTTTGCAGAGATCCACTCTGTCTGGCCTACAGCTATTTCCCTAACCATAATGGCAACAGTTTGGTTTCCTGCAATTCCCCCCAGTGCAGCTACCAGCGGCATGAAAACAGCAAGGGTTACGACTTCCTGGATTGTTCCTTTAAAGTAATTCACGACAAAAGGAGCTACGGATGCTGTCAGCAGGCTTAAAAGAAGAAAAGGAAGGCGTTTTTTTATAGAAGAAAAAGGGCTATCTTGAATTCTATCCGAAGTATCCAGAGAGACCATTTTATATATATCTTCGGTGGCCTCTTGGTCAATGACATCGATGATGTCATCCACTGTCACAACACCAACGAGTTTCATTTGAGAATCAGTCACAGGAATGGCTACCAGATTATAATCGGCCACGATCCTTGCTACTTCTTCCTGGTCGGTATCGGTTTGAACATTTATCACATCTCTGGTCATTATATTTTTGAGAGGCGTGTTCGGTTTGGAAAAAAGGACCTGACGCAAAGAGACGACACCCTTGAGGCGATCCTCATCATCTACAACATACAGGTAAAAAGCTGACTCCACATCCCCTTCAAGCTGCATGGCTGTGATGGCATCGGATACATTGGTGTTTTCATTCAGGGCATAAAAATTTGGGGACATGATCCTTCCTGCTGTTTCTTCTTCATGTTCCAGCAGCTCTTTGACCTCTTCGGTGGGCTTTTTTTCGAGCGAAGTGAGGATACTGTTTTTGAGCTTTTCGGACACTAATTCAAGTATGGGTGCGATATCATCAGATGGAAGGTCATGGAATATTTTGGTTGCTGTTTCTATGGGAACTTGCTGTATAATTTCTGCCGCATCTTCCGCATCCATTTCGCTTAATAATCCAGCGGCTTTTTTATTGTCATTTTCATGGAGCGTGATTAAAATGATGATTTTTTCCCGTTCAGTGAAATGATTTATGAGACCGGCAATATCAGGAGGATGAAAGTTCTTGAGAAGATTCCAGAGTTTCTGTCGTGCGCCGATATTCATGAATTTTCGAGATGAATTAATGATCAGCCGGATAGTGTCAAGCTTCATCGTCCTTTTCCTTTGATTGCTCAAGATATCATAAAAGAGCTTGACTGTAAATTGATTTCACTTTGACTTGTAGATAATTCAGGATAAGGAAAAATTTTTTATAAAAAAAAAGGCTACTTTGAAAAGTGAATTCCCAGTCTTTTTATATTTGATTGTAGGGTTTTTTTCTCTATATCCAGATCAGAGGCCGCTTTATCAAGGTCCCAGTTATTCCTGACAAGAGCACTATGAATAAATTCTTTGTCAAAGTTTTCCCTGGCTTTTTTTAAAGAAATCGCTATCTTTGCCCCATGAACGAATTCAGATTCAATGGGTTCGACAAGAAGGTAAAGATGGGAAGAATTTATTTCATCCTCTTTGACCATAATAACGAATCTTTCTATGACATTAATGAGTTCACTAATATTACCTGGCCATGAATAATTGATAAAAGCCCCCATGGCTTTTTCATCCATTGTCTTTTGTTTTTTTCCATATTCGAATGAAAAATACTTTAAGAAATAGTTGATGAGAAGAGGGATATCTTCCTTTCTTTCTCTTAAAGGAGGCATTTTTAGAGGGATGATATTTAATTTAAAGAAGAGCTCTTCTCTAAACTTGTTCTCTGCTATCAATTCTCTTATGTTGTGGTGAGTTGAAGAGATAATTCTCACATCAGATTTGACTGTTTTAGAGATTCCCTGGGGCTCATATTTGTTTTCCTCAATGAATTTGATGAGTTTATCTTGAGTATTCAGGCTTAGTTCTCCTATTTCATCGAGGAATAGAGTGCCTTTGTCTGCCAAGAGAAGCTTGCCTTTTTTACTTTTTCCCGAATCGCTCTTATCCACATGTCCGAACAGCTCATTTTCAATCAGGTCCTCAGGAATGGCAGCGACATTTATTTGGACAAATGGGTGACGTTTTCTTTTACTGTGTTGATGGATATACCTAGCAATAAGCTTTTTTCCTGTTCCATGTTCACCGTAAATGAGTATTCTTCCATTTGTCGGGGCTGTTGTTTGGATTCTTTCTCGTATTTTTTGTATGGCTTTTGTTTTTCCTATTAATTTGAATTTTGATCTCATTTCCTGCCGCAGCTGTATGTTTTCTTCTTCCAGTGATTTTTGTTTGAGAGCGTTTTTTGCTGTAAGTACGACCTTTTCCAGAGAAAGAGGTTTCTCTAAAAAGTCATATGCGCCCAGTTTTGTTGATTTAACGGCAGCTTCTACGGAACCGTGACCTGTAATCATGACAACCTGGATATTTTCATCGATATTCTTTATCTTTTTAAGGACTTCGATGCCATTCATTTCAGGAAGCCAGATATCAAGGAGAATAAGATCATAAGATTCGCTTTTTACATAATCTAAGCCTTTTTCTCCTGTACTGGTTGTTTTTACCTTATAGCCTTCATCTTCAAAAATCCCTTTCAGTGACGAACGGATTCCGGATTCATCATCGATGATCATTATGTTTTTTTCTTTCATATCGGGACCTGTATTATGAATTTTGTTCCCATAGGCTTATTGTCTTTGACGCGAATGATTCCATTATGTTCATTGATGACCTGATTGACAATAGCCAGACCAAGGCCTGTCCCTTTCCTTTTGGTAGAGAAGTGAGGAAGAAAAAGTTTTTCTTTGTCTTTTTCAGGAATTCCTGGGCCTGTATCTGATATCTCTATTTCTATTTTATTGTACTGTTTATCCAGAGAGGTCTTTATTTCAATTTCTCCTTTTTTGTTCATGGCATCAATGGCATTGTCAATAATATTGGTCAACGCGCGTTTCATCTGTTCTTTATCCAGTTTTATTTTATCGGGAATACTGTTGTCGAACTGCGTTTTAAACTTTATTTCCGAGTATATGCCTTGAAAGGGAGCTATGGTCTGAGTGATCATTTCCTGAAGGTCAGTTTCTTTAAATGTGATTTTTGGCATACGGGCGAAATTTGAAAACTCATCTATAAGGTCTTTAATCGTCCTCGCTTCCTGAATGATTGTTTTTGTGCTTTCGATTAAGGTCTGGTCAGCGGAATCTTTTTGTTTTCTGATCTTCTTTTCTATTCGTTCCGCAGACAGCTGGATTGGTGTCAGTGGATTTTTTATCTCATGAGCGACTCTTTGTGCAACTTCTTTCCACGCCGCTATTTTTTGAGCCTTTATCAATTGAGTCAGGTCGTCAAGGACTATGATTAATCCGGAAGTCCCATCTTTTTCTTGTTCTATATGAGAAATAGTCAAGGCAAGAGTTGTGTTCTGGTTGTTGAAATTTATTGTGATTTCTTTGTCAGAAATTTGATATTTGTTAATGACGGCTCTTTCTATATTCTGTACGATTTCCTTGTATTTTAGATCTTTCAGGATTTCCTTGTAATTTTTCCCTATAAGGTTTTTTCCTTCCAATGTCAACATATTGAGTGCGGAGGGATTGATGGTCGTTATCCTGTCATCGGAATTAATGGTTATAACCCCTGTAGTGATATCATTCAATATGGTTTCAATATACTGTTTTCTTGATTGGAGTTCAGATGTTTTCAGTTGTATATGTTCCCTGCTTTCTCTGAGATCAGATATCATCGTATTAAAGGAATCAATGAACATACCTAATTCATCGGAAGCAGGGTCCTGAACCTGTACATCCAGATTTCCTTTGGATACTTCCCTGGTAGCATTTGCCAGCTTTTCAACAGGGACTGTGATGCTTTTTGCCAGATGAAATCCTATCCAGCTTGCGGCAAACACCAACATAAGTGTGATAAAAACGAGCAGTAATAGATAGAATGTTTTTACAGGATTTTTTTGCGTCTTGACTTGTCTGTATCTTTTTACATATGCAGAGACGCTGTTTATTTTTTGGGCATAGTTCTGGGGAAGAAATTTACCGGCTACGACCAGGAGATTACCTGTTTCCGAAATAGGGATGGAGACTCCTCTTCGTATCATCTCTCCGCTTCCCATGGATTCAATGGTGCTGAAGACTTCTCCGAGGTGGGCTCTCTTTACATAATTGCTGTTCATATTGCGGTAATACTGGAGAGGAAGATCCGGATTCATCATAGAAAAAAGTTCTTCTTCATCCAAGAAGACGCTTATTTCATCTAATTGGTATTCCTTTAATTTTTCTCTTACAAAGTCTATGAGAGGAACCCTGTCATTTGGATCAGCAAGTTCCTGTGTTTGAATGGCCTTTCCCAGTTGTCTCGCATAATGGAGGGTATTGTCTTTGGTGTTCTGATAGAAGCTTTCAGTAAGGTCGCTGGTGTCATCTAGTATTTTATCTATAGGGGTTTTAAACCATTGTTCGATGTTTCTTGTAATAAGGTCACTCGCAAAAAAGAAGAGAAGCAGGGTAGGGATGAGTGATAAGGAAATAAAAAATACAAGGAGTTTTGTTTTGAATTTTGAACCGAGTACTTTCCTTTTTCTCTCAAGATATAGCTTAACAAGATTTCTTCCAAGCACAAAGAGAAGAATAAGGAAGAGAAGGATAACAATGATTTGGAGAAGGGAAAGCAGAATATTCGTTACTGATATAGGAGAGAACTGTTGGGTTCCCCGTATTATCGATTCGATGACGATAAAAAGAATAATCAAGAGAAGGATCGCGGCGCCGACTATACGAGATCCCTTTTTTTTCGAGTTTTCCATGTAATTGATAATATTATATTTTCTTTAAATTTAACAGATTTTATAAAATATTAGTTGAACGCGTTTCTTTTTCCTTTAAGAAATATTGTTCGTAATTTTTGGATGTTATGCGTAAATTTCTAATAACCTGGCCTGGTTTTCCCAGAGGCTCTCCCGGAATCCCGTTAATGTTGTAAGTGAAACCGCCTGCATTACCTATATGAATAAGAAAATCTTTTTCTGCGGTTGAAAAAAGCTGCTCTCCCGGATACTTTAATCCTGTGAAATACAATTTTCCGTCAGTAAAAATTTCTATCCATGTCTCTTGGTGAAAGGTCATTTCCAGAATCATTCCGTCATTAGGATTTATTGAGTTCAGGATAAGGCTGGGAGTGTCTTCTGGGGACGAGAGCGCTGTTGTAGCCGTGTATTCGTTAATGGAAACAGATTTTTTGCTTTTGACCAGAAAAAGGATTATAAGAAGAGCTGTTATGAAAATAAGGGAATAGCCAGCTATCCGGAGAAAGAGCTTGAATTTTCTTGGAACTTCAGTTGGTGAGATTTCTTCCTTTGGTTGTTCTTTAATTTCTTCTTTTTTTGTTTGGATGGTATGGTGAAAGTGGTCTAAAATTACTTCTTCCTCCAGTCCGATATATCCGGCATAAGCTTTTATAATACTCTTTATAAAGAAATTACCAGGGAGCATGTCAAAATTATCTTCTTCCAGGGCCCTTAAATATCTAAGATTGATCTTTGTGCTGTCTGCGATTTCTTTTAGAGATATTCCTCTTAATTCCCTTTCTTTTTTTAGCTCTTGCCCAACAGAATTCATCTCTTTGAATTTTATGACATCTTCCCTTGATATGTCAACATAGGAGGGAACAAGAAGGTTCCTGAAACTTGCTGGTGCACGAAAGTCTGAGCGGGCGGGGCTGTTATAATGGATGGGGCAGCTAAAAGGAACCTTGAAATAAGAGATTAAGGGGAGTACATTTAAACATAAATGTTTGATTTCAAGAAGGCTACGAAGACACAGTTAATACTGTCCAGGAAATTGGATCTTTTCTGGGATAGGAGGGAAGTAAAAAATATAGCGGGTGCAGACTGCAGTTATGATTACAAGAGCAAAAAAGTCGGCGCTATAGTCGTTGTTATTGAACTACCTGAATTAAAGATCATTGAGACCTCTAAAGGTGTGTCTGATTTTACTATTCCCTATGTTCCCGGATTCTTGAATTTTCGTGAAGCTCCGGCCTTGATAAAAGCGTTTAAAGGTTTAAAAACAGAACCTGATGTGAGCCTTATTGACGGGAATGGCATAGCTCATCCGCGGCGTATGGGGATTGCCTCTTATTTGGGGGTTGTATTGGATGTCGCCACGATAGGCTGTGCGAAAAGCCCGTTTTATCCGTTCACTCGTCCTGATAACGAAAGAGGGGCTTATACTCATTATAAGGACAGGAAGGATAAACGTGTGGGATACTGCCTGAGGACACGTACAGGAGTCAAGCCTATTTTTATATCCCCTGGACACAGGGTCAATTTTGCTGTTTCCCTAGAAATAGTACTGAAGTGTTCGCGATACAGGATTCCAGAACCAATAAGACACGCTCATAGATTGGCCGGAGAGCTCTTCAAAAATCAGTGAGGCGTTTAATTCCTTTTTATCCATCATCATATGTTGAGAAATCTGGCTAAAGAAGAGTAGCTCCCTGAGAAACCAATCAGACTTCCGCCGGCTATTACAGCAAGACACTGGCCCAGGCTCAGATAGCGAAAGCTTATCAGCTCCGTTAAAGTCCCCAGAGAGGCTCCCAAATAAAGAGGGAATAGTTTCGTTATGATGGCAAGCAGCAGTAGAGAGCACAAGCTTCCTAAAAAGCCTAAAATGACTCCTTCTATGAGAAAAGGAGTCCGGATAAAGAAATTTGTAGCTCCGGTAAGCCTTAGAATTTCTATTTCGGATTTTCGTGCAAGAACATTAAGTTTGATTATGTTTGAAATAATAAAGAAAGAAGCAAGCACGAGAATCCCTCCAAGGAAAAATCCCACGGCCTTTGCCAATCGGCTGAACGCCTGGATTTTCTCCAGCCAGTCTTTGTTGAACTGGACATCATCAATACCGGGCATATTTTTTATGTCATTGACAAAGTCGATGGTCTCTTCATAGGAAAGGGCATTTTTTTTAGCAATGGCTTCAAAGGAGGAAGGGAAAGGATTTATCTCAAGGTTGTTAACGATACTGTCTAGCTCAGGAAATTTTTTACTGAAATTTTCTTTTGCTTGCTGAGAGGTGATATAGCGGACTTCTTCAATATAAGGGCTGTTTTCTAATCTAATTCTAATGGAATTGAGATCTTGTTCAGATATATCCTCTTCAAGAAAGGCTACAATAGCAAGGTTCTTCTGGATTTGTTTGGCAATATGTTGAAAGTTGTTCGAGAGGGACAAGAATATTCCTATGATAAGAAAGGAGAGACATATTATAAAGAGTGAGAACATGTTGCGGCCCTTAAACTGCCAGAGGTTTTGGAGCGTCTCTTTTATGGAGAAAATGAGCTTCTGGTGTATCAAAGAGATTCCTTCCTTAAAATTTTCCCTTTATAAAGGAAAAAGATTTTTTCACCAAAGTGCCTTATTAGCTCTCTGTCATGGGTGCAGATGAGAACGGTTGTTCCTTTTTTATTTATTCTCTTAAAGAGATTCATTATTTCTACGGCAAGCTCTGTATCTAGATTTCCGGTAGGCTCATCTGCAAGAATGATTTTCGGATTATTCACCACAGCTCTTGCGATAGCGACTCTTTGCTGTTCTCCATATGAGAGATGTTTTGGATATTCCCACATTTTGTTATGTAGGTTCACCATGCGCAAGGAATAAAAAACTCTTCTTCTTATTTCTTTTTTAGGCACCCCTAGAATTCTGAGCACTATGGCTATATTATCAAAGACTTTCTTATGAAAAAGAAGACGGAAGTCTTGGAACACAATACCCATCATGCGTCTGAGAATATATATCTTGTGATCGGGAATTCTAAGTATGTTTCTCTGGTCAATCAATATTTGCCCTTGTGTGGGAAGGATTTCCCTATAAAGTATTTTCAGAAGTGTGGTCTTCCCGGATCCGCTGGGGCCTGTTATAAAACAAAAGTCCCCTTTTTTGATTTTCATGGAGATACCGGAAAGAGCCCAATTAGGCCTTTGGTACTGTTTCCATAGATTATAAACTTCAATCATTTCGGTTTTGAGCAGCAATAAACCTGACCTATTCATAAAAAAATGGCGATGAGCATTTTTTAGTTTTGTTTTCAAGGCGATACATGCTTTTGACAAAAATGACAACTGAAATGTTTTTG
>CAYWDH010000060.1:0-16609 GCA_964456985.1 uncultured Eubacteriales bacterium
AGATGCAGTAAGATTGGCTCGCCTCAATGGTAAAAAAATGGCGATTAAAATAAAAGTTATCACAAACAAAAACATTTCATTTGCCATTTTTATTAAAAGCATGTATATCCTTGAAAGCAAAACAAAATAACGAACGTCGCCATTCTTTTATGAATAGTTCAGGTTATTTATCTTCAGGTTTAATAAGTGTGATCCCTTCTTCAGTGATCCATTTATAGACAGCGCTCGTGTTTTCAAAATGGATTGTATATGGTGTATTAGGAACCATTTTTGGAACATCTTCTTCATTTATTTTAAACATGAATCCATAGAAATTTTCCATTGCTATCATTCCTTTTGTTATCGTTGCTTTAATATCAGGCAGGTTTTTAGCCTTTAATGTTAATTCTTTAGCTGCCCGCTCTCTGAATTCACTGAGCTGTTCAACGTTTTTTTCCTTGAGCCATTCCTTTATTGAAATCCAAAAAAATGGCTGCTTCGATCTTTGTCCCCCGTTTAGGACAGGTAAATGCCCATTCCAATACGCACCGATTATATGAACCTCAGTTAATTCAACACTGTCGGTGTTTAGCAATTTATCTTTATCAGCCTTTTTGTAAACAGTTACCGAACCTTTTTTCCAATCATACTTTAGCCATTGGCTCCAGGCTGCAAATTTTGTGTTGAATGCCATATATATGGTTCTTTGTTGGGGATCAAATACAACTGAATGAATGGTGCCGGGATTATTGACACCAAACGATGTACCCGGATCCGAAAGAACCTCGATCATTCCATCGATTGTGCTGATTTTGCCATCATCCGCATACCTCCGGATAATTTGATATCTGAGGTCATCTTTTACCGGATTCAAATCTTTGTGTACATATCCATTCGTTGCAAAGAGATAATTTTGTTTGTTGAAATAATTCTTCTTTACATTATCATAGTTCATGTCATAAATAATTCCATTGGTCTCGGTGCCGCTTCCAATAGTGAACGTATTTCCAACATCTGATGCATATCCATTCATCAACTCATCGACTTCTTTCAAGGATGAGGCTGAGCTTAATATCTCTCTAAAAATAATATCAGGAGATGCGTTTTGAATGGTATTATTTTTCAGATCCCCCGGAGCTAGATTTCCTGAAATTGTTATCCCTTTCTCATTCATTCCTTCAGCCAAACCCGCAGAGGCAATTGTCCCGATAGC
Source organism: uncultured Eubacteriales bacterium (assembly GCA_964456985.1). Classification (GTDB taxonomy): domain Bacteria; phylum Acidobacteriota; class Aminicenantia; order Aminicenantales; family Aminicenantaceae; genus WJMT01. The sequence continues at coordinate 1,193 of CAYWDH010000060.1, forward strand.
CAAATGCTTCCATTCTCCATCCGGCTGATACTCCACAACTATAGGGTATTTTCCCATTCCTTTGCCGTAATCAAAGTTCCTCCCATGAACTAATCGAAGAATATCATTTTCACCCTTAATCTTCGCAAGTATGGAAGAGCAGCCCCCACGCTCTAAAACTCCAAAATACGAAGCTAACAGCAAATCATTATACGGCAATCCTGAACCGGCTGACATTCCTTTTAACTGATTAATGAATTTATCGGATGTCAATCTCTCAAGCTTACTGTATATATCATCAGGCTGCTTTGGCAATATGACCGATTTATAAGGCAATACTTCCTGATATATTTTTTGGAACTCATCCTTAAGCAGGGCACCGTATTGTTCACCCATCTCATAATAGCTTCCGGATAATTTCAAGAATGGGATTCCTTCAATAATCCTTAATTCACCTTTTTCGTACCTTTTAACTTTTTCCACTTGGGCAGGGATTTCGGAATCCCCATTTATAACTGAGAATAAAAGGCAGCAGGACAGAAACAGAACAATAAATATAGATAGCAACAATCTTTCTTTCTTATTATTCAAATCTGCATGGATCATGATATTTCCCCCAATTCATTCATACAATATATTCATAACTTCCAAATTCTGAAACAAATAAATGAGTTTGTCAAGCGATTTGTTCCGATAAACGGATAATATCACAGAACAAACGATTATTCTGTCTTATTGGAATACCATTTATGCCCTGGTCCACCTAATAATCCCCTCCGAATGAACTCGGCCATCGAACTTCTGCTTGACACTTAACCAGACGTTTGGTAAGAGTAACACATTAAAAGAAAATAATGGTATATGATATTTCCTTATTATCAAAAACCCTAACAACCCCTAAAAGGAGGAACGTATGAAAAAACGAATATTTATATCATTCTGCTGGATCTTTGTGTTTTTACTCTGCCTGCCTTTGGTCAGCTATTCAAAGACAAAAAAGCCCGCAGATAAAAGCGATACAGATCCGCTGGCTTCCCTCTCTCTCAATCCGTTCAAACTCAGGTCTATCGGACCCGCTCTCACCTCCGGAAGAATCGCTGATTTTGCCGTGAATCCAAAAGATCCAAGTGAATTTTATGTGGCCTCCGCATCAGGCGGAGTCTGGAAAACCATCAATGCCGGCACGACTTTCACTCCGATTTTCGGCCATCAAGGATCTTATTCCATAGGCTGCATCACCATGGATCCCAATAATTCAAAAATAATCTGGGTGGGAACAGGAGAGAACAACAATCAAAGAAGCGTTGCTTACGGAGACGGAATCTATAAGTCTGCAGACGGAGGTGCCTCCTGGAAACATATGGGGCTTAAAGATTCAGAACACATCGGAATGATCGCTGTGGATCCCCGGGATTCCAACGTGGTCTACGCGGCTGCCACCGGCCCTCTATGGTCTGCCGGAGGCGACAGAGGGCTTTACAAGACCACAGACGGAGGGGAAACCTGGACTCCTATCCTCACGATAAGCGAAAACACAGGAGTGAATGAAGTCCATCTTGATCCAAGGAACCCGGACATCATCTATGCGGCCGCTCATCAGCGCCGGAGGCATGTGTTCACTCTTATTGACGGCGGCCCTGAGTCAGGTGTTTACAAATCCGTAGATGCCGGAAAAACCTGGAAAAAGATCAACAAAGGGCTTCCTCCCGGAGATAAAGGAAGAATAGGACTGGCTATTTCCCCGGCTGACCCGGATTATCTCTACGCTATTGTGGAAGCCCAAAGAGGCCAGGCCGGCTTCTTCCGCAGTTTAAACGGAGGAGCTTCCTGGGAAAAACAGAGCAGCTATGCCTCTTCGGGTAACTATTATCAGGAAATCATATGCGACCCCAAAGACAAGGACCGCGTCTACTCCATGGATACCTTTCTTCAGGTCACTGACGACGGAGGAAAAACATGGACAGCCCTGGGTGACCGCAGCAAGCACTGGGACAGCCATGCCCTCTGGATCAATCCGGAAAATACGAATTATTACCTCAACGGAAATGACGGGGGTGTGTATGAGTCTTTTGACAGGGGGCAGACATGGAAGTTCATGCCCAATCTTCCTGTGACCCAGTTTTATAAAATCGCGGTTGACTATGACGAGCCTTTTTACCATGTCTACGGCGGCACCCAGGACAACTACAGTCTGGGAGGACCGTCCCGTACCAACAGTACTCATGGGATCGTGAATTCTGACTGGTACACGACCCAGGGAGGTGACGGATTCGAATCCCAGGTAGACCCCAAGGACCCGAATATCGTATATGCCCAGTCTCAGTATGGAAACCTTAACCGTTTCGACAAGAAAAGCGGAGAAAGTATGGGGATACAGCCCAAACCCAGAAAAGAAGAAAAAGAATACCGCTGGAACTGGGATGCTCCTCTGCTCATAAGCCCACACTCTCACACCCGTTTGTATTTTGCGGCCAATAAACTGTTCCGGAGCAACGACAGAGGAAACACCTGGAAAGTCATAAGCCCTGATCTAACCAGACAGATCGACCGGAACAAACTGGAAGTGATGGGAAAAATCTGGCCCATGGATGCTGTGGCCAAAAATGCGTCCACATCTCCATACGGAACCATCGTGGCCCTGGATGAATCCCCTGTAAAGGAAGACATGCTGTATGTGGGCACGGATGACGGGCTGATTCAGGTCACAGAGGACGGAGGAGAGAACTGGAGAAAGATAGAAAGCTTCCCCGGTGTTCCAGAAAGAACGTATGTCAATGACATCATCGCATCTCATCATGGGGCAAACACAGTTTACGCAGCCTTTAACAACCATAAAAACGGAGACTTCAAACCGTATATTCTCAAAAGCACGGATGCCGGAAAAACCTGGACTTCCCTTTCCTCAAACCTTCCTGAGCGTGGATCTGTTTACGCTTTAGCTGAAGACCATATCAACCAAGATCTTTTGTTTGCAGGGACCGAGTTCGGAGTCTTCGCCTCTCTTGACGGAGGGAAAAAATGGAAGCAGCTCAAAAACGGCCTGCCCACCATTGCTGTACGCGACCTTGCCATACAGACAAGAGAAGACGATCTGGTGCTGGCTACCTTTGGCCGCGGGATTTATATCCTGGATGATTATTCGCCGATGAGGACCTTGAGCGAAGACACCCTCACAAAAGAAGGACACATCTTTTCCATCAAAGATGCCCTTATGTTCGTTGAAAAAGCACCTCTGGGAACACTTGGATCCAGAAGCAAAGGCTTTCAGGGCGAAAATTACTTTACCGTTCCCAATCCGCCTGTAGCCGCCACCTTTACTTATTATCTTAAAGAGAGTGTTAAAACCTTAAGGGATCAAAGGCGTGAGCAGGAACAGGAAAAGGCAAAGCAGAAAAAGCCCGTCTATTATCCCTCCTATGAGCAGATGCGGGCAGAAGAAGAGGAGATGACTCCTTACCTTCTGTTCACAATCCTGGATGAAGACGACCATGTGGTGAGACACCTAAGGGCTCCAGCACAAAAGGGGCTGCACCGCATTACCTGGGACCTCTGCTATCCGGCTCTGGATCCGACTAATCTCAGGGACGCAAATCCGACTTCTTCCGGACCCTCTTCCACTTTTATTCTCCCGGGGACATACAAGGTTTCCATGTCCAAGTGCGTAGACGGAGAAATCACACAGCTTACCGATCCCGTGACTTTCAAAGCCAAGCCTCTTGGAAACACATCGCTGCCGGCTGAAGATAAAGCGGCTTTAGTGGAGTTTCAAGGAAAAGTCCGAAAGCTCAGCCATTCAGTCAATGCGGCTTCCAGCATGCTGAGAGAACTGGGGACAAGAGTCACCCATTATAAAGTTGCTTTAAAAAGCGTAACCATTCCCCATAAGGAACTCTTTACTCAAATCACGGACCTTGAGAAAAAACTGGCTGAATTCCAGCGCCAGATGTATGGAGATTTTATCATGAGCCGACTGGACCTTGATACAGAACCAGGCATTGCCAGACGGATCAATTCCATTATATACGAACAGTGGGGTTCGACATCAGCTCCCACTCAAACTCAAAAAGACAATTACCAAATCGTGCTCGAAGAATTCGCCCCCATCTACGAGGCCCTGAAGAAAATCATAGAAGAAGACGTCAAAAATATCGAAAAGAAGCTCGATGAAATAGGCGCCCCCTACACACCCGGACGCCTTCCCGACTGGAAATAAAAAAAATAAATCTCTATCTTTCAGAAGCGATCGGCCTAACGAGGCGGCATTGAGAAAATTGAGTTTGGGCGCAGCCCTGCTGCTTTTTTTGGTTATAAATTCCTGCTCGACAAAACAAAACTATACCGAGTACATAGAGAATGGAGTCAGGTATATACATAATCTGGAGCCGCGCTGGGGAAGCGAGCCAAAGGTCGAGCTCAAGTTCGTGAGAAAATACGGCGATGTCAACACGGATGACGAAAGATACCTGCTTCTCCGTCCGGCCGATGTCGACGTGGATGATGAAGGGTCCGTTTTGATTCTCGATGCCGGAAATCATATGATCAAAAAGTACGGCCGTGATGGATCTTATCTGAGCTCGTTCGGGCAAAAAGGGATCGGTCCTGGAGAGTTCGTCGGGGCCACTCAAATGGAGATATGCCCCAATGGAGATATTGTGATCAACGATCTTGCTGTCAGAGCGATAAATCTATTCGACCGGGCCGGTCATTTCGTGCGCCGGATAAACAACGAGGGTCTGCCACCGACACAAATACTCGCCCTCTGTTCAGGTGAAGTGGCTGCCTTTTATCAGAGAATAGTCGGCTCGGGAGCCGATCTGAAAAACCGTTCCCTGGTCAATATTTTCAATAGGGAAGGAAATCTCCAGAGAGAATTTGTCGCGCCCAGGATATATGCAGATCCGCCCACCAATTTTTGGTGCAATTCGATTTTTCTGGCAACAGACGATCTCGATAACATTTATGTCAATTTCGAATCGCAGAACAGAATCGAGAAATACTCTGCTTCAGGCGAGCTCTTGTTCAGTATCGACCGTCGGCTCGAATACCCGGAGACACAAGAAATCGAAAAAAAGCAATATATGTATGACGAAGGGCCGCTGATCGCGGTGTCCTTTAATGTTTTTTCAGCCGGGATCCAGACCGACAGCGAGGGAAGAATATGGTCCGGTACTCTGATAAGGCAGAAGAATCCCAAAGATAAAACTAGCAGCCAGGAAGGAAGACGGGAAGGCGGCCGGCCGGAGGATTATATGTTAGAGGTTTTTGACAGTGACGGCATTCTTTTGGGCAGGATCCAGAAGGATTTTTACTACGGTCAGCGTTTTAGAATTGAAGGAGACCGTTTCTTTCTCGTTGATAGAGACGTCGAGATGGCGGTATTCGAGTACAAAATCATGGAAAAATGAAGGGACAATCTCGAAGAATTCGCCCCTATCTATCAGGCACTGAAGGAAATCCTAGAAGGAGACATCAAGAATACCGAAAAGAAGCTCGACGAAATGGGCGCTCCCTACACACCCGGACGCCTTCCCGATTGGAAATAGAAAAAAGATACAAGTTATTTGCAGTAGATTTTAATGGCATTATACAAAAATTCAGCGCATCCGACAGCTATTGCATCATAATACTTTCTGAAACGAGGGTCGTCTACGTAAGCCCGGGCCAATCCAAGATGCGCTTCCTTTGAGTAGTGGTTCCAATAATACTCGAGCCACTCTTTGTGCAAAGCACATACCTTTTGTGCAAGCTCGCTCGACGGGTCCCCCTGTTCAAAAGCTGTTTTTAAGGAATCGTTTATCTGACGAGACAATTCTTGTACTTTCTCATATCGTTCAGCAGTCAATCCCATCAATTTGGCATTGCTGGCATTTATAATATCGTTACCGAATTTTTCACGTAATTCCTTGCCATACTGCTTTTCATTTTTTTCAACCATCTTCAGTATAAAACCTTCAAACTTTTCCTTGTCGCTCATTATTATCTTTCCTTTCGATGCGGCTATAGTTTTCTCCACATTGGTAATCAACAACTCTATCTGCTTCTTTTTTGCTTTCAGGGTCGACAGATGACCTTGCAGGGCCGCAATACTGTCGTAGTCTTTCGACCATACGATACTTTTTATTTCATCAAGTGGTAAGCCGAGTTCACGATAAAACAAAATTTGCTGAAGAAGGTCAACTTCTTTTCGGCCATACACACGATAGCCGTTACTACTTATCCTTCTTGGAGATAAAAGTCCGATTTGATCATAATACCGTAGGGTGCGGGTACTAACTCCCGCAAGCTTCGCAAGCTTATTGACGATATATCCCATTCTCATCTCTTCTTAGTTCGTAAAATATCCTGACCGCCTTACGATATCTTCCCCGTCAATGAAGGCTTTGGTCACTTCTCCAATCGTTTTACCCGTTTTATGCAGATAGGTTTGTATTGCATGGTAACCTGCTGCATAGCCGCCACAATAGGGGATGCCAAGCACTTTGCTTTCGGGAACCATAGGATGGTCGCCAAAAATGTATTTTCGCACTTCCAGAAACCCTGCGACATCAAGATTTTTTCCTATGATTTCACGTACTTTTTCCAAATCTACTCCCGTTACACTAGTCACCCATGGCCCGATAAAGTCTTCACCATATAAGGCAGAAGCAAAACTTTCCGCCATACCTTCAACGGCCAAATATTGGCTCAATGTTACGTTCATGAAGTTCCACTTTACGTTATAGAACAACGCATTGTGATGAAGCTCATGAGCAATACACGCAGGGAGTTTTAGAAGATTTTGCTCTTTAGGCGCAATCAATATCTGAATATATCCCGGTATGGAGCCAGCACCGGTATACCCTTCGCCTTGTGCAAGTCGTACAGGGTCACCTAAAAAGATACCTAGCATTATTTCTTCTGGCATTTCAATCCCGGACTTTTTCAGTTCACTCATGGCGAATTCAATCGTTTTTTTGGCTTCTTCCCATGCGTTTGCAGCTATTAACTTATCAAGCATATCTTTAGCGGTGTTATCCGCTCCCGATAATGCTAAACTAGATATTGCTTCAGGATTGCGCGGCATCCTTGTTCGTTCAAACATTAGAGCAAAAGGCTGTAAAAACTTTTCATCAAAAAAGGCAGCCCGCTTAGTATCAGGCAATAACAGCATCTCCGTATAGAGCTTATGTGTATCCAGAATATTGATCTTCATTTTCTCATCCTCCACAAGGATTTTTCAATCTCTCATTGGCAACAAAGTAATCTTAAATATAATATAAACTATCACGTAACGTAAAGGTCAATAGGTATAAGAGATTTTTATCTGCTTTGATAATCGGTTTCTTAGACGCCTTCCCGACTGGAAATAGAAAACAGAACTCACAAAAACAAATTTTGAAGAGCCTGGACAAACACACACCTGTGTTATATGATAAACATCCGGAGAAACAATATGAGTATAGATCCCCATTTGCTTGAAATCCTGGCCTGTCCGGTCTGCAAAACAGAGGTCAAATTGACTTCAGACGAAAAAGGCCTCAAATGTGTCAAGTGCCACCGCGTCTTTCCCATAAAAGAAGACATTCCGGTTATGCTCATCGATGAGGCGACCATTGAACCAGAAAGACCAACCAAGGATTGATCCCGACAAAATCAAGAGAATCCTTTTAATCAGACTGAGGCGGATAGGGGATGTCATCATGACTACTCCAGCTGTCTCTGTTCTAAAAAAAAATTTTCCCGATTCAAAACTCTCCTATGTGGTTGAAAAACCCTATGCGGACCTGATCACAGGCAATCCACTGATAAAAGAGACCTTTATACTCCCCGCTCATTCACATATAAAAGACTTTTTTTCAGTTATCAAAAAAATAAGAATGAAGAAGTTCGATGCTGTCATCGATTTCCACGGAGGCCCCCGGTCATCTCTTATGACCCTGCTTTCAGGAGCGGGTCTGAAAATCGGATATAAGATAAAATACAGACATTTCATTTACCATATTAAGCTTGAGAGAAGCCCCCAAACCGGACCCATCCATTCTGTTGAAAATCATGTCAATCTCGTGAAAGTACTGGGAATCAAATCAGGTGCCATACCGCCTCTTTACATCCCTTACTCCACAGAAAAAGAAAACCAACGAATCGAACACATAATGTCCTTACACAATCTATCCGGTTCTCAATATATTTCCCTTCATATCGGAGCGGGAAACAGATTCAGAAGCTGGGATATCCAAAATTATATAAGACTGTGCGACCTTTTTTCACAGAAGTCAGGAGTAAAAGTGGTGCTCATAGGCGCTCATGAAGATAAAAATTCCGCAGATACGATCATAAAAAGTACGGAATCCTCCCCTCTGTCGTTAGTGGGGGACTTAAGCCTGAGGGAAGTCAGAGATATTATATCTCATTCATCCCTTTTTGTAGGTCCTGACAGTGGCCCCATGCACATCGCTGCTTCTACAGGAACTCCTATCATAGCGCTTTTCGGCCCCACACTGCCTGCAAACTTCGGCCCTTGGCGTGCGGAACATAAAATCATCCAGAAAGATATTGACTGCCGCCCCTGCAGACAGAGACAGTGTGTGCATGAAGACTTCAGGTGCCTGCAGGATATCACTCCGGAACAAGTATATGAAGCCAGCCTTGACTTTTTGTAAGGAGAAAATGGCGTTTAAGAATTCCCTTTCTTCAGGTCTTCCATCACTTTGGAGAAGCAGATCAGACCGCTTGGGATACAAGCGCCGTATCCGCCGCCCGGATAAGTCCAGGCTCCGGACAGATAGAGGTTCTTGATGGGCGTTCTGTGATCGACACGTCTGTTTCCTGAGTTATCCAAAGTCTGATCCCAGCCGTAGATAGCACCCCTGTAATTGCTTGTGTAGCGGACATTCGTCAGAGGAGTTGCTGCCACCTTGACCTCTATAGCCTCTCTGAGTCCCGGGAGGAGCGTCTCTTCCGCCTTATCGATCAGAATGTCGGTGATCCGCTCCTTTTCCTTATTATAGGCGTCTTTTTTTCCCTTAAAATAATCCGCTTCAAATGTTTTCCAGTGGTCGTAACCCTGGAGAGAGATGATATTGAGCGTGTTTTTGCCTTCAGGTGAATATCCTTTATAAAGATTGTCATACAGGGTCGCTCCGATACTAGGATCCGTCATGTCGCACTTGAGCATGGCTTTGTAGTCGGCTTCAATATCATAGCCAGTGTAATAGAAAATCTCGGTGTCCTTGATCCCGATTTCTCCCACCAGGTCTTTTTTTAATCCGAGCCAGACCTGAAAAGTTGATGCACTTACAGAAAATGAGTCCATCCTTTTTAGATAGGAGTCAAGGTATTCTTTTTCATCCATCATCTTTGTAAAGGTATCAACTGAGTTTGCATTTGATATCACAAATTTTCCCAGATATTCTTTTCCATCCTCAGTTTGGACTCCATAGGCTGTGTGATCCCTGGTTAGAATTTTGGCGACTCTGGTGTTGCACTTTATCTCCCCTCCTTTGTTCTTGATAAGGCTGGCGAAGGCATTGCTGATCTTTTGAGAAGTTCCGATGGGATAATATCCTCCTTCTTCCAGATACCCCAAAAGCGGCATAGCATAATAGAACGCTGAAAGCTTGGACGGAGGGAGGCCAAAATATCCCCACAAAGCTGAAATAATGGCCTTGAGCTTTGGATTTTGAATGCGGTCTTCCATCATGGCTCCCCATGTCCGGTTAAAATTTTTGAACAAATAGGGAAATTCCTGAGGGAAAGTATTCATATCAACCTTGCCGCCGGAACTCTGGTACTTATTCAAGTCTCTGGTAAGGCCCTTCATGTCCTCAAAAAGACCTTTGATCCCTTCTTTTTCTTCAGGAAAATGTTCCTGAAGGATTTTGATATAACCCGGGATATCTCTGGGAGGGACTCTGATGTCGTATTCAGGATAAATCGCTCGGTAGAGTGTTTTATGCGGAACAAATGTGATGTCCTGTATTTCCGGAAATCCGGAAATCAGGTTGGGGACTCCGTTTCGCAGACCAACGGTCGTAGAATGAAGCGATACATCAAAGGTAAAACCACCCGGCCGCTTGAACGCTGTGGCATACCCCCCAGGAATATACTTCTGTTCCAGGACCAAAGGTTTGAATCCCTGTCTGGCAAAGGCAGCTGCACAGCTCAACCCGCCCAGACCGGCTCCGATGATTATGGCATCATAATTTCCGATTCCGGACTTTTCCTGCTCTCCTCTGGGAAACACATCCCAATCCCAGGCTATGAGGGGGATACCAGCTAATAAAGATTTAATAAACTGCCGTCTTTCCAAAGTGATTTGTGGCATGATGGCGTCTCCTTTTTGTGTAACCCTAAATTACACTTGAATGAGAGCCGGAGTCAAGATTTTCTTTGCTCAAAGTCATTAGGGGACGTCCCCATACACGTGAATAGTTTAGGTTAACTGATATTTGAAGTTTTTAGCGTTCTGTTATATCATCCCTTTATTCTTAAAACGGAGATAGAGCCAAATGAAAATATCATACCTTGTACCTGCCGCCATTGCCTTTTATCTGCTTTTCTCCATGGTCTCTATTTCAGTAAGCCAGATAATGCTCGGGATTGCGTTCATACTCTGGGTTATTTATATGATAAAATCAAAACAAAAAATCGTATTCCCCGGCTTTTTCTGGGCTCTCCTTGCCTACAGTTTTCTTTCCCTTATAGCCTGTATCTTTTCTGATAATCCAAAAGTCAGCTTCATAGACAGCCGTGAGTTGCTTCTATTTCTTATTGTCCCCATGGTCTATACCGGCTTCCGAAAGATAAAAGATATTCGAATGTCAAATTTGGCCCTTCTTGCTTCAGGGCTGGTCAGCATATTGTTTTCCTTTTTCATCTTCCTGTTCAAGTATGAACCAGGGGAAAGGATATCCGGATTCATGGGGCATTATATGACACAGGCAGGACTTCTGCTTCTGTTTGCTACCCTGGCTCTCAGCATACTTCTTTTTAATCATGACAAAACAAGATACATCTGGGGAGCCGCTTTTTTTGTTTCCTCTATAGGTCTTGTGCTGACTCTGACCAGAAACGCATGGATCGGCCTGGTGGTCGCTGCTTTTGTGCTTCTGTTTCTCTATAAACCCAAGTTTGTGGCGCTGGTTCCCGTAGTCCTGGCACTGGCATTTCTTGTGAGCCCAAAAAGTATAAAACAGAGAGCCTTAAGCGTTTTCAGCCTGAAAAGCTATTCAAATGCCATTAGAATAGAATATCTGAGAACAGGATGGGAAATCATCAAAGAATATCCCCTTTTCGGCACAGGGCCCGATACAGTGGATGTGATCTTCCAAAATCCAAAATACAACCTTTCAGAGGACGCCCGCAACAATGTCCATCTTCACAACAATATCCTTCAAGTCGCGGCAGAAAGAGGCCTCTTTACCCTTACGGCATGGCTGGCCTTTATGGTGTGGGCTTTTATCTCCCTGCTGAAACTGATAAAGAACAAAAATCCTTCCCTTTTCCCATTCACAGCAGCAGCTTTAGCCGGCCTCCTGGCTTTTTTTGCCGCGGGTCTGTTTGAATACAACTTCGGAGATTCCGAAGTCGTCACGCTTTTTCTCTATTTGATAACCATACCGTTTGCCGCCAAAAGGATCCTTGAGTTAAAAGAAAACAAATAACAATGGCAAGAACACGAAAAAAGATCCTTCTGTCACTCCTTTTTCTGTTTGTCTTGTATTCTATCTGGCTTTCTTTCCAACTCATAAGCTTTAAGACGTATAAGACTCCTGAGGATTCATCCACTCCACTGGAAATAAAGGGAGCTTATCATATCCATTCAACTTTATCTGACGGTAAAAAGAACGTGGAGGATATCGCTGAGGCGGCTGCCCGATCTTCCCTTGATTTCTGCATTCTTACAGACCATGGAAATCCCAATTATGAAAGCATGAACAGCCAGGGATGGAAAAAAGGAGTGCTCGTTCTGGCCGGAAGCGAGCTTTCAGTAAACAGAGGACACCTCGTGGCTCTGGACTTTAACAGCCCTTCGGAAAACTTCTCCCAAAATGCGGAATTGGCCGCATACATGATCAACCAGCTTAATGGATTCTCTATCATCGCGCATCCTTATTCGAAAACACACTGGACCTGGGGAACATATGCCGGCTACTCAGGCATAGAAATAATCAATGCCGACACTATGCTTAAGAGAAATTATATTGCTCTCCTTACTTATCTTCCCGCTCTTCCCATTAAGCCTGAGCTACCCCTGTTGAAAATGATGAAGTATCCTGATAAAAATCTCAGAAAATGGGACAGGCTTAATAAGGAGTATCGTGTGTATGGTTACTACAGTACAGATGCTCATATGTTCTATAAACCACTTTTTTCCCTTCTCAGAATTCATGTGCTTTTAGAAGAAAATTTATCCACCACTTTTGAAAAAGCCAAAAACCAAATCTTCCGTGCTCTTCGAAACGGCTGTTTCTATAACAGCATTGACGCCGCAGCTCCGGCAGACGGTTTTCAGTTCTTGGGAAAGGTTGGAAAAAAGAAGATAAATATGGGTGAATCTCATCCATTTAATAAATCCATCTCTTTTTTTATAAAAACTCCGGACTCAAAAGCCTGCAGAACCGTTCTTATTCATAACGGAAATCCTATACTCACTGACACCAATAACTCTGTTTCCTTTAATCCCATTGAACCAGGAGTGTACCGTGTGGAAGTCTATCTTCAGGAAAAAACTCCGTTGGGTACAAAATGCCCCTGGATCCTTTCCAATCCGATTTTTTTACGGGAGAAAACACATGGAACAAATCAATAGAAAAAGACTGTTAGATATCATAAAAACATTCAAAAACCTGAGAGTGCTTGTCGTCGGCGATATAATGCTTGACCGGTTCACGTGGGGAACAGTGGAGCGCATTTCTCCTGAGGCTCCGGTTCCTGTCGTCCGTGTTAGAAAAGATACGCTCTGTCTGGGAGGGGCCGGAAATGTCTACAATAACCTTCAAAGCCTTGGCTCCTTCCCTCTTTTGCTTGGCACAGTGGGAGAAGATGAAAGCGGGAACTGGGTCAAAAAAAAACTTGGCTGTAAAGAAGGTATTTACACGACAAAAAACAGGCCCACTACCACCAAAACGAGGATCATCGCACACCAGCAGCAGATACTGAGAGTGGATGAAGAAGCCAACGAGTCCATCTCCCAGGAAATAAATAAAAAAATGCTCAATTTCCTACAAAAAGAAAACTATGACGGTATCGTTATGTCCGACTATAACAAGGGCGTCGTCAATGAACATATCCTGAACAGCCTCCTGCCCTTTGCTCGAAAAAGAGATATTCCTGTGTTTGTGGATCCGAAGACCGAAAACTTATCTCAATTCACACCCATAACTCTTCTCACTCCAAACCACTTTGAAACAGAAGCCATGGTCAATCATCCCTGCAATAAGGACAAGGAAGTGGAACAAGCGGGCAGGGAGATCTTTTCCCAGATCTCAGTAAAATACTTGATCATAAAGAGGGGAAAAAAGGGAATGACCGTAATAGATGAAAACAAAAAGGCTTTCCACATTCCCACCATAGCCAAAGAAGTCTATGATGTGACAGGAGCTGGCGATACGGTCATTGCCACGGCAAGCCTGGCTCTTCTCTCCAGTGCTTCCATAAAGGAGGCTGCTTTTCTGGCAAACGCAGCCGCAGGAATAGTGGTCGGAAAGATAGGCACAGCCGTTGTTACAGCTGAAGAACTATCAAGCCTGATCAAAGAGTAACAGATCCCAGCTGCAGTAAAAAGGCTCATCCCCCATTTTCTTAGATATTGAGCTCCATCTGACTCTTATGAAGACTGTTTCTCTCTTTTTCGATCTGAGCTAAAATATCGGATGTGATACCGCCGGTAGGGTATTTTTTGTCAAAACAGGCCCCGCAAAATTCAGTCAGCTCTTTGTTCTCCATATGGACCGCTTTTTTTAAGGATTCAATAGACTGATAGATCACCCTGTCCGCATTTATCTTTTTCGCCACATCCTCCTCTTTCAAATCTCTTGCAACAAATTCTGTGTGTGTCTGCATATCTATCCCATAGACACAGGGATGTCTCAAGGGAGGGGAATAGGAAGCGAAATATACTTTTTTCGCTCCGCATGCCCGTGCCATTTCAATGATAGAACGGGATGTGTTTCCTCTTACAATACTGTCATCTACAATCAATACATTCTTGTCTCTGAATTCCGAAGCAATAGGATTGAGCTTCTGCTTGATAGAATCTCTCCTGGATTTATCTGAGGGCATAATAAAAGTCCTCCCGATATAGCGGTTTTTTACAAGGGCTTCTCTATATTTCAGATTGAGAATCCGTGATATCTCAATGGCAGCATCCCGTGCTGAGTCAGGTACAGGAATAACCACATCTATATCAAGATTGTCTTTTTTTATTTCTTCTGCCAGAAGACGCCCAAGGTTGATGCGGCATTTATACACATTGACTCCATCTATGATCGAATCAGGCCTTGCAAAATACACCCATTCAAAAAGACAGGGAGCATGTTTTTTCGTCTCTATCCTCTTTGAATGAAGTATTCCCTTATTGTCTATAAAAACTGCCTGACCTGGTTTTATATCCTGTATCTTTTTGAAATTGGTTAAGTTCAAGCTGACGCTTTCAGACGCAAAGGCATAAGAGATCAAGCCACCTTTTTCTCGTTCTCCATAAACCAGAGGCTTGATTCCAAAAGGATCCCTGAAAGCCAGCATCCCCTGTTCTGCAATATAGGCGACTACCGAGTAGCTTCCCTTTACTTTTTCATAAACACCTTTGACCGCTTTGAAAACATCTTCGGGTTTGAGCGCTTTGACTTTCTGCTTGTCCAACTCACCTGCAAATATATTCAAAATGACCTCTACATCATTATCCGAATTCAAAATCCGGCGGGATTTTTCAAAAAGTTCCTTTTTAAGCTCTGGATAGTTGATCACATTGCCGTTATGGGCCATGATGATGCCAAAAGGAGAATTCACAAAAAACGGCTGTGCATCCTCACCTCTGCCTCCTCCGATAGTGGGATAGCGTGTATGACCTAATCCGATACGGCCTTTCAATCTCCGGGCATTTTCTTGGTCAAAGATATCATTGACCAGTCCGTTTCCCTTTTTTGTATGAAACCGGCCGTCATAAGTGATGATTCCTGCCGAATCTTGGCCCCTGTGTTGGATAGCCAGCATCCCCTGGTAGAGATCCTCAAACACTTCTTCAGAACCAAAGACACTAATAATTCCGCACATCGCCTCACTCCATTAAAACTTAACACGTATTATAACTTAAAAATGGATTTTCTGGAAATTCCAGGCGGAAACCTCTTATGAATGATATACGCCCCGCGTATATTATTCACGAGTCAAGGCTTTTTATCCTCATGAAATTCAGGTGTGGCTGAAGCGACATTGAAGATTTAGCCTTCGGATGAGGCT
>CAYWDH010000061.1:0-16061 GCA_964456985.1 uncultured Eubacteriales bacterium
GCGAGCGTTGGAAGGGGAAAGTTGTGTTTTCCCCTCCAAAAGAACGGTGTGGGAAGATCAGCGGGCTGAAGAACCAGCTTGCCTGATGAAAGTCAAAAGCGACAGCTACACCTGAATTTCATATCGGCTTGACTGTAAGGCAAGGGAAATGGCGAGGGACGGAATTGAACCGCCGACGCAGTGATTTTCAGTCACTCGCTCTACCGTCTGAGCTACCTCGCCAACACAGAAAAATAAGTATAATTTTCTTGGCGTGTAAAGTCAATTGTTTAATCAAAAAAAACAACATTTTTGTTTGTTTTTTTGCCTGTTGAGGATTTTTGTTGTGATTGAAATCATATACCCATTGTGATATTCTTTTTCTGGAGAAGGAATTGATGAATGACAAAGAAATTAGAGAATTTTTATTCAATAAAGATAAGGATTTTCGCAAAGCTGTTGAGCTTCACAGGGAATATGAAAAAAAATTGGATAGACTAAAGAAGAAATCCTGTCTTTCAAATGAGGAAGAACTCAAGGAAAGGGAATTAAAAAAGAAGAAGCTAACATTAAAAGACAGGATATACTGGATGATTTCAGAGCACAAAAAATCCCTTCATAATTAAAGATGTCCGTAAAATACAAACCAAGAATCGCTCTTATCGGGACTGGCTCCATGACTGGAAAAGAAGTCATGGATCTTCTGAGCAAAAAAAAATTCCCCACAGAAACAGCCGAGTTTTTTGATCCGGATGTCAAGGAAGAATACAGCAAACTGACTCAATTTAACGGCGAAGCCAGGGTGATTCATTCAATGGATGATACTATGCTTGACAGGACAGATTTGCTTTTTCTGGCAGGAGATAAAAAAACAAGCCAGAGAATCGGAGCCCTGGCTGAAAGCAAAAAAATCTTTGCCATCGACTTGAGCGGAGCTTTTTGGAAGCACGATAAGGTCCCTGTCATCGTCAGCGGCATAAATGATGATGAAATTCTAAGAAGCGAGAGGCATCTGGTTGCAAATCCCCATCCTGTCACCATTATGCTCTCTCATGTAATTATGCAAGCTGTAAGACATTACGGAGTCTTAAAGACAGTGGCTTTTGTTCTGCAGCCTGTATCAGCTTTTGGAAAATCAGGGGTAGAGGAATTGGCTGGACAGAGCGCGGATATTTTGAATAGAGGATCCGGAGTTAAAAAGGTTTTTAAAGCACAAATAGCGTTTAATCTTCTCTCACAATCCGAATCAGTTGATACGTCTGGATTCTCTGTAATAGAAAGGCGGATTTTATCCGAGCTAAAAAGGGTTATGAAGAAACATACAATGAGCCTTTCTCTTGTTCAGGCTCCTGTTTTTCATGGGTATTCCGTAATGATGCATATGGAGTTAGATAAAAAAGCAGATATCAAATCGCTTGAAGAAACATACAGAAAATCAAGCCTTTTTAAAGTCTATTCCCCCTCTCTTGAATGTCCGGTATCTCCGGTTTCATCAGCAGGGAAAGAAAGTATTTTTATAGGTCAGATCAAGCAGGATGCTGTTTTTTCAAACAGTTTTTGGATCTGGGCTGCTGCTGACAATTTAACGGTCGGTTCAGCATTAAACGCATATAAGATAGCTCTGAATATGATATCGGATGAGAAAAGCTCCACATGAAACAAATCTACCAGCTTTTTAAACTCGTTTTCAGTGAAAAGAAAAAACTCACTCTGACATTTGTCTTCACTCTGTTTGTCGCCTTATTTACTTATGTCTTTGTCAATCTGGTTCAGCCTATCATGGATTATATGTTCAAGATGTCGCCAGGGGAGATTCCGGAAAAAACCCGGTTCATGGACGTTTTGCTCAATTTGTTTGGGATTTCAATCGACCGGCTCGTCTCTTATCTCCCTCTTATTTTGGTCATTGTTGTTCTCGGGAAGGGATTGTTCACGTTCCTGTCATCTTTTTTTATGAAGTCTATCGGTTTGAAGATCGTGAGAGACATGAGGAACAAACTTTTCAACCATTTGCTCTACCAGTCCTCCGAATATTTTGACAGGAAATCCACAGGGGAGCTGCTGTCACGGCTGACCAATGATGTGGATAAGATTCAAGAGGCTCTTTCCGGAAGCACCAAAGATATGCTTCAGGAAATGTTCACCCTGTTCGCCCTTTTACTGGGAATTTTTATCATTGACTGGCACCTGGCGCTGGCTTCCTTGATCATAACTCCCATTGCAATGGTGCCTCTTGTTATTTTCAGCCGAAAGCTTAAAAAGATAGGAAGAATGAATCAGATAAGAATGGCAGAAATATACAATCTCCTGCATGAAGCCATAACCGGGAATAAAATCGTCAAGGCTTTTACCATGGAGAAGTTCGAGTTCAAAAAATTCATGAGAAGCACCAGGGAATACCTGCTGGAGGGATTGAAGTTCGCCTTGATAAGCAGTATGTCTTCCCCGTTCATGGAATTTATAGGAGGTGTGGTGGGAGCGTTTATTCTGCTGGTGGGTTCGGATAGAATAGCCAGCGGTCAGATCAGCGCCGGTGATTTCGGCGCTTTTGTCATGGCTATATTTATGATGTACACCCCCATAAAAAGAATAAGCCGGGCTAACAATGTCATTCAAAGAGGAGTGGCCTGTCATGAGAGAGTTTTGGAAGTCCTGGATAGAAAACCCGTGATAACAGATCATAAAAAATCTTATCCGTTGCCTGCTGTAAAGGGGAAAATACAGTTTGATCATGTTTATTTCAGTTATAATGATTCCGGGGCTGTTCTTGAGAACATAAATTTTCTTATAGAGCCTTCATTGAGAGTGGCTCTTGTCGGGTTCAGCGGAGCAGGAAAAACAACCATTGTCAATCTCATCTCCCGGTTTTATGAACCTGATGCCGGAAAGATAATGGTGGACGGTATTGACATCAAAGACGTCACGTTACGGTCATTGAGGTCCCAGATAGGGCTTGTCACTCAGGAGCTCATATTGTTTAATGACACGGTCAGAAATAATATTGCTTACGGACTGGATGATGTTCCTATGGAACGGATCATCTCAGCAGCCAAATCAGCTGAAGCTCATGGGTTTATTATGAATTTGAATAAAGGATATGAGACCTTTATAGGGGAAAAAGGCGGCCTTCTCTCGAGCGGGCAAAAACAGCGAATTGCCATAGCCAGAGCCCTGTTAAAGAATCCGCCGATTTTGATTCTTGATGAAGCCACTTCTGCTCTGGATACAAAGGCGGAACGTCTGGTTCAGAGGGCGCTGACAAATGTCATGAAAGGCCGGACCACTTTCATCATTGCGCACAGGCTGTCTACGATAAGAAATGCGGATAAGATATTGGTTTTAGACAGAGGAAGAATTATCGAAGAAGGAACACATGAAGAACTCTGTCTGAAAGACGGCATCTATAAAAAGCTTTATGAACTTCAGTTTCCTGAGGCACAGGAGGAGTTGACGTGATCAGCAGTATGACAGGATATGCGGAAAACAGAGTGGAACATGAGCATTTTTCGGCCCGCATAGCCATAAAGACTCTGAACCACCGATATTTTGACTGGAATTTTCATGGGGATAGGTTCGGTGACATCGAAGACAGGTTGAGAAAAATATGCAAAAAAAGCATATACAGAGGAAGAGTGGATGTGTTTTTGGAGATAGATTTCATTGATTCTTCTCTTCTTGATATTCATTTCGATAAAGACCTTCTAAAAAAAATCACTGATTCGCTGCAGGAAATGGATGCGGATCTACAGGGAAAAATACAGCTCCGTGTAGAGGATTTGTTTGAGATTCCCCATTTGGTTGAATGGAAAAGGCGTGATTTTTCAAAGAAGGAGGCCAAATTTTTAGAGGCAGCTTTTGAAAGCACGCTGGAGCTGCTTTTAATAGAGCGGAGAAAAGAAGGCAAACGGCTGCTTAAGGGAATAGAGAAACATGCAGGTAAAATAAACAGGGCGGTCACCAGGATAGAGGAACTGGCTGCTGAACAGCCTTCTGTTATCAGGAAAAAACTTTTGGAGAAGATTGAAAAATTAGGACAGGATACTGAGATTTCTGACGAAAAGATAGCAGAAGAGACCGCTTTTTATGCTCAGAGATATGACCTGGATGAAGAGATCCAGAGGATCAAGTCCCACCTGTGTGATTTTGAAAGCCTTCTCTCTAACGGGGAAAAGGAGCCTGCGGGGAAAAAGCTGGATTTTACATCTCAGGAAATCTTAAGGGAAGCCAATACGATTAATTCAAAAACTCAGGAAATAAAAATCATAAAGTATTGTCTGGAAATAAAGAGCGAACTGGAGAGCATTCGCCAGCAGGTCAGAAATTTGGAGTAAGAGCCTGAAATGAAGGGAAAGTTGTCATGATATTTATAATTACGGGGCCATCGGGATGCGGAAAGTCGACCCTGGTCCATAAAGCCAGAGAGAAGATCAAAAATCTTCAGTTTTCCGTATCGCACACCACAAGGGAAATGAGACCGTCAGAGAGGAACGGGGAAGATTATTATTTTATTTCTGAAAATGAGTTTAAAAACATGATCAAAGATGACAGGATGGTGGAATGGGCTGTTGTCCATGGAAACATGTACGGGACTTCCCGAAAGGAAATTGAGAAAAAGGCACCCCGCGGAGACCTTGTTTTGGATATTGATGTTCAGGGCGCCCATCAATTGATGGAAAGGTACAGAAAAGCTGTTTTCGTTTTCATCCTTCCTCCCAGTTATAGAGAATTGAAAAAAAGACTTGAAAAAAGGGGTGATGAGTCTCCCCAGTCAATCCAAAAGAGGCTTGAAGCAGCCAATAAGGAAATCAGGTCGTACCCTGAATTCGAATATATTGTTATTAATGATGACATTGAGAAAGCGTCAGAGGAACTGGTGTCTATTGTATTGAGTGTACGGTGCCGTATGGAGATAAAGCAGAAAGAGATCGGCCGTATTGTGCGGACTTTTAATGAAGCTAAGAGGGGTTATGATGAGTAAGATAGTTCTCGGAGTGAGCTCATCCATCAGTATATACAAGTCATGTGAAATCATACGTTCGTTCCAGGAAAGAGGATACGATGTCCAGGTTCTGATGACAAAGAACGCTTCAAAGTTTATTTCGCCCCTTCTTTTCAAAGCCCTGACCGGAAACAAGGTCCTTGTGGATCTTTTTGATGATAATGCTGCAGAAAATATAGGACATGTCACACTTGCCGGAGAAGCCGTGCTTTTTGTCATTGCTCCGGCCACTGCAAATGTCATTGGAAAGATGGCTTCGGGTATTTCTGATGATTATTTAACGACTTTTTATACAGCCGCCGCATGCCCTGTGCTTGTGGCCCCTGCTATGAATGAAAAGATGTTTTTGAAGAGCAAGACCCAGGAAAACATCAAGAGCCTCCGGGCTGCAGGCATCAGGTTCATAGAACCGGAAAAAGGATACCTTGCGTGCGGTGACCAAGGGTACGGAAGACTGGCTCCGGTCTCTAGAATAGTGGAAGAAGGAGTGCTTCTTATAAGGAAGAGCCGGAGTTTAAAGGGGATGACGGTTTTGGTTACAGGAGGTCCTACACGGGAGTATCTTGATTCAGTGCGTTTTCTGACCAACAAGTCTTCCGGAAAAATGGGTTTTGAACTCGCAGGGGAATCTGAACGGAGAGGAGCTAAGACGATTTTTATTTCAGGTCCCGGCAACCTTATTCCCCATCCCGGGATCAAGTCTGTATCCGTGGAAACAGCAGAGGAGATGAAGGAACAGGTTGAGAAATATGCCGGCCGTTCTGATATTATTATAATGGCTGCGGCTGTGTGCGATTTTAAATTTGCAGAAAGTATTTCCGGGAAGATCAAAAAGGAATCCATGCCGCAGGAAATAAAGCTCAGCCGGACCGAAGATATCTTAGATCAAATTGGAAAAAACAAAGGCACAAAGATTTTAGTGGGTTTTGCCGCTGAGGCAAAACATGTTGAAGAAAACGCCCGGAAGAAGCTTGTCAAAAAAAATCTTGATATCATTGTGGCAAATAATATTTCGAAAAAGGGGATCGGGTTTGGATCTGACCGGAACGATGTAATCCTTATTCACCGGAATGGAAAAAGCATCCGTACCGGAGAAAAAAGCAAACTGGAAATAAGCAAAATTATTATGGATGAAGTCGAGGCCCTCATTGAAAGAGAAAGTCAGTAAACTGCTTGAGCAGATTGAGGGAAATCTGGCTTATCTGAAGGAACTGGGCCTTGATTATGTTCCGGGTGAAAAAAGCCTTTCCTCAGGGGATGTATCAAAGGACAAGGTTTTTTCTTCTCTGGAACAGAAAATCAGGCAGTGCCGGATGTGTCCTCTGGCACAAGCCAGAAAAAATGCGGTGCCGGGTGAAGGATGTATCGATGCGGACTTGATGTTTGTAGGTGAAGGACCGGGCAGAGAGGAGGACATTCAGGGGAAACCGTTTGTGGGAAGGGCAGGGGAGCTGTTGACCAGGATCATCAAGGCGATGAAGTTCGACAGAGAAGATGTGTATATAACCAATGTGATCAAATGCCGCCCTCCGGAAAACCGCGATCCCAAAAGCAGTGAGATAGAGGCGTGCAGAGGATACCTGTTCAAACAGATCGAATTGATATCACCAAAAGTCATTGTAACACTCGGAAATGTTCCGACCAGATTTTTTTTAAATACGAAAGCAGGGATCACTTCTCTCAGGGGTAGATTCCATACTTATAAGGGCATTCGCATCATGCCGACCTTTCATCCTTCCTATCTGGTAAGAAACGAAGAAGACAGGAGTTTAAAGAAACAGGTGTGGACGGATATGCAGAAGGTGATGGCTGTTCTAGGCAAAAAATGAGCGTATTTGCTGAGGTGGCCCTTCCTGTACCTTTGAGGAAAAGCTTTTTTTATGCCGTTCCTGAGAAATATGAAAAAAAGATAAAAAAAGGGACCAGAGTTCTTGTCCCTTTTAGAAAAAATTTACTAACAGGCTATGTCATAACCGTGACCGGGAAAGCTCCTTTAAAAAACATTGAATTAAAAGAAATAAAGGAGCTCCTTGATGGGGATCCTGTTTTTTCCGCTTCTTTTCTTTGTTTTACAAAAAGGCTGAGTGATTATTATTACTCTTCCTGGGGAGAGGTATTACAGACTTCTCTTCCTCCCTCTTATACCATAAAGACGAGAGTGGTGCTGGTTGTGTGTGAGAAGGGGAAAAAATATCTAATGAAAGAAACATGCCGGGGCTTGGAAAGAGAAGTGCTGCAGAGCTTAATGGAAAGACCTTACACTGAGACTTATCTCCGCAGGAAATTCAAAACGGGCGGATGGTCTTCCTTTATTTCAAGGATGGAGGAAAAGGGATTAATAAAAAGGCAAAGAGAACTAAGAAGGCCTCGGGAAAGGGAATTGAGTATCAAAAAGGATTCACCGGCCCAGCTTGAGATGGATTACTCACTTGACAGCACATTAAGAGAGACAGCGGATAGGATAAAAAAAGCTCTTGGAAAAGACGCCTTTTGTTCATTTCTTATAGCGGCAGCAAAAAAAAAGAGAGAGACTATCTATATGGATCTGATAAAGAAGGCCATAACATCGGGCTTAAAGACCCTGTTTCTGGTTCCGGAAATCGAGTTTACGGATAGGATTCTGAATGAATTTAAAAAAAAATTAGGAGAAAATGCCGCTTTCCTCCACAGCCGGCTGAGTGAAAAACAAAGAGAACTCACATGGAAGGGAATCAGAACAGGACAAACAAAGGTGGTTGTGGGGCCCCGGTCCGTTCTGCTGTCTCCTGTTGAAAATGTGGGTTTGATCATTGTGGATAAAGAAGAGGACGACTCGTATTATCAGAGGGAGAACCCTGTATACGATGCCAGAGTTGGGGCCAGGTTGAGAGCGGAGCAGGAAAAAGCAGTGCTTGTTTATGGATCAGAAAGTCCTTCCGCGGGGCTTCTGTATCAATTAAAGAAGAAGGATCGGTTTTTCGATTTGGACAGAGACCGCAAATCCAGATTCAAGAGAGATATTATTGACAGCCGGAAACACGCCGGCATATTATCCCATCCCATGAAAGAAGGGATCAAAAAGAGGCTGGAAAGAAAGGAACCGGTTCTCCTGTTCTTCAACAGGCAGGGATATGCTTCTTCTCTGGTTTGTTCCCGATGCGATTATACCCCTAAGTGCAGGAACTGTGAGGCTCTGTTGACATATTATAAGAGGGAAAAAAAGCTCATATGCCGGTACTGTCATTCTTCTGAAGGTTTATTAATGAGATGTCCTGAATGCGGCGCCAGAATGGTCCCGGGCAGTGGATTCGGCATGGAAGTATTGGAAGAAGAACTGAAAAAGAATTTCCCCGAGAGCCGGATCAAGAGCATATATAAATTCGCGGTCAAAAAGGCACAGGAAGAAGAAATAGTAAAGGACTATAAAGAGGGAAAAATTGACATATTGCTGGGGACACAGATGCTGTCACACATGCCTGAACTGCCGCCTTCCTGTTTTGTGGGGATTTTTTATCCTGAAAGCATACTGAGGCTTGCTGATTTCAGAGCGGGTTATAAGACATTCAGGTATATAAGAGAGATAATGGCATTCGTGAAAAATGACAGGGATTCCGAATTTCTGGTGCAGACCTATCTGCCGAACAGCTATCCTATAAACCATGCTGTGTCTGAGGATATCCAGTCCTTTTACGAGCATGAATTAAAGAACCGGAGACTCATGGGATACCCTCCTTTTTGCTTTCTTGCCGAACTGCTGTTTTATGGAAAAGACTTGAGGTCCATTGCAAGAAAATCAAGGAGGCTGCTGGATGTATTAAAGCGCAGCCAGAACCATATTGAGATACTGGGGCCGTCGTTTGCCCCGGTTAGAAAGTTAAGAGGCAGAAGCCGTGTCCAGGTGATTATAAAATCAAAGGAAAGAAGGGCTCTGGATAGGGCCCTTGAAAAGATAGTCAGGGAGATAAGGACAAAAAAATCAATTTTTATTTACGAATGATAAGAGACAAGTTCTTCTTTTGTCTGAGCTAATCCGATAAAATTATGTAAATCGGAGCCCTGCTTATCAAAAACTCCTGTCCTTCCCAGGGAATAAGGGCGTATATGTAGATATTCATTTCTGTGGAGATCTCTTTAGCATTAGGTCCGTAATATTTTACTTTCGCCATTCCTTGAGAGTTTGTAACCCTGGTGGCAGTGTACTGGTCATCGGAAACAAAGAAGCCTTCGTATATCTTTTGACCTTGAGCGTTTCTGATATCGAACAAAACGGTTTTACCTGGATAGGGAGTTCCGTCGTATTTTTTTAGGGTGGCGGTTATTATCGATGATTGGCGGGATGAGCCTGCTGTCAGAATATTGGGATTGGCACTTACTTCAAAAATAACAGATATGGTGGACGGTCCCAAGGGAGAAGGTTCTTCCACTCCAGATCGTGTACAGGAAGTGATTATCAGCATACAAAAGAACAACAAACTAATGGTTATTATATTTTTTTTCTCATTCATTTTCCTATCCTCAATCATTGATGTAATTCGCAAAGTATATGGTTATATATCCGGTTGTGGTAACGGCCTTGTCTGCAAGGTCATGGCCATAAAAATCCACTTTTGCAGTGACCGTTAGAACCACATCTCCGCTGGCGTCTCTGAGGTCGATCAAAGGGGACTCAAGCTTGGCAACAGCTCTCACAATGACTATGGAGAATGTTTGAGTCGAGCCCACAGCAATTTCAGATGAAAGAGATCCTTCAAAGGAGTAGGGAACATCAACACCTTCTGTATTGTGTCCATCTGATCTGGTATATGAAACGACATAGCGTGTCAGGATAACATTGTTGTACTGAGATGTTCCGTAAATGGGTTCCGGGTCAATGGTCTTGACACCCAGAGTCGCGGACGCCAGATCAGCTTCAACACTGACTTGTCCGTCATCTCCGCTCTCCACAGCAACATCAGATAGAACGAAATTGACTTCATTGTCTTCAAGGTCAGTCCCGGTTATTTCTTCTACATACAGGAGACTTGCAGATCTGGTATCATTTTCAATGGGGTTGCATGCGTAAAGTAGAATAACGACTGAAAAAATGACTGTTAATTTGATTATATGCGTTGTTTTTTTCATCGTCTTGCACCTTTTATCTTATCTAATTATTCTTGGTGTTAAAAAGATAAGCAGTTCTCTATTTTCTTTTGTCCGGGCAAAAGACTTAAAAAGATTGCCCAGTATGGGAATTTGATGCAGGAAGGGGATTCCTTCTCTTGTTATGGAATCTTCGGTTCTGTATATGCCTCCGATGACCGTTGTCCCTCCGTCAGGCACCATAACAGTGGTCTGTGCGCTTTGTCTTATAATGGGGGGGATTCCGTTGACCAGGTTAGAAAAATCTGCGGCATTATTCTGGATCTCTATATTCATTATGATTGTCCCCTCTGCGGTTATCTGAGGGGTTGCCCTGAGTTCCAGTGCGGCGTTGACATATCTGGTCGTGACCGTGAAGTTGGCAACAGTCTGGACAGGGATCTGCCGGCCCTGGATGATTTCAGCTTCCTGGTTGTTCTGGGTGGTTATTTTTGGCGCGGATATGATTCTTCCGGTTCCGGACCGTTCAAGCGCACTGATAGCCAGATCCAGCCTGAACGTATCAGTTATGTTTGCTAGGGAGAATCCCAAAACAGTATTGAATTCAGGAGCAGGTAGGTTTATTCCGTATCCCCCGAGCGGCCCCCCGATTCCTTTTGTAGTTATCCCTGTTGGGACCTGAGCCCCATCCACCAGAATTTTATTAGGGAATTGAAGGGTGGTCTGGTTTCCGTAGAAGGGATCCGCGATTCCCTGCCATCCCCACTGCACACCCAGGTTCCGCACAAATCTGGAAGTCGCCTCTACGATTCGGGCTTCAATGGATACCTGAGGGGTCGGCGTATCAAAGACATCGATGAGCTTTTCAATGAGGTTCATCTTTTCTCTGACATCTGAAATAATGAGCGTATTTGTCCGGTTATCAACAATAATTTCTCCCCTGGTTGAGATTTTAGTGCTCAAAAGGCTCTGGACCTCATCTGCTTTTGAGTACGAAAGAGTAAAGGTCTGCACGATAACCGGACCTGCCAGCTCCTGGCTTTCAGTGAGTTTTTGGAGATCTTCCTGCTCTCTTGTCAGTACGGCTATCGGAGCAACACGCAGAACATTTCCCTCTATGCTTTTTCCCATTTTATTGGTTTTTAGAATAACATCAAGGAACTGATCCCAGGGAATGTCTGTGAAGTCACATGTTACTGTGCCGCTTACACCAGGATCGAAAATAACATTCAGGCCCGCGATATCTGCGATCACCAGCACCACATCCCTCAATTCTGCGTCCTTGAACTTGGGGCTTATGAGCTGTCCTGTGTATTTTGTTTCCGTATCAGCGATCACCTGAGGTTCATATTGGATCTTCTGGGATTGGGGTGCGTGGGATACCGCATCCCCATTTGTTTTAACCGAATGGTTTTCTTCTTTATGGTTTTCCTCTGCTTTTGGAACACTGTCCTGAACTGAGCCGTTTTTAGAACTGGATTCCTCCTCCGGACTCTCGGAAACAGGGGGATCCTCCGGAGCCGGCACAGCCAGGGTGAATTCCTGGTTTTTATAAAATGAGATATTCAGAAAGTCTTTTTCTTGATTGAGTGTGTAGAAAACAGGGTCCTTCAGATCAAAAACCATTCTTGTTATGGTGTAAGGATTTGAGACCTGAAATTGGCCTGTTCTTAAGTCAATAACCCCGTATTTGTTAATGGAGTGGTTGAATGAACTTTGAGCGGACAGTGTGTTGTGAAGGTCTACTACAAGGCGGAGGGGATTTTCAAGGACAAATACATTAGGAACGGAGCTGTCAGGCACTTCTGCAGTTATGTCAATTTTTTGATTCCCTTCGGATACTTTGATATCTCTGAGATAGACCGTTGAACCCATGCCTTTTTGTATTTTTTGTCTATTCTCTTCTGTAAGAGGGTAGTCTTCAAGATGAGCTTGTGCGTGCTTGATATCTATGACGACTGATTTGCCCTTGTTAATGACCGTATAGGGCATCCTCTGTTCCAAGTCTATAAGAATGATGGGGTTTGTGGTTTCCGTATGAACAGCTTGAATATCCCGGATCAGAGTGCTGTTGCTGAGATCTGCCTGCAGGTCCAAATCTGATGGAAGCATATCCAGCTCCAGAACGATCCTGGAATCAGGTTCGGTTGAATAAAAGGAATGGATGACATTAAAAGGAGTTTCGGACTTTAAGGTAAGTTGAGTACTGTTTAGTTCGTTCTGAAGGTACAGGCTGTTAGAAAGCTGTAAGCTGGAAATGGGATATCCGCTGGCAAGCGTTATAATACAGAGAAAGGCGGCTATCTGTAAATATTTTTTCCCTTTCATATTATCGCTCCTCTGGATTTATTTCTTTGGTTACATTAATAGGTCTTGACAAAGGGATTCCTCTGTTTTTTGTCTTTCGAAAGATAATCTGTCTTTCTTTGATGGTCAGTACAAAACCGTCATTGAATTTATCACCTTCATTGATTCTAAAAGGAAATCCCTGAGGGCCCCTAATAATTCCAATAAGATTGTTTTCTATTTTTAAAATGCCTATGAGGATAATATCGTCTATAGACATTTCTGAGACCGCTTTTGTGCCTGCTTCTTCTTCAGCTTCGCTTCCGGCCAGGAGGTCTCTGAAGGGATCGCGCCGTCCTGCGGGATTATAGGTGTAAACCTCCCTTTGGATTTGCTTTATATTGGGTTCGTCGGCTTTTTCCTGCTTTGTTTTTTCCTGGCTGTAAGCAGGGGAGAGAAAAGCAGCAAACAAACATACACATAAGATTATAAATATGGTTCTTTTCTTCATCACTTCCTCTTTGTGCTTTTTTCTTCCTGAGAAGTTTCTTCGTGGAAGACATATGTTTTAGCAGTGGAACTAGTCCTGACCGTTAGAGCGTCTGTTTGATCTCTTAAGGCTCTTATTGAGAAATCTTCCATAGTGAACAGCCTTGAGAAATTGCTGAGTCTGCTGAAGAAGATGGCAATGTTATGATAGTTTCCCGTAAGTTCCATGGATATGGGTTTTTCTGAAAAAAACTCTTTGTCTATAAGGGCTTTTGGCGTGAACCGGACAATGTCAATTCTTGAGTCAAAAGCAAGCTGCTGGACCCTTCTCAAGATGACGTCTATTTCTTCCTCCTGGGGGATGATGGTTTCCAGTTGGTTCAGTTGGGCGGTCATTAACTTTAATTCTTTTTCTATTTGATCCAATTCTTCCTTTTTTTGCTTCAGCATCTCGACTTCTTTTTCCGTCCGGACTCTTTCGTCTCTGATACTGGCAAGTTCGTTGTTTTTTGGCTTGTAATAGATGAAATAGAAGAGCCCTAAGATGATAAAGGCTACCAATACATAACCGTACCAAGGCCAGTCTTTCATTGTGAATTCTCCTTTACGCTTTCTTCTGTCTGGACAGGAGTGTAAGGAAAGACAAAACTGGCATTCAGTGAAAATTCAAGATATTTATTGTTTCGCACCTCTCGCAATGTAGAAGATATGAGATCTACATTATTGAAGTACTGGCTTTCTTCAAGATTTGAGATGTAGTCAGCGATCAGATTATTTGACAGCGATTTTCCTTTAATCAAGATGTTGAAATCTTTGAAATCAACCTCTGTCAGCCAGACCCAATCCGGAAGATTTTTACTCAGTTCGTCCATAATGATAACGCCTACTCCCTGCCTTGCTTTCAAGCGGGTTATAAGGTTTATTTTTCTGCTCAGCTCCTGCTTCTGTCTTTCCAGGTCCTCGAGCTTTGTCAGTACATACTGAAGGCTTTGTTTCTCAGCTTTCGCGTCCTCTAATAATGCTTTTTCATTGTCTATTTCTCTTTTTTGGAGAAGGAAGAGGGCTCCAATCAGTATGATGACAAGAAGAAAGATAAGCATATAAGGAAACTGTCGTTTTTTTTCTCTTAATTCAGGCTCAGGGGCACCGGGTGCCTCTGATACCTCTTTTTTCCCGGGCTTTAATAAATTGATCCTTATCATGGTTTATTTTTCCGTTTTTGTTAATGCCAAACCTGTTGCTACCCCGAAAAGAGCATAAAGCTCATCGAAGTATATAGAATCGAATTTTTTTTCATCGTATTCTATTCTCTTAAATGGGTTGAGTATATCAGTCTTGATTTTGAATTTTTGTTCAAAATTGCTGTGAAGGTCTTTTAGTTTCGAAAGCCCTCCGCTTAAAAAGACAAAGTCGATCTTCCTTCCTGTTTTTTCTCCTGCTTCATAGAAGGAAAAGGTCTTTTCGATTTCTTCGAGAAGATTCTGGATGTTCATGTTAAGCACTGTTTTGAACTGATCAATTTGAATATTCTGAACAGGAAGTCCTTTGATGAGCTTTTCCGCATCGTCAAAACTGATACTCAGGTCTTTGCTGAGATTTTCAGTGAAAAACGAGCCTCCGAGGGAAAGGTCTCTGAACAATTGGGGGATTCCTTTTTCTATGATGATCATATTTGTGATGTTGGCGCCCATGTTTATGATAGAGATTGTTTTGTTGTTGAAGATCTCGGGGTAATTGAGTTCCAGAGCGTTTTGCAGGGCAAAAACATCCACTTCGATGGCATCCAGGTTTTTTCGGGCTTGACTGATAACATTGCTGTAGTTGGCTATCTTGTCTTTTTTCGCGGCTACGAGCAGTATATCCAAATTTCTGTCTTCTGAATAATCAGGGGGTCTGAGAACCGCGTAGTCGACATTGGTTTCCTCATAGGGATAGGGAATATTGTGTTTGGCTTCCCATATGATTGATTCTGCAAGTTCTTCGCTCTCCATAGAAGGAAGGGATATTTTCTTGATGATCACTGAGTTACCTGAGATAGAAATAGCGACGTCCTTATTGGCTATTTTATTTTCATCAAAAATTATCTTAATAGTCTCTACAACGGCTGCGGAGTCGATTATGGTTCCTTCTACAATTGCGTCAGGGGGAAGAAGCTCATATCCGATTTTTTTCAATACAAAGCTATCCTCTTTCCCCCTTGCAGCTTTGAGCTCGACAGCTTTAATGGAATGAGATCCAATGTCTAATCCTATAGCTTGTTTTGGCTGTCCGATTCCAAGCATTTTTTATTTCCTTGTTATAAAGTTAAATTTTGGGTTTTTTTGATTTTACCCTTCAGTTTTTCTTCAACAGAGGTAGGGACCAATCCCTCAAGGCAGCCGCCCAAATGGCATACCTCTTTGACCAACTGGGAGCTCAGAAAGGAATATTCCATAGCAGGCATCATGTAAAATGTCTCAATATCCGGAGCCAGTTTCCGGTTCATCAGAGCCATCTGGAATTCGTACTCGAAATCTGAAACAGCTCTTAAACCTCTTATTACAATATTAGATTTCATTTTCCTGGCAAAGTCAACCAGAAGTCCGTTAAAAGACTGAACATTTACCCTTTTTTGGTCAGGAAATATATTTTCTATCATCTTTACTCTCTCTTTAGTCGTAAAGAGGGGTTCTTTTTTGGGATTCTTTAACACCGCAACCTCTATTTGATCGAAGATTTTTAATCCCCTTTCTATAATGTCAACATGGCCATTTGTTATTGGATCGAATGAACCTGGATACATGGCTTTCTTTTTCATGTGTTTTTGTATTCACCTTCCCTGACCTGAGTATCTTATTACCAAATATATTTACCTTTGTCAAATAAATAATACGGCAATTTTGTGCCCGGTCACCTCTAATAATAACGGATTTAGATAAATATATATACATTTATTTATATATGCTTGTCTTTTTTGACTTATTCGTCAATCCTCCTTCAAGACGATATTACGGGTGATTTTATGTCATTTTTACTCATCTGTAAAGGTGAATTTTCCCCGGTTATTCATAAAATATGTATGCATCCCTTTGCAAATTTATTATGATCAATACTTTTTTCAAGATCTTGCCTGTAAGGAACATGATTATGACTTTAATGCATGTTATGATTTAATTTTAATGCATACATATTTTACCCTACGGGCGAGCCGATCTTACAGCATCTGCATTGTTGCAGGGCATTCGCGGTGAAGGACCACAGCTTCATACCC
>CAYWDH010000062.1:0-15829 GCA_964456985.1 uncultured Eubacteriales bacterium
TCAGGCAGGCTGGGTGGTTCTGAAGTCATCCGGAGGCGAGCGGGCATGGTTCCTCATAGAGGAGAGCGAGCCGAGGAATAAGCTGATTTTACTCGCTGGGGAAAATCAGCGGGCTGAAGAACCAGCTTGCCTGATGAAAGTCAAAAGCACAAGCCATATCTGGATTTCATTTAGAAGAGGCCGAACAGTTTAACGGACATAATGATGATGGCAATGGCAAGAATGATGCGGATGATTTTATCTCCTCCTTTAACAGCCGCATGAGCTCCCCACCATCCTCCGATTCCATTCCCTGCCGCCAGAACGAGCCCGTATTTCCAATTGACATTGTCGGTACATAAAAAAATCACAAAAGCTGGTATGGTGTAGATCAAAATGATAAAGACCTTATGCATGTTGACCCGAACTAGATTGACTCTTAAAAGATGATAAAGGGCAGCCATAAAAAGAAAACCGACTCCAACCTGCAGGAAACCCCCATAAAATCCTATCCCTATTAATGCCGGATAAAGGAGCCAGCTTTTTTTCATCTGAAGTTTTTTGTTTTCGCTTTTATATGAGCGGCTGAAAAACATGGAGAGGACTATGAAAATGAGCACGCCTCCAAGAATCCTCTGAAAAAGAATATTGCTTACTTGAGTCGCCACAAAAGCTCCGATAACAGCTCCGGGAAGAGTAAACAAAGCCAAGAAAGAGCTCTGTTTGAAATCTTGTACTTTGTTTTTTTTGAAAGAAGATACAGCGAATATATTCTGGATGATGAGCCCTATTCTGTTCGTTCCATTGGCTGCAGCCGCGTCAAGTCCCATGAATATCAGTGTTGGCAAAGTCAGACTTGATCCTCCACCCGCATTGACATTAATGAATCCGGCAATAGTCCCTACGGAAAAAAGGAGAAGAAGATGAACCCATTCCATTTGGTTTCTTTTTTTATATTCTCTTTAATATTTGACAAGCAAACAACCTGTATATTACGAACAAGTCAGGTTCATCATACACTATTTATATATAAGACTCCAGAGAGAAAACAGGTCCCATATTAAAGGGATGGTATCATACACATGTTCTCTTTGAACTTGCTTGACTGTTTGAAATCACCCATAATAACCTGGACTATTCATAAAAAAATGGCGATGAGCATTTTTTCTTTTTGCTTGCAAGGATATACATGCTTTTCATAAAAATGGAAACTGAAATGTTTTTGTTTTTTTCTTTCATTTTAATCGCCATTTTTTTACCATTGAGGCAAGCCGATCTCGCTGCATCTGCAGCAAACTTGACTTGTGAATAATCCAGGATAATGAATATTAAGATGAATCGATACAGTATCCATCCTCTCTTAGATAAAGACATACAGAAGAAAGCGCGGAAGTATGAAAAAGAAAAGCGTCTTATCGGTTTGCTTAAGATGATTGTTGTTCTCTTTGTGGTCCTTGCTTTTTATTATTCCGGACTGAGTTCCGGTCTTGCTAACATAGGGAAAGACGGCTCAATTATTCTTGCTTTTAGCCTTTATATACTGTGTTTCCAATCCCTGATATTCTTGCTGACCCTTCCTGTTGAATTCTACAGCAGTTATGTTCACGAGCACAAGTGGAATTTTTCTAATCAGACTGTAAAAAGCTGGTTGATCGAGCAGGTAAAATCGTTTGTTTTAGGGCTTCTTATGATGGGTATTGTACTGGGGCTGCTTTTTTTGATAATGGATAAATTTCCTCACTACTGGTGGTTGATTGCCGGTCTTGCTTACGGGCTCGTCAGTGTTGCTTTCTCCACTTTTTTCCCTGTTCTGGTATTTCCACTATTCAATAAATACACTCCCGTTAGAAATAAAAATCTTACCGGGGCTTTGGAAAAGATACTGTTAAATGAGGGGCTTAAAAGCAGTGGCTTTTTCATGGAGGATATGAGCCGGCAAACAAAAAAGGAAAATGCTTCTTTAGCTGGTTTGGGAAAGACCAGGAGAGTAATTCTGGGGGACAATCTCATCAATAATATGTCCATTCCTGAGATCGTATCCATTATGGCTCATGAAGTGGGTCATTATAAATACAGACATATCTGGAAGTCTCTTATGACCGGGACTTTCTGGCAGGTCATAGTTTTTTTTCTGCTGGACCGAATCATGAGACTTATTTTTCCTGGTTTTATGAGCGGAATCAGGATGAATCTTACTTTATTCCCATTTTTTTTACTCATACTGGAGGTGATCTCGACATTTTTATTTGGCCCTATCGGGAATGCCATTTCAAGATATCATGAAAAGCAAGCAGACAGATATGCCCTTGAGAATATAGATGATAAGCGGTCATTTATAGAGGCACTTGCCGGACTGACAAACAGAAATCTTATCAATGCCTATCCGGAAAAGTGGATAAAACTTCTCTTCTATTCTCATCCTCCTGTCGGAGAAAGGCTGGAAATGGGAGAAAGGTGATTGTCTTTTCATTTAGCTTTGTTTAATATAATAATAAAAATAAGCAGCCTGGATTGTTCACAAGTCCGGGTTAATTGGTTTGAAGGATCATGGATAAAAAAAGAGAGAAAACTAAGACTGAGCTAGAAAAGGAAAACAGGGAACTTAGAGAACAGATATCTAAAATCGAGGATGCTTTTGTAGAGATAAGACTGGAATTGGATTCTTCCAGAAAAAGGCAAAATAATTTACTTTCCATTATCAATTCTACAGAAGACCTTTTTTTTATTTTAGGGTTGGATGGCACTTTCATCCGGTACTACCAGAGCAATGACAAATCTGACCTTTTTTTGCCTCCTGAAAAATTTTTAGGGAAGCATTTCAGTGATATTTTTCCTAAAGAGGTGAGTGAAAAGCTGCAAAAAGCCATCAATGAAGTCGAGGATGGAAAAAGAAGTTCCTGTTTTGAGTATTCCATGGAGGTTAGAGGAAAAGAACAGGTATTTAATACCAAAATCACTAAATTTGATTCCTCCGGAGGAAAATTTTTTGGGTTTATCCTGGGCATTAAAAACACGACAGAGGCCAAGGAGCGTATGGATCTGTTATCTGAAAACGAACAAAAGTACAGAGCTATTTTTGCCCAGAGCACTGAATATGTTTTTCTTGCTGATATTGACACCAGAAGGATATTGGAAGCAAACAAATCCGTTCAAAATTTATTGGGATATACTAGAGATGAAGTGAGGGACTTGACTCTTTATGACTTTTTAGCTGTGGATCAGGAAGATATTTATCATGAGATTTTAGATGTGCTTAAAAAACACTCGTATTTTATCGGGGAAAGGAAGTTACAGCGTAAAAATGGCCTGCTGGTGGATGTCGAGATCAGTGTGAGCATCATTATTTACAGCAACAGAAGAGTGTTGTGTTTTGTAGCCAGGGATATCACTCCCAGAAAATTAGCGGAAAAACAGCTCTATCATGCAGCGACACATGATCGGTTGACTGGATTAATAAACAGGCTTTTATTCTATGACCTTCTGGGAAAAGAGCTGGCAAGAGCGCGCAGGAAAAAATACATAACCGCGCTTATTTATATTGACTTGGATAATTTCAAGCGGGTGAATGACACAAGGGGGCACAGCTCTGGAGATAAGTTGTTGATAGCCGTAGGGTCTAGACTGAACGCACTAAAAAGAGATATGGACACTCTCGCGCGAATAGGCGGAGATGAATACGTTCTTATTTTGCCTGAAATAAAGAATGAAAAAGATGTTTCCAAAAAGGCTACACAGATTTTAACAGAACTGAGGAAGCCTTTTGATATAGAGGATTTTCGCATTGAAATCACAGCAAGCATTGGATATTCTTTATTTTCAAAAGACGGAAATTCTCCCGAATCTCTTATAAAGGCGGCGGATATTGCTATGTACTACGCAAAAACCCACGGCAGAGACAGATGTAAAAGATATATACCTAAGTTAAAGGGAAGTACAGGCCGCCGTTAAGCATACGGTTCCTCTCCATCCCAGAAGTAAGTGCATAATTTATTTTTTGGCAGTCCTATGGCATCCACCAGGTCATCCGTTTTTTGGTATTTCAGGGAAGTGAGGATGTTCATAGACTTGTTCATCATCCAGGCAACTGACTGAATTTGTTTTAGTTGTGGAATTGGTACGGTAATAAAGGTTATAATAATCAGCAGGAATGGGAGGATGATATGAATATGAGGAAATTTCATCTTTATTTGTTACTCCTTTTTTTTCTGATCGCTCTAAGCGCATCATGTATCATTAGAATTGTAGATTATTCTGATCCCAGAGATTTGATTCCTGTTGAAGATTATCATAGGAATATTCGGTTTTCTCCGAGCGGGGTGGTTTCGCTAAGGAATTTTGATGGGAATATAGAGATCACAGGATGGGATAGGAATGAGGTTGATATCTATGCTGAAAAAATGATACCCAGGTCAGAAGAGGGTCAAGTCCGTTTTATTATAACAACGAAAGATATTGCCCAGATTGATTTGGAAAAATATGGGAATGAAAATATCTCTATAAGCACAAAGTCAATTTCAGAAGAGGGGGAGGATACGGTTGTTGATTATTATGTTAAAACACCTCGTTCTATAAACATTCAAGATATTTTAGCAAGAAATGGAGATATTTTTATTGCCGATATATATGGTTCGGTTTCTGTTAAACTGGAACAGGGAAATATCGATATAGACAACTTTTCAGGTTCCCTGGACACTTCGGTCATCAATGGTTCGGTGCAGGCATGTCTTTATGATGTAAGAGAGGAAGACGTCATATCGATACATATTCAGGAAGGGGATATAACGCTTTTTCTTGAAAAAAATGTGGCCGCTTCTATCAGAGCCTATTGTCCGGAGGGAGAGTTTACTTCTGGATTTGAGGCCGATATTCTTGAGGAAGAGAATGAAACCCATGTTCAGTTAGGCAGTGGAGGAGCTTCAGTTTACTTGACTGCATTAAACGGCCATATCTCTATAAAAACAATCGAGCCTGATGAGGAAGATGTGGGGCCTTTCAAATGTTCGTCCGGGCAATAAGAGAGGAGGAAGAAAATGGAAGAAAAAAAGAAAGTGATACTAACTGGAATTGTGTTTATTCTGGTCGTTGCAGCTGTGATCATTGTGTATTATTTTTTCACACATAAAAAAGCACCAGAAGCCACGGAAGTAGCTGAAATCCTTGAGGAAGAACCCTTGGAAAAAGTGCAACAGGAAGAAACCGAACCAGAGCCAGTAGAACCCATTGATATCACATTGGAGGAAAGCGATAGCGTCTTAAGAGGTTTTCTGGAGAGTATATCAACTGACCCGAGATTATCCAAGTGGATGGGGACAGATCATTTGATAAAAAACTTTGTTGCAGCCGTAGATAATATCGCTCATGGTCTGAGTCCGCGGAAACAGATCGATTTCTTTGAGCCTGCAGGGGAATTTTTAGTAGAGAAGAAAGAAGATCGCTATTATATTGATAAGGATACTTATAAACGGTATGATCCCGTAGCAAATGTATTTTCTTCCATAGATACCGGTAAAAGTGTGCAGCTCTATCGAAGATTCAAGCCCCTGATACAGGAAGCTTACGAAGAGCTGGGTTATCCTGATATTGATTTTGACGAAACACTGGAAAGAGCCATAAAAGAGCTCCTTGCTGTTCCTATTATAGAAGAAGATATTATGCTTATTAGTAAAGTGAAATCATTTGAGTTAAGTGATCCTGAACTGGAAAATTTAAGCCAGGCCCAAAAACACCTGCTTCGAATGGGGCCGGATAATATCAGGAACATACAGAACAAGCTTCGAGGACTGCTAGCTGAATTTAAAAATGAGCTGTGATTATTCCCATCCGAATGGATTTTTTTGTTTGAAATCCGGGATGAGATGCCTGTCATCCGGAAAGAGGGCTGGCTGGATGTACATTTGTTTGAACGCCAGCTTTTGAGCGGTTTCTAAGACCTGTTCATATTCATAGGAAGAGATTTTTCTTCGAAATTCCAAAGGAGTCCTGAAACATGGATAGAACTGACTCATAAGGCTGAGCCCGAAGGAATTTGAGATATTTTTTTTTATCCAGTTTAAAATATTTTTGGAGTCATTGATCTGTCCGGGAAGCACAAGATGGCGTATGATGAGGCCTTGCTGAACTGTTTTGTTTCTGTCTAAAATCAGTTCCGGCTGCTGTCGTGACATTTCTAAAATAGCTCTTTTCGCGTAGTCAAAATAATCAGATACTCCGGAAAGCTGTTTTGACAGCTGAGAGGATAAATATTTTATATCTGGAAGATAAACATCAATGATGCCCTCCAGATTTTTGAGAATGACATCTCTTTCATAGCCGCAGGAATTGTATACCAAAGGAATGGAAAGACCCTTTTCATAGGCTTTTTTGAGTGCCGATAATATGGGCCGTATCATATGAGTAGGGGATACTAAATTTATGTTCAATGCGCCCTTTCTTTGAATTTCCAGCATTTTACGGGCAAGGCCCGTGGTAGAGATCTTACTCCCTTGATTTTCCCAACTGATCTGGTAGTTTTGGCAGTACAGGCATTTAAGATGACAGCCAGTAAAAAAAATAGTTCCTGAACCGCTTTGAGGCCCGGGGCCTTTTTTGAGTTCTTCCTTACAGTCTTCATACCCGCTCAATACAGGCTCTTCCCCGAAATGGAGCCCTGTATGAGATAGGGAGGCGTCCTTTCCCGTAGAACAGTATCCTGATTCTTTTTCCCTGTCCACAGAACACTGTCTGGGGCATAACCGGCACGAATGTCTGTGTTCTGAAAGTACTTCCAGAGCTTTGTCTATTTTCTTAATTTTAGAAGCGATGTCCATGGTTGAGGTGTTTTGTTAAAAAAGGTATTTGATAATTAAAAATCCTCCAAGAAGGAGGATAAAAAAGAGCAGTGCAAAAAGGTTGAAATACTTTTCAATGAAGGACTTGATTCCCGGACCGAATCTTCTAAACAGAGCAGCGACAACAAAAAAACGTAAAGACCTGCTGATTGAGGAAGCTGTAATGAAAAGAGGAAGGTTCAGTTTAAAGACTCCTGAGGCTATTGTGAAGACCTTGTAAGGGATAGGAGTAAAACCAGCGGCAAAAACATACCAGAATCCGCTTTTATTGTAATGATACAGAACATTTTGGAACATAGTTTCTGTGAAGCCTGGAATGTATTTGAAGAAAAAACCGCTTGTGGATTCCCAGAAAAAATATCCAATGGCATAGCCCAGCAAACCGCCTATTATCGAGGCAAGAGAAGTGTAAAAGGCAAATCTCCAGGATTTCTTTATAGAGCCCAGGCAGAGTGCTATGAGAAGCGGATCAGGGGGAATCGGGAAAAAAGAGCTTTCCGCCAGGGCAAGAACAAACAAAGCAAGGGGTCCGTAGGGAGTCTCAGCCCAGTGAAGGACCCAGTCATATAGTTTTTTAAGGAAGTTCATATTTTGTTTTCTGAAAGAGTGATTCTATATCTTTACTTTTTATGGTTTTGTAGTCTGTCATGTCTCTGTGAAGAGGAGTCACAGTGATGTAGCCCTGTTGAATGACATGGACATCACTGTTTTTGTCTCCGATGGCTTTGGGAGTCCCTGTTCCGATCCAGTAATAATCCCTTCCTCTGGGATCTCTTTTACATATGATTTCAGGATGGTATCTTTTTTGTCCCAGTTTTGTTATTTTTACTCCCTTTACAGGAGGGGAGGGAATGTTGATGTTTAAAGTGATTCCTTCAGGAAAGGGGCTGTCGATAAGCTGTTTTAACAGGGAGAGTATGAATTCTGCTGCAAATTCAAAAGAAAAATTTCCATTTTCATCAGGAAGGAGCGAGACGGCCATTGATGGTATTCCAAGGAATGTTCCCTGTACAGCACCAGCAACCGTACCCGAATAAGAAGTGTCCTGCTGTCCAAGGTTTGGTCCGTGATTTATACCTGAAATAACGAGGTCAGGCTTTACGGAGAGAATATTTTGTACAGCAACGTAGATGCAGTCCGCCGGTGTGCCGGTCACAGCGTATGTATTCGGATCGATTTTTTTAATCCGCAGCGGGTGATGCAGAGTCAAAGCCAGGGAAGTGGCGCTTTTCTCACTGTACGGAGCAACGATGGTAACCGCCGCTTCTCTTTTAAGCTTGTTTTTAAGGACTTGTATCCCTTCTGAATAGAATCCATCATCGTTAGTCAAAAGAACTAGCGGATGGCTGTACGTGTTTTTTATCGCCATTTTTTATGAATAATTCAGGTCGATGTTTTTAAAAGGCTATAGTATAGCATTTTTATGTATTCGGATATAGATTTATTCTTTTCCATTTGACTGCAGTGGGATGCCGTTTGCAAAGTGGTCGGGACGAGCGGATTTGAACCGCCGACCCCACGCACCCCAAGCGTGTGCGCTACCAGGCTGCGCCACGTCCCGACCCGAGTCATACATTATATCAGACAAGTGATTTTTTACAACTAAACAAAAAGACCTGTAGATCACTTTTCAAGAGATTCCGAGAGGATCACTAATTGTTCTTTTATTTTAAATAAAAGTTTTTTCAGGCGCTCAGGATTTACAGGAACCGAACCTTTGATATTGAATTCGTTTTCAATCTTTCTCTTTGCGCCGGCATGGGTGAGCCCTTTATTTTCGATAAGGTCCTTTAATCTTTTTATTATTTGAAGGTCTTTTTCTCTGAAGATTTTTTTGCCCGCACCTGTTCGGCCCGAATTTAAGAAATAAAACTCTTTCTCCCATCTGTTTATAGTCTTAGGATTTATTTTGGTGATCCTTGTGACTTCGGATAGGGTATAGACTATCTTATCCTGTTGGTTGGATTCCTTCATTGTATGCAAAGTTGTAAAAGCCCATCCTGATAAATTTTAATTCGCTTATTCTAACAACTTGGTACATTATCATGGATTAAAAACAAGGTCAATATTTACGTATAATTTCTGTGTAAGAAAAGTGGTGTATACTTTATGGGTAAGGCTTCGGATACAGCCATTTGACAACTTAATGGGGCTGTACAATAATAATTTTATTTAAATCGATGAAACACACTCCATTGGCAGAGCGTATGAGACCCAAAAGTCTTGATGGGTTCTATGGTCAGGAACATCTTATTGGAGAGGGTCAGATACTGACCCAGCTCATCAAGTCTGATAATTTGATTTCTCTTATTTTCTGGGGTCCGCCGGGCTCTGGAAAAACGACTCTTGGCGCAATACTGGCTGATCATTTTAATCTCCCCTGCATGTTTTACAGTGCTGTTCTTTCAAGTATAAAGGAAATAAAAAGAGTGATGGAGGAAGCCGAGGAACACAGCAAACTATACAAGCAGCCAACCATTATTTTTATTGATGAGATTCATAGATTCAATAAAGCACAACAGGCGGCTTTTCTCCCCTATGTTGAAAAAGGAGAGATTATTCTGTTTGGATCGACCACTGAAAATCCGTCTTTTGAAGTGATCGCTCCTCTTTTGTCACGGACTAAGGTATTGAAGTTGAATGCGTTGGAGCCGGAGACATTAGGGAAAATACTGAGGAACGCTCTAAAGGATAGAGAAAGAGGGCTCGGGGAAAGAAAGATTCACATATCAAAAGGAGCCTTGAACGCTATAATCACATACGCTAACGGCGATGCAAGAAGAGCTTTAAATACCCTAGAGATTGCAGCCTATCTAACTGAGGATGATAAGATAGATTTCAAAGCTGTCAAAGAGGCCTTGCAACAGAGGATTCTTCTGTATGATAAAAAGGGCGAAGAGCATTTTAATCTTAT
Source organism: uncultured Eubacteriales bacterium (assembly GCA_964456985.1). Lineage (GTDB taxonomy): Bacteria > Acidobacteriota > Aminicenantia > Aminicenantales > Aminicenantaceae > WJMT01. The sequence continues at coordinate 9,721 of CAYWDH010000062.1, forward strand.
TTCTGCTTTACACAAAAGTCTCAGAAACAGCGATGTGAATGCCTCCCTTTATTGGCTGGCAAGAATGATAGTGGCTGGTGAGGACCCGATGTATATAGTGAGAAGGCTGGTCAGATTTGCTTCGGAGGATGTAGGCCTTGCAGATAATAATGCACTCAATATAGCTCTGAATGCCAAGGATGCCTTTGAATTCATAGGCACGCCTGAAGGTGAACTCGCGTTAGCACAGGCGGTCATTTATCTCGCTTCAGCCCCCAAAAGCAATAGTGTATATAAAGCATTCAGCAAAGCCGTCAAAGATGTGGAATCATCTCCGTTTGAACCGGTTCCTCTTCAATTAAGGAATCCTGTTTCATCCTTAATGAAAAAACAGGGTTATGGAAAAGACTACAAATACGCACATGACTTCAGTGAGGCTACCACGGACATGGAAACAATGCCGGAAAATCTAAAAAACAGGGAATACTATGAACCGGGATCCATGGGGTTTGAAAAAGAGATAAAAAAAAGAGTGGAGTGGTGGAAGGAAATTAAAAAAAAGATCAAAGAGAAAAAAGGATCAGTTTGATCAGGATTGGTTTATTTTTTTTTCTCTTCCTTTATTAAGTAATAGATTTCCCAGCTCAGCTCATCTGCGAGACATCCTATACAGGACTTTTCTGTTGTGGCGATTTCTTCATCTTTAATTTTTTCTTTTATGATATTTTTAACGAGTTTCCTGATCTTATAAAGTAAAATATAGTTTATCATTATCTTAACCTGACCTATTCAGGTTAGAAAGGAATAATAACAACTTGTTCTTATTTAGTAAAGCAAAGGCAAGGAGCTCTTCTCTTTTGACGGTTCGGTTGTTTTGCTATAATGATGAGAGACCAATGATATTTGTAAATAAGCTGGAATTGATAAGAATCATAAAGAGAAGCGCGGTATTTTATTTGATCTTGATTTATGCCCTGAGCTCATGTTCTATTCATAAAAAAAAGGAGCTGGCTGTTGAACCGGTTCTCAATTTCCCATTAATACAAGACAGCGAAGTCTGTTTCGAGGGTGAGATAAACAGAGTTATAACTCAGAGTGAGAACAGAGTATATTTTTCTTCCTCTAAAGGAGGTCTGTACTGTATAGAGGACCCAAAGCAGGGAATACAACGGCTGTTTACATCAGAAATAGATTTTGCTTCTCCGCCATATATCAGCGGCGAATACATTTTTGTTTATGACAGCATGAACAATATTTATTGTATCCGTAAGGACGGCGTGTTGTCCTGGAAGACTCATATAGAAGAAAATATCTCGGGAGGTATAGCTGCTTCGCATGGGAAAATATTTTTTGGGACCGAGAATGGAAATTTTCTATCCTATGATGCTGATTCTGGAAAATATCTCTGGGGAGTTGAAACAGAAGGACCTATCCGCTCACTGCCTATTGTTATGGATGATACGGTTGTTTTTGGATCCGATGATAAGAAATTATATCTATTAAACCTCGATGGGGACATAATAAAGGAGTATGAAACAGGAGGTGAGATCAGAGGTTCCTTTGTATACAGAGAGGACCGGCTATATTTCGGCTCCTATGATGAATATTTTTACTGTATCCATATGGAGAAAAAAAAGATCGAGTGGAGAGTCAAAACTGGGGGGAAGATTCATGCGTATCCTTTGCTGGGTGAAAAATGTGTCTTGTTTCCTTCCTGGGATAATGTTCTTTACTGTTTGAATGATAGCAACGGCACTGTTTTATGGTGGAATCCAATTCCTGCCCGGTGCCTGTTTCCAATAGAGGCAGTTGGAACCCAGCTGCTGGTCACATCTCTTTCTTCAGAGGTGGATTGCTTTGATATCAAAACGGGTGAAGACAAAGGAGAATATATTGCAGAAAATGAATTGAGGTCCAATCCTTTATGGTTCCGTGACACACTGCTTTTATCGGTTTATGATAAAGAGAATGATGTGAGTAAAATACTTTTTTTAATAAAAGGAGAATAACTCAGGTTATAAAAAATAAGGAGAGGAGATTCAAAATGAAGAGAGATGAGGCTTTTCAACTGGTCAAGGAATATCTAAAAAATAAAAATCTCATTAAACACTCTCTTGCTGTCGAAGCATGCATGAGAGCCCTTGCAAAAAAATTTAATGAGGATATCGAAAAATGGGGACTTGCCGGATTATTGCATGATATCGATTATGAAATAACCGAAAAATCTCCTGAGAAACATGGAATAGAGGCCATGAGTATCTTAGAGGATTATGATATTTCCCCGGATATTCTGAGAGCCATAAGGGCTCATTCGGGAGGGTCGGAGTGTGAATCAAAGATGGACTGGTCCATATATTCTGTGGACCCCTTAACAGGGCTCATTGTTGCCGCGACTCTTATGCATCCAAGTAAAAAAATAAAAGAGGTTGATTCGGATTTTGTCAGGAGAAGATATAAAGAAAAAAGTTTTGCGAGAGGTGCTAAGCGAGAGGTTATCGAAGAAATCAGGAATACAGGACTTGAACTGGATGAGCTTATTTCCATAAGCTTGAAAGCCATGCAGGACATTAATAAGGAGCTCGGACTTTAAGCCCGGAGATATCAGTGAAATTGATTGTCTTTGAAGGAAGATCTAAGAAAGGAAAGACTTCTTTTTTAAAGCTCTTGATTCTTGAATTGAAATAAAAGGGAGATAAAGACTATGACAAAAAAGCTTTACCGATTGCAAAGCAGCAAGATGATCGGAGGTGTGTGTGCTGGAATATCAAGATACTTTGATCTGGATGTTTCCCTTATTAGATTGATATTTGTTGGACTTGCCTTGATCACTGCCTTATTCCCCATGCTGGTTTTTTATATCATAGCCTGGATCATTATTCCAACCGAGGAAGAAGCTCCTCCCTCAAGAAAGAAGAAGGAGTCATCAAAATAGCTTTCTGGTATTTTTAACGGAACAGGTCAGGGTGGATGTGCTGTTTGACTTCTTAAGATATATTCGTTATTTTAATCCTGTCTCAAAGAGATGACTAGAGGAGTGGAAAGATACCCATGGCTCCAAAGGAAGATATCCCTTTTAACCACATAGCTGTTGAAGGAATGATAAAGTCCGGGAAAAAAAGACTGGTTCGGGCATTGTCTCAAGAAATTGGAGGGAAGGCTATTTTTGATCAGGAGGATAATCCCTATTTAAAAAACTTTTATGAAGAAAAAGAAGGAGCTGCTTTTTTGGCGCAGCTCGTTTTTCTTGTCAATAGATATCACCAACAGTCGACACTGTTACAGAGGGAGCTGTTCTCAGAGCGGATTATATGTGACTATCTTTTTGAGAAGGACAAAATCTATGCCTATCAGACTTTGACGGATGAAGAATTGATAGTGTATGAGAAAATATTTGGTATTTTCCACGAAAAGGTAGCCAAACCGGATTTAACCATTTATCTTCAAATATCTCTGGATACCATTCTGGATAGGATATCAAAGACCGGATCGGAAATGGAGAAAAACATTTCTGAAAAGTATCTGGAAGACATACTTGAAGCCTTTGACTATTTCTTTTTCAATTATCAGGCGACTCCTCTGTTGGTCGTTAAAGCAGATGATCTTGACTTTGAAAGAAGGGAAGATATTGAGGATATTGTTGACAAAGTTGTGCAAATGAAAAAAAATACTCTCTATTATGTTCCGCTGGGCAGGCAGAACCAGAAAAAAAAAGAAAAGGCAGATAAATGAGACTTTACCTCAATCCTGATAAGTAAAGGCAGGATGGGGAGAAAGGAAGATACATGTCTGAAAATTTAGATCAAAGAGTTATCCTTCCAGACCTGATCAAAAAAAAGGAAAAAAAGGAAAAAATCGTTGCGTTGACTGCTTATGATTTTCCTTCTGCAGAGATCGTTGACCATGCGGGAGTGGACATTGTGCTTGTTGGAGATTCCTTGGGCATGGTTGTCCTCGGCTATACTGATACCATTCCTGTTACCATGGATGAGATGATACACCATGCAAAAGCAGTGAGCAGAGGAGTAAAAAGAGCCCTTGTGGTTGGGGATATGCCCTATATGAGTTTTCAAATCTCCAAACATGAGGCTTTAAAGAATGCTTTTCGTTTTGTAAAAGAAGCTGGAACAAGAGCTGTAAAGATAGAAGGGGCCTCTCCCTACCGGCTGGAAATAATACACGCATTGATAGAAGCGGAAATTCCGGTTATGGGCCATGTTGGATTGACTCCCCAGTCAATCAACAGGATAGGCAGTTTTAAAGTCAGAGGGAAGAACAAAGAAGAGGCTGATCAGATCATAGATCAGGCAAAAAAACTGGAAGAAGCGGGTGTTTTTTCAATAATCCTTGAGTGTGTTCCCTTGGAACTGGCCAAGGTAATAACGGACAGGCTGAGTATTCCCACTATAGGGATCGGCGCCGGTCCTTTTTGTGATGGCCAGATTCTGGTTTTCCATGACCTATTGGGATATTCAAACGGATATTTGCCTAAATATGTGAAAAAGTACGTTGACCTGAATAAGATACTGATTGACGGGATCAGTCAATATGTAAATGAAGTGAGAGAAAACACATTCCCTACAGACTTCTATTCCTATCATTCAAGGGAAATAGAAAAGGCCTTTCTTACAAAAAAAAATAAACAATAGGACTTCAAAGGATTTTTAGGAAGAGCAGAAAACAGGCATGAAAGTGATACATAGCATTGAGGCGATGAAGGAAAAAATGCGCAGGCACCGATCTGAAGGGGACACCATAGGTTTTGTTCCCACTATGGGATACTTACATGAAGGCCATTTGAGCCTGATCAGAGAGGCTGTTGCAAGGACAGACTGTATCGTGGTGAGTGTGTATGTAAATCCTACTCAGTTTGGTCCGAACGAAGATTTCGAACAATATCCCAGGGACCTGGATAAAGATGCCAAAATTCTGGCCGAGGAGGGAGTTGATTATTTGTTCACTCCTAAGGACAGTGATATATATCCTGATGGATATAAAACATATGTTGAAGTGCATGACCTGCAGGATGTGATGTGCGGTGCTTCAAGGCCCGGTCATTTCAGAGGTGTTTGTACTGTGGTTTTGAAGCTTTTTCATATTGTAGGGCCTAATAAAGCCTATTTTGGGCAAAAAGATGCCCAGCAGGCTGTTATTTTGAAGAAGATGGTTAGAGACCTTAATATGGATGTTACCATATCAGTCCTGCCCATTATCAGGGAACAGGACGGAGTGGCCCTAAGCTCGAGAAATAGCCTTCTTAACAAGGAAGAGAGGTCAGCTGCCAGATGTTTATACAGAAGCCTTCAATTGGCAGTGGAGGCTGTCAGAGGAGGGAAGAGGGGATCAAGAGAAGTAGTAAATTTGATACAGGATGAGATAGAAAAAGAAAAATTAGCTAGGATAGATTATATTGAGATCGTCAATAAAAATACCCTTGAATCCATGACGGAAATAAAGCAAGCAACGACTCTTATTGCTTTGGCCGTGTACATAGGAAAAGTTAGATTGATAGATAATATAATTGTGTAAGCTTGATCGATCACGATTTGATGAGGCGATGATTTTTATGAAAGATCCAGCTAGGTTTAAGGAGGCATAAGAATGGTAAGATTCATGCTCAAATCCAAGATACATGATGCACAGGTCACAGAAAAAAATGTAAATTACCAGGGAAGTATTACCTTACCCAAAGATTTGATTAAAGAGGCAGACCTTTTCCCTTTTGAGCAGGTGCATATCTACAATATTTCGAATGGAGAAAGATTTATAACTTATGTGATACAGGATGAAAAAAGGCCCGGAGTGGTTTGTCTGAATGGAGCAGCAGCTCATAAGGTCAGTATCGGAGATAAAATCATCATTGCCTCCTATTCTCTAATGAGTGATGAGGAAGCTGATTATTACAGGCCTAAAATACTGATACTCGACAAAGACAATAAGATTAAAGAGACCAAATGAAGAAGATCAGGTATGGCTGGTCGCTCACTAAAGATTTTTAACGCCATTCTACGAGCTGTATTCTCGGCTTCTGCGCAACTCCCCCCGTCCGTGGGTCAGACATGCTCGAAGCTCAGCTTCGCTGAGTTCCCTCAAACACAGCACTCCGAAGGCTAAATCTTTAAAATCGCTTCAG
>CAYWDH010000063.1:0-15436 GCA_964456985.1 uncultured Eubacteriales bacterium
GCAGGGGATGAAGCTGTGGTCCTTCACTGCGAATGCCCTGCAACAAAGCAGATGCGGTAAGATCGACTCGCCTGTAAGGTAAAATCAGCCTGCATTAAATTTAAATACATAACAGAGATAAAGAGATAAACTCTGTTTATCAAAATGACTTAAAAACCCAATTGATCATGTAGTGGTGATTGAGGGATGCAGGCTGATTTTATGAATAAATGAGGGGGGGTTTGAGCTTGGGGAGACGGCCGAACACATATTTATATATTTCAGGATATCGGTCTTTACCGCCTATAAGCATAAAAGTAAGGGGCATGGCTTTCTTTGCTTTTTCACTCATTTCTTTGGCAAGTCTTCTTATTTCCCATTGAGCTGTAGCATCCTCCCTCAGCCGAGAAAAATGATAAAATTCCCTTGCATTCATTTTTATGAGCACCCTCCTTCTGTGAGCATTTGTCAATACATACTCTGCTCCAAGTTTCATGTTCTGAGATAAATCCTTATAGACCTTATTTGTTTTCCTGATGACGCCTAAGAAATCCTTTTCAGCTCCCACTGCTTTGACTGAAGGGGGAACCATAACTTGAAGGGAAGGATCGTATTTTTGTGCGGTCAGGGTTGCCATCCTATGCCTTTTAAGCTGTGCAAAACATGTGGCGGATACAATCAAGTCAAATGTCAAATCAACATACTCAAACTCACGGAGCACCGCATCGTAGAACTCCATATTCTTTACTGCTTCTTTGACTATGCTCTTTCTTCCTTCCATTCCCAGGTCTTTTGCATGTTTCATACACTCTTTGTATGATTTTTTTGAAACAGAATGGATAAGCGCTGCCACAAGCTTGGTATCAGCATCAGGAGTCAAATCCACAAGACAAACGAATTCCTGACTCTTCTTCTCTGTATGCTCTTCTCCCCTGACTCTTTCTTCGACTTCCTGGTAAGTCTTCCCATCAAAGTCATTCGGCTCTGTAAATAAAATAATAGAGGGTGCTACCTCTTTTGCCAGTGTATAGATCTTTTTATTAAACTCCCTTAACTCAGCTAACTCACGGGATGAGAACCGCCTGATCATGAACTCAAGATTCCGCGCATTTAGAGTCATGCCCAGCTGTCCCTCTGTAGCCAGACTAACGATATATCTTGAATCTTCCTTGGCCCAGCCATTAAGAAGGGAATGCTTTTTTTCGTCCTGTGCCAGGTCAGAGTATTTATCATAAAAATAAGGTTTGAGATTCTCATATAATCTCTGGTACATGTCATTCTGTTCCCGTATGACCTCTATAAATACTTTTTCTTTTCTTGCTTTTTTGACCTCTTCGGGAATCACAAAATCGTCTTTTAGTTTTATGTATCTCTGGGATTTTTCCGTGTAGGAACAAAGTCTGAATTTCTCAACTTCCTCTATAGCAAAACGGCTCATCCCGATAATATCAAAATTAAAGACCGCATGCTCTGCCACAGAATGATGTCCCATCTTAAAAATAATGGTTCTATTGGATTTTTGCGCTCTCTCCACTTCAGCACGGGCCAAAGCGCGCAGTTCATCCACTGAACGGGGGTCTCTGGATATCCGGGCATAAGAAGCGGATAAAGTCTCAGGAGTGACGTCTCCCCTTTCAGGGCTTCTCTTTTTTAATTCTTCTATGACTGTGCTGTCAACATTATAACCTGCTAAAATGACTTTCATACCAACTCCTAAAATTAAAAGACTTTGGCCTCAGATCTCCAAAACCAGTTTGAATAATATAACAAATCCCATAAATGACTCAAAAGATTTTTTACCCTTTTATCACAGCAATGGGGTTTGCTTTGACCACCAGTTTTCCTATGCCCAAGGAATCCGATATTTTGACGACCTCATCCACATCTTTATAAACCTGAGAGGCTTCCTCAGCAACACACCTCCATCCTTTGGCTCTTAAATCCACGCCTTTGGTCTCCAGCTCTCTTTTTATCTCTTCTCCCCTGAAGCTCCGCAGCGCCTGACGGCGGGACATAACCCGGCCGGCTCCGTGGGCTGTTGAACTAAAGCTCAGCTGCTCGGATTTCTCGGTTCCAACGAGAACATAGGAAGAAGTGCCCATGCTTCCCGGAATGAAAACAGGTTGGCCCACATGACTGTATACTTCAGGGATCTCAGCGTGACCGGGCCCAAAACTTCTGGTCGCTCCCTTTCTATGGACGCACAGTTTGGTTTCCCGGCCGTTTATTTTATGATTCTCAAATTTGGCAACATTATGGCATACATCGTATACTTGCCCCATGCCTTTTGAAGTTCCTGTAATGGTATAAAAAGCTTCTCTAACAAGATGGGCTATCATCTGTCTGTTCGCAAAAGCAAAGTTAACAGCCGCATTCATGGATTCAAAATATTCTCTTCCCAACTTTGATTTCAAGGGAGCATTGATGAGCTGTCTGTCAGGAAGCCCCCTGGTTCCTATCTTGTTTTCCATGAGTCTTATATAATCAGAAGCAACCTGATGCCCCAGACCCCTGCTGCCGCAGTGAATCATGACCAATATCTGTCCTTCTGAATGGATACCAAAAGCCTCAGAAGTCTCTCTGTCATAAATTGTGACCACTTCTTGAATTTCAAGAAAATGATTTCCTGAGCCCAATGATCCCAGCTGGCCGGATCCCCTGCTCAGAGCCCTGGGAGACAGATTCTCCGGATTGGCAGGCTTTATGCACCCTCCTTCTTCTGTTCTTTCGAGGTCCCCCTCCCTTCCGAATCCATTTTCAACAGCCCACTGAGCCCCTTTGATACAGACTTGTTTTATTTCTTTACTGTTTAAATGAAGAGACCCTCCTCCCCCTACTCCGGTCGGAACCCGTGCATACATCTCATCTAAAAGGGCTTTTTTGTGCTTTTTTATATCTTTTTCAAAGAAATCCGTTCTTAATAGTCTCACCCCACAGTTAATGTCATATCCCACCCCGCCAGGCGAGATAACACCATCCTCCATATCAAAAGCAGCCACGCCGCCAATAGGAAATCCATACCCCTGATGTGCGTCAGGCATAGCATAAGCAGCCCTCTGGATTCCGGGGAGGCAGGCCATGTTTTTGGTCTGTTCAAGGGTCATGTCTTTCCGCACACTCTCGAGAAGAGACGGAGAGCTATAGACAATTGCAGGGACTTTCATAGCATCCTGTTTAGATATCTCCCAGATATAATTACTGATTCGCTTTAATTTCATACTCTCCTTCCCTATACATCAACAACGACCTGAATCAAATAATGGTCATTTCCCTCTATGACCATATCACTATATGTAACAGCTTTAACACTCCCGAAAATTTCACTCTTATCAGAAATCTTTTCTCCAAAAAACCAGGCTTCAAGAGTATAATCCGCTTTCTCTTTCTTGATCGATAGCCCTTTTACAGAACAGAACAAGAAATCATCCGAATCAAGCAAGAACAATATTTCTTCCAGAAACTTAACCAACAGTTGTTCCTTGTCTTTTCCAGTTATATTTACTTTTCTTTTTATCCTTGGTCTCACTTTTTTTGTTGACCACATAAGATTCGCAGTGGCTTCCGCAGCATTCTGGAAAGCCTCTTCCAGTGAATTTCCATAAGCTTGGAACTTTGCATCCGCTGTATGATTCAGGAATTTGTATCTGACGTTCATAAAATGTCCTATTTACATAGAATTTCTAGAAAAAATAAGGTTAAAAAATCCCTGCTATAGGCTCCCCGCAAAAACCACACTTCGAATCAGAGATATTGTTTTCGACAAGCCAGAATCCGCTCCGCACAAGAACATTTTTTCCGCAGTTAGGACACACTGTGGTATCTGATTCGTTCGGGACATTGCCGAGATATACATAATTGAGACCGGCATCTCTTCCTATGGAATAAGCTATTCTCATGGTACTTAACGGAGTCGGCTTCAAATCAGAATACTTATAATCAGGATGAAAGCGGCTTAGATGCCATGGAATATCCTTGTCAATTCCAGCTATAAATCCGGCAATGTCCTGTAGTTCTTCATCCGAATCATTCTGTCCGGGAACGATAAGGGTCGTAATCTCGATCCATATATCCATCCCCTTCATAATCCTTATGGAATCAAGCACAGGCTCAAGATGGGCTTTGCATACTTTTTTGTAAAATTTTTCTCTGAAAGATTTTAAATCAACATTGCATGCATCCAGAAAAGGCCTTATTTTTTCCAGAGCCTCGCGGGTCATATAACCATTGGTTACAAAAGTATTCGCTAGACCTTCTTTTTTGGCGATTTTAGCTGTATCATAGGCATATTCAAAAAAAATAGTCGGCTCTGTGTAGGTATAACTGATGCTTTGGCAGTTGTTTTTTTGGGCTGCAGCAACAATTTCCTCCGGAGTGAATGACTTCTCGCTGTATACTTCTTCTTTTCTCTTTGAAGCTTGTGATATCTGCCAGTTTTGGCAAAATTCGCATTGAAAATTACATCCGATAGTGGCAATGGAAAAGGCTGAAGTCCCAGGTAAGAAGTGATAGAGAGGTTTCTTTTCTATAGGGTCGACATGTGCAGCTATCAATTCACCGTATACTAAAGTGTAGAGTTCCCCTTCCTTATTTTTTCTTACCCCGCAAATCCCGAACTTCGAGGGAGCTATCAGGCACCTATGGCTGCACAGATCACACTGGACCTTATCATTTTTTGTTTTATGAAAAAGGTATGCTTTTCTTACCATCTCATCTCCTGGGGAAATGGAAATCTACTCAGTTGTCTTCAGCCTATATAAAATGATAATAGAAACCACCTCTCTATTTCAAATATTATATAGATCAAGGTATTCAAAAAGAATTATTTTATTTGAGCATAGGGACAGAGCTTATTCAAGCGGCATTCTCCACAGAGAGGCTTTTTTGCCTGGCATATCTTTCTGCCGTGGTTCACCAGCATATAGTTGAAATGAAGCCATTCCTTTTTCGGGACGACATCCATTAAATCTCTTTCTATCTTATCAGGATTCTTCTCATCGCTTAATCCCAGTCTCTGTGAGATACGCTTAACATGAGTGTCCACAGCAATCCCCTTAGCTTTGTGATAAGCGCTTGAAAGGACGATGTTCGCTGTCTTTCTTGCGACTCCGGGAAGAGTCAGCAGATGATCCATAGAGGAAGGGACTTTTCCTGAAAAATCCCTTTCAATCTTTTGAGCCGCAGCCTTAATATTTCTTGCCTTGTTCCTGTAAAACCCTGTCGGACGGATTTCCTTTTCCAGTTCTGTCAGATCTGCTTCAGCAAAGTCTTTTGCACTCTGATATTTTTTAAATAAGCCGGGAGTTACTTCATTGACTTTTTTATCTGTGCACTGTGCTGACAATATGGTGGCCACTAAAATCCCTAAGGGATTTTGAAAAGACAATGCCGTATGACTCTGAGGGTACAGTTCCTTTAAAATTTTGATGATTCTTATGACCCTCTCGCTTTTATCCAGTTTAATCATGAGTGCTGATATCTATCATTCTTTTTATGGCTCTGCCGGCTTTTTCTTTTATTTCATCCGGCACCGTGACTTTTTTTTCCATGTCCTTTAACGCCAGGTAGACTTTTTTTAAAGTGATTTTCTTCATATTCCTGCATACAGCCCGTTCCCGCAGAGGATGAAAATTTTTCTCAGGATTTTCCTTTTTTAATCTGTAAATAATTCCTGTTTCTGTTCCTATGAGGATATCTTTTTTAGCTGTCCTGTGCGCTTCTTCAACCATACTCCCGGTGGAAAAAACCTTATCAGCAAGCCTCGCCACTTCAGGACGGCATTCAGGGTGGACCCATACCTCGCTGTCAGGATAGATCCTCTTTTTCTTAAAAATATCCTTTGGCCTTATCTCATCATGAACATAGCAGAAACCGTTCCAGGGAATGATTTCTTTTGAGCTTTTTCCCGCAACATAAGAAGCTAAATTCCTATCAGGAACAAACAGCACCTCTCTATCCTCTAATGAATTCACGACCTGAATGGCATTTGATGAGGTACAGCAGATATCACAACCAGCTTTGACGTCAGCCGTGCTGTTGACATAGCAAACCGCCTTACTACCGGGATTTTTTTTCTTCCATTTTTCTAACTGTCTCTTCTTGATCATATCTGCCATTGGGCAGCGTGCTTTCTCTTCAGGAGTCAAAACGGTCTTATCTGGAGCCAGAATCGCAGCGGTCTCTGCCATAAAATAAACACCACAAAAAACAATCACTTCCTTGTCTGTCTGGGATGCTTGTATACTCAGGCCCAAAGAGTCCCCCAAATAATCAGCTACATCCTGTACTTCTCCGACTTGATAGTTGTGGGCAAGAACAACAGCATTCCTTTCCTTTTTAAGCTGTTCTATTTTTTCCTTTAATTCTCTTGTTTCCATGATGATTCACTCTATCGAATAAAAGTTTAAATACGGATTTTTGTGGCTCCGCAGTGAGGGCATTTCTCGTCATCCTTCCTTTTTGGTTTTCCGCATTGCCTACATAGCTCAAGTTCTATCTGGCATCTCCGGCACAATAATTCAGACTCAACTAAAGGGTCATCACATTTTGGGCACATAAATATTTTTTCTTTTAATATTTTTCTGTGAGCTTTCCTTTTATCCCCTCTTTGTTTGGCTCGGTAATTTTCTATGGCTTTATGGAGAGCATCTGCACCTAAGTTAGAACAGTGCACTTTTCTCTCGGGAAGCCCACCTAGCTCTTCAATGATTTGACGGCTCGAAATACTCATGGCTTCTTCCAAAGTCTTGCCCTTAGCTATTTCACTGACCATACTTGCGCTGGCAATGGCTGCTCCGCATCCTAAAGTCTGAAACTTGATGTCATCAATAATATTGTCCTTCACTTTTATATACAAAGTGGTTGTATCACCGCAAATGGGATTCCCTATTTTCCCGACTCCATCAGCATCTTTTATAATTCCCACGTTCCTCGGATTCTGGAAATGATCCATGACTTTATCACTGTATTCCATTTTTTTCCTTCCCTTATATCCTGGATCAAAAATCCGGAAAAGAATGAGAAGATTCCTTAAACCTAGGCAGCTTCCACTGATTTTACTTCTGGAATCTCTTTTTTCAAAAGCCTCTCAATACCCATTTTCAGAGTCATTTGAGACATGGGGCAGCCTGCGCAGGCTCCTGTCAACCTGACCTTCACAACTCCATCTTTAACTGAAAGCAGCTCAACATTTCCGCCATCAGCCTGGAGAGAAGGTCGTATTTTATCTAAAACAGCCTTTACTTTTTCTTTCATCCATTTTCTCCTTTTATGTATTCGATCTTTCCTTGATAAAAATGATAGATGTAATATTATATGAAAATCCGTTACTTATATCAAAATATACATTAATACAGGCTAATTGTCAATATATCCTATAGGAATAATATATTTTATCCGAACCCTTCATATCCTGGCCTTTATTGAGAGATTCAGTCAGGTCATAATTCTCGGAATACCCGGATTGATCCGTGCGGTTATCTCATAATTGATGGTTCCGGTCAGTGCAGCCAGTTTGTCCGCTGTAATGGAATCTCTGCCCTCTCTACCAAGAAGAGTGACCTCATCTTCTATTTTAACTCCGGGTATATCAGTTATTTCCACAACGATAAAATTCATGGCCACTCTCCCCCTTAAGGGAGCTCTAGATCCTTTTATCAGTACATAAGATACATTCGAGAGACCTCTTGAATACCCGTCATAGTATCCGACCGGAATAACGGCAAGAACAGCCTCCCTTGTTGTTTTATAGGTACACCCGTATCCAATAAATTCCCCTTTAGGGATATGCTTAACCTGTGCAATTCTGGCCTTCCAAGAAAGCACGGGCTTTAAATTGAATTTAGGCCTGTCTCTCAGCAAACTTGATATATACACTTCATTTGACGGCCACAATCCATAAAGGCCTATACCTATTCTGGCCATATTAAAGTATGTTTCCGGGAACAGGATGACAGCTGCAGAACAGGCTATGTGCTTGAACGGTATGTCTATTCCATGATTTTCGATCTCTTTTACTATCTTCCTGAATCTTTTGAGCTGAACCTGTGCATAACTGTGGTCTGTGGTGTCTTCTATATTGGCAAAATGGGATGAAATCCCTTCTATGACCAAACCTTCATATCTTTTTATCTTTTCAATAAAAGGGATGACTTCATGTTCATTAAGACCCTGCCTGTATGTTCCTGTTTCCGCTTTAATATGGAGATGAGCTTTTGTATGAAGAGACCGACATATGTCCCCCAGTTTTTCTATAGTCTCATTATTATAAACCGTTATCCTTATATCATTCTCAACTGCCTGCCCCAGCCTATGCAAGGGAATATATCCGACTGATAACACAGGGCATTTAAAACCTTTCTCTCTCAGCATTAAACCCTCATCAATAGAATGAACACCCAGCCAGTCAGCGCCGGAGTCGACTGCGGCATTGGCAATGGGAATCATACCGTGTCCGTACGCATTGGCTTTGACCATTGCCAGGAGCTTTCGCTTTTTCCCTAAAAGACCTCTGAATTGGCTGATGTTATGCTTCAGGGCTTTGGCATTCAGCTCGATCCACTGCATGTGTTTATGACGCATCATGAACACCCATGCTATTGATGATTTTGTTCAAATCAATGAATTTAGTCATTTTGTCTCTGAAAAACACAGTGTCTTCTCTTTCAGCTCCTGTTGATATTATAACGACTTCCGCCTGGATAAGGTCTTCTATAGACTTCACATAATCAAGAAAAGATTCCGGGAACTTACGATCATCCTTTATTCCGTGAATTTTTTTTCTCCATCCCTTTACAGTCTTGTATACAGGCTTGACATCCTCAAGAACCCAGCTCTCGGTAGGAAAACAATCAAGGGAGGAACCTTTGTAAGAATAACCTATGCCTATTTTGATCTCATCCAACTCATCGAGCACATCCGGCTTGGTCAAGACAACCTTTTTTATCCCGTTTATCCTTGCAGCATATTTTAATGCAAAGGTATCAATCCATCCGCATCTGCGGGGACGTCCTGTTGTTGCTCCGTACTCATCCCCTTTTTTCTGAAGATGAGTTCCTGTCATTCCATGGATCTCCGTAGGGAAAGGGCCGCTGCCTACACGCGTTGTATAGGCCTTGGCTATGCCTATCACATGATCGATTTTATCCGGGCTGACCCCCAGTCCAGTGCACACTCCCCCGGACGTGGAATTAGATGAGGTTACATAGGGATATGTGCCGTGATCAATATCAAGAAGGGTCCCCTGAGCCCCTTCAAACAATATGGATTTTCCCTCCCTTATCTTTTTCTCAATAAGACAAGATACATCCTGAAGGTACTTTCCGATTCTATCCCTGTAGTACAGACATTCTTTAATGATTTCGTCTGCTTCAAAGAGAGGGCTCTGGAAATGAGCGAAAATAATGTTCTTAAGCTTGACGTTCTGCTCTACCTTGCTTCTCAATACATCCTCATTCAAAAGGTCACCGATCTTTATCCCCTGCCTTGCTGCCTTATCAACATATGAAGGTCCTATTCCCTTGCATGTTGTCCCTATTTTTTTATCCCCCCTTATTTTTTCTGTGATCTCCTCTATAGAAGAATGATAGGGAAAGATAAGCTGGGCATTTTTGCTTACGACTATATTGTTATCGACCCTGATCCCCAACCTCTGAAGCTGCTCAACTTCTTCTAAAAAAGCCCCGGGGTTTATAACAACACCATTTCCTATGATACACAGTTTATCTTCATGAAGGATTCCTGACGGGATAAGATGAAGGACAATTTTCTTCCCTTTGACAAAGACAGTATGACCGGCATTGTTTCCGCCCTGGTATCTCGCTACAATATCAAAAGCGGGCGTCAATAGGTCAGTGACTTTTCCCTTTCCTTCATCTCCCCACTGCATCCCGACTATTGCAATATTCGACATAGTCAACTCTCTTATAAACTTAGATTCTTTTAAGACGGCTTTCGCCTGACCTCTTCAAAAAAAAATCGCGAACAACCCAGGTTTGACACTATCTCCAGCCGCAGATTCTTTTCTTTAATATAGTGACTGCGAAATTTTATCAGAACTGGCTTCTGTAGACAAGTTCAAAAACTCAATGCCATTTGACAGAGTAGAGCATGATAGTTCGTGTCATCCTTTATATCCTTGTCAAAATCATATTCCACTTTAAGCAGCACATTCTCAAGAACCCTGTAAACCAGTCCTAGGCTCCATCTGCTTTTTTCCAGATCCAAACCACTCCCTGGTTCAGAAGAAGATAAAAATCCATCACCATGGAAGGGATCACTGTATTTCATTCTCTGAAAACTCCCAACCGGACTGACATTTCCTAAATTTACAGACATCTGGATGAAATATCCCTCAGCTTCACCCTTGTCAAAACCAGAAGGATTTTCAATGGCTACTCTCATATATTCCGCCAGGACATGGAGACTCTGGTTCTGCCAGTCTATATTTCCTTCATGATAAATCAAACTTCTCTCATCGTCCTCATCAAATCGCCCTCTGTGATGGGAGTAAGAGACTTCAAATCCCTGGTCAATGAAAAAGCCAATCCTTCCTCCTAAAGACTTGCTCTTATTGTTGTCGTCAAACTGATCCCCTGTACTTAAGGTATCAGACTCTTTCAGTCCATTCCCAGCATATAATGAATAATTAAAAGCTTTTACCCGACCTTCTATAAGAACACCCATGTCCCTCCAGTCCCTTGGATAAAAATACTCAGCGGTCAGGGGATGATTGATAAATGCGGTTTGGTAAGGCCTGTTTGATTCATTGTATCTTCCAAATGGCACCATATAAAGACCGAACTTATATGTAAAAGCACTAGACAATCCTAGAGTGACCCAGGCCTGTTTCAGCTCGATCTCTCCCCCTTCCCTGAATAGAGCTTCACATACGAAATTTGAATTCGGGGTGAGCGCCCCTGAAAGCTTGAACCCGAGAAGCGGATTAGCAAAAGTCCCCTTAAAGATCCCTTCATCCACTTGATTATTAACATAATCATAGGCAAAATAGCCGTTTGTTTGGACCTGAGCCCATTGGTTCGAGTTTAGAAGAAAGAGGAAGAGAAAAATCGTTCCTGTTCGTCTCGCCAAGCACAGGAAATTTTTATTTTTCAAAATATTCATTTTCATTTGGTTACCATTCAATACTCTTTCTATCCGGCTTTTTGAGATCCAATGCATCGTAGTATGTTTCCTTTTTTCATTTTTCCCAATCTCTATCTTACACACCTTTCTGAGTGAGTCAAATGATATAAACCAACGAGCTGTTCTTTCTCTACTGAAATAAATTTACCTGCATAGATTCACATAATTATGGAAATCGATTTCATTTGCTTCTAAGCCATACATATAAACATAACGGCTCGCCAGCCGGGAAGCAAAAATAGCCCTTAAATACTGTCTAGGTACTCTTTCCATAACTGCGTCGAAACCGACCTGTTTCATAAGAATATCGGGGCAGCATCCTTTGAGCACATCTTTAAAAAATTCCTCATTCTTATACAGTTCAGACGAATAAACAGCATCGGTCACCTTATTGATTTTATCACTTATCATTTCTGTTAAAACAGCCCTCGGTATATTAGTTCTCTTATGCTCTTTTTCAATAAGGTCAAACTCAAATGAGGCGTTCTCTTTTATGATCCTCAATATCTGCTCTATATACTGTTCTCTAAATGGCGTAACAATATCATTATGAACACACATCCACTTGTCATGCTCCCTATCACTGAGGGCCAGACTAGCAAAAACCTCCATAGATGATGAGGTAACCCCGCCTTTATTTGCTGAAGCATCTTTGTATAGGATGACTCCGTTCTCTTCAAGTCTTAATCTGGCGTCTTGAGTGATAAACAGATTGGCTCCCTCAGATATTATTTTGAACCTGGGTATTCCGTTTTTATCAATGAATTTTTTCCAGTTGTTTATATTAATGGATGAGGGCCTCCCTCCGCACGGAACAAAAAGATCAGCCCTGAAGCGTTCATCCAAATGAAAGGAATTCCTGAACTCAAGACCGCTGACTATATAGGTGCCGTTCTTTAGCTTTATATCATTATCCTCAATCGTAACCAGAAAGCCTTTAGAAGAAATCAGTCTTTTCTTGAAATTCCCTATGGGTTTCCTCAGTTTCGCCAGTCTCTCCATCTCATTCCTGTTGATTCCTTCAGGGTCATACAAAACACCAGAACCATCCACAATCGCTAGAATCCTGTCTTTAGAAATAAGTATTTCATTGCTTCCCAGGTCTCCGTCAGGTCCTCCTGTCATGACCTTTGTCATGTCCTCCTCTTTAAGCCCCAACTCACTCAAAGATTCCAAAACGAATTGGTGAACGGAATGAGTAGTCATGCCGTAGACGTCATGGGGAATGCCCCCTATCTTAAGAGGCTTTCCTGTGGAAAAAGCCTTCCAATAAGGATACCCGAGGACTTTTGCCCTTGAACTGGCCCATTCCATAAGATCAGCTGTTCCTTCATCAGGTCCCAAGAAAAGAATGGCCTCTTTTCCATAAAAATCCTTTATGTTTTTGTCTTCGACCAGAAGATCCAGAAGCCCATTGATGTACTTTTTAAAAGCTGTTTCAGCCTTATTATTATACCCCCATCTGAGCAAAATGGTTCCTTTTGACCCACCTTCGGGTATGTCTTTATTCTTCTTCTGCTGGGTGAGCGCTAAATTATAGTTCTCATCGAAAATAAAGTCAGAATTATTCAAATAATTCTGATAGTCACTTGACTTTACAATTCTTATCCCCCCCCGTGCGATATCTCTGAATCTAATATGAAATCCCCGGAACTCCATTCCTATGACCTGGAAAATTCCAAAAGAAGTTTCAGGATAATCGACCTTATTCAGAAAACGCGTATCATACATAAAGGAAATGGAAGTCTTCTCTTCTTTGTAGAAATTAGTTCTCTGAATGACCTTAATAAAAGTAACAACTGCATTGAATATTTCCCTGTCCGAGTCTGTAGGCAGACGACGCATCATATCTTTTTCAACTTCTGACAAATCCTTGTTAATATCATCATTCTTGTTCGCTGTATTGAATTTTTTATCAAAAAGACCATACAGAACTTTCAAATAATAATGATTGTTCAGAAAAGAATCCCATACTTTGGTCTCTGTGTATGTATCTTTAGCGAGCCTGACCTTTAGAGTCCGTAAAGTTCCGAGAAGCTCTGGCGATTCTTTTAAAGCATCTGAAAGTTTCACATATTCTTCATTGTATCCCGTTAAAAACTGATGAGCAAAACTCCAGGCAGATACTCCGAATACCATTTCTTGAGCGCTGAGTCTTCTTTGCTTAAAAAGTTCCAAAAGAGGGCTTTCAGGAATAACATAAACAAGGCTTATATCCTCTATTATATTTTCAAGCATCTTTTCGCTTTTGACTTTATCCAGATAAAAAACATAAACGGTTTTACCGTTAGTAAACTGCTCTATATACTTCCTGTTTGTGACAAGGTCATAGGAATTTACAACATCTGAAATATTAGAAAAAAACCGGGAACTTGAATCTCTGTCACAGACCACCATTATTCTTTGCTCATTCGTTTCTTTCTTCAGACTGACTTCTATAAGCGGAGTTTCCCACCCTTCGGTCTGTTCCATAACACGCTGGTATCTTTCATATGTTCTTTTGGTTGTTGTTTCTAAAAAGTCTTTGCCTGCGATCTTTTTCAGATCAGTCTCTTCGGATCTTATCTTATCCAACTGTATTTTCGGCTTATACACGAGATACATCCGGAGATGTTTGCGTTCCGATGTTTTTCCTAAAGTTCTGTAAGATTGGACTCTGAAGTCCGGATACTTATTCTCTATACGCCTCTCGATCTCCATAGCCTTATTATGCTCATCCACCACTAAATAAAGAGCTTCGTTTTTTGATTCGGTCTTTAAATCCACATCAAACTCAACTCCTGCTTTAACAGAAGCCATTATTTCTGCTGCCTTGAGTGCTTCTATATGTGCTGAAATCGTCTTCAACGGGGTTGTCTCAAAATAATAAGAAGGCATTCCCAGTTCCGAAAAGAACCAGTCTATTTCTTGCCTAACGGCCGTCTTGGAAAACTGCTTATGCTCCAATATGATCCGCTCAATCTCTCTGAGTTGATTGATATCCAGAAGTGTTTCCTCCGCAATTTTTTGGAGACTTCTCATATTTTGCTCCTCTCTATTACTTTGAAATATTCAATCCGAACCTCTTCCAGAAGATTGAGTTCTTAAGGAAACATGACTCCCTTCAAATGGAATATGCCTGTTTATTATAGCACTGTTGGTTAAACACACAAAGTATTGAAATATCATCTCCGGAAATGATTTCCCTTGCTTTAATTTGCTTTTTCTTTTATTATTTTTCGTTAATAAATAAAGGATACTTTGTCATTGAGGATGTCATTTAAATTTTTTAATATGAGAAGGTTGTGTTTTAACCAGAGGTATTGATTATGATAGAAATCCTGCTTCTCGTTTTTTTAGCGAAAAAAATCGGGGAAATCGCGGAGGAAAAAGACCGTAGCCCTGGACGGTTTAAAGCCCTTCTTGTGGCTTTATGGTTTACAGGGGAAATAATGGGATTTATCATCGTTATCCTCTTATCCGGAACAACCCTAACAGCGTACATATTTGCTTTGCTGAGTGGGGCAATTGGCGCTGTTTTTTCCTTTGAAATCGCTAAAAGTCCGGATATTAAAGCCCTTTTAAAGAGCTATTGCGGATTCACAATGAGCTGGTTCATTCCTGGATTCGGGCATTTTCTTGCAAAAAGCTACTGGAGGGCAGTGACATTTTTCTTATGCATCTCACTTATGGCAGCGCTTGGTCTGTATATGGGAGGAAAGATTTATCCGCTGCAGGCTGAGAACCCTTTAACCATACTTGCCTTTTTCTCTGATCTGGGTTATGGGGCTCTTTATTTCTCTTCCAGATTATTCTCCTTTGGTACAGGAGTGTTAAAAAACGTCACCTTTGAATTTGGAACAACCTATATCGCAGGAGCCGGTCTGCTCAACTACCTGGTCGCTTTGGATGCCTTTGACATTTTATATAGGAAAAAGAAATGATATTTAAAAGCCACCTCATCTCAATGATTATCTATGCGGCCCTTGTCAGCATAGTTCTTGCCTTAATAAGAAGAGATAACAGGAAAGATCGGATAAAATACTTTATATCCTTATTTTTGATCATGACGGCAGGGGCTCTTCTGTTCGGGTGGTTCATGTATCTGTTCTTTTAGGCTTTTATTCAAAATCCAAGACCTATATAATAGAACCATCAGAAAAACTGGTTTTACCTGGATGATGAACAAGTCGAGGTTATGTAAACCTACTGAAATTCAGGTGTGGACGAAGCGACATTGAAGATTTAGCCTTTGGAGTGCTGTTGTTTGAGGGAACTCGGCGGAGCCGAGCTGTGAGCATGTTTGACCCACGGACGGGGGGAGTTGCGCAGCAGCCGA
>CAYWDH010000064.1:0-15226 GCA_964456985.1 uncultured Eubacteriales bacterium
GGGAGTTACGCAGGAGCCGAGAAAAACGAAGAAGAATGGCGTTAAAAATCTTTAGCGAGCACAAGCCATATCTGAATTTCATCTCCAGATAAAAAAAGATATAATAAAGTTATCATGAAGCCCATTCAAACGCTCAACAATAAAAAATTCTTTATTAAAACATTCGGCTGCCAGATGAATGAAAACGAATCCGAACAGATAGCGGGGATACTTGAATCCCATGGTGCCGTGCAGTGCGAAAAAGTCGAAGACGGAAACATCATCATCATAAACACCTGTGCGGTGAGAGAAAAACCGGTTGAGAAGCTTTTTTCCCTTCTGGGAAGGATCAAAAACATCAAACACAAGAACAATGCGTGCATTGGAGTCACCGGATGCGTTGCCCAGCTTCATAAAGACAAGATCATGCAAAAAAACAATGCTGTTGATTTTGTCATTGGACCGGATAATCTTAATAAAATCCCCTATATAATAAGCTCCTTATCAGAGACTGACTCAGGAATATTACAAACTTCCAGACACAGAGACTGGATTGAAATCAACCAGATATCCAGGAAAAACCAGATAAGCGGTTATGTGACCATCATGAAAGGTTGTGACAATTTCTGCACGTACTGTATTGTCCCGTTTGCCAAAGGGAGAGAAAAGCACAGACCATTGAAAACCATCATGGAAGAGGTTAAAGGCCTTGCTGGAAAGGGATATAAGGAAATCCAGCTTCTCGGCCAAAATGTCAATTCATACCAGGACCCGGAATCAGCCAAAGATTTCCCCTTTCTTTTAAAAAAAATAAGTCAAATCAATGGGATTGAATGGATCCGGTTCATCACTTCTCATCCCAAAGACCTTTCAGAAAAAACAATCCATACCATGGCGGAGATAGATAAAATATGCCACCAGCTTCACCTTCCCGTTCAAGCCGGTTCAGACCGCATCCTCAAACGAATGGGACGCGGATACACGAGGAAGGAATATCTTAAAAAAATCAAACTTCTGAAGAAATCAATGCCTGATATAAGCCTGAGTACGGATATCATTGTCGGTTTTCCAGGAGAAACAGAAAAAGACTTTTTTGACACAATTGATATCTTAAAAAAAGTGGAGTATACGAATATATTTTCCTTCCGATATTCCCAAAGGCCTTTCACCGCTGCTCTGAAATATAAAGACAATATCCCTTTTAAAACAAAAAAACAGAGATTGATCGCACTGCAAGAAGTCCAAAAAAACATCCAGCTTAAACTCAACAAATCTTTTATAGGTAAAAAAATAAAGGTCTTATGTATGGGCCGGAGTCAAAAAGATCATAACTCATATGCAGGAAGAAATGAAGCATACCAGGTCATTAATTTCAAATCCGATAAAGATATGACCGGAAAATTCGTGATGGTCGAAATAACATCCTGCGGACCTTACAGTCTTATTGGAAAATTCCACTCATTGGTAAAGTAAATTTGAAAAGTAAAGTGAATTGTGCTATATGCTAGAGGACATCTTTAATCCATTGAGCGAGGAACACTAATGACTTTAATTCATATCGCCTCATATGTATTCATACTCGGTATCTTTTCATTGCTTTGTGCTCTGGGCCTCTATTTTCTGCTCAAAAGACTTCCTCAGGGCTCAGCCCTTATGAAAGAGATCGCTGGATCCATCCACTCTGGGGCCATGACATTTATAAAAAGAGAGTATACCTATATCCTTGTATTTATCACAGCTGTATTCATTCTACTCTGGCAGCTGTTCAACATATACACAGGATTATCCTTTATCACAGGAGCCTTTTGCTCCATGCTGGCCGGATTTATCGGTATGAAAGCATCAACCCATTCCGCTGTTAGAGCGACTCAAGGAGCCATTGAAGGAGGAATGCCCAAAGCTTTATCCGTTGCCTTTAAGGGCGGATCGGTCATGGGGATATCTGTTGCTGCGCTGGGACTTTCCGGAATCGGTGTGATTTATTTTTTCACAAAGGATCCTCTTATCATCAATGGATTTGCCATGGGAGCCAGCTCCGTGGCTTTGTTTGCCCGTGTGGGTGGAGGAATATTTACAAAAAGCGCGGACGTGGGAGCCGATCTAGTGGGAAAAATCGAAGAAGGGATTCCTGAAGATGACCCGAGAAATCCCGGAGTCATCGCTGATAATGTGGGCGATAATGTGGGAGACACAGCTGGTATGGGAGCTGACCTTTTTGAATCTTATGCGGGATCGGTTATCGCATCCATTGCCATTGGCGCCACTCTGACTCCGGCGATAAATCATATATCCCTTCCGGTCATTCTTATTGCCATCGGTCTTATAAGCTCCTGGATAGGAGTCTTTTCCATAAATATTCTAAAAAATTTCAATCCTCAATCAGCATTAAGAAATTCCACTTATATCAGTGCTTTTGTCTTCCTTGTCGGAGCTTTCATAGCGGTCAAATGGGTCTTATCAGACTTGAATGTGTTCTGGGTGGTGTTATGCGGAATGGTCAGCGGTATCCTTATCGGGCTTGAAAGCGAATATTTTACTGCAGGCCCTCCTATACGTGACCTTGCCAAAACCGCTCAAACAGGAAGCGCCACAGTGGTGATAACCGGACTGGCTCTCGGCTTCCAAAGCGTTATCCTTCCTATTATTACGATCGCCCTGACTATTTATGTGGCCCACAGCCTGTCAGGCCTTTATGGAATCGCCATATCAGCAGTAGGCATGCTTTCGACCATCGGAATAGTGATGTCTACTGATTCATACGGCCCCATTGCAGACAATGCGGGCGGAATAAGTGAAATGTCAAACTCAGGTGAAGACATAAGGGAAATCACGGACAAGCTAGATGCCTGCGGAAACACGACAGCAGCCATAGGAAAAGGTTTCGCCATAGGCTCAGCTGCTTTGACCGCCCTTGCGCTGTTCTCCGCTTTCCAAAAAACAACAGGTATTAAGGCCATTAATCTGACAGATGTAAAAACTGTCGTAGGCTTACTCCTGGGAGCTCTCATGCCTTTTATCATTGCCTCCATGACACTTAAAGCTGTGGGGCGAGCAGCAAATAAGATGATTCTGGAAATAAGAAATCAATTCAAACAGATCAAAGGGCTCCTGGAAGGAAAGGCAAAGCCAAACTCAGACCGCTGTGTGGATATCGTTACAAAAAGCGCTCTTTTGGAAATGATTTTCCCAGGAATACTGGCTATCATCTCTCCACTTGCCGTTGGTTTTTTTATTGGAGCTGAATCTTTAGGCGGATTCCTTGCAGGCGCCACTGCAACCGGGGTGCTTCTGGGCATTTTTATGGCAAACTCAGGAGCTTCCTGGGACAATGCAAAAAAATGGATAGAAGAGGGTCATTTGGGCGGTAAGGGAACCGATGTTCATGCTGCTTCCATTATTGGCGATACCGTTGGAGATCCCTTAAAGGATACAGCAGGGCCCTCTATGAATATACTCATCAAACTCATGGCAGTGGTAAGTCTTGTTTTCGCCCCCCTCCTCATGTGACCTGCCTGTAGACTTGACTTTGGTATTTGATAATTCCGTGATTTTCAGTTATAATTTTTCAATCTTTAGATTTCTTTTATTATAAAAGTCTAATCATACAAGGCTGAACACATGAAAGTGAACGTTTGGAGTACAATAATACAGCTCAGTAAAGAAAGAAATGTTGACAAAAATGTCATCATCAGCGCTATAGAGGAATCCTTAAAAGTAGCGGCATCAAATTATTTCAATAAAAATGAAAAAGCACACATTAAATTTTCACCTGAAAAGGGAGAATTAAGGGTTTATTCTGTAAAAAAAATCACAAAAAAAGTCACTGATCCGGCAGTGGAAATATCACTGGGTGATGCGAAAAAAATGGATGTCACGGCAAAAGAAGGAAATTATATTGAGATAGACCTCCCCTCAGAAACATTGGGAAGAATAGCGGCCCAAGCAGCCAAACAGGTGATATTTCAAAAGGTCAGGGATGCTGAACAAGAAAGAATCTACAACACATTTGCTCCTCAAACAGGAACAATAGTAACAGGGGTTCTCAGACGTTTTGACTCCAAAAGAAACATGATCCTTGAAATCAAAAAAACTGAAGTAATGCTTCCGGAAAGAGAAAGAATCCCCAATGAAAAATTCAGAAGAGGTGATAGGATTAAAGGAATCATTACTCATGTCCTCAAAGACACAAAAGGCCCTCAAGTCATTATATCAAGAACAGATAACAGGTTTTTGAAGAGACTGCTGGAAATAGAGGTTCCTGAAATATCCAGTGGAAATATAAAGATCAGAGAGATCATTCGCATACCTGGAGAACGCTCTAAAGTATCTGTGAGTACTGATGAAAAGGATATCGACCCCATCGGAGCCTGCATAGGAGTTAAAGGAAACAGAATATTATCCATAAGTAAAGAGCTCAATGGGGAAAAGATTGATGTGATAAGATGGTCTGAAAATCCTAAAGAATATGCCAAATCAGCTTTAAGCCCTGCTAAGGTAGAAAATATAAAGATCGCTGATAAAGAAAAAAAAATATTGAAAGCTGTGGTTCCCGAAGACCAGCTTTCACTTGCCATAGGTAAAAAGGGATTGAATGTCAGACTGGCATCAAAACTGGTCGGATGGAAAATTGACATAAAAAATGATTAGCTTGAAAACACATATCAAGATTTAAGGTAAACAATGACAAAAAAAGAAAAATCAAAAGCCACGCCAAGCAAAAAAGAAACAGACAAAAAGGTCATTCAAGAAGGCACAAACCTGAAAGAACTCACAGACCTTTTGGATATTAAAGCTAAAGAACTTATAGAAAAACTGAGCCGCCGAGGATTGAATATAGGAGTGAACGACGAAATCACAGAATCCCTTGCCAAAGATATATCAGATATACTTAAAATAGACTTCGAAGTCGTTCCAATGGAAAAAATAGTGCGTATGCAAGCTCAAGCCAATACAGAAGACCTGGTTCCCAAACCTCCTGTTGTTTCTATCATGGGTCATGTCGACCATGGAAAGACCACACTTCTCGATGCCATCCGGCAATCAAATCTGGTAAACAAAGAATCAGGTGGTATAACCCAGCACATAGGAGCCTACAGGATCTCTTACAATGACAAACCCATCACTTTTGTAGACACGCCCGGTCATGAAGCTTTCACCAAGCTCAGATCCAGAGGAGCGAAAGTAACGGATATCGTGGTCCTGGTCGTAGCCGCAGACGATGGAGTCATGCCTCAGACAAAAGAAGCAATCAGCCATGCAAGAGCTGCAAATGTGCCTATCATAGTGGCTATAAACAAAATAGACAGACCTCAAGCAGATATTGATGGCACCAAACAGCAGCTTTCAAAAGAGGACCTGCTTGTAGAAGACTGGGGAGGAGATACCATTTGTGTTGAAATCTCCGCCAAGAAAAAGACCAATCTTAACGAACTCCTTGAGATGATTCTCCTGCTGAGCGAAATGTTGGAGCTCAAAGCAAATCCAAAAGTCCCTGCCCAGGGAATCGTATTGGAAGCGAGCCTGGATGCATCAAAAGGACCGATTGCCACCATTATCATTCAGCACGGCCGGCTAATGCGTGGAGAGACCTTCGTATGCGGGACGACTTATGGTAAAGCCAGGGCTATGTTTGACGAGATTGGAAAATCAGTGCAAGAAGCAGAGATTTCAATGCCTGTTGAGATATTAGGATTTTCTGATGTTCCAGTTGCCGGAGATTTCCTTCAGGTGCTGCCCAGCCTGGATATGGCCAAGAGAATATCAAATTCCAGGCTTTCCAAAATCAAAGAAAAAAAAGAGGGAAAGGAAGAACGTCCCACTCTTGACCAGCTTTTTAAGAACATGGAAGAAGAAGAGACAAAGAATTTGTCACTTATAATAAAAGCAGATGTTCAAGGCTCAGTAGAAACACTCAACCATATTCTGCCCAATTTGAGCACAGATAATGTTAAAATTAATATCATCCAATCCTCCACAGGAAAGATCAACGAGTCAGATGTCACACTTGCATCAACTGCCAATGCCATCATCATAGGCTATAACTCCAAACCAAATAAAAAAACTCAGGAACTTGCCGCTGCTGAAAACGTGGAAATAAGAACCTACAATATCATATATAAGCTCACAGATGACATCAAAAAAGCTTTAGAAGGAATGCTGGAGCCTGTAGAAAAAGAGGTCTATCAAGGAAATGCAGAGGTCAAACGTATATTCAAGATTAAAGGAGCAGGGATCATTGCCGGCTGTTCTGTTAAAGACGGAACCATATATCGAAATTCAAAAATCAAACTCATAAGAAACAATGAAGTCATCCACGAGGGAAAAATCGCCTCCCTCAAGCATTTGAAAAAGGATGTAACTGAAATAAAAAAAGGATATGAATGCGGGATCAATATTCAGGATTTTAAAGACATCCAAGAGGGAGATATTATTGAAGCCTTTACCATAGAAAAATCTCCCCCTAAATAAATCGGTGAAGTTTTAAATGATAATAGGATATTTAGGAATAGAGATCTATCTCCCTTATTCCCATTCCCTTAAAGAAAAAAGGAAAAGACTGAAGAGCTATCAGGACAGATTGAAGAAGAAATTCAACGTATCTTTTGCAGAACTTAATTTTCAGAACAAATGGCAGAGAGCTAAAATCGGAATCGTCATGATCAATAACAAGCAGACTCTTATTGAAAAAGTATTCAAACAGCTCATTAGGGAAGCTGAAGAAAGCATTGATGGAGAAATCATTTATAAGGAAACAGATTTCTTCAAATAAAATTCGATCTGAATATCATCCAATCTGAATTATAAAAATGGATGAGATTGACGCATCATTGCAAAAAATCAGGTGATGAGTCAATCTCTGAATGAAAAAACAATGAAAACGAATAAATCAATACGACAAAAAAAAGTGGAAAGTCTCTTAAAAAGCATACTGAGTCAGTCAATAAGGGAAATTGTTCAGGACTCCCATTCCACTTTGATAAGCATCACCAGGATAGAAATAGGAAAAGACCTCCTGACGGCTCACGTGTATATTAGTGTCCTAAATAAATCGAAGCAAAAACAAATCATAGACTTCTTGAATTTAAAAACAGGATTTCTTAGAAAAGCGGTTGCTTCGAGAACAAAATTAAAGTATAATCCCATGCTAATTTTTAATAGCGACCCCTTATTGGAATATAATGAAAAAGTAGAAGGCATACTCAATAAACTAGATAAAAATGAATGAGGATCCCATACATCGTATAAGCGAAAAAATAAAAGAAAGTCAAAATATTGCTGTTACATCCCACTTAAGACCTGACGGAGACTCTGTATGCACAAGCCTCGCACTGCACTTAATGGGAAAACAACTGGGGAAAAATATTTCTATTTTTATAAAAGATGAGATCCCCTTTCCTTTCAATCGTTTTCCGGAACTTAAAATAGTCGACACCGGTCAAATAAATCCGGATAATTTCGACATCATCATCCTTCTAGAGTGTGCCAATGTCGAGCGGTCAGGACAAAAACACATCAATGACTCTTTTAAGATAAATATCGATCATCACCATTCAAATGATTTTTATGCTGATATCAACTGGGTTAATCCGGAAGCAGCTGCCGTGGCCAGCATGGTTTATGAACTGGGCAAATATCTCAGCATCAAGTTTGATTCGAAAATATCCTCCTTACTTTACAGCGCCATTGTTTCTGATACAGGTTCTTTCCAGTTCTCAAATACCAAAGCAAATGCTTTCAAGACCTGCTATGAATTAGTCAATTACGGAGCTGTCCCCCATAAGATCATAGATCTCCTTTTCAATAACAATCCTCCGGAAAAAATAAAGCTCCTAGGCCAGGTGCTCTCTACTCTTAAAATGTCGCACAATGGGAAGATTGCCATTATCACAATGTTTGACAGATTTCTCAATAAATTAAAACTCAAACACATCGACACAGAAGATATCACAACCTACGCCCGGACAATTAAAGGAGTCAGAGTCGTTCTGTTTTTTAAAGAAATGGGAAAAAATACATTTAGAGTCAGCATAAGAACAAAAGGAAAAGCAAACGCAATGGAAATCGCGAACAAATTTTCGGGGGGAGGACACATGCACGCAGCTGGATTTACAGTAACAGGAAATTATAAAAAATTAATAAAGGAAATTCCTTCTATTGTGAACGGGCTTCTTAATGACAAGGGCCAGGGCAACAAGACATATCCGGATGGAACCGAAACTTAAAGTCTAATGGACGGAATAATCCTGGTAAATAAACCAAAAAAACTGACCTCTCACGATATTGTAAAAAAAATAAGAGACTTGCTTAGCGAGAAAAAGGTAGGTCACTTCGGAACTCTTGACCCTATGGCAACGGGCCTGATCCTTATAGGAATAGGCAAAGCCACTAAATTGTTCCCCTTTTATGTGAAATTGACCAAGGTTTACACAGGACAGATCACATTAGGATACTCGACAGATACTTATGACTCATATGGAATAGCCACATCTGAAAAAAATACAGAATATCCTTCTGAAAAAAAAGTAAAGGAAATACTTAAAACATTTGAAGGCGATATTTCTCAGGTCCCTCCACCCTACTCGGCAAAAAAATACAAAGGAAAACCCTTATACAAGCATGCCAGAAATAACATAAAGATAAAACTTCCTCCAAATGCTGTCAAAATATACTTCTTGAATCTGTTGAAATATGACTCCCCTTTTATTGATTTTAAGACAAAATGCTCTTCCGGAACCTACATCAGGAGCCTGGCGCACGAAATCGGTAAAAAGGCAGGATGTGGAGGACACCTGTCAGCTTTAACAAGAACCAGAATAGGCCTTTTCAGCATAAACGACAGCTTGACTCTTGAAGAAATATCCGCAGTGGACCCAAAAAAGGGACCAAAAGAATATGTGCTCCCCCTTGAAAATCTTCTTCCTGAATATCCAAAAATCATTCTATCTGAACAGGGAGCCTTAAAGGCAAAAAACGGGGCCGCTATAAAACCTGAAGACATAATGAAGATTGGCTCTGACAGCATCCCAAGTAAAATACACGGTTTTTCTGAGAACAGCCAAATATTCCGCCTTTTCAGCCCTGAAGGCAAGCTTATCGCGTTAGCAACAAAAAAACTGGAAAGAAAGGGCCTTCATCCATTTACTGTCATTGATACGGAACACGACAATCAATTGAGCGTTGTCCACAAGGGAGACCATCATGAATAGCAAGGAGTCATTTTCCCGCTGGGGCATTATCTTCGCAGGTCTGGGAATGGCTATTGGAACCGGAAACTTATGGCGCTTTCCGAGGATAGTGGCCCAGTACGGAAGCGGCGCTTTCATGATCGCTTGGATTTTATTCCTTTTTATCTGGGCCATGCCGCTGCTCATAATAGAACTCTCTATAGGCAAAAAGACAAGAAGGGGTGTTGTGGGTTCTTTTATGGATATGGTTGGTAAAAATTTTGCATGGATGGGCACGTTTGTCGCTTTTGTCACAGCAGCCATTACTTTTTACTATACGGTAGTGACAGGCTGGTGTATAAAGTATTTTTTTGCCACGTGCTTTCAAGACCTTATTCATAAAAAGTCAATAGATTTTTGGAGGGGGTTCTCTTCATCTTGGGAACCGGTCGGATTTCATTTTTTTGCTGTTCTCATAGGCGCTTTAATTATCTATTTTGGAGTTACAAAAGGAATAGAAAGAGCCAATAAAATAATGATACCCTCCCTCTTTATCCTTCTTATCGTTGCCTGTGTTAATGCTCTTACACTTCCGGGTGCTTTTAAAGGATTGAACTTTCTTTTCACCCCAAACCTACACAAACTCGGCGACCTGGAAATATGGATAAATGCCCTGAGTCAGTCTGCTTGGTCTACGGGGGCAGGGTGGGGGCTTCTCCTCACCTATGCTGTTTACAGCCGGAAAAAAGAAAATCCGGTCCTCACATCCGCCACTATAGGCTTTGGAAACTGCTTTGCCTCTCTTCTGGCAGCTGTTACTATCATACCGACGGTTTTCTCATTTTTCTCAGGACAAAACTTGGCTCAGGAAAAAGTTTTGGAAGTCATGAAAACCGATAACGTCGGACTCACCTTTATCTGGATACCCAACCTCTTCTCTAAAATTCCATCCGGCTCTTTTTTTCTGGCCCTTTTTTTCCTGGCTCTATGCTTTGCTGCTTTTTCTTCTCTTATATCCCAACTGGAACTGATAACCCGGATCTTTATGGACTCCGGACTCACAAGAAAAAAAGCGGTTTCCATAGTCGGGATCAGTTGTTTCGTTCTCGGTCTTCCCTCAGCCATAAGTCTTGGCTTTCTCAACAACCAAGATAAGGTCTGGGGAATGGGACTTATTGTTAGCGGCGCATTCTTTATATTCCTTGTGCTCAAGACCGGTCCGAAAAAATTTCGGGAAGAAATCATATCCACCTCGGAGACCCGTTTCAAACTTGGGAAAGGATTTGATTTTCTGGTCAAATTTATCCTTCCGATCCAGATTATCGCTATGCTGGGATGGTGGTTTTGGGACAGCTACTCAAAAGATCCCGGAAACTGGTATAAAATATTTTCCCAGAGTACGTTAGGTACAGTACTTTTCCAATGGGCTGTTGCCATTATTGTTTTTATTGGTTTTAACAAAATAATTTCAAAAAAACTTACTAAAAAAAATGAAAATTGAAGCATTTGTTTTTATGGTCATTATCTTCGGAATTTGTTTTGGTGGATTTGTGTTTTCCCTCTATTTTTCTGCCAGAGAAGACAAACCCCCAAAAAAATAAGAGATAAGCATATTTGCTTATCTTTTCTTAAAAATTCCGTCTCTTAAAATCCAACTTTTTGAATTTTATCCTCAATCAAGTCTTGAATTTTAGCCTCATATATTGTATTTTAGATAGGTTATGAGATTAAGCAGGAATGAAATAGAACACATGGGATTCTCCATTGTAAAAAACTTGATAAAAGACAATAAAATAAAAACAAAAGATAAAAATTTTATGGTCGAATACGTTCAAGAGCTCATAACCGATGAATTCCAGACAGAAGAAAAACTTGACCAGGAAGTAAGGCAAATACTGAATAAACATAGAGAAAAAATACGTAGTGAAAACATCGAATATCAAACGATGTTTCGCATGATCAAGAGTAAATTAGCAAAGGAAAAGAACATAGTCCTGTGAGTGTAAAATTATCCAGAGAAAAAATAAATTATCTTTCCCGAATTATCATGGAATCTATTTTCGAGAACGACAAAGTTGAGTTTCTAGACGAACCAAATGAAATCCGGCTGTCCATTGTAAAAAGCATAGAGAACGAATTAAAACTCTATGAACTGCTTGAAAAAAAAGCTATCGAAAAAATCGAATCCCAAAAAAAGACAATTAAAGAAGGTAGCAGAGAATGGGAAATCTTATTCCGGAAATATTATAAAGATGAAATCTCGAAACTCGGAAAATCCTTCTAATAGCAAGCCTTCCACTCTGAAGAAAAAACCTTTTATAGAAACAAAAGAGAGGGTTCGCTATTCTGAAACAGATAAAATGGCAGTTGCTCATAACAAACACTACTTTGAGTGGTTTGAAATAGGAAGGACCGAGTACTGCAGAAAAAAAGGGATCCCTTATAAATACATTGAAAAAAAAGGTTATTATTTTATGGTGGTTGAATCATTCTGCAGATACAAGAAAGCGTTAAGATATGATGAAGAGATCTTGATCCGCGTATATCTCAGGGAAGCATCCCGAAAAAAACTTATCTTTGATTATGAAATCTTCTCAATAAAACAACAGCATATTGCAGCCGAAGGATACACAGTTCATGTGACAACAGACAAAAATGCAAAAGTCACAACACTCCCGGATGATATATTCGATAAAATGATATAAATCCCTTTTTTAGTGTAAACACCTCAGGTTAAATATAGCCCTTTTTCTTCATGTATTTTTTGAGCGCCTCTTCCCAGTTCGAAAAAGCTCTAATGCCAAGTTCCTTTAAGGCCTTGTTTTCTAAAACTGAGTAAAGAGGCCGTTCGGCCCGCGCTCCATAGCTCTTTGTATCAACAGGTGTCACATGGGGCCTTTTTCCTAATAAAGAAAATATCTTATCAGCGAATTGAAACCATGTGCACTTCCCTTCAGAAGACATATGATACAACCCGTATTTCCTCTCATCTAATAAATCCTTTATTCTCTCTGCCAGCTCAAAGGCCCATGTCGGCGTCATGTACTGGTCATCAACGATCCTTGCATCTTCATCCTTTTCAGCTTTTTGAACCATCAAATCCACAAAATTATAACCCTTTCCTTTACACCCAGCTTCTCCATACAGACTGCTTGTCCTGATGATGTAGTATTCTTCCATAATATTCTGTAAAAAATATTCTCCAGCCAGTTTAGAAACACCATAAACATTTACAGGATTGGGTTTATCCGCTTCATGATAAGGGCCTTTTTTCAATCCGTCAAAAACATAATCAGAGCTGAAGTGCAGAAGCACCGCCCCCAGTTCCACACTAATATAAGATAGATCCCTTACAGCAAAAGCATTGACCTCAAATGCTTCTTTGACCCTTTCTTCACTTGCATCAACATCATTAAACGCAGACGTATTGATTATCATATCCGGCTTTATGGACTCAAGTTTCTGTTTCATTTTCTTCTTATCTGTTACGTCAAATTCAGGGTAATAGAGAGGGAATAAGTTGAAAACCTTAAGTACTTTTAACAACTCAGAACCAAGCTGGCCGTCAGCTCCTATAAGGGCTATTCTCATTTTTCTCTCAATCTACCTGGCCTATTAAGGTGTATTTATTTTAACAGAAAAAAATCATAAAAAAAAAGGCCGAGGCTTTTTCCTCGGCCTTTTTTAATTTCTATTCTTTGCCTTTATTTAGAATATCAATCTGAATCCAAGCAGAAGTTTGTGTGTCTCGGATATCTCCCTGTTCTCACCGGTGATCGGAATCCTTCCTTCAAAGAAGATCGAACCGTTGGCAAATACATCCACTCCAATGTTTCCAACCAGGTCAAGACCCGAACCCCTGGAATCCTGTTCCTTGGTACTATATCCCAAGCCTGCTCCGATAAAGGCAGGTTTCATATGCGCATTAACAACCGCATTTGCCATAAAGAAAGGCTTCCACAGGTCATTACTGACCAAAGGATAAGCTCCGCCCGCTGACAGAATAAAGCTGAACTGATCAGGAACAAATTTGTACATAAATCCGACTCTTCCAAAGGCATATCCCGTATACGTACCTTTGGCAACCAGACCTCCGGCTTCAGCAAGGAAAAAGAACTTCTGTTTCTTAACTTCAAACTGGGCATCGCAAGGACCTGAAACGGCGCCAAAATCATCATAGACCGCAACTGTAGCTGAATACATTCCAGCCTCTTCGACTGTATATTCCCAACTAAAAGGTTTTTCTGTCAGTGTTTTTTCAGCAATGATATTTCCGACCTCATCTGATATCTCAAATACAGCTTTTTCCAGAGTTCCGTCCGGATCTTCAGAACCAGTAGCATCCAGAGTAACGGTTTCCCCTTCCTTTATGACATCAGGCATCACTACTAATTGACATGTCGGAGGAAAATTTATGTAGACAGATGCTTCGCAAGGATTAGATGAGGCTTCATCATAATAATTATAAACAACAGGTTTGAAATCATATTTACCGGGCTCGCTGAACTGTGTCTGCCATTTCGGCGAATCCTTAGTGAGAGTCTGCGTGCTTAATTTTCTTCCCTCAGAATTATAGACTTCGATAACCATCTTTTCAGAATTTTTAGAACCGCTCATATCCACTGTGATAGGATCATTAATATTTGCTTTCTCCGGATCAATGATAATATCACAAATAGGTACTTCCTTGGCTCTCTCTACACTGATCAAAGAAATGTTGCCGCACGGCCTGGGCATAACAAATGTATATTCCTTATGGTCTTTTATTACTTTGAACACAAAAACCGGAAGAGGTTCCTTCCCTGCCCATTCAAGATCTTCGACTATTTTTACCTTTTCATGGGAGCGGAATAACATCCACATAAATTTCTGACCAATAGGCAGTGAGGCTTCCTCAAAAGACTGCGTTTCAATCTGTTCCAAAAACGCAAAATACACATCCCCGTAACCAGCCAGGTCAAAACCATATTTGATATCAGCTTTATACCGCTCCAGCAGTGTTTTCATAACTTCTTGAGTCGGTACTTCTCCCTTTATACGGACAAATGTGTAATGTCCGATTTCCTCTAACTTTTTGGTTTCTGCAAACGATAAAGATGATATGAGAAACAGCATCAGAACGGATAAAACCAATACTCTTTGTACCTTCATTCTTTCCTCCTTATTTTGAAAGGATATAGTCTTAAAAACCCTAAAAACAATTTTTATAGATTCATATCCCCTTTGTCAAGGGAAAAACAATAATATTTTACAAAGATTATATCAACAATGAATGAACGCATCAACAATATGTTTGATAATCCGGGAATCCTTGGGAAGGGAATGGTAGGCTTCGGTATAAACATCAATAGGTCTCCTTCCCTCCTCTATGAGTTTCTTTAATAATATTTTGCCGGAATCCGGAGTTATTTCAGGATGAGACTGAATGCCCCAAACAGGCCCATCTTTTTTCCGGAATGCATGGATCGGACACAAAGAGGTCGATGCCAATATATCAAAATCACTTCCCATCCCAAACACTTCATCAAAATGGATCGTGAAAGAAAAAAACAATCCTTTTTTCCCCAGAATCGTACTTTCCCTTATGATTTTAATGGGAATCCATCCTATTTCCGGCGAAAAAGACCTCCGCACGCAACTGGGACCGGCCAAGGCAAGGGCGATCATCTGATGACCGTAACAGCTTCCCATGATGGGAATCTCTTTTGATACAGACTCTTTTACAAACTCAATCTCATCAAGCACCCACTGAGGCCTATACATAATCGATGCTTCGGATCCTGTTAATATTATATGAGTGAAATCCTTTCCCAAGGCAGCGGGAAAATGATCTTTTTTGGCTTGAAATGAACTCCAAGGGACATCAAGGAAAGCACTCCAGTGGCTGACCGGATCGTATATGTTTTTGTCTATAGAATTATCAATGATGGCCACTCGTACATCTTTATTTTTCATTCCATCCATATCCCGAAAATTATAGAGACTAATGAACAGAAATTCAACTCATTATAAATATGAAAATCAGATATGGCTTGTGCTCCCGACTTTCATCAGGCAAGCTGGTTCTTCAGCCCGCTGATTTT
>CAYWDH010000065.1:0-14405 GCA_964456985.1 uncultured Eubacteriales bacterium
TAAAAGGGTCGATCATGGTAAATGTGTATGGAAACGCATACATATTTTATGAATGACCAGGATCACCCACGGACGGGGGGAGTTACGCAGGAGCCGAGAAAAACGAAGAAGAATGGCGTTAAAAATCTTTAGTGAGCACAAGCCATATCTGATTTCCAAATCGGCTTGCCTGAGAGGTAAAAAATGGCGACTAAAATGAAATTTAAAACAAACAAAAACATTTCAGTTGTCATTTTTGCTGAAAGTATGCATATCCTTGAGATCAAAACAAAAAATGCTCATCGCCATTTTTTTATGAATAGGTCAGGTTAAATGGATAAGAGATTTTTGTTTTTAAAGAGGCCGTTTGATATGGCTCTTTCTGCTTTCGGTATCATTCTGTCATCTCCGATGTGGCTCCTCTTCGGGTCATTGATATGGCTTGAGGACAGAGGCCCTGTCTTTTACACACAGGAAAGAGAGGGGAAGGGCGGCTGTGTTTTCAAGGCTTTTAAATTTCGTTCCATGATCAAGGATGCGGAACAGGACGGCACTCCTGTGCAGGCGGAGAAAGACGACCCGAGAGTCACGCCGATCGGCCGGCTTCTTAGAGCCACAGCCATGGATGAACTGCCCCAGCTTTTCAATATTTTCAGAGGGGATATGAGTTTTGTGGGGCCCAGGGCATTAAGGCCGGCAGAAGTAGAGAGAGGGAGAACAGGATTGCCGCGCTCTCAACAACAGACCGCAGAGACAAAAGAAAATGGAGACAAATCAAAAAATAAAGCAAACAGCCAAAAGATTGTAGCGCTGAAAGAGATTCCGGGATATAAGGAAAGGCTAAAAGCAAGACCCGGACTCACAGGACTCGCGCAGGTCTATCTTCCGGCAGATGCACCAAGGAAGGATAAGTTCAGGTATGATGTTTTTTATATAAAAAGGCAGAGTTTTTGGCTTGACCTCAAATTAATATTTCGGTCTTTCTGGATCTCGTTTAGGGGAAAATGGGAAGAAGAACAGAAGTAAGGCTCTTGTTAGTTTGAATTTTATTTGATTTTTTGTATAATCCCAGGGATATTAAGAACAAGGATGATTCAAATGAATGATGTTATTGTGATCGGAGGAGGTCCGAGCGGATTGTACACAGCCGGACTATTAGCTGATTCCGGTCTGGATGTGAAGGTTTTTGAAAAGAAAAAAAGGATAGGTGAAGATATACTGTGCACTGGTATCATAGGGAAAGAAGCATTCGAACGGTTCGGACTTAAAGAGAATTCTATTTTGTCCGAACTTGCCTATATGAATATGGTTTCTCCCTTTGGGACATCCCTGCGTTATGACCATGGAAAAGTATTCGCATGTGTGGTGGACAGAAAAAAGTTCGACCTGAATCTGGCGCACAAAGCTCTGTCCTGCGGAGCCAGGATTTTTACGGGAACGAGAGTGGAGAATATAAAAAATACAGGAGATCATATAGAAGTTTCCTCTTTTTCAAAAAAGAGGGGAGAGACAAGACATAGAGCCAAAATAGCGGTTCTGGCAACCGGAATCGAGTACCGTCTTCATAAAAAAATAGGAATGGGGTATCCCAAAAATTATATAAACGGAGCTCAGATCGAACTGGATGCTGTCAATGGAGAAGGCCCTTTTATCATGGTAGGAAGCAAGGTCGCTCCTGGCGCTTTCGCCTGGAATATTCCTGTGCAAAAAAACAGAACACGCCTGGGACTTATTACAGAAAAAGATGCCACTTTTTACTTAAAAAAACTTGTTTCCCGTTTGTATCCAGAAAAAGTCACTGCCTTGGAAAAGGAGCGAGTCCTGAGTAAAATCATAGCACAAGGGCCTGTATCCAAAACATATTCCCATCGTGTGATAGCTGTGGGAGAGGCAGCGGCACAGGTTAAAACAACGACGGGAGGAGGGATCTATTACGGCCTTCTTTGTTCCCAGATCGCAGCAGAGACGATTTTACGGAATTTTTCGACTGATTCCTTTGAATTATCTGACCTTTCAGAATATGAGAGGTCATGGAAGAAAGCCATAAAAAGAGAACTTCTGGTTGGATATTACGCAAGGAAGACCTGCGGCAGGCTGGGCGAC
The DNA here is from genome assembly GCA_964456985.1 of uncultured Eubacteriales bacterium. GTDB lineage: Bacteria > Acidobacteriota > Aminicenantia > Aminicenantales > Aminicenantaceae > WJMT01. The sequence continues at coordinate 2,083 of CAYWDH010000065.1, forward strand.
AAAGAGGTTGAAAGACTGTTTCAATTGGCCAAGTCAAACGGAGTGTTCCCGCTTATACGAAAAAGGGGGAAATTCGATTGGCAGGTTGATTTGATTTTGGAACTGGCGAAAAAAGCGCCCATTCCTTCCTTAAAAACATTGATAAAAATATAAAAAGCCTTGATTTGTGTTTTGTATTCCTCAGGGAGATTGGTTCCAATAATTTCCTCATTATATTATAATATACCTGCAATCTACAGAATATAATGAAATTAGAGAATTCGTTCATAAGATAAGAATAAAAAAACAGGTCCACTTAAAAGGAGTTTGGGATGAAAAAATCATTGACTGCAGCCATACTGGTCTTTATCTTTCCTTGTGCTTTACTCCTGTTTGGACAGGAAGAGCGGTCTCTCGAATACAAGATAGGTCCCCAGGACTTACTGGAAATCGCTGTTTTCGGCCTGGATGAGATGAACAAAACAGTAAGAGTATCAGAGGATGGAAATATCACGCTTCCTCTGTTGGGGGAGATAGAAGTAAAAGACCTTACAAAATCTCAATTAGAGCAGAAGTTAGCCGAGCTTCTTGAAGAGAAATATCTTCAGAATCCGCAGGTCACTATTTTCATTAGAGAATACCAGAGTAAACGAGTCTCTGTTTTGGGAGCTGTCTCAAATCCTGGCCGGTATGAGCTCCTGGGGCGTCAGACGCTGCTACATATGATCGCTCAGGCAGGCGGCATGACAAATGAGGCTGGAGATGAAATCATTGTGGTCCGTGAAAAAGAGGATGGTACCAGCAAGTCTTTAAGGATATCCATAGATGACTTGGTGTTAAAGGGAGATTCCAGTTTGAATATCCCGTTAGAACCGGGGGATATTGTAAATATTCCGATTGATATGGTCGTTCATATTTATGTATTCGGACAGGTCAATTCTCCCGGAGCCATAGAGGTCAAAAAATCAAATCTGCCCACTCTTGTTCAGGCTATTGCACAGGCAGGAGGATTTTCAGAGCGCGCGGCCAAAGGAAGAGTTGTCATTAAACGCAAAAACGAAGAAGGCGTAGAGGAAGAGATCAAAGTGAATGTGAAGGCTGTAATGAGAGGGAGCAAAGAGGATATCCAGTTAAGGGAAAATGATATTGTGTTTGTGCCTGAAACGATATTCTGACAATATTTGTCATTAAGAGCAGCTGTACGAGGAAGTTATTGGGCTTATCAATGTAGTGACGGATAAATAACCTGAATTATTCGCAAGTTTTTTATGAATAGGTCAGGATAATATGGTGAAAGATATGGAAAATACAAATAAAGAAAACAAAAAAGAGATAGACCTTCTCGATATATGGCGTATTGCCCTGAAGAGAAAATGGGTCATTATATCAGCTGTGCTGGTCATACTGGTCATAACAGCTGTCCATCTGTTCACTCGGATCCCTTTATATAAAGCGACCGCGACCATTATCATTGAAAATCCGAGTTCCAATATGCTTGATATCAATGAGGCCTATCCTTCCTCGCCTTATTATCAATATGATTTCACAGGAGCTTATTTCAACACTCAATTAAGGCTTTTGACAAGCCGTTCTATGGCTGAGAGGGTAGCAAGAAAGATGAGCCTTGCTGACCGCCCGGAATTTCAAACAGGTCAGGAAACAAGAAAGAGTATTTTTCATACTTTTAAAGACTTTGTCACATTAAAGTGGCTGTTCAAAAGAAAACCTTCTGAGGGAGAGGTCGATTCTGAGGGTGTCTTTGAGCAAAACCCAAATGAGGTGTATGCGTTTACTGTATTAGGAGGACTTTCTGTATCCCCGATTGAGGAGACCCGTCTGGTTGAGGTCAGCTACAGTTCTCCGCATCCTCAATTGGCTGCTGATGTGGTGAACACTGTGGTAGAGGAGTTTATCAATTATTCCGTAGAAATGCGTTATGAAGCCACACAGCAGGCATCTGAGTTCTTGAACGAGCAGATAGCCTCGTTAAGATCAGAATTATCAGCCAAGGAAAGAGAGATCCAGCGCTACGGAGAAGAGAAGGAGCTTCTTTATTTGAGCGACAAAGAGAGTTCAGTGGTATCGAAATTTGGTGATTTGAATTCAGCTCTGACTCAGGCTCAGATAGAGAGAATAAAGACGGAATCTCTCTATCTGGAGCTCAGGGATTTGGAGGTGGATTCTCTTCCTCAGTATATCAATAATCCCGTGATACAGAGCCTGAAGACCGAATACAATCAGATGCTGAATTCCTATCAGGAAAAGCTCAAAACGTTTAAACCCAGCTATCCTGAAATGGTCAGTTTGAGTGCGAAAATTGATTCAATGAGGAATCAACTCAAAGATGAAATACAAAAGGCGGTCAAAGCAGCCGAGTCAGATTACAGAGCGGCCCTGAAAGAAGAGAACAAACTGCAGGGGCTTCTGAGTGAACAGAGAAAAGATGTGATCCAAATGAACAACAATGCCATTCTTTATAACAGTTTAAAGATAGAGATCGAAAACAAGAGAGACCTGCTGAATTCACTTCTTGCAAGACAGAATGAGACTCTTGTTTCAGCCCGTTTAAAGGGACTCAAGTCTTCGAATATAAAGATTATTGATACAGCACTTGTGCCCGGAGCCCCCTATTATCCCAATAAAAGCCGCTCCTTTATGCTTGCGCTCTTGCTGGGCCTTTTTATTGGTGTGGGTCTGGCTTTTGTCATCGATTATGTGGATAACACCATTAAAGAGCCTGAAGAAGCTGAAAGGCTTGTTCCATTGCCCTCTCTGGGAGTTATCCCATTTGTTTCAAAAGATGGAATGAAGAGGGGAAATGCCTATACATCCTATACGTACGGAACAGAGGAACAGAAGGAGCCTCTGCGCATAGAGGATTTTGAAATGATCAATCACATATATCCGAAGCTTTCGGTTTCTGAAAATTACCGGACGCTGAGGACTTCCATTCTTTTTTCCCATGCAGGGAACGTTCCAAAAATCATTTCCTTCACCAGTGCTTTTCCTCAGGAAGGAAAGACCGCCACTCTGGTGAACACAGCGGTCTCATTTGCCCAGTTGAACAAGAAGGTCTTGATGATCGATGCTGATATGCGCAAGCCTAGACTGCATAAAGTTTTTGATCTCAATATCACAAACGGGTTGAGCAGTTATTTGACCGGAAAGATCATTCTTAATGAAGCTGTAAAAGAGACAAAAATTGAAAATATGTTTGTTATAACCAGCGGACCTCATCCTCCTAATCCGGTTGAACTTATAGACACACCGAGGATGAAGGAATTGATCGATACCGTCAAAGAACGTTTTGATTTTGTTTTCATTGATACCCCTCCTGTTCTTGCTGTTGTGGATTCAGCTATTGTCTCATCCATTTCAGACGGGACGGTTTTTATAGTTAAAATCGGTAAGACCACGAGAAAAGCTTATGTAAACAGTATTAGAGCCCTAGAAAAAGTAAAGGCCAATGTTATTGGTGTTGTCTATAATGAGATGAAAGTCAAGGGACGAGGCTATTATTCTGCTGAACAACACGGTTATCTTGGTACTTACTATGAAGAGAAGCGGTAAATGATAGACATTCATTCCCACATACTTCCCGGAGTGGACGATGGAGCCAAAGATATGGCAACTGCTCTGGAAATGGCAAGAATGGCCACAGATGATGGGATTAAAAAAATGATTGCCTCCCCACATCTTTTCAGAGGCAGTGACTCTGCTTCCGGATTTGAGGAGATACAAAAAGCCAGGAAAGAATTTTCAGATATTCTTAAAGAAAATGACATCCCCCTTGAAGTATTTCCGGGGGCGGAAGTGCATATTTCCCATAATCTCATTGATGAGATCAGAGCTCACCGGCGTTTTCTCGTTCTGAATCAAAGCCGCTATATGTTTATTGAATTTCCTTCGGAGCATGTTTTTTCAGGCGTAAAGGACCTGATTTTTGAACTTATGACCGAGGGTATCATTCCTATCATTGCTCACCCTGAGAGAAATGCAGTTTTCAGGCGTAATCCGAACTTTCTTTATGAACTTCTGCAAATGGGGATTCTCTCACAGGTAAATCAGGGGAGTTTTAACGGTATATACGGAACTCATGTTCAGGAAGCTGTGTTCCGCTTTCTTGAACTTGGATATGTTCATTTTCTGGCTACGGATTGTCATAACACATGGGTTATACCCCCTCGACTATCCGAAGCTATGAAAAAAGCATCGGGGATCATAGGAGATGACAATGCCCTAAAACTGGTTGAAGACAATCCGCTGTGTGTGATTGAAAATAAAGAGATCCCCTATATTCCAGAACCCAAAAAAGCGGAAACGAAGAGAAAGACATTCAGAATCAAGCTTCCTTCCTTTATGAAAAAGAAATAATGATAAAATTCATGCCGGCAGCAAATAATATCTGGGCCAAGCCTCGTCTATGGAGAAAGAAGAAAAGGACCTATGGTTTTCCGGGCACGAAAAAGGACTTTATCTGCTCTAAAATAATCGAGTACGGTATCCTGGGAGTCCTTATTTTTTCTCCTCTTCCCGCCGCATCCGTCTATGAGTGGAGCATTCTAGTCATAGAGATAGCGGTTTTTACAATGTTGGGAGTTTATATATTGATGAAGCACCGGCCGATCCTGCCACCCGGGCAGGAAAGCGTGATGAAAAAATTAAGGTTCCTTTTTGTTGGATTTTTCGTGTATTTGATTTTTCAGATGATCCCTCTCCCCGTATTTTTAGTTAAAATAATAAGCCCCGGGACCTATCATTTTAAAGAGCAGTTTTCACTGGGTATCCAAGCAGAGAAATTCATGACTCTTTCCATATCTCCTTTTCATACCTTCCAGGCAGGAATGGAGCTCCTTGCCTATGTGATCCTTGGGTTTCTGGTCATCAAAACAGTTACGGAACGGGTACAGATCAAACGGATTGTCACTGTGCTTTTGGCTATGGGTTTTTTTGAAGCATTCTACGGGCTGTTCGAGCTTTATAGAAATAATCCCAGGATTCTTTTTTATAAAAAAGAGATAAATCTGCATGCTGTCACCGGAACCTTTGTGAACCAGAATCATCTTACGGGTTATCTGGAGATGATCATTCCTGTGATCATAGGATTGATCATAGCGAAAATGGATATTATTTTTAGATCAAAAGCGACATTGAGAGACAAAATTGCTGTGCTCGGAGAAAAAAGATTTGCATTGAATTTCGTAATGGGAGCATTTGTGATCTTCATGACCGTAGGGCTTGTCTTGTCGCGCTCCCGGTCCGCTGTTTTTTCTATTGTTGTGATGTTTCTTGTGTTTTCTTATTTATCTGTGTTCTATTTCCGCGGGCAAGGAGCATCACAATCAGGCGTGAGGAAGTTTATTCACATATTTTTTATCTTTATCATTATTTTTGCTGTTTATGCGGGTATCGATGCCACTCTGGAGAGATTTTCAAAAGAAGGTCTGCCCGGAGGACAGAGACCTCAGTACTGGGCGCATACATTTGAGATGGCAGAGGATTATCCTGTGTTCGGGACAGGTCTGGGAACATTCGCTTTGGTTTATCCTGCTTATGAAGATATCGGTCTGTATGGATTTTTAAGGCATGCCCATAATGATTATCTGGAATATTTTTCCGAACTCGGAGTGATTGGATTTGCTCTTTTAGCAGGAGGTGTGCTTTTCTTGGTGTTGTTGTCCTTTGCCCGGTGGAGGAAAAAGAGGGACCCCTGGGAAAAGGGACTGAGCCTAGGCTGTTTTGTTTCTTTAGCTGTGATAGCTGTGCACAGCTTTACTGATTTTAATCTGCACATTCCCGCTAATATGATTTTATTTACAGTGATAGTGGGCCTGTGTTGGATTTTAAACAGAAGATAGAGGGAAAAGAATGAAATATGAGTATGGCCTACTCTCCGTTCAGATTTTTAACGCCATTCTTCTTCACTTTTCTCGGCTGCTGCGTAACTCCCCCCGTCCGTGGGTCAGACATACTCACAGCTCGGCTTCGCCGAGTTCCCTCGAAAAGATTCATCAGAAGGCTAAATCTTCCAAGTCGATTCAGCCACACCAATATTTAATTCTTTATGGAAATAAAGTTTTATATTAATGATAAAAATGTTTAAAAAATTTCTATTAATTGTAGGGGTTTTAGGGCTTATGGCTCTTAATTCCTTAATTTATTGGAGTGTTCACTTGTATTATAAGGGTGAAGCCACGGCCGATTCAGACAGGAGGATATCCTTCCTGAAAAGGTCCCAAAAATTAAACCCGATAAATGATAAAGTGTACTATGAACTTGGAAAGGCCTATTTTGACTTTAGTGTAAGAAACGTAGGAGATAATGAACTGAGGGATGAAAATCTGGAAAAGTCCATAGAAAATTTTATTAAGGCAGTCCGATTGAATCCGGGCGCTTATTCCAGTCATTTCAGACTGGCTCAGGCTCTTTCCTATATGGACTATTTTAAGCCTGTTGAAATCAATTATTATGACCAGTATAAGAAAGCCGCTCTTTTAACGACATATGATGATGATATTTACTTTGAGATAGGGAAAATCATGCTGTCAAGATGGGGACAGCTAACAGAAAGGGACAGGGAATACACTTTGGATATGATGAAAAACATCATTGGCGTGGAAGGAAGGCAAGGCTTGATGAACATCATTCAGGTCTGGGCCACTTATGTAGAAGATTATTCGGTTATAAACGAGATTCTCCCTCAGAATCCTGAATCCCTGCGTATGTATGCTGATTATTTAGGAGGAAGGTCTTTAAGCTTAAAAGAAAGACTGGAAAAGCTTTCAAAAGCTGAAAGCATGGAATTCGAGTCAGCAATTAGTCATTATAATAAAGGCTTGAACGAGGCGAGGATATATCACATGAATAATGCCCAGCAGAATCTTTCTTCAGGATTAAGACTACTTGATAACATAAAATTCTATCAGTCACTTACAGGAGAGTCATCGATCAATGAGGAAGAGTTCCTGAATATAAAAAAATCAGTGCTCCTGGGATTGATAAAGCTAAAGTTACAGAGAACAGGGGAGCTCAAGCAGGCAGAAGAGGATCTTAATGAATACCTGGAAATGGAAGAGGAAGATACGAAGATAGAAGAACTGGAAAAGTATATGGTGGAAAGGAATCTGCTTGAAATAAAGCCTGGGGGCAGCGAGAATCTTCTCCGTTTTTATTTTAAGTTTACTTTTGATTTCAAACAGCACAGATATAGAGAGATCATCAGAGAAAGGGAAAACGTTGAGAATCTGCTTTACACAGCTGCTTCGGGTTCCAATAAATACATGATAATTATATTACAGATAATGGGTGATTCGTATCAGGGAATAGATTTTGTCTATGATGCCGGTGAATTTTACCAGAAGGCACTGGATTTGGATCCTAAAAATATCGGTACACTACTAAGAATGCGTGAAAATTACAAGCGCCTTAATGATACGGACAAGATCAAAGTAGTGGATGAGAAGCTCTCGGAAATTGTTATGCCCGATGAGATGACATTTAATAAATTGGAAATCAGAAAAGGGGGGGCATACAGGATCCCCCTTCTCTTTACAGGTGAATTGAGTGAGCATATAGATATAGAACTGGTGGGAGATTCTATTGAACCTTTGGTCGCTGTTTTTTTTAATGGAAAGGTAGTTGATGAACAGTATGCCACTGGAGGACGTATCTCCGGATTAGAGCTTGATACGAGGCAGGGAGAAAATATTCTGGTGATAAAGCCTATAAATAAAAATATCGAGCTTGTTAGAATAATCAGGAAAAAAAATAAATAAAGAACATATTTGTCCAAATAATACACATAATTATATTGACAAACTTAGAAAATAAGTCTATATTAGATAGACTCCAAGGAGGATACTATGGACAGAGGTGCCAATATAAAACTTGTATCAGTTTTGTTGTGTTTTTCTCTTATACTGCTTTATTTCCCAAATATAGCTAAAGCAGAAGGGCAGAGAATGGGGAGCCTAATCGGATTCATTTTCAGTGAAGATGGTACAACTCCAGTCAAGGGAGCAGTGGTCACTCTGAGAAATGTTTCAACAGGAGAGATTTACAAAAGCTTGGGAACCGATGATCATGGTGTGTTTAAAGTCGAAGAGATGCCAAAAGGTCTCTATATCATGGGCGTCTCATCTGCCAACGGTGACTACAACGCTGAAGAGCTCGTTGGTGTGCATTCCGGAAAAACGGGAAAATTATCGGTAACATTGAAGACTTATGACGAGCAGAGCCAACAAACTGCTGATAACTCCAACAAAGAAAAGAACAACAAAGGAGAAGTCCTGGTCGGAAGAATCATTTCCTATGAACCGAATACCAAGTTAGCGATAGTTGAGATCATTAAAGGACAACTGAGGAAAGATGATGAGATCCATGCCCTGGGCCCCGAAGATATCTCTGAGACTGATTTCTACCAGACTGTCAAGGTACTGACTTTAAACGATAAGCCGATCAAAAAGGCTCAAGAAGGTCAGATCGTTGTTATCTGGATGGATGAAGATGTTGTTGAGGGCGACCTGGTCTATCTGCTCAAAAGAAAGGGAATCCCCCCTATATTTTTGATTCCGATTGGAGCGGCTTTAGTGGTCGGGACGGTCACTTTTAGTAACACCGATGATACTCCAGACGATGTAACCGCTATCAGAAAATAAGATAAAGATATTCTTTAATCCCAGTACTCTATTTTTCTAGAAGTCTATTTCTTTATCATTGCCTTTTTTTTATTATGTCCTCTGAAAAAGAGCTCTTGATTGTGTGCTCAAGGGTGAAACTGCGCCCTGAGCAGCAGTCTGAACTGGAAAAAATACTGGGCAGGAATTTGGATTGGGAAAAGGTGCTCACAAGGGCTCAGGAGGAAAGTGTTTTGCTCCTTTTGTATCAAAATCTCAAGCCCTATGCAGGAAAAGTTCCGGATGATATTCTAAAAAGACTGCATCAAATCTATATCAGAAACTCGGCACGGAATCTCTATCTTCTCAATTCTTTGAAACCTGTACTTAAGGCCGTTGACCAATCTGAAATCAAAGCAGCCGTAATAAAAGGAGCAAGACTTGTCAAAACCATATATAAAGATATCGGTCTCAGATTTTTTATTGATGTGGACCTTATAGTTTTTCCATCCCACAGAAGCCGAATGATCAAAGTGCTTAAGAATCTGGGTTTTGTTCAGACAGAGAACAAGTATATGCAGCATGAATTGAGCAAGCGCGAGAAGATATACTGGACATACAGGCCTGTCTATAGAAAAGGAAGGCTTGAGTTGGAGCTTCATTATAATTTTCCCGGCCTTCATGTGCCGTTTTCATTGAGCCGGGATCTTTGGCATCATGTTCAGAGGATTGATTTAGAGGGAGCGCCTGCTCAAATTCTTTCTCCCGAATACGAACTGTGCCTTCTCTGCCTGCATTCCCAGCAGCATTCTTACTCCAGACTGGACTGGTTTACAGATATAGCTGAAATGTCCATTTTTGGCGGACTCGATTGGAGTAAAGTGTTATTCATATGTCGGAAGGAGGGAATTGAAGCACCTGTTTCTTATGGACTTCAGCTTGTCAATGAATTCTGGCCAGGGACTGTTTCAGAAGATACCATCAGCCGGTTCTCTGTTCCTCTTCTGGAGCGCATGCTTCTTGAATTTTTCTGGCCCAAGGAGTCAGTGAGATCAAGGGAGCAGAAGTTGATGTTTCCTATGCATGCACCCACTTTTTTTTCTGTTCTCTCGCGCAGAAAACCTCTGCTGTTTATGAAAGCGGTTTATCAATTTTTCTTTCCTCCCCGTTCCTGGGTATCCTTTTATTATGGAATTTCTCCGGGATCATATAAAATGATTGTTCATTATGTGTGGCGGTTCTGGCGTCCAGCATATCTGGTTATGCGAAGGTTGATCGGAAAATGAATGCAATAGAAGTAAGGAATGTCACAAAGGTCTATCCTGTAATAAAAGGATACAGAGAGCTTTTGCTTCATCCTTTTCAAAAAAAAGGGACCACGGCATTAAGAGGAGTTGACCTTGAAGTCAGACCGTGCCAGTGCTTTTGTCTCATGGGGCCCAATGGCGCGGGAAAGACTACCTTGATCAAGATCTTATCGACGTTGGTGCTTCCGGATGAAGGAAAAGCTTTTATAAAGGGACATGACCTGGAAAAGGAAACAGATGAGGTCAAGAAGCACATTGGATTTGCACTGGCAGAAGAAAGAAGCTTTTACTGGAGACTTACCGGACTGCAGAATCTTGATTTTTTTGCGGCTCTGAATAACATTCCTCTGTCACAGAGAAAAAAGAAAATCCAGGAAGTCATCGATTTAGTGGGCCTTGAAAAAGAAGTGGATAGGAGATTCAATACCTATTCAACAGGGATGCGCCAGATGATGGCGATTGCAAGAGCTCTTCTTACAGATCCGGATATTCTGTTTGTTGACGAACCCACACGAAGCCTGGATCCTGTAGTAGCCCATAACATAAGGACCTTTTTAAGGGAGGAAATGGTTGACAATCGTGGAAAGACCGTTTTCTGGGCCACACATGATCTATCAGAAGCCGCAGAATTTGCTCACACCATAGCCATTATTGCAGAGGGGCAGGTAAAGGCTGAAGGCTCTGTTCGCAGCCTTACGGACCAGGGAGCATTTACTTTAAAGCAGGTTTATGAAAGAGCTGTCAAAAAAGCTGTCCCTGAGAACAAAGGTTTTGGGAGCTGATGTCATGTCCACACTGATGCAGAAACTCTATGCCTTTCTCAAGCGTGATTTTCTGGAAGAAGCCAGTTATAAGTATTCATTTATAGCGTCCTTTTTTGGGATTTTCCTGTCATCCGCCACATTTTTCTTTATTTCCAAATTAATATCTCCCAACAGCAGTTCAGTTCTTGACCCCTACGGAGGTGATTACTTTTCCTTTGTGATTATAGGGATTGCTTTTTCAGGTTTGCTGGCGATTTTTCAGGAACGTCTCCCTGCTATCATAAGACAGGCTCAGATCACAGGAACTCTGGAAGCCATTTTAGTCTCACGAACGAGTATTCCCGTGATTCTCTTCGGTTCGTCCCTTTATTATTTTCTTTTCTCTATTGCATCAACTGTCTTTCACCTCATTCTGGCCGTAGTGGTTTTTGGAATGCAGGTTGAAAAAATTAATTGGGTGGGTGCTGTCTTAACCTTTATTTTGACTGCGTTATGCTTTTTAAGCATAGGGATCTTATCAGCCTGTTTCATTCTTGTTTATAAAAAGGGGAATCCCTTTTCATGGATTTACGGCAGTGTTTCCGGTTTATTGGGAGGTGTATTTTTCCCTATAAAAGTCCTGCCGGCATGGATAAAGTGGATATCTTATATCCTTCCCATAACTTATTCTCTTGAAGGACTGAGGAAAAGCATCATCACTACGTCTCCCTTTTCTAAGATTCTTCCTAATATTATTGTTTTATCTGGTTTTACTGTGGTTTTTTTCCCCCTGAGTATTTATCTGTTCAGGCAGGCATTGAAGAAAGCCAAGAAAGATGGTACTCTTACCCACTATTAATAATTATAAGGCTGAATCTTCAATGTCGCCACGTCCACACCTGATTTTCACTAGACTAAAAGCAAATCAACCAGTTTTTAACACTATTCGTCTACAATTTGCAGTGGGAGTGGTGGTTTTTTATTTAATCTTTGCGGGATTTTTCATGCAGACTGGTGCCGCCCAGACAAGCTATTCGCTTGATGAAGCGATAAAGGTGCTGGAGCTGATTGAGAAGGTCAATTCAGAGAGCGAAAAAAATTATTCAGGCCCTTTGCGTCAGATAGTGGTTACAGAAAGCGAACTCAATTCCTATCTGGCATTCAGACTCGAGCAGGAGGAAGATATATTAAAGGAACTGAGACTGAAATTATTCGATGCAAACAGGATAGAGGGAAAGATACTGCTTCGGTTTGAGAAAACAGGCCTTTCTTGGGTGCTTGAACCTGAAATGATTTTTTATTTCAGCGGAAAAATCAAGGTTAAAGAAGAGGCTGCGCGGCTGGCGATCGATGAGCTTTTTTTGAATAAGGAACCGGTTGATCCTCTGCTGCTGGATACAGTGATTTTTCTGGCATCAAAGCTTCAGGGAACCGAAAGCACAGGATTGAGCGACTGGTATGAACTTCCCTATGGCATCAAAGATGTGCGGATAGAAACAGGGAGAGCTATCTTTTTTTATTAAAAATGGAGTATTCATAAAAAAATGGCGATGAAAATCAGATGTGGCTTGTGCTCGCTAAAGATTTTTAACGCCATTCTCCTTTATTTTTCTCGGCGCTTGCATAACTCCCCCCGTCCGTGGGTCAGACATACTCAGCGTCCGGCTTCGCCGGATACC
>CAYWDH010000066.1:0-12652 GCA_964456985.1 uncultured Eubacteriales bacterium
CTCGAAAAGCCTCATCCGAAGGCTAAATCTTCAATGTCGCTTCGTCCACACCTGAATTTCATAAGGTTTTCACAACCTCGACTTGTGAATAATCCAGATTAACGTGAAGGACTTTAAAATGTTTAAACTCAAGGCGATTTTTATTCTATCTCTCTTTTTATTGACGATGGGTCCGGCCTCTGCTCGGCTGGAGGCTGCGGAGCCATCAGGATCATCTGTTCCCCGGCCCGAACATCCGCGCCCTCAATTTTTCAGGGATTCCTGGCTCAACTTGAACGGAGAATGGAGCTTTGCCTTTGACTTCGGAGTTTCCGGAAAACAGCAGGGTCTTCAAAACAGCACTGGATTTGACAAGACCATCATCGTCCCTTTTTGTCCTGAAAGCAAACTCTGCGGAGTGGAACACAAAGACTTTATCAACGCTCTTTGGTATCACAGAGATATTATGGTCCCCGAATCATGGAAAGGGAAAAAAATAATCCTCCATTTTGGTGCGGTTGATTATGCTTCAGAGGCTTTTATTGACGGCCTGTCCGCTGGGAAACACTGGGGAGGGACTTCTTCATTTTATTTTGACATCACAGACCTTGTCAAACCTGGCTCGACCCAAAATCTTGTGGTTTCTGCTTATGACGATGTCCGCTCCCGTGTGCAGCCTGCCGGAAAACAATGCCCTGATTACAACTCAAACGGGTGCCTTTATACTCGCACTACCGGCATCTGGCAGACAGTCTGGCTGGAAGCTGTATCTCCATACGGGCTCAAATCATGTTATATAATCCCCGATATCGACCAGAAAAAAATCACTATCACTCCGGTCTTCTATAAAATAAAAGAGGGGGTAAAGCTTCGGATAACAGTCAGAGAGAACGGAAAAACCGTAAAACAGGAAAATTTTGCTGCTTCCCAGGGTTCTCCCTGCAGTATGACCATTAAAAACCCGCACTTGTGGTCACCTGAAAATCCATTTCTTTATAATATCATTCTTGACGTCTGCGACCAGGATGGAACAGTCCTGGACACAGTTAAAAGCTATGCAGGTATGAGGAAAATCCATACACACGGCAATCGGATCTATCTCAACAATGAACCTATCTACTTAAGACTGGTGCTGGACCAGGGCTTTTATCCGGAGGGCATTTGGACAGCTCCCAGTGATGAGGCTTTAAAAAACGACATTCTTCTCTCAAAAAAAGCCGGATTCAACGGGGCCCGGCTCCACCAGAAAGTATTTGAAGAAAGGTTTCACTACTGGGCAGATAGACTGGGTTATCTCACATGGGGAGAATCTTCCAGCTGGGGCATAGATGTCACAAGCGGAGAAGCGGCCAGAAATTTCCTCTCCGAATGGGAAAACATCATCACCCGCGACAGAAACCACCCATCCATCATTGCATGGACTCCTTTTAATGAAACGTGGAGCGGAGGAGAAAAACTGGAACGGCTGCTTACAGAAGCCTATGACCTCGCTAAAAACCTGGACCCCACTCGCCCGGTAAATGATTCCAGCGGTGGTATCCATATTAAAACAGACCTCTGGACCGAACACACATACCAGCAGAATCCTGAAAAACTCCGTATTCTTCTCACGCCATCTGAAAGGCAATCCATCTGGACCCGCAATCCCGAACAAAACATCCCCTATCAGGGTCAGCCCTATCTCATTGACGAATACGGAGGCATCAAGTGGATCTCTTCCTCTCAACAACAGCACTCCGAAGAATCTTGGGGATATGGAGAAGATCCTAAAACCCTGGAGGAATTCTACACCCGGCTGGAAGCTCTCACAGATGTTATCCTTAGCCTTGACCATATCTGCGGATTCTGCTATACACAGCTCACAGACATCGAGCAGGAACAGAATGGGATCTATAATTATGACCGGACCGAAAAATTTGACATGGATAGAATCAATAAAATAATTTCAAAGGAAACAAAAAAATAAAAAAATTAGACTTTTTATAGATAATTCAGGTTAAAAGGAGGACGGGATGATAAAAGATAATTGTTTCCTCATTATTTTTTTGGCTTTGGTTTTTACTGTGGTCCCTCGCCTTTCACTTTTTTCAGAATCGCTCACAGGACCGCTTCCACCTCTGGACCTCCGGTGTGAATACCTTAAAAATCCCTTGGGGGTCGATGTGGAAAAACCAAGATTTTCATGGATGCTCTCCCATACAGAGCGGGATCAGAAACAATCCGCCTATCAAATCATGGTGTCCACAGATCCTTCTTTGGAAAAAGCAGATATGTGGGACTCGGGAAAAGTCCTCTCGGAACAATCCCTTCTTACAGCTTATGACGGGAAACCTCTTGAGAGCAACCGCACCTACTTCTGGAAGGTCCGCTACTGGGATAAAGACGACCTGCCCAGTCCCTTCAGCCAGACAGCCCGTTTTGATACCGGACTTTTTCTTCAGGAAGAGTGGAAAGGAGAATGGATCACGGGAGAAAATCTGTTCCGAAAAGAATTTTCTGTTCCAAAAAGTATTGTCCGGGCTAGGGCCTTTGTCTGTGGTCTCGGTTATTATGAATTGAGGATCAACGGGAAAAAAGCGGGCGATCATGTGCTTGACCCCGGATACACCACCTATGACCAGAGAGTGCTCTATGCCACTTATAACGTCACTGACTTACTCACTGAGGGACAGAATGCCGTGGGAGTGATGCTGGGAAAAGGATGGAGCGAGATAAGGCTTTTGATGCTGCAGATAAATGTAGAACTGGAAGGAGGAGAAATTTTCACCCTTTTTACGGACAGCACATGGAAAACAGCTCAGGGGCCTCTCGTTTCCGACAGCATCTACAACGGAGAAGTATATGATGCCCGAAAAGAACTCCCCGGCTGGGACTGTCCGGAATTCGATGATACTGACTGGAATCCCATTGAGACCGGATTCAAGCCCAAAGGGAAACTTTCCTCTCAGATGATACAGCCCATAAAAGTCATGGATACCCTTTTGCCCCGGGAAATAACTCAGCCTCAAGAAGGAGTCTATGTGTTTGACTTTGGACAGAATTTCAGCGGATGGGCCGAGCTCACGGTCTCAGGCACTCGTGGAACTGAAGTCCGGATGCGTTTTGCGGAACTTCTGTACAATAACGGCATGATCAATCAAGAAAACCTGAGGAGCGCCGAAGCTCGGGACGTGTATATCCTAAAAGGAGAAGGAACAGAAAAATACGAACCCCGCTTTACCTACCACGGATTCCGCTACGTGGAACTCACCGGATTTCCAGGTGTCCCGAATCCGGATACGCTCAAAGGAAAACTGGTGCACTCATCAGTCCATCAGATAGGAAATTTCTCCTGCTCAAAATCCGTTCTGAACAAACTCCAGGATTTGATCACGTGGGGACAAAAAACCAATCTTCACTCCATCCCCACAGACTGCTGCCAGAGAGATGAACGAATGGGATGGATGGGTGATGCCCATCTCACAGCAGAAACAGCCATGATGAATTTTGATATGGGCGCTTTTTACACAAAATTCATTACTGATATCCGGGACGCACAGGACAAAAAAGGAACCATCACAGATACGGTTCCTTTTATCTGGGGGCAGCGGCCGGCTGATCCTGCATGGGGCACTGCTTATCCTCTTCTCTGCTGGTATATATACCGATACTATGGAGATAAATGCATCCTTGAACAGCAGTATGAGGGACTTAAAAAATACGTGGATTTCCTCCGGTCTGAAACTAAAAACAACATCCTGGAAAACAGCCACTACGGGGATTGGGTGGCTTTAGAAGACACCCCGGGAAGCCTGGTCTCTTCATTCTTCTATTATTATGATGTCCTTTTGCTTCAAAACATAGCGGATGTTCTGGGAAAGAAAAATGACGCTCGATCTTATCAGGACCTTGCGGAAAAAATAAAAAAAGCATTTCATGAAAAATACTATGATCCTGAAACCCGCAGCTACGGCAGTGGAAGCCAGACCTCGAACGTTCTTCCTCTGTTCTTAAATATGGTCCCCAAAGAAAACAGAGGAGGAGTCCTGCAAAACCTAAGAAAAAGCATCCTATATAAGAACAACACACACCTGACCACAGGAATCATGGGCACCAAATACCTTATGGAAGTTCTGTCGAACACAGGCTCTTCAAATTTAGCTTATGACCTATCCATTCAAACCACCTATCCCAGCTGGGGGTATATGATTGAAAACGGAGCGACCACTCTGTGGGAACTGTGGCAGAACAAAACCGGGCCGGGAATGAACTCACACAACCATCCCATGTTCGGTAGCGTGGGCGCCTGGCTTTATAAAGCTCTAGCCGGTATAAGACAAAAACAAGATTCAGCCGGATTCAAACACATCCTTATCCGGCCGGAAATGGTCAGAGATTTGAGCTTCGCCTCCGGAACCGTTTACACTCCCATGGGTCCAATCTCCAGTTCCTGGACCAGATCAGATCGTCACATTGAACTAAAAGTCCATATCCCAGTAAACTCTGACGCAGAGGTCTTGCTCCCGAAACTCAAACTTGAGAGCATCATCCTCAAGGAGAGCGGAAACCGGATTTATGCACAAGGAAAATTCTTAACCGGGGTCCCGGGGATCAATAAAGTGGAAGAGCTTGATGATTTCATGCGCATTGAGATCGGCTCCGGCTGGTATGATTTCGAGCTTATCAGCCAGTAATTGCTGATATTTTTCATGTAAGACCATTATTCTAGGAGGGTCTTTCTCTACTCCTGTTTATTAAAGAATAAAATCAAACCGGAAAACAGTAAAAGAACAAAAAAGAAATAAAGAGGGAACCATACTATGTTCAGGACCAAAACATTTTCTAATGCATTCTGCAGAATAAAGAGGACCAGCAGGAAAACTATGGATATTATAAGCGTTACCAAGCTGGACTTAGACAGGTCCCTAAACTGTTTTTCATCATACCATTCACCGGGTTTTTCTCTGGACTTCAAAACGAGCCAGTACAAAACGATAAGAGAATAGGGAACAACCGCAATAAAGCACATGACCGAAATTCCTGCTTTAAGAGCCCAGAGAGGTAGCGTATAAGCGGCTGAATACAAAAGAGAAAATACTGTTATCAGAACCAGGCCTGATATCCCGCTCAAGATGCCGATATACTGCGCGTTAATAAAAACGGAATCGTCTTTGACAACTATTTCCTGATCTCCTTGTTTAACTGATTTTCCGGTCCACACAAGCAGGACCAACATGAGAATAGCGAATATAAAATGGATGGCCTGGCTAAAATAGAGAACATAAAACTCACTCGGAAAACCAAACATATATTCCTTCACAATATCATGGACGAGTGCTGTATCTCCGAACAGCATCAGGAGGGATATTATCCCGCTAAAAAAGAGAAAGGCCCTGAGGAAATTATCCCTTTTAAAAAAATGAAGCTGGAGTATGAGTGAGAGTATCGCTGAAAGGTGAAAAAAACCGAAGAGGAGATAGGTTAGCGCCACGGGAATGGAAAAAGAATCCACTAATTTTTCAACATTTCCCAAAGCCAGGATCCTGTTCCTCAGCATAAGAAAGAACGCATTGGTGAAGACAAGACCGGCTATGGAAAGAGAACATAATATGAGAGTGGTGCTATTGCTTATTTTTAATATTTTTTTCATTTCTCTCTCCTCTATTTCTTAATCCTCAAGATAGAATATCTCTTCCACTGATTTCTTAAAAAAAGATGCGATCTTAAGCGCAAGCTGTACTGATGGATTGAACTTCCCCTTTTCAATGGAATGTATGGTCAGACGGGTCACTCCGACCTCGTTTGCCAGGGCTTGCTGGGAAATCTCATTGTGTTCAAACCGGCATCTTCTTAAATCATTTTTTAAAGTTTGTTTTTTTTCCATTCTCACAGCCCCGTATATAATTCTATATTTATTGTATATTATTATATACATTCAAATCATGATTGCAAGAACTTTTTTGCAAGGTGAAAAAAAGGAAAGGTAAAGAGTGTTCTCAATCCTTAACAGAGGCCTGTTTTTTTCTTATGGAAAGACGGGCTACAGAAAAAACAAACCATCCTACAGAGGCCGCAAGAAAGAGTGACCTATACTCTCCGCTGCTCAATCGGCCTGAAAAATAAAGAAAAGGCGCTGCCAGACAAAGCAAAAGACTCAATACGGCCATGCCTAGAAAAATGCTTGAAATCATCTTCTTCCAGATTTTTTGATTCATTGGAGCATCTTTATTTTTTAATTATATCTTAAAATCAGCTCTTTATAAAGACAAATAAACCGGATTATCAACAGGCCGCGCCTGCTTTCAGATAAAACAAGAGGGCCTTGCCAGTTGTATGAATTACTGCTATTCTAGATGCTAACTCATGGTGACCATAAGACACCGGAGTTTGAAAAGGAAAGTTGATGCCATTGATAGATAAGCTTCATAAGAGGCTCCTATGACATCTGTAAAAAAAATCCTCCGCTTTGTATTGTCAATAATACTCTTTGTCTTATTGATATATGGAATTGTGCTTGCTGCCGGGAGATGGGATTGGATAGAGCTGTGGATCATTTTGGCTACCTATCTGATTGTTTTCTCTTCCTGGACCTTGTACCTGAAACTCAAGAATCCGGAACTCCTCCATGAAAGGGCTACTGCTTTTAAAAAAGGGAAAAAATGGGACCGGATCCTGATATCTATTTATTGGGTACTGATTGTTGTCTTTATGTTTACAGCAGCCTTTGATGCGGGCCGGTTCCAAAATTTCAGCATTCCCGTTTCCATAAAAATCGTATGTTACCTGGGAATACTTGCTTCATATGCTCTTGCCTTTTGGTGCGGGATGTCCAACAAGTACATGTCGAGTTTCGTGCGCATCCAGAAAGACCGCGATCATCAAGTAAGCCAGAGCGGACCTTACCGTTTTGTCCGGCACCCTCTGTATGTCGGTGATATCATGTTCTATCCTCTTGTTTCTCTCTTCTTAGGCTCACTCTGGGCTATGGTGCCAGGTGCCCTGATAATGACCGTATTTGTCATCCGAACTTATCTTGAAGACACCACATTAAAAAAAGAGCTTATGGGATATGCTGAATACACGAAAAAAGTAAAGTACCGTCTTCTGCCTTTTGTATGGTGATTCCGGCTATCTGATGAAGACTATGACGGCTGGCTCAGTACACCTTGACCATATAACCTTTCTTCTCAAGAAGCTCGCGGATATTGTCCGGTCCGAACAAATGGCCTCCTCCAACGACCACCATGTGGACTCCGGGGTGTTCCAGTGCGATCTTTTCTAATTTTTCCACCATGCCCCGATTGCGCGAGGCAAAAATTTTGTCATAACCGGCTCTGGATGCGGGATTGCTGAAGTCATACATCGCGAGAAATTGTTTTTCGAATCCCTGCCGGTCGTTGCGGAAATAGGCAGAGAACAGCTTCGCTTGGGCTTCTGCTCCGTATTTGACGGAATGAAGAACTTGTTCGAGAATCTCCAGCTGTTTCTCATAAGGGAGCTTCAGGACAAAGAGTCTGAACTGATTGATCGCTTCCTCCAATCCCAGAACAGTCTTCTCCTTTTTTACTGCCAGGGATCGGATATAAAAATCCACAGCCCGTTGAGGCTCGAATCCGACCAAGGTCATCATTCTCGAGGATACCTGCATTCGGGCGAGCCAAGGCTGATATTTACTGAAGAAATAGGCGTCTTTTTCACCGAGAATTTCCGTATAAACCCGTTTGGATGAGGGACTCAAACGCTTTAAAAGGTTTTGATTCTCGGAAACCCGATAATCCTCGATAAATTCCAGCATGATTCCCTTGAGTGCCGCTCTGTCCTCGGCCACCTCGAGTATGACGTTTTGCGCCTTTTCCAGGGCCTCAAGGTATCGGCTGTCAAGAGGGTAATCATCGAGACGGCCTCCGTGAACCGATGCAGCCAGATAGACTGTGCTCTCACCAATTTGGGTTGTCCACAAAAACGGGCCCTGACCTTTCTCTTGATCCGCAGCTGCGGATGACCAAACAATAAAAATAAAAAAAGAAAACAGAAGCAGAGCACAGAAAGCGCAGACATTCTTGTACTGTTTTTGTTTCATGAATCCTCCATGATTGCTTATTCTATTAGCTGAAACAACTCCTCGATCGGAACCTCCAGAACCCTTGACAATTTCAGAGCCAGGTAGGTGGAGGGAACATATTTTCCCTTTTCCACGCTGTTGATGGTTTTGCGTGTGACACCGACCAGATGAGCCAATTGTTCCTGTGTCAGGTCCTTTTTGGCCCGTTGAACTTTAAGTGTGTTTCTGATGTAATCTCGTTTAAAAGTCATGAATTCACTTATCCAAAAGAAAAAAGGTGATTCTTTGTGACCCCAGTCCGACAATAAGAGATGAGGCGACGATCATTAAGTTTTTTATCTCAACGAAAAGGGACAGCAATCCTGTTGCGGCTAAAAACACAGTCATAGCAATGAACGCCGTCCTCCATGCTTTGAGACGATTGATCTGCACAAGTTCATTGTTAAGGGCTTCTCTCAGAACAGGATCCCGATTGATCAAATAGGCATTGCGGCGCAGGCGAACCGCGAAAAAGATAACAGCTAACAGAAAGATGTAGCAAATGATAAGCAAGATCTTGGACAACTGACTTTCCTCCAAATGTGCGAATTCGAGAACAACGAAGGCCATCCAGGTTAGAAAAAAGGCGATGATGGACAGGATATGACCACCTCTCAACCTCTTCCTTTTCATGTCAAACTGCTCGATACGGCGAGTCATGGCAATCCTCCTTGTGATTCCGTCAAATCGATTCTATAAATGAACATTAATAAGCTCCTAAATGTAACCTTAACTACTCATATTATGTAGTATAGTATACATTCTGTCAAGTTATTTTCTCTCTAGGTCATTACGGGATGAAGAGAGAAGAGAATTGGCTGATATAACAAAGAGGATCTATGAGATTCTATCATCCTCTTTTTTATATTTTACTTCCCGACCTTTTTCCAAAAGAATGAAGCAGCGTATAACCGACTAGAGCTAAGAAATACCCCGGAAGCCAGCGAAAGTAAAGATGAAGGGGCATGGCATAACAGATGACCAGAGTCCCCATCCAGACTCCCAGTGCTTTCCAGTTGAACGCCTGCTTTTTCTTTTCTGCCTGAAATTGAGGGATTTTGAGTGCGGGAAAAATCCAGTGCTCTGCAAACACCACAGCGCCTATGGGCATAAGGACCAATCCGTATATGGCCACATAATCCAGAAGCCGCACAAAAAAGACCGGAAAACAAGACAGAATCGTGGTCAAAAGACCCGCTGCGAGCGTTACTCTCCATCGGGGCCAGTTAGGGGTTACAGCCTGCAGCGCCAGACCGGCCCTGTATAAGGTGGGATTGGCTGTGGTCCATCCGGCTATAAATACCCCAGCAGCTCCAGCCAGTCCTGCAGCCTCAAAGGCCATTAAGCCCGGGTGCATCTCCCGCCCCACGGCAGCCACCATGATCCCGGAACAGATCCATGCAAAGAAATGCCCAAGATACATCCCAAAACCGGAATAGAGACCGTACACCCAGGATTTCGCATACCGGAAAAGGGCCATATCTGAAAGGCCCACATGCATCGCCAGGTTACAGAACCATGCAAAAAACAGCACATGCGCCATATGAAACTTTTCCTGTCCGACAACAGGGATGCCGTTCCAGATTTTGGTCCGGGCCACTTCAAAAAAATTGCTGAAATCCGCATGAACTCCCAAGCGCGGGAGCATGGCCACAGCTCCGGCCGCGAACAGGATAAATATCCAGGGTGAACAGATCTGTGCGAAGCGGCTTAGTTTTTCGAATCCGAGCACAGCCAGGACAGTAAAAACAATGCCCACTCCAAACGTCAGCAGCACCCATTCCAGACTGCTGGGAAACACATCATCCAGGGAAGGGATGTCAATGCCAAAAGCCAGGCCCAGTGCGGTGGCAGAAACAGCGATCATGGCTCCGGCCAGTATGCAGTAAAGCACAGCATTGGCAATGTTGTAGATGAAATTCACACCGGGCCCCACTATCCTTCTTAAATACCAGTAAAGGGTCAGCCGGGTCCGAGTGGCAATGGGCGCGCAGATAAAAGTCCACGAAAGAACGGCCAGCAAATTGCCAAGGAGAAGGCCGATGATCAGGTCCTGAAAGCTTACGCCATGGAGCACAAAAAAAGCCCCGATCACAAACTCTGTGGCGGCCACATGTTCTCCGGCAAAAAGTCCGGCAAATTTGGAACCGCTCTGAAACCGGTCCGGGGTCACAGGCTCCCGGTCAAATTCATAAAGATTGTCCATCCGGGAAGTGAGTCTGGAAAAAGAAAACCTCATTTTTTGGCTCTAATATATATCACAATTCAAGGATTCTCAAGAGTCAATCCATATGATCCAAAAAAATTAAGTAAAAAAGCAAGCTGCTCTCTCAAGTGATTCGTTTCTCTTCTTGACAAATATATATTCACAGATAGTATTATTTAGGAATGGGGAAAGTTTTGGCACAAAGAGGACCCTCTACGAAGCAAAAAAACGAGCTCTTAAAGAGGGAGCTCTTAAGCCTGATTTCTTCCACGGAGGAACAGGATAAAGGATTGGAAAAGACCCTCCGATTGATTCAGCCAGCACTGCAGTCTGATGCTGTCGCCGCAGTTCATTTTGATGAACAAGATCATTCTTACCGGCTTATCGAGCAATTTGGCCTAAAAAAGAGGCAACGTCAGTCCCTCGATTCAATCCTTCCCTATATCTCAGATTATGCAATCCAAGGAAAAGAGCCTCGTCTTCCTGCTAAAAACAACGGAACAGTGCTAATCTTCACGGAAAAAGAAGCCCGGAGAAATGGGATCAGCTCAATTTTCTTGTATTACCTTATCAAATCCGGCCGCATTATAGGAGCCCTGGTTTTTTGCCGAAACATAGGTCAATTCAACAGAAAATCCTTTAAAATATTGGATTCAATTGCTTCCCTGCTCGTTCTCCTCATCGAAAACAAATTCTATAAGGAGAAGGCATATAGAATTGCAGGTTTTGTCAATCTCGACGGCTTAACGGGGCTTTATAACCATCGGTATTTCCAGGAAAACCTGTCCAATGAATTGTTGAGATCCCAGAGATTCGATTATCCGGTCTCCCTTCTTATGATCGACATCGACCACTTCAAGGACTACAACGACAAATACAGCCATCCTCAAGGCGATATGGTATTAAAAGAGATCGCGAGAATCATCAAGGAAACCGTTCGGGCTTATGACATCTCTGCCCGATATGGAGGGGAGGAGTTCGCTATAATCCTTCCTTATGCCAGCCAGGACCAGGCATTGCTGGTAGCGGAGCGCATTAGAAAAAACGTTTGGGCCCACATATTCCAGGGCAAGGACGCTCATGATAAGCTACGGATGACGGTAAGCACCGGCGTAGCCACCTATCCCAACAATGCAAAGACCAAGGCTGATTTAATCGACAGGGCTGATCAAGCGCTGTATTTAGCCAAGTCTGAAGGGCGTAACAGAGTCTGCCTGTCTTTGGCCAGTTCCTCAGACCTCATCAAGGTTGGATTTTGTCCTCCAGCCTTCACAAGTTCGTATTATAAGGATATTCAGGCAGGAATGGAAGATGTTATTAAGGAAATCAAGAGCATCGAATTGTTGGTTCATGCCCCTGAAAAGGAATCCGATTATAACATGCTGGAACAAATATTTTTACAATTCGCAAGCGAAAAGCCGGATGCAGTGGCAGTTTGCACACAGTCCAAACAGGCCGTTCAAGACCTGAAAACTCTGCATAAAACCAAGATCCCAGTTTTCTTTTTTAACGTACCTGAAAAAATCTGTGATTCAGCAATCTGTTCTTATGTGGGATACGACCAGCGAGAAGCCGGTAAGACCGCAGGGGCATATATGGCGCGGCTTTTAAGAGGAAAAGGAAAGATTGCTGTTCTGGAAGGGCTTCCGGAGCCGACAAACCAGCAGAGAATGGCCGGATTCAGGAAAGAGATGCAGGCACATCCGAAGATAAGTATCATCGTCTCGGAAAGAGCCGATTGGATGCTGAATAAAGCTCGAACGACAGCCGCACGCTTCCTGAAACAATATAAAGATCTTGACGCGATTTTTGCTGCAAACGACGAGATGGCTTTGGGTGCTGTTGAGGCAGCTAAGGCTATGAAAAAATTAAACAAGATATTTATCATAGGTCTAGACGGGACGAAGGATGCGCTTCAGTCAATCAGGGACGGATTACTCACGGCGACACTCAACACCAACCCTAGGGAGATGGGCAGGATCCTGTTACGGACGATCGTTCGCAGCCTCATAAAGGAAGAGAAGATCGAAGGTCAGATATTTTCACCAATCAACATCGTTGACTTGGAGAACGTCGACCATGCGATGAATCCGTAGGAGAAGAGAGGACAGGTCTTATCATGTGTTTTCCTATCTGTTCTGCCCCTTAAAGGGGCACGAAACAAATCCTGCAGGCAGCAAAAACGTTTCGATTGGCTTTTCCCAAATTTATAATAATACTAACTTACTAAGATTAAATAAATGGAGATCAAAATGAATAAGGATTATGAGCTCATTTCCTTTTTGATCTTCTTGTTCCACTTTGAACGGTCCGGCTCTTTGGGCTTTTCCGGTTTTTTATTGGGATTCTTCTTGAGTTCCTCAAGCAGGACCTCCACGGCTTTTTCC
>CAYWDH010000067.1:0-11887 GCA_964456985.1 uncultured Eubacteriales bacterium
GGGAGTTACGCAGGAGCCGAGAAAAACGAAGGAGAATGGCGTTAAAAATCTTTAGTGAGCGACAGCTATACCTGAATGAAATCTTATTTTTCTAAAGCTTGTTTGACTTTTTCCCCGATTAGAGCCGGTGATTTGGCGACCAGTACACCAGCTTCTTCAAGAGCTTCCATTTTTTCTTCAGCTGTCCCTTTCCCTCCTGCAATAATAGCCCCGGCATGACCCATGCGGCGTCCCGGAGGCGCTGTTTGACCGGCAATAAAGCTAACGACCGGTTTCGGGAAATCTTTTTTTATGTATTCCGCAGCTTCCTCTTCTGCACTTCCTCCTATCTCTCCTATGAGAATAACAGCGTCTGTTTCCTCATCCTCTTTGAAAAGCTTGAGCAGGTCAACGAATTTTTGTCCCACTATGGGATCGCCTCCCATACCAACGGCTGTTGATTGGCCGAAACCCTGAAGAGAGACCTGTTGAACAGCTTCGTAAGTCAGGGTGCCGGAGCGGGATATAATACCAACAGAGCCTTTGGTGTGGATGTGCCCGGGCATAATACCAATCTTACATTTACCGGGAGATATGATTCCTGGTGTGTTGGGACCGATCAGACGGCAGTTCTTATCCGATAGAAATTGTTTGACTTTTATCATGTCAAAAGTAGGGATCCCTTCTGTAATACATACAATGGTATTGATTCCTGAGTCTGCTGATTCCATTACAGCATCAGCTGCAAAAAATGGAGGAACAAATATGGCCGACGCATTGGCTTCCTGCTCTTCGACCGCTTCTTCAACTGTATTGTAAACAGGGACTCCAAGATGAGTGCTCCCTCCTTTTCCAGGCGTCACTCCGGCTACTACATTTGTTTTGTATTCCTGCATTTTTTGAGTATGAAACGTTCCTTCGCTTCCAGTGATTCCCTGTACAACGACCCTCGTGTTTTCATCTATTAAGATACTCATATTCGCCTCCTTGGTTATTGTTTGGCAAGAGGAACAACCAATTCTGCCGCCTCTTTCATGCTTGAAGCCGCCTTAAAGGAAAGCCCTGATTCTTCAAGTATTTTTTTTCCTTTTTCCACATTTGTGCCTTCTAATCTCACCACCATGGGGATTTTCACATTCAGCTCTTTGGCTGCATTGACAATTCCATTAGCCACCAGATCACATCTAACAATACCACCGAAAATATTAACGAGCGCGGCTTTTACCTCTTTATCGGAGACCAGTATTTTAAAAGCGTTTTTAACAGCGTCTTCGGACACACCTCCGCCTACATCGAGAAAATTTGCTGGCATTCCTCCTGTGTACATAATGATGTCCATTGTTGCCATAGCCAGCCCCGCGCCGTTGACCATGCATCCCACATTTCCATCCAGCTTGATGTAATTCAAATTATATTTTGAAGCTTGCACCTCTATCGGTTCTTCTTCATCCAGATCGCGCATGCCCAATATGTCCGGATGGCGTTTCAGTGCGTTGTCATCAAAGTTCATCTTTGCGTCCAGAGCGATCACATCACCCTGCTTGGTTATGAGGAGGGGATTGATTTCCGCAAGAGAGGCATCGGAGATACTGAAAGCCTTATAAAGAGCCAGAAAGAATTTTACAGCCTGTTTGAACGTATCTCCTTTGAGCCTCAGTTTAAAGGCAAGTTTTCTGGCTTGGAATCCCAGAAATCCGATGGCTGGGTTGATATACTCCTTAAAGATGAGTTCCGGTGTTTCAGAGGCGACTTTTTCTATTTCCACACCTCCCTCTGACGAGGCCATGACCACAGGTGCTTCCTGAGCCCTGTCTATAACGATCCCTATATACAGCTCTTTTTCAATATCAAGAGCCTCTTCCACGAGCACGCGCTTAACCTGTTTGCCTTCAGGTCCGGTCTGGTGGGTGACAAGATTCATCCCGATGATTTCTGCTGTGATTTTTTTCGCTTCGTCAGGATTACCGGCAAGTTTCACTCCTCCCCCTTTTCCTCTTCCTCCAGCATGGATCTGTGCTTTTACAACCACTCTAGGGCCTATTTTTTGAGCGATTTCTTTAGCCTGTTCAGGTGTTTCAGCCACCTCTCCTTTTGGAATTTTTACTCCGAACTCTTTGAGTATTTTTTTTGCTTGGTATTCATGAATTTTCATTGTTACAACCTTTTGATTTCAAATTTTTTACCCATACAGACAAACCCTGCTGCGCCCTTCCTGCCTGCATCTACTAAGAATTTGTTCCTTTTTGAGATGTGGCTTTGTCTGTCTATCTCTGATACTGTTTTTTCCCTTCTTCGTAAAGGTCGCCGCCATACATATCATTAATCACAATGCAGGGAAATTCCCTGACTTTGACTTTTCTCACGGCTTCGGGTCCCAATTCCGGGTAAGCGATAATTTCTGCTTTTTCTATGCTTTTTGAAATAAGAGCGCCGGCGCCTCCTACAGCTGCCAGATAAACTCCCTTGTATTTTTGTAGGACATCTTTGACTTCTTTGCTTCTGGCACCTTTTCCAATGGTTCCTTTTAAACCGAGTTTATAAAGAGTGGGGGCAAAGGAATCCATTCTGTAACTTGTTGTAGGACCTGCTGATCCGATGCTTTTGCCTGGTCGAGCAGGAGTCGGGCCCACATAATAGATAAATTGTCCTTTGATATCAATCGGGAGTTTTTTCCCTTTTTCAACTAGATCAATGAGTTTTTTATGTGCTGAATCTCTTCCTGTATACAAAGAACCTGTGATGAACACCTGGTCACCCGCGTGCAGCTTCTCTATGACTTCGTCAGAAACAGGGGTTTTTATGTGATGTTCAGCCATTTTTACAGTTTTATAAGGTCAATGACGTTTCGAACAGCGTTCTCTGATTTCTTTATGGCTTCTTTTTCTTCATCGGTCAGTTCGATTTCTATGACTTCTTCTATTCCATTTTTTCCTAGTTTGACCGGTACTCCGAAATAAATGCCGTTTATTCCGTATTCACCTTCCAGATAGGCTGCGCAGGGAAGAATTTTATTTTTGTTTTTAGAGATTGATTCGACCATTTCAGTAATTGCCAGAGCAGGGGCATAATAAGCGCTTCCTGTTTTAAGATATTTCACGATCTCACCGCCGCCTCCGGCCGTTCTTTTGACGATCTCATCAAGCCGTTCTTTGGGAATGAAATGGCTTACAGGGATGCCAGAGAGAGTGGTGTAGCGGACAATAGGCACCATGGTGTCTCCATGGCCTCCGAGAACAAGAGCCTGGATGCTTTCGACAGAGACATTTGTTTCCATGGCAATGAAGGCTCTATAACGGGTGGCATCAAGAATACCGGCCATACCGAACACACGGTTTTTCGGGAAACCACTGACTTTGAATGCGGTATAAGCCATCGCATCCAGAGGATTCGAGACCACTATAAGGATAGCATTAGGTGAGTATTTCACAACATTTTCAGTCACTGGTTTGACGATGTTAAAGTTCGCATTGACCAGTTCGTCACGGCTCATGCCCGGTTTTCTTGGTTTTCCAGCTGTTATAACGATAATGTCTGAATCGGCTGTGTCTTCGTATGAGTTTGTTCCGATTATTTTCGCATCGTATTTTCCGACCGGACCGCCTTCTCTGATGTCCAGCCCTTTTCCTATGGGCATGTCTTCAATGATGTCAAGAAGAACGACCTCTTCGGCTAATTCTTTTTCAGCGACTTTGAAAGCTGTGATTTCACCGACATGACCTGCTCCTATGACACTTACCTTTTTTTTCATTTGATTCCTCCTTTATGTATTCTTTTAGATTATAAATATTAAAAATATATTTGATCAGGATTTATTTTTTTTCGATCTCTTCCTGCACATACTTTTCCCATTTTTCCTTGAGGTTGGGGTCCTGTATGGTATCCATTAGGTATTGAGCATATTCAGCTCCGGTGCAGCCCGTATCACGACCGGTCATCACAAGTTTCTTTTCATAGTTGCCGCAGATATCCAGAGCCATTTCAAGGTTTTTAGCTCTGTGAGAATATCCTATGTGATCGATCAGCATGGCAGCAGCTCTGATCATGCTGCATGGATCCGCATATTTGGCTCTTCCTTCTCTGACCATTCTAGGTGCTGATCCATGTATGGCTTCGAACATAGCGTATTTTTTCCCGATATTGGCACTTCCTGCCGTGCCCACGCCTCCTTGAAATTCGGCAGCCTCGTCAGTAAGGATATCTCCATAGAGATTGGGAAGAACAAGTACTTTAAACTGAGTCCTTCTCTTTGGGTCAACCAGTTTGGCTGTCATGATATCTATGTACCAGTCATCACATTCTATTTCCGGGTATTCCTTGGCTATTTTATAGCCCTTATCCAGAAATTTGCCATCAGATGTTTTTATCACATTTGCTTTTGTCACGATAGTGACTTTGTTAATTTTGTTTTTCTTTGCATATTCAAAAGCTAACCGTATGATTCTTTCGGCACCCTGGGAGGTGATGACTTTAAAGTCGATGGCCAAGTCATCCGTGACATTGATTCCTTTGCTTCCCATTATATAGGCACCCTCTGTATTTTCGCGGAAAAACATCCAGTCGATTCCTTCTTTAGGGACCCGGACCGGTCTGACATTGGCAAAAAGGTCGAGATATCGCCGCATAGAAACGTTGCAGCTCTCGATATTGGGCCACTCATCTCCTTTTCTTGGAGTGGTGGTCGGGCCTTTAAGAGTGACATGGCATTTTTTTATATCTGCAAGCACATCATCCGGAATAGATTTCATCTGTCTTGCCCTGTTTTCTATAGTAAGGCCTTCAATGTTTCTGATTTCGACTTTGCCGGAGCTGATTTCTTCCTTAAGCAGGAATTCCAGGATTTTTCTCGATTCTTCAGCGATATAAGGGCCTATTCCATCTCCGCCTATGACCCCTATAATAATGGGCTTGGTTTTCTGATAGTCAATCCATTCCTGAGGTTTCTTCATTTCCTCAACTCTTTGAAGCTGTTCCTCTATGATTTGACCGAATGCGCTTTTAGCTTTTTCAATAGATTCACTCTCCATGTTTTTCCTCCGTTTATTGAGTTTTTTTATGCACTATTTATAAAATAGTGGATAGTCAAAATAAGAAAGAATAGTATAATTTTTTTTAAGCAAAATCAAATAAATCGAACAGAAAAGTTTTCATAAGTCAGAATTTGAACTTTCATTCGTTCTTTGCAATGATGTTGCTGTCTTGACTCGTTCATTATCCAGGTATATTATCTGTCTATAAATAAATCAAACAAAATTATTTTCTGGAGTTTGGGCTATGTTAGAGTCTTATTTTGATCATGAAAAGCAGAGAAGAGAATCAGGAATTCCTCCACTTCCTTTAAATCCGCATCAGGTCAGGGAAGTCTGTAAAAATCTGGAAAATCCCCCTAAGAACAAAGAGAAGATACTTTTTGAACTTCTCTCTGACCGGGTTGCGCCGGGTGTAGATCCATCAGCTGAAATAAAAGCCGAATGGTTGGACCGGGTAGTCAAAGGAAGTGTGTCTTCACCGGTCATTGACAGGAAAAAAGCTGTGTTTTTACTGGGAACTATGTTGGGAGGATATAATATCAAACCCCTTATATCTCTTTTGGAAAAGGACGAGCTTGCTCGTGATGCTGGTGAGGCGTTAAAAAAGGTCATCTTGATATATGATTCTTTTGATCTGATAGTCAAACTTGCGGAAAAAAATAAGGTCGCTGAACAAGTCCTGCATTCGTGGGCAGATGGAGAATGGTTCAAATCAAAACCCGAATTTCCAAAGAAAATGACCTTAAAAGTATTTAAAGTCGATGGGGAGATCAATACAGATGACCTATCTCCTGCCAAACATGCCTGGAACCGGCCGGATATTCCTCTCCATGCCCTTTCCATGGGAGAAACCAGGTTTCCGGAAGGAATTGAAAGAATAAGGAAACACAGAATGGAAGGATACAGGGTTGTCTTTGTAGGTGATGTGGTCGGTACCGGTTCATCACGCAAATCTGCTACGAATTCTCTTTTGTGGCATATAGGGGAGGACATTGATTATGTTCCGAACAAAAGGAGGGAAGGAGTTGTCATCGGAGGTTTGATAGCGCCCATATTTTTCAACACAGTCGAAGACTCCGGCGGTCTTCCCATTATGTGTGATGTCACAAAGATAAAAGACGGACAGGTCATAACGCTGGATACAGAATCCGGAGAGATAGCAGATGAAGACGAGAGGAAAATAACTGACTTTAAAATAAAACCTGTGACCTTAAAGGACGAATACAGAGCAGGCGGAAGGGTGTTTCTCATCATCGGACGGTCTTTGACGAACAAGGCCAGAAAAGTGCTGGGCCTAGCCGCTTCAGATATTTTCCAGAAGCATGATAATCCAGTGCCAAAGAAAGGTCAGGGTTTTTCACTGGCGCAGAAGATAGTCGGAAAGGCTTGTGGAAAGGACGGCGTGCTTCCTGGCTCTTCGGTAGAGCCGAAAATGATGACTGTTGGTTCACAGGATACAACTGGTCCTATGACAGCCGATGAGCTGAAGGAGCTGGCCTGTATGAAGTTTCAGTCCGGCCTTTTTCTGCAGACCTTTTGCCATACAGCTGCCTATCCCAAGCTGGCTGATGTCAACATGCATAAATCTCTGGCACAATTTATTACTGAGAGAAAAGGCCTTTCTATCAGGCCGGGTGATGGCATCATTCATTCGTGGATCAACCGACTCCTTATCCCGGATACCATGGGTACGGGAGGGGATTCCCACACCCGTTTCCCATTAGGCCTCAGTTTTCCCGCTGGTTCCGGACTGGTTGCTTTTGCAGGAACTTTAGGTTTTATGCCAATAGACATGCCCGAATCTGTGCTGGTTAAATTTTCAGGAGAAATAAATCCAGGGATCACTTTAAGGGATGTTGTGAATTCGATCCCTTATTTTGCTATAAAAAAGGGACTTCTGACAGTTGCTAAAGAGGGGAAGAAGAATATTTTTAACGGCAGGATCCTGGAAATGGAAGGTCTCCCGGAAATAACAGTAGAGCAGGCTTTTGAACTAACAGATGCCACAGCTGAACGTTCTGCAGCCGGAGGTACCATTGCTCTTGGCGAAAAGAAGGTCGAGGAATTCTTGAGGAGCAATGTGGCTCTTATGGAAAAAATGATTGAAGACGGTTATCAGGATACTGATGCTTTAAGACAGCGTATCAAAGCTTGTCAAAGGTGGCTTGAACATCCCGTGCTTCTCAAAAGGGACCGGAATAGCAAATTTGCTGAAATGATTGAAATCGACTTGAAAGAGATCACAGAGCCTATTCTTGCCTGCCCGAATGACCCTGATGATGTTAAAAAGCTTTCAGAAGTGGCAGGGGACAGAATAGATGAAGTATTCATTGGGTCGTGCATGACTAATATCGGCCATTTTAGAGCGGCAGGAAAGGTTTTTGAAGGAGAGAATTATCTCAAAACCAGAGTCTGGTTGACACCCCCAACCAAAATGGACAGGACCCAATTGAAAAAAGAAGGATATTATTCTTTGTATTCAAGCATGGGTGCTCGGACCGAACTTCCTGGATGTTCCTTGTGTATGGGGAATCAAGCCCGTGTTCGCCCGGGATCAACTGTCTTATCCACTTCAACCCGTAACTTTGACAATCGTATGGGAGATGATTCGCGCGTGTATCTGGGTTCAGCGGAACTGGCAGCTGTTACAGCATTAGAGGGCCGGCTGCCTGAACCGAATAAATATTTTACTGTTTTTAATAAAAAGATCACACCGCATCGGAAAGAGATCTATCAATATCTTCAATTTGATAAGATGAAAAAACTGACTTTAGATTATGAAAAGGATATAGCAAAGAGCTAGAGCACAGGAGAGGTTGACCATGATTCGTTTAACGAATAAAAAAGCACTTGTCACGGGAGGATCAAGAGGCATAGGAAGAGCTGTGGTGTTGATGCTGGCGGAAGCCGGAGCAGATGTCGCTTTGAATTATTTTAAGAATAGACAAGCAGCCCTTGAATTGAAGGCAGAGATCGAAAAAAAGCAAAGACAGTGTATGGTATTTCAAGCAGACCTGTCTCAGAGAGAAGATGCTGAATCAATGGTTGGAAAAATCAACCAAAGCTGGGAAAGACTGGATATTTTGATCAACAATGCTGGGATCTGGACATTCGGGGAAATGGGACATATGGACTATAAAGTCTGGAGGGAGACCATAAGAATTAACCTGGATGGAGTCTTTTTTGTCACAAACTCTGTTGTACCCATTATGAAAAAAGCCGGACAGGGCTGTATTGTCAATATATCTTCCACCGCTGCTGTCAGAGGGGAAGCTTTCCATTCCCATTATGCTTCAAGCAAAGGCGCTTTGGTTTCATTGACAAAATCTCTTGCAGTTGAGCTGGCTCCTGATAAAATAAGAGTAAACTGTGTGGCACCTGGTTGGGTGGATACAGACATGTGTTCCGAAGTGTTCAAAGATAGGAAGTTCAAAGAAAAAATCAGAGAAAGCATCCCATTGAAAAGAATACCTCCTCCGGAAGACATAGCCGGACCTGTACTTTTTCTCGTATCTGATTATGCAAGACACATAACAGGTGAGGTTCTCAATGTCAATGGGGGAGCTGTTCTGTGTGGATAAGAATGACTGGTTTAAATAGCCTGGATGATGAACAAAAAAATGCTCATCGCCATTTTTTATGAATAGTTCAGGATAAAAAGGAGATGGTTTCTATTGAAAAAAGACTATGAAAGCTGGAAGAAAAATAAATATTTGCATGGATTAAAAAAGTCAGGTACTGAGAAAACAACACATACGACGATCTCCGGAAAGAAGATCAAAGAGCTTTATACACCAGAAGATCTAAAGGATTTTGATTATAGAGATGATCTATCCTTTCCAGGGGAATATCCTTTTACAAGAGGGATTCATCCAACAATGTATCATGGCCGGTTGTGGACTATGCGGCAGTTTTCCGGATTCGGGAGCGCAGAAGATACCAATAAAAGATACAAATATCTTTTAAGACAAGGTCAGACCGGATTGAGTGTTGCGTTTCATCTTCCCACGCTCATGGGAGTGGACTCAGATCATCCTCTGGCCACAGGAGAGATAGGAAAGTGCGGAGTGGCCATTGATTCCCTGGCCGACATGGAAATCCTTTTTAAAGGGATCCCTCTTGATAAGATCACCACTTCTATGACTATTAATCCTCCGGCCGCTGTTCTTTGGGCTATGTATATAGCGGTTGCTGAGAAACAGAGAGTTTCCTCTAAAGTGATATCAGGTACGATTCAAAATGATATACTCAAAGAGTACATCGCACAGAAGACCTTTATTTTTCCCCCTGAACCGTCCATGAAATTGATTGTGGATACTTTTGAATACGGCTCTAAGGAAGTGCCTAGATGGAACACCATATCTATTTCCGGTTATCACATCAGGGAGGCTGGTTCAACCGCTGTACAGGAATTAGCTTTTACCATAAGAGACGGGATCGAATACGTGGAATGGGCCTTAAAAAGAGGATTAAAGATCGATGACTTTGCCCCGAGACTTTCCTTTTTTTTCAATTCCCATAATGATTTTATGGAGGAGATCGCAAAATTCAGAGCAGCAAGGCGATTATGGGCAAAGATAATGAAGGAGAGGTTCGGAGCTAAGAGCAAGCGTTCCTGGCTTCTCAGGTTTCACACCCAGACTTCCGGAGTGTCCCTGATGGCACAGCAGCCATATAATAATGTTGTCAGGGTCGCTATCCAGGCATTGGCTGCTGTTCTGGGGGGAACTCAATCACTCCATACAAATTCTCTGGATGAGACCTATGCTCTTCCTTCAGAAGAAGCTGTGACCATTGCTTTGAGGACCCAGCAGATCATAGCTCACGAGAGCGGAGTGACGAATACGATCGATCCCTTAGGCGGATCTTATGCTATTGAAAAACTGACCAATGAATTGGAAGATGAAGCTGAGGATTACATAAAAAAGATAGATGACATGGGTGGGATGGTCAAAGCCATAGAAATGGGATTTCCCCAGAAAGAAGTTGTTGATAGTTCCTATGATTACCAGAAAGCATTGGAAAAAAAGGAGAAAATCATAGTGGGAGTCAATGCTTTCCAAAGCGGGCATGAACCTATTCCGCTCCTGGAGATAGATGAACGCGTGGCAAAGCACCAGTTGCAGAGACTAAAGCAAGTAAAGAAGACACGAAACAGCGCAAGAATAAAGAATACTTTAAGGGATTTGAAAAAGGCAGCCGGAGACGAAGAGAATCTTATGCCTTATATATTGGACTGTGTCAGGGAATACGCTACATTGGGAGAGATTATGGACACAATGGCAGAGGTTTATGGAAAGTATCAGGAACCCATAACATATTAAACCAAGGAGGATCAAATGCCGGATAAGAAGATAAGAGTGCTGGTAGCCAAACCGGGATTAGACGGTCATGACAGAGGCGCTAAAGTGATCTGCAGGGCACTGAGAGACGCGGGATTTGAAGTCATATACACAGGATTGAGAAGGAATCCGGAGGAAATCGTAAGTTCAGCCATTCAGGAGGACGTGAGTGTCATA
The DNA here is from genome assembly GCA_964456985.1 of uncultured Eubacteriales bacterium. GTDB lineage: Bacteria > Acidobacteriota > Aminicenantia > Aminicenantales > Aminicenantaceae > WJMT01. The sequence continues at coordinate 10,526 of CAYWDH010000067.1, forward strand.
GGCCTCAGCATACTTTCCGGGGCCCATAATGTTCTGTTCCCTAAAATTATAAATCTGCTCAAAGAACAGGGAGGAGAGGGAATAAAAGTCATTGCCGGAGGTATCATACCTGAAAAAGATATACCGGGACTTAAGAAAATAGGGATTTCAGAGGTGTTTTTGCCTGGTACGCCAACTGATAAAATAGCCGACTGGATAAGGAAAAATGTAAGCTAGAAGGGGTGAATTAAGAAAATAATCTTGACATTGGATATTTATTTTGGTACTCAAAGAGGGACTGATGCACAAAAAATATTTATCTTTAATCATTATACCGCATAACAAAGGAAAACAGAGAAGCTACTCTTTTTCTAAAAAGACGATTCATATCACAGCAGGGATCACAGCCTTTGTTTTTGTCGTTCTTACGTTTTTTGTCATTGATTATTTTCTCATGAACGGAACACGGAGGAAGTACAAAAGATTACTGGTTAACTATGAGCAGCAGGGAGTGACACTGGCCCAGTATAAAGAATCCATAGACAGTCTGAACGCAAAAATCCATGATTTAGAGGGATACGCAAAAAAATTGAATGTTATGGCGGGTTTCAAGGCCGAAGAGCCGATTGAAGGAGAACCCGGAATCGGCGGAAACAGTGACATTCCGGAACAGGTCATCACTGAACCTCAGAACGACCTGACCCGTTTGGATGAACTGGGGGAAAAAGCCGACGGCATCGATAGAAATTTTGATGTTCTGAATAATCATTTTGAGAACCAAAAGTTAGAACTTGCCCAGACTCCCAGCATCATGCCCACTCAGGGTTATTGGTCTTCTCCCTATGGATGGAGGGATGATGAGTTCACGGGAAAAAGAACGTTCCACCGGGGAGTGGACATCGCCACTCAGACCGGGAATCCTATTGTGGCCACAGCCGACGGCATCGTGATCCAGACAAAAAATGATAAAATTGGGGGAAGGACCATAAAGATAAGCCATCCGAAAACAGGCTATGTTACCGTCTATTGTCACCTCAGTAAATATCTGGTAAAGCCCGGTCAAAGAGTGAAAAGAGGGGATACCATTGGATTAGTTGGGGCGACGGGTAAAGCAACAGGACCCCATGTTCATTATGAGGTCCGCCTGAATGGGAAGTCTCTCAATCCCTGGTATTACATACTCGACAACTAACCATCCTGGTTATTCATAAAATATGGTTGCGTTTCCAACCACCTTTATCATGATCAACTCTCTCAGCAATGTCACTTTATTAAGAACATGCTTCTTCCGTTACTTCATGTAATGATTTTGATTTTATGCAACCGTATTTTACCTTTTAGGCGAGCCGATCTCACAGCATCTGCATTGTTGCAGGGCATTTG
>CAYWDH010000068.1:0-11752 GCA_964456985.1 uncultured Eubacteriales bacterium
CGGGGGGAGTTACGCAGGAGCCGAGAAAAATGAAGGAGAATGGCGTTAAAAATCTGAAGGGAGCACAGGCCATATCTGAATTTCATATCAGCCGGCCTGCAAGGTAAAAAAATGATCATTGCCATTTTTTTATGAATAGGTCAGGTTAATAATCTTTGGAGTTTGAGCGCTAACTGTGTTAAATTGAAATTTAATGGATGAGAACATATGGCTGCTGCCCGAACCTGATAAAAGAGTTTCCCTTCTGGCTTCAGAACTGGGATTCTCCTTAGGAACAGCTCAGATTCTTTTTAATAGGGGGATCACAACAAAAACTGAGGCCAAAAAATTTCTCTTTTCCGATCTCAGCGATTTGAATGATCCTTATCAAATGGATGGAATGGAGGAAGCTGTCTCCAGGATTGAAAAAGCATTAAAGGATAAGGAGAAAATGCTTGTTTTCGGGGACTATGATGTGGATGGGATTCTTTCTGTTGTGGTTTTTATGAAAGCGATTGAGTCTTTAGGAGGCCGTATCGGATACTTTATACCAGATAGGTTAGAGGACGGATACGGGATTAAAGACAAGCATATGAAGATGTTGCTGGAACGAAGAGTCCAATTAATGGTCAGTGTGGACTGCGGTATAAAAGCCGTTGGTTTTACAGAGAAAGCAAGAGCTCATGGTGTGGATGTGATCATTACAGATCATCATCAGCCGGGACCGGATATCCCTAAAGCAGTGGCTGTTCTCAACCCTGCCATGAGCCATTCTTCCTATCCTGATAAGGACCTAGCAGGTATAGGCGTGATTTTTAAACTGATCCAGGCGCTTATGGAAAGAAGAAACAAAGGCTCTCTTCTCTCTCATTACCTGAAGCTCGTTTCGATTGGCACTATTGCTGATGTGGCTAAATTAAGAGGTGAAAACAGGCTTTTCGTCAGGTATGGTCTTGAAGGCTTGAGGGACGTATCCAATGCGGGCCTGAAGAATCTGTTGTCCATATGCGGGATTGAGTACCGAGACGTAACTGCAGGGGATGTGGGATTTAGGATCGCTCCAAGGCTCAATGCGGCAGGAAGGTTAGGCAAGGTGGACCTTTCCGTGGACCTCTTTCGGGTCAGGGATAAAAAAGAAAGTGAAAACATAGCTCTGCGTCTGAATAAATTGAACTCACTAAGGCAGAAAGCTGAGATAAACATATTCAACCAGGCAGTAGAAAAAATAGAAAAGAACAAGCTGGAGAAAAAATACAAACTGCTCATTCTTGGAAGCAAGGAGTGGCATAGAGGGGTCATAGGCATTGTCGCCTCCAGGTTAAAAGATATATACCACAGGCCTGTACTGCTGTTTTCCTATGAAAACGGGAAAGCGTTTGGTTCAGGGAGAAGCATTAAAGAATTTTCTCTGATTAACTGCCTGAGGAACACCAGTCATCTTTGTACGAGTTACGGAGGGCATCCCCTAGCTGTCGGATGCGAGATACAGCAAAACCATTTTGATGATTTTAGAAAGCAAATAAACGATTATGCCAGTTCAGAAATCAATGATACAGATCTGAAAAGAAAAATCAAAATAGACATGAAAATTGATTTTAGAGGAATAACGAATTCTTTCTTAAAGGAGATCGACCTGATCAAGCCCTATGGAGCCGGAAATCCCAAGCCCGTGTTTTTATCGGAAAAAGTGAGTATAGCTTCCAGGCCGCAGGTTCTCAAAGGAAAGCACGGCAAGTTCATGGTAAAAAAAGGCGAAAGGATTTTTGAAGCTATGGGTTGGGGGAGAAAGGACTGGGTCGAGGGTGTTGAACGAGGGGATCGGGCAGATATTGTTTACTCTTTAAGCAGCAATGAGTATCTAGGAAAAAAGCGTTTGAATTTCGTTCTGCATGATATAAGGTCAGAAAAAAGATGAATTATGCTGTCTTATCTTTATGATATAGAAAATTGCTTTATAATAGACATGGATAACATATGCTAAAAAAAACAAAAACAAAGAAGATCAGATCCGCCTTAGTGTTCAAGCGTCTGACTTTATTGTTGCTTGTAATGGTTATCGTCGTTATTGGAGTAGATATTATTTCCAGGTCCGGGCAAAAGGCAAATGTTTCCCTGTCCGATGAGGAATTGAAGGAACAGAAAGTCGAACAGAGGGAAGACGTCCTTTATTTAGAGGATGAAAAGGGAAGGCCTGTGCTTGAGTCAAAAGCCGATCGTCAGTATCTAGGTGAGGACGGATTTTACCACCTTGAAGGAGATGTATGGATAAGATTTTTAAAGCGCGCTGAAGGCGAAGATGTTGTTTTCAGAGGAAATGAGATCCTCCATGATAGAGAAGGAAGCCGCTTTGTTCTCAAAGAAAATGCTGTCATACAGTTTAAGGACCTTTTGATTGAATCTTCTTACCTTGAGTATAAGAGCAAAGAGCGGGTGATGACTACGGACAAAGGGGTGTCTTTTTCTTCCGATAGGATCAAAGGGCGAGGGCAGAACATGATCTGCTGGGAAAGAGAAAAGGAAATTAAGATTCAGGATAATGTGGATCTGGAATTGATTCAGGATGATGAGGGTTCTAAGGTCATTCATGTCAGTGGAGATGAGCTGTTTTATACTCAGAAATGGGGGAACGGTTATATGGATGGTCATGTAAAGGTTAAGGCAGGACAAAACTCTATCAATACGGAAAGGATGGAGTTTTATCTTCCACCTGATAGGGACTTTTTAAGATCCATGAACTTAAAGGGAAGTGTCAGAGGAGACCTTTTTTTGGAATCCTCATCCAAAGACGGACCTAAGGTTCAGGAGTACAAAGCCGAGGCCGAGGGAGTGTTTATCAGATTTTTCAAATCCCTTGACATCCCGCAGAGCATTGCGGCTAGAGGCAACTGCTTGATTGAGGCGGTCAAAGAAGGAATGGGTTTCCGTCGGATCCGGTCAGACAGGTTTGCCGTTGGTTTCAGCAGAGATGGGGAAATGAAGGAGTTTTCAGGCGCTGATAATGTTATAGTTGAGGAAAACGAGGGAGATGACATAAGATTGATCAAAGGGCATGAGTTTTCACTTGATAGTCAAGAGGAGACACTGACCGTTTTTGGCTGGAAGACCCAAAGGGCAGAAGTTTCTTCAGGAGAGTATGAGATCTCTGCTGACGAGATATCCAGCGGTTTGGACGAAAGCAGTCTTGAAGCAAAAGGAGAAATAACAGGAGTGTTTCTCCCCTCTGAAAACAGCAAAGTAAGCATCGGAATCTTTTCCAGCTCTCAGCCTGTGTTCATTTCATCTGATACAATGAGATATTTGACTGAACAAGACCGTTTTATATTTAAAGGAAAAGTGAAACTATGGCAGGAACAGGAAATGCTGAACACGGAGGAGCTTATCATAGGAAAAGAAGGCGGGGAATTAACGGCTGTAAAGGGCGTTCAAACAATCTTTGGTTTTGAAAACAGTAAAGGAGAGAAAAAAAACATTAAAATCACCTCGAATGTTATGGAGTTTAATCCTCAAGACAATAAAATTTCCTACATGCAGGAATGTTCTTTGGATACAGAAAAGATCCTTCTGAATGCAGAATCCATATCCATACTCATGAAAGAGGGTGAAAATGAGTTAGAAGTAATCACTGCAAAGGATACGGTGACAGTTAAAACAGGAGAGTATGAAGCCAGAGGAGAGAAAGCTGTTTACACTCTGGAAGACGAAAAGATGGTCCTGACGGGAAAGCCGATTCTTATAGAAGAAAACGGAGGAAGGACGAATGGAGACAAATTGACTTTTATTATGGCCGATGATAGAATCATCGTCGAAAACAGAGGAGACCAAAGATCAGTAACTGTGATAAAGAAGTGAACGATGGATACTTACTTAGAAGCGAGAGGACTGGTAAAAAGCTATCGAAAAAAGAAAGTCGTGCATAATGTTTCTATAAAAGTCCGTAGGGGTGAGATTGTCGGTCTTCTGGGGCCAAATGGTGCAGGAAAAACAACCACCTTTGGATTGATTCTCGGCCATATTCCTCAGGATGCCGGTAAGATCTACTTGGATGGGGAAGATATAACCGATTTTCCTATGTATCTAAGAGCGCGGAAGGGATTGTGCCTTCTTCCCCAGGAACCATCCTCTTTCAGAAAGTTAAGCGTTGGAGATAATCTTTTAGCCGTGAATGAGATCTTGTCTGATTCTTCTCTTCTAAACGAATCAGATGTGATCAGCATATTGAACGAATTCGGATTGGGGAGTCTTTTGGAAGAAAAAGCCATAACCCTATCCGGAGGAGAAAGGAGAAGGCTTGAAATTGCAAGGGCTCTGACTACCAATCCGGATTATATCCTTCTGGATGAACCTTTTACAGGAATAGACCCTTTAGCTATTTTTGACCTGCAGAAAATCATCTTTTCACTCAAAGAGAGAGGAATCGGCCTGTTGGTTACGGATCACTGTGTCAGGGAAACTCTAAAAATTACAGACCGGGCTTATATTATGGACAAAGGAAAGATATTGATCAAAGGGACTCCTGAAGAGGTGGTTCACTCAAAACTAGTAAAATCATCTTATTTGGGGGAAGAGTTCAGACTGGAATGATTTCTGGAGTTCAAAATTAAGGAAAAAATATGGCTTTGAAACAGCAGTTACATCAAAAGCAGGTTCAAAAAATAGTCCTTGCCCCTGCTTTGCAGCAGGCCATTAAGCTTCTTCCACTGACAAATCTGGAGATCATTGAGGTTATAGATGCAGAACTAAGCGAAAATCCTTTGCTTGAGATAAAAGAAGAGACACAGAAAGAAGACCGGGAAGACCAGAAAAATAAAGAGCAGGAACCAGTCTCAGAGGAAAAGGGCGATTCTTTGGAGGAAGGAGATGACAAGGAATTTGAAGCTATGTATGAGCAGTACTTTGACAACAGGTTCAATTCCTTTTCTATGGAGAAAAAAGAATCCCCTGGTTATGAAAATTTTGTTACAAAGGCTCCTTCTCTCTGGGAACGTCTCGACTGGCAGGCCAATATGACCTTTTTTTCAAAAAGGGAAAAGGAAATAGCTCAATATATCATAGGAAACATAGATGAAGACGGGTATTTGGCGACCTCTTTGCAGGATATTTCAAAATCTGTTGAAGCTCCTTTGGATAAGATCGAGCAGGTGAGAAAGAAAATAATGAGCTTTGACCCTGTTGGAGTGGGGAGCCTTTCTCTCAAAGAGGCGCTTTTGGCTCAATTGGATTATCTGGAAATTGAAAATAAAAATCTCAGAGATATCATTGAAAATCATCTTGACCTTTTGGAAGAATCCCGTTATGAAGAAGTATCCAAAAATTGTGGTATTTCTCTCTCTGAAGTAAGAGAGATCATTGAAGAAATCAAGAGATTAAATCCTAAGCCTGGAAGAAAATATACTCAGGAAAAAACGGATTACATTATACCCGATATTATTGTTGAAAAGGCGGATGACAGGTACGCTATAAAAGTTAACAATGAGGGGCTTCCAAACCTTAGGATAAATAAATTTTATAGAAAACTTATTGCTCGCGCGTCAAAGGACAACCCTGAAGCTTATGAGTTCTTAAAGTCTAAATTGAAAAAGGCCTTCTGGTTCTTACGGAGTCTTGACCAGAGAAACAACACCATTCATAAAGTGGCAAATTTTATTTTAGAAAAGCAGAAGGATTTTATAGAAAAAGGACTGGATTATATAAAACCATTGACTTTGATTGAATTGGCCCAGGAGATCGGAGTGCATGAATCCACTGTTGGACGCGTTGTAGCAAACAAACATATAATGACACCTCGAGGAGTGTTTCCTTTGAAATATTTCTTTCATAAAGCCCTTTCCAGAGATTCAGGTGAAGAGGTTTCCACCTTGAGGATAAAGGAGAAGATAAAAAAATTGGTGGAGAGCGAAGACAGAAAGAATCCATTGAGTGATGTCGAAATAAGCGATGTCCTGGCAAAAGAGAGTTTTAATATAGCACGGCGAACAGTGGCAAAATACAGGAAACAATTAAAAATTCCGCCCTCTCATATTAGAAAGAGAAAATATTTGATGGAGGAGTCATGATAAACATTAATTATACGGGCAGACAGACAAACATTACCGCTGAAATAAGAGAGTTTTGTAAAAAGAGGATTAAAAGTACGGAGAAGTTGATCAGTTCACCAGCAGAGGTGGATATTATATTGTCAGTAGAAAAATACCGCCATAAAGTGGAGATCAATATTTCTTCAAAAGGCTTCAATTTAAATGCCGCTGAGGAGACCAGGGATATGATTTCTTCACTGGGACTTGCTTTTGATAATATTGAGAGGCAGATAAAAAAAGAAAAAGATAAAATGAGACACCGAAAAAGGAGAATAAAGAAAGAATCCGAAACCTTTGTGGCTGAGGGAGAATTGGAGAATAAAGGCAGGAGGATTATAAAAGATGATGATTACACATTAAAACCAATGTCAATAGACGAAGCAGCCCTGTTGTTTGACTCAAAAAAGAGAGATGTCTTTGTCTTCAGGACCCTTGAGGAACAAAATTGGGCGGTCTTATATAAAAGGAAAGATGGAAATCTTGGTCTGATCGAACTTGAATGAAATAGAGAGATAAAATTGAAAGTAAGCAATTTAATAACAAACAATATGGTCATTTTGGATTTGGAAAGCAATGATCGTAACGGAGTCATAAGGGAAGTGGTCTCTTTTTTAAAGGAGAGAAAGAAGGAAATAAAAGAGAAAGACCTTTATGAACGGCTGATACAAAGAGAGGAGCTCGGAAGCACTGCTATCGGCGAGGGATTTGCCATTCCGCACTGCAAGATAAAATCTGCAAAAGATTTAACCGTACTTCTTGGAATCTCCAGGAAGGGAGTTGATTTCCATTCTCAGGATAACAAGCCATCATTCATATTTTTTCTGGTTGTTTCATCCCCGGACAATCCGAGTGTCAATTTACAAGCTTTAGCAGCTATTGCCCATCTTATACGTAAGTCAAAAAATCTTATCAAAAAGATAATTAATGCTAAAAATATAAGTGAGGTTTTAACGGTTATCCAGGATGAAGAGGATCATATAGATGAGGAAGGCTGATAAAAATTCTTCTGTCGAAGAAGAAGATTTGAACCAGAAAGTGATTTCAGGAGGGATGCTCCTGATAAACGGGCTAGGTGTCTTGATCAAGGGGGACAGTGGAATCGGAAAAAGCGAGAGCGCTTTAGAGTTGATATCAAGGGGATGGCGTTTTGTCTCTGATGATGTAACAAATATAAAGAAAATCTCGGATGACAAACTCATAGGGACCTCACCTTCTTTAAGCCGTTATTTTATGGAGATAAGAGGGCTTGGAATTATCAATATTAAACAGATTTTCGGATCCAAGGCCATCTGTAAACGCTCAAAGATAGATTTGGTTATAAACTTAAAAAACTGGGAGCAGGACAAAGAATATGACCGCCTTGGTCTGGAATCCCAGGAAAAACACGAACTGTTAGGAATCAAAATCCCTCAGATAATCATCCCGGTTGCTCCGGGGAGGAATATCGCTACTTTGATAGAAGTAGCCTGTAAAGTGCAGTTACTGAAAGAAAAAGGGTACCATGCCCCAAAGGAGATTATGTACAAACTGGAAAGGGACATCGCCTTAAAAGAAGGAAAAAGAGATAAATAAATTGACAGATTATAATTTTCTGATTATCACAGGACTTTCAGGTTCTGGAAAAACAACAGCCAGCCGTTTTTTTGAGGATCTAGGATATTATTGTATGGATAACATCCCTGCCAAGCTGATCCCTAATTTTGTAGACTTATGGAAAAAGAGAGAGTTTCAGATAGATAAAGTGGCGTTTGTGATTGATATAAGGGAGGCTGGATTTGTTACAGAGTTCCCTGAGATTCTGGAAAGAATCCGGAAAAAGCTTTCTCCCTGTGTGATATTCATGGAGGCCTCAGATGAGACCATTATTAAAAGATTCAGTGAAAGCAGACGGCCTCATCCTTTAACAGGCCAGGGAACGGTCATTCAGAATATACAGCTGGAAAGAGAAAAACTTGCGAAAATAAAAAATCTTTCTGACGAAGTCATTGACACTTCTAAGACGGGTATCTCTGATTTAAAAAAATTGATATCTGATAGGTTTTTTAAAAAAAATGAATACCGGATCCAGATAATGCTGGTTAGTTTTGGATATAAATTTGGAGTTCCTCTGGATTCTGACCTTATTTTTGATACAAGATTTTTACCAAATCCTCATTATATAGATCGATTAAGAAATAAGACAGGTCAGGAAAAAAAAGTCTCAGACTATATCTATAACTCTGAAATAACAAAAAAATATATCAAATATCTCTTCGGATTCATTGATTTTCAACTTCCCTATTTTATAGATGAGGGAAAGAGTTATTTGACCATTGCTATCGGATGTACTGGCGGAAAACACCGGTCCGTTGCAGTAGCAGAGTGGCTGAAGGAACATTTGGAAGTAAAAAAATATAGCGTTCAAATCACGCATCGTGATATATTCAGGTAGGATTTAAGATTGAAACTCTTAGTGCGATATAAATAGCTTAATGTATTTGTTTATACGTGATAAAATGGTTTATCGGTGAGACAGATGAGTGCAAAAAAGATAAATAAGTTTTGGTTATTGGAATATTTAAAACTTTTCTGTATATAGGGAAAATGAAATGATCGGCGGTGTTATTGTTTCTCACGGCAAATTGGCTGAAGAACTCCTTAATGCACTCACAATCATTCTAGGAGAGGCTGTTAACATAGAGGCTATTTCAATCGGCTGGTATGATGATGTTGAAGAGTCAAAGAAAAAAATTAATGAAAGTATCAAAAGGGTCGACCAAAAAAATGGAGTACTTATTTTTACTGATATGTTTGGCGGCACACCTTCAAATCTGAGTTTTAGTTTTTTGCAAAACGGTCAGGTAGAGATAATAACAGGAGTCAATCTGCCCATGCTCATAAAATTTGTCTCTTTGCAGAGGAGCTATAATTTAGGGGATGTTGCAAGGAAAGTCGTTGAACAAGGAAAAAAGAATATACATCTTGCCAGCGCACTTCTTAAAACAAAAAGTTAATCTTTATTTTAACTTGGGTCCATGATCAAAAAAAAATTAGAAATAAAGAACAAGTTAGGACTGCATGCAAGAGCTGCTGTCAAATTTGTCAATATGGCTAACAGGTTTGCTTCTTCTATAAAAATAATAAAGGACGGGAGTGAGGTTGATGGGAAAAGTGTTTTGGGTATTCTCACCCTCGCAGCTGTCCAGGGTTCGGAAATACAGTTAAATGTTTCAGGAAAAGATGAAGAAATGGCTCTACAGGCTCTCAGTGAGTTGATTGATGGTAAATTTAACGAGGAAGAGTGATCTCTGATGGAATATTTTAGGATAAGAGGAACAGGAGTATCCCCGGGTATTGCAGTGGGAGAAGTCCTTTTATCCGAAAGGATTGTCTTTACATCAAGAAAGAACGGTATTAAAAAGGAACATATAGAGAGGGAACTGAAGAGACTGGACGTTGCCATCCAGAGAACAGGGAAACAACTCAAGAAACTAAAAGAGGAAATAGGGAAAAAAGTTGGATCTGACCACTCTTTTATTTTTGAAGCGCACCTTTTAATCCTTCAGGACGATCATCTTATCTCCAGAATAAAGAAGATTATTAAAAAGGAGAAAACCAGAGCTGAAAGAGCTATTTCAAAAGTATTTGAAGAATATTCCAAAATGTTCGAATCCATTAAAGACGAATATTTTAAGCAGCGTGAATATGATCTTAAAGATGTTCTTTCTAAAATCTACTTAAATCTTGAATCAGATAAGAACTTAAAGAAGGATGATGGAAAAGAGAAAATACTAGTGGCCCATGACCTGCTTCCTTCAGAAGCCGCTTCGAGATTGAGTAAGGGGAATGTCCTTGCTGTCGCCCTTGATATCGGCGGCACCACTTCTCATACAGCTATTCTGGCACGCTCTTTAAACATTCCGGCTGTAATGGGATTAAGCCAAATCACACGGAAAGTCAAAGACGGGGATACACTTATAGTGGATGGAACAAACGGTGAAGTGATCATCAATCCTCCGCTTGCTATAAGACGGGAGTTTGACAGCAAGCAAAAAAAATATGACAGCTATGTGAGAGAACTTAAGAAGACAGCAAAACTGGAATCCAGGACTCTTGATGGAGTCAGATTTTTTCCTTTTGCCAATATTGAGCTTCCTGAAGAAGTAAACCTTGCCTTTTCTATGGGGGCAGAGGGAGTGGGGCTGTTCAGAACAGAGTTTATTTTTTTCCAGAGAAAGGAACTTCCCTCTGAGAAAGACCATTACCAGGTCTATTCTCAGGTTGCGAAGAATGCCGGCAAGAAGCCTGTCTACATAAGGACGATTGATATCGGAGGAGAGAAGAAATTTCCTCAATTAAGCATTGAGAAAGAGCCAAATCCCGCATTGGGACTCAGAGGTTTCCGGTTATCCTTAAGGGAAAGAAAGCATTTTAGGATCCAGTTGAGAGCCATATTACGGGCTAGCGCTCTAAATAAAAATGTCCGCATTATGCTTCCCATGATAACGGGCCTTGAGGAGATCGAGGAGGCAAAATTGATTATCGAAGAGACCAAAGAAGAGCTGAGAACTCAGAAGTATGAATATGATGAAAATATACCTTTAGGTATAATGATTGAAGTCCCTGCCGCAGCTGCTGTCTCCGACAGTCTGGTCAAGGAAGTCGATTATATCAGTATAGGAACCAATGACCTTATTCAGTATTATCTGGCTGTTGACAGATCAAATGAGCTGGTTTCCTATTTGTTTAAACCACTGCATCCTTCCGTATTGAGGCTATTGAAATTTATTATTGACAGCGCAAAAAAAGAGAAAAAAGAGGTGACTGTATGCGGTGAAATGGCCGCAGATCCACTTTCATCATTGGCTTTATTAGGGCTTGGGCTGAAAAGGTTCAGTATGAATCCAATCTTTATACCAAAGATTAAAAAGACTCTGAGGTCAGTTGAATATAAGAGCGCGCAAATGATTGTTGAAAAAGCTCTGGCTCTCAAAACAGCACGGGAAGTAGAGGAACATTTCTTAGAAAGTGTTTTATCCAAACACCCGAAGGCTCTTCTTGCCACAGAGGCTTCCTAAAAGGGCCCAGGTCCTTTTGTTTTATGTTTCAGAACAGACAGCTTTTTAGATTTATGTGGTCCTTCCGTAGATGTCCTTGAGTCTGACAATGTCGTCTTCATTCGAGCTTCCTATCCAGATTTCCATGATTCTTGCGGGGCTTTTTCCAATATTCCGTACTCTATGCGGTGCTTTTTGAGGGATAAATATTTCCTCGTTTTTTTGGGGCTGCCATACTTTTTCCCCTACTGTGACCTCCAGGCCTTTATCCAGAGCCACCCAAAATTCACTTCTCTGGTTGTGGTACTGAAGGGACAGTGACTCGTTTGGATTTACTGTAATCAGCTTGATGCTTCCGGCCTTTTTGTGCGGAAAAGAACGGAATTTACCCCAGGGGCGATGCTCCTCGACGATTTTTCCTCTGAATTCTTTTTCTTCTTCAAGGGTTGTTTTTTTAAATACAGAAGGATCTTTCTTTTTCGTCATACTATTTAGCCTGACCTATTCATAGCAAAAATGGCGATGTTCGTCTTTTTGTTTTCTTTTCAGGCGAGCCCCTCTCACTGCATCTGCTTTGTTACAGGATACCCGCGGTGAAGGACCACAGCTTTGCACGCTGTGCCTCGCATCTGCAGCAACCTCGACTTGTGAATAGTCCAAGAT
>CAYWDH010000069.1:0-11412 GCA_964456985.1 uncultured Eubacteriales bacterium
TGGTCATTCATAAAATATGTATGCGTTTCCATACACATTTACCATGATCGACCCTCTTAGCATTCTTGCTTCATTAAGAACATGATCATTCCATTAGTTCGTGTAATGATTTTGATTTTATGCATACATATTTTACTCTTCGGGCGAGCCGATCTTACAGCATCTGCTTCGTTGCAGGGCATTCGCGGTGAAGGACCACAGCTTCATACCCTGCGCCTCGCATCTGCAGCAACCTCGACTCGTGAATAACCAGGATCAAATACATGCTTTCCGAAGGCTAAATCTTTAAAATCGCTTCAGCCACATGTGATTTTCATCTCTTTGAGTTGGCCAGTTCCATAGTGACATAAGTAAGAAGATGGGAGAGGTCCCTCATGAGATCGGGATTCAATTTATCCGGAGTGTCTCTGGTCGTGTAAATGGTGTCAGGAACTTTATCCGACCTAAAGGATAATGAAGGTATCTTTTTTTTTAGAAAGGAATCCGCATCCGAATTCTCCAAGTCCGGAGAGTCAAATGGTTCCGGAATCAAGCTCATTCTCACATTTTTTTTGTTTGATTTGCTTATAACTTTCCATAGACCTGGAAAATCCTCGGCGCCAAAGACCTTTAACCCGTTTCCGATCCCAACCCTATCAATGTTTATAAACAGGACTGTTTTCTCTGCAGGAAACAGGGGATCCTTCAAATACTCCTTTGATCCCATAAGGCTCTTTTCTTTAGCACCAAATCCGATAAACAGCACAGAGCGTCCCATTCCGGCGGGATTTTTTGAGAGGGCCTCTGCCGCTCCCAGCAGCACAGCCACCCCAGAAGCGTTATCATCGGCCCCTGGCATTATTTCACTGCAGAGGCCCAAATGATCCAGGTGGGCTCCTATGATTATGACTTCGTCATTATGGTCGGGATCTTCTCCCCGGAGAAAACCCAAGACATTATATCCGGTCCCTCTAGAATAGTGCTCGGTCAGATTCTCCATTGTAAAAATCTTTCCTGTTTCAAAAGAAAAGGGGGTTAAATTTTTTCGTATCTCTTCCCTTGCCTCCTCTGGCGAGAATGCGATACCTGAGAAAACATCTTCGGCTACGGAATCCCCGACATGAGAGACAAGAAACCCCTCTATATAATCCATATAAGGACCGATTTTTAGGTCATTATAAAGCATGGCTTTGGCTCCCTGGGCAACGGCTATTTTTGCTTTATAGGGATCGAGTGAATAATGACTCCACTTTTTAAATAATTCCGGATTTCCATTTGGGGATACGGGTATTCCAGGCTCTATGAATACTATTTTCCCATGGACATCCACGCCCTCATAGTCATTATAATCCAGCTCCGGCGCGTAAATTCCGTATCCCACATACACGACCTCTGCGGTCACAGCCCCTGACCCTGAATCGCAATCGGGATAGTAGTCTGTCTCATACTCATAATACTTTTTTCTGTTCAGATCTCCTCGGTCGTAATGATAAGCCAGCTCCCCTCCCTCAAAGACCTTTGTGTAAGGATTGGGGAAGGATTGAAGGTAAGTGTCTTTTTCGCCTGCCGGAGAGATATCCCATTTCCTGAAAAAAGAGGCAACCCATTCAGCGGCTCTTTTATATTCCTGAGTCCCCGACAGTCTTCCAGCATATTTCTCTGAAGAAAGTTCTTCCGCATAATCCAGCAGCTTCTGGCTTGAGACCGAACTTACCAAGTCGTCAAAATCAGGGCCTCCTACCTTTCCTCTGTTTTCGAGCGGCACCGAAGCACAGGAGACGAGCAAGAAAATTAATACAGCCGGACATGTGTGTTTCCATGGAATTTTTTTCATTATCTTACGGACATATCCAGTTGAACATTCAATCCTTCAGCTCATCGAAGACCTGCTTCAGAGTTTCAACACACTGATCCATCTGTTTTTTTGTATGTTTGGATGAAACAGACAATCTCAGCCGGGTTTTATTTTTGGATACAGCCGGATATGTCACAACCCCTGTATACAAACCTCTCTGCTGGATCCTCTTGCTTATCTCTCTTAACCTCAGATCGCTTCCGGCCATAACAGGAATCACCTGGGACTTCGTGTTCCCAATATCAAGTCCGGCTTCCTCAAGCTTCTTGTGCATATAGCGGGTATTCCTCCACAGCTTTTCCCTCTCAGACGGATCCTTTCTGAATACCTCAAGCACCTTTAATATCCCTACGGCTGTATGGGGCGCCATAGCGCAGGAGAAAACATAGGACCTCGAATACATTCTCAGATAGGTCATAAGCTTCTTGTTTCCTGAGGCAAATCCCCCAATAGCACCGAAAGATTTACTGAACGTCCCTATAGAAATATCGATTTCATCCTCGACTCCGAAATGTTCAGCCACACCTCCGCCTTTTTCTCCAAAAACCAAGGTCGCATGTGCTTCATCCACCAGTAATTTGGCTCCGTACTTCTTACATATGGGGACTATTTCCCGCAAATTCGCCAGGTCTCCATCCATACTGTAAACTCCCTCTACACAGACCAGCACACGTTTTTTGTTTGTTTTTTTCAGGACCCTTTCCAGGTGAGATGGATTGTTATGAGAAAAGACTTTAATGTCCGCTCCGGCCATTCTAACTCCATCATAAATGGAAGCATGAGACAAAATGTCCAGAACAGCCACATCACCAGGTTTCAGAATGCATGATAGTATCCCTACGTTTGTGCTGTATCCTGTTGGGAACACCACTGATAGTTCTTTTGATTTAAGACGGCTGATCTCTTCTTCCAGCCGGCTTATTGGTTCAGAATAACCACTCAAAAGTGGGGCTGAAACAGCACCGGTCCCAAACTCATCCAGAGCTTCTTTGACTGCTTTTATGACGTCCGGGTGAAAGGAATATCCGAGGTAATTGTAGGAACAGAAATTGAGGAACTTCCTCACAGATTGGGTGTTCCGGTCATAAACTTCCAATTCGGTGCGCGGTCCGGACATCATGGGCTGAACATAGACCATATACTTTTTTTTTACCGCATCATCGACATACTCCCAGAAATACTCAGCCGCTTCAAAGAGGTCATCACTCTTAAAATCTGCAAAATCGGATATAGAATAATCATTACAGTCTATTCTCTTCCCTTTTAAAGCCTTTTTATCTAATACCATCTCTTTTCCTGCTTATGTATTTATCCTTTATAAAATATTGCCTTCTTTAGGTCAAGCAGTAAACAAACACAGCCTGTTTATTTGTCCAGATTCCTTAATCCCAGCTCTTTGGTTTTATAGAGATTTATATAAGTAAGTTCTTTGTTCTATCTTTTATAAAGATCCAATATAATGTCTTCAAATATTCCGGCGAGTAAGCGATTAAAAAAATCCGGATTCTCCAGCATCGGAAAATGGCCTGCTCCTGACTGATATATCCAGTCAAATGAGAAGGCATTTTCAGCTGCAATATCATAGGATGAGTCACGCATTTTTGAATTTATGCAGCGTATGGGAACCTTAATATCCCTGAATGCCGGGGAACCGTCATATCTGAGAAGGTGTTCGAACATATTCAAAGAACTGTCCGGAGGAGCATTCATCATATCGAGGAGAATTCTTTTCATGATTTCCTGATCCATATCATTATAAAAAAAAGTTTCCACAGCATATTCTCTCATTCTTTTCTTAAAATCCTCCCGCCACGGCTTGATAAAAAAATCAATCTGTTCCTCACTATAGCTTCGCATGTAATAATCCTTAAATGTATCAACACCAACCAGACCTATCACTCTATCGGGAATTTTCCTTGCTGTTTCCAGTATAACAGCTCCTCCCATTCCATGACCGACAAGAATGATATTTTTCAATCCTTCTTTTTCAATAACGGATACAACATCATTTCCGAAGGCTTCCATGGTCCAGGACTTCCTCTCCGCTCCAGAAAGCCCGTGACCGGCAAGGTCCAAAACAAGAACCTTATATCCTGAAGAAAAGGCCGGTATTTGATGCTCCCAGTATGTCATATCATTGCACCACTCATGCACAAAAACCAAAGTGTAATTGCCCACTCCACTTAACTTATAAAAGATATCAATGCCATCTTTGGAGACAGCTCTTTTTGTCCCGGACAACACAGAATCAGACTCTCCCTTTCCGCCGCAGCAGGTAAAAGACAGAACAAGTCCGGACAGGACTAATATTAAAATAAGATTTTTTTTCACTGAACCACTCCCTTGCTCTTTCTTATACCATAAAACTGAGTGAAACAAAAAACGGCGAAAGCTCAGCGTGTTCCATAATTATATTTGGTCTTTTCTTCATTTCGGTCCGTGGCAAGGGGAGGTTCAGGAGTAAGTGAAGATATCCGCTTTCTAAGCTCTGATGTCATTTTGATCTGGATCGAATCAACAGAATCTTTAAGCTGAAGGATGTCTCTTGCTCCAATAATCGGACATGTCACTGCAGGATGGCTTGCTACCCAAGCAACAGCCAGAGCTGCAGGAGAGAATCCCCTGCTTTGTGCAAATTTTGTGAAATCTTCCGCTGCTTTGTACATCCAGTCAAAACCGTACCGGGTCGCATACATCTTGTTCGTGATCAGCCTCCCTGAATTCGGTTTCCTGCCCACTCCATATTTTCCTGTTAAAAGCCCTCCTCCCAATGGACTGTACGGGACCACTCCCAGTCCTTCGGCCTGGGCCTGGGGAAAAATTTCCACTTCCGCCTGTCGCTTAACAAGATTGTACATTGGCTGTATACAGTAAAAAGGAGACCATCCTTTTTTCTCTGCCTCTCCCAGGGCTTTTGCCACCTGCCAGGCAGCAAAATTACTCGCTCCCGGATACAGAATTTTTCCCTGAGTCACAAGGTCGTCAAGAACTCTTAAAGTTTCTTCCACTGGAGTTACATCATCGAACCTGTGAATATAATAAATATCTATTCTATCAGTCTGAAGGCGTTTTAAACTGGATTCGACGGCATTCATTATATGGTATCGCGCAGCTCCCCTGGAATTCACATCTTTTCCAGTGGGAAAATAGACCTTGCTTGTTATCACCACCTCTTCCCTGCATCCTTTGGTAAGCCTGCCAAGTATTTTTTCCGCTTCTCCCTCATTATACACATCAGCACAGTCAAAAAAATTAATCCCTTTATCCCGGCAAAAGCCAAACATCTTCTCTGCCATACCCGCATCTGCTTCTTTCCCAAAAGACATGGTCCCAAAACACAATTGGGATACCTTGATTCCGGTTCTTCCTAATAATTTATATTCCATATTGACCTCTCTTTCAAAAACCTCGCCTTGTTCCTCATCCAGTTTATTTATATTACCATATTGATATTTTGCTTGAAACCGGTTCACTGCCCCATCGGAATAAAAGGCAACAAAAACTTAGCAGACAAGGGTACTAAAAAAGAAACGGACGGATCCCTATTTTAGAAGAGCTTTTCTAGGATGTCTTAGAAGCACCGTATAAGTGTTCCATCAGAGTAATAAATTCAGCGGGAAGAGTGTCTATGAATTCAATCCCTATACCAAAATTCTTTTCCTTTTTAATATTTTCTACCCACCGTATCTTTCCGCGCAAAAAAACCGGGTTCCTCTTTAACAGTGGAAGTTTTATTTTCAACACAGTATTTACAGGATAATATCTAGGGCATTTTATCCTTACTCCATTCAACGAGAGATTTTCCGTAACAGCTGTGAATTTTTCCGCTTTAGAGCGCTTTCCAGAAGAGGACATCTCCAGAACTTCCACCTCGACCTCTTGTTTTTCCTGCTTTCTTTTTTCCCGTCTTTTATCCTTTTCCATCATCAATCTGTCCTTTGAGTGATATATTATACTACTATTAATGGTTTTCCCTTAAATTCAGGGCCTCAATAATCTAACCCCTTGAGATAAATAATATAAACAACATGGACAATAAAAGCAACTTTTTTTGTTGTATTAAGGTATATATAATATTAGAATTATTGTGATACATATGACATAAAAAGAGGACAGCTATTCGTAAAAGAAATTATCATATCCTCTAATAAAAGTTGGCATATAATTTGCTGTTACTAAAGGTAAGGAGGAATTTATATGAAAAGATTAATATTAATCCTATGCATATTTCTCATCAGCACTTATATTCTTCCCGCTCAAGAATCTCTTGAAACTCAAGAGAAAAGCATTGCGGTTTCGGTTCGGGTATTTGATGGAGATGAATTCTTAGCTGACCTCAAGATAGATGATTTTGAAATATATGAAGATGGGATAAAACAAAAAATCAAGGCTCTTTACTTGACCGATAGAAACCAGGTCACAAGGAAAGAAGAACTGAGGGAAATGGATCCCGATGTATCCAGAACCTTTTACCTTCTCTTTCAATCCACGGAATACAATACTAAAATCGCAGATGCCATAAGATATTTTTTCTCAGATGTCATCAGTCAAGGTGACTCGCTTGAACTCATGACCCCCATGAAAAACTACTCTCTATCAAATCAAGCGCTGCAGTCCATGTCAAGGGATGAAATCTCAGAAGAAATGATAAAAATCGTAAGAAAAGACACCCAGACAGGCTCCTCCCAGTACAAAAACCTTCTCAGAGACCTCAGGAGGATTGTGAGCAGCATTTCAGGCACAAGTTCACGGACAGGTTTTGATTTTGACCAGGACTCGAGTGTTGATGCCTTTGGTATTGAATTTTTACTCCCCAGATATAGAGAGACCCTCAATGAGATCGAACAGCTCAGGACGGTCAACCAGAACAAGTATATAAATTTTGCGAACCAGCTCAAAAATAGACCGGGGGAGAAATTTGTGTATTTGTTTTATGAGAGGGAATTCAGACCCGAAATCCATCCGAATGTCATACAGCAGCTCATATCTAATCTTCAGGACCAACCGAATGTTCTGGGGGACATTCAGGACCTTATGTCTCTCTATAGCAGGGAGCCAAAGCTTGATACAAAAACAATCAAGCGCCTATATACTGATGCGGGGATCTATTTCAATTTCATTTTTATGGACAAAAAACCGGACATATACTCAGGGATACAGATGCACGAACAGTCTGAAGATGTATTCGAGACATTTTCAGAGACAGCTAAAGCAACCGGCGGAGCTGTTTATTCCACCCAGAATCCATTTTTATCTTTTAAAGAATGCGCTGATCAGGCGAAACAATATTATCTTCTTTACTACACTCCGGAAAAAGCTCAAAGCCAAGGGGAATTCAAAAACATAGAAGTCAAAGTTAAAAATAGAGACTGTAAATTATCATACAGGACAGGCTATTTTTCAAAATAGCAGCTCTTTTTTATTCCTGATTTCCTGTTTCCCTCTTTTTCCTAAAAAACTCTTTTAAAAAAAGATCCGTATATACTATCATAAGAGAATATTTTCACAAATCGATGCGCCTCTGCGAACGACCGGGCCATTTTTATTTGAACAGGCCAGGTTAAAGAATATATTATTATAGAAAAAAATAAAGAAGAGAGGTGCCAATGAAACAAAAAACATTGCAAATTTTTCTAGGGATAATATGCCTTGCTCTATTCAGCTTCGCATCCACAAATGATTTTACATTTGACCGCTACCACAGTCCGGATGAGCTCAATAAGATCCTTAAAGACGTGGCAGACAGTTTCCCGAAAATAACAAAACTTCACAAAATCGCTATTACCCGCTCTCAAAAAGAAGTATCAATACTAGAGATCGGAAATGAAACCGGTGCAGAAAAAAAAGAACTTCCTGCGGTATTTGTGACCGCTAATATGGAAGGGACAACGCCGATTGCAAGTGAAGCCGCTCTTTATTTAGTCAAGTCTCTTTTGGAAGATGATTCGCTCATTAAGGATAAAACCTGGTATGTTCTTGTGTGCGGTAATCCTGAGGCAGCAGCCCATTACTTTAAGAGACCTTTGTGCCAAGACCCAAGAAACTCCAACCCTTACAACGATGACATGGATGATCAGGTTGATGAAGACGGAGTGGATGACCTTGATGGAAACGGAGTTGTAACCATGATGCGGGTGAAGAGCCCTGAAGGGTCCTGGGTGCCTATTCCAGGAGAGCCCAGACTCATGAAAAGAGCTGATCCCAGTAAAGGTGAGCAGGGACTTTATAAACTATACTCTGAAGGCCTGGATAATGACGGAGACGGAAAATACAATGAAGACGGGCAGGGAGGTGTAAACATCGGTATTAATTTCCCTCATCTTTTTGAACACCACACAACAACCGGAGGACTCTGGCCCGGAAGCGAAGAGGAAAGCTACTATCTCATAAAATTCATTATGGAGCATAGAGAGATCGGGCTGACGTTCTGTTTCGGGCAAACTAATTTCTGTCTTAACCCGCCGGTGGGAGGGAGAAGAGGCTCTGTGGATTTGAATAATATTAAAATACCTGAAAGATACGGAGAAATGTTGGGATTGGATACAGAGAAGACCTACACAATGAAAGAAATCATTGAGCTTCTCCAGCCATTTGTGCCCGAAGGCATGGAGATCACAGAATCAATGGTTGCTCAATTTCTGGGCCTTGGTGCTGTGGTCAACCCGTTACCCGAAGACCTGAAATACTATAGAGAACTTTCTGAACAATACAAGGAATTTCTTAAAAAAACCGGCCTGGACCAAGAGCGTCTGGAACCTCAAAAAGCCAAAGATGGTTCTTTTGAACTCTGGGCTTACTATCATCTGGGCCTCCCATCGTTCACTATGGATTTCTGGACATTACCCAAAGTGAAACAAGAAAAGGAAGAACAGGAGATCACCCCTGAAAAACTGGAAAAAATGTCGGACGAGGAATTCATAGCACTGGGCGAAGAGAAAATAAATAAGTTTCTCAAGTCAGTAGGAGCCCCAGAAAATTTTAAAGCTAAGAATGTCATAGAAGCTGTCAAGAGCGGAGCTATGAATACCAAAAGAATGGCAGAGATGCTCAAAAAGATGCCAAAACCTGAGAACAGCGAGCAGGGAGGCTCTGAAGAAGAAAAAGCTCTCCTTGCTTTCAGCGACAAAGATCTGGAAGGGAAAGGCTTTGTAAACTGGAAAACTTACGATCATCCCACTTTGGGAAAGGTTGAAATAGGAGGAGAGGTCCCATTTGTCAAAAGCACTCCCCCTGCAGATAGGATCGAGACTCTTCTCAAAGGTCAAATCCCCTGGGTCTTTGAGATCGCTGGTAAAATGGCACGGATAAAAATCGCAAAAACAGAGGTGGAGGGAATTGGAAACAATATCTACAGGATAAAAGTCTGGGTGGAAAATTCAGGTTATCTGCCTTATCCCACAGCAATGGGGGAAAGAAACACAAGGATCCTTCCTGTTATTGTAACGGTTGAAGGCGATATCGAGATACTGGAAGGCAAAAAAAGAAGCCTTATAAAGTCATTCGGGCAACAGAAAAGCCAGGAAGTGAGCTGGCTTGTCCATGCAAAAAGGCCGGGGGAAATCAAAATCCGGGCCGTCACAAATATTGCCTGGAAAGACTCAAAGGTCATAACTTTAGGAGGCAACAGATGAAAAAAATAGTCTGCTCTTCATTCATATTACTGCTCTTTCTTGCAGTATCCGTAATTTCAGGAGCTGCTGATCAAAAAATCACAGTTCCTCTTACGTTCGATGCTTATTATTCCTATGAAGATGTCGTGAATGCTGTTAAAGCCTTAAACAAAGCTTTCCCAAAATTAACCAAGCTCGACCTGGTAGGAAAAAGCGAAGAGGATCGGGCCATATACTGTCTGACGGTGAATAATCCTGACACAGGAAATGAACTGGACAAACCCGGCGTATATGTTGACGGGAACATACACGGCAATGAGATCCAGGCTACAGAAGTTTGCCTGTATTTTCTTAATTATATCCTCAATAAATACGGCGAGAACGAACGTGTGACTGAACTGGTGGATAAAAATTGTTTCTATGTCATTCCTACAGTAAACGTAGACGGAAGATACCACTTTTTTAAAGATGCCAACACCTCGAGCAGCAACAGAGGACTCAGAAGACCTAAAGATGATGACCGGGACGGGCTGGTCAACGAAGACTTCCCCGACGACCTTGACGGAGATGGAAACATATGCATGATGCGGAAAAAGGACCCCCTGGGTGCCTACAAAACAGACCCTGAAGATCCCCGCTTAATGATGCGGATAAAACCCGGAGAAAAAGGAGAATGGACTTTACTGGGACAGGAGGGAATCGATAATGACGGAGACGGTCTAATCAATGAAGATTCTGAAGGTTATGTTGACCCTAATAGAAACTGGGGGTTTGACTGGATGCCCGAATACGTGCAGTCAGGAGCCGGAGATTATCCTTTCTCCGGTGTCGGTATAAAAGCTATTGGTTCCTTTATCCGAAAACGACCAAATATCTGTATGGCCTGGGCTTTCCATAATTCGGGAGGAATGTACCTGAGAGGTCCCAGTGAAAAAGGTCTTACTTATCCCCCCCAGGATATTCAGGTTTATGATTATCTGGGAGAACAGGCGGAGCGGATCACTCCGGGCTACCGATATTTATTAAGCTGGAAAGACCTTTACACCACATACGGAGATTTTATCGAATGGATGGTCAGCTGCAACGGCGCCTACGGATTTGTAGGGGAACTTTTTCAGTCTTCAACCGAGACGTTTAAAACCAGAGAAGAGGAGAAAAAGGTCAAGCCTGATACAGAACAAGGAGGAGATTTCTTTATGGAGTCGAATGAGGTGGAAAGGGAAAGATTAAAATTCAATGATCATCTGGCACAGGGAGAACTTTACAAATCCTGGACTGCTTACAACCACCCTACATACGGAGAAATCGAGATCGGAGGATGGGTCAAATTATCTTCACGCTTGCCCGCTCCTTTCATGCTCAAAGACCTTGTCCACAGAAACGCTATGGCTGTTCTTTTTTCCGCACAGAACACACCTGAAGTGAGTATGGATGTTTTTGAGGTCAAAAAACTGGAGACTAATCTGTTTAGATTAAGAGTCAGGCTTACAAACGCAAAGGCGATCCCTACAATGAGCTACTACTCTCAACAGCATAAACTCTACCCGAAAGACCTGCTCAGTGTTTCAGGAAAAAACATCAAAGTCCTGGCTGGTGGAAAGCTCCAGAATAAATACACAGACACAGCCTCATACAAAGAACACAAACCTGAACTTCAATTCCTGTTTGTGCCCGGATTCGGAAGTGTTGAGTATCAATTTCTCATTTCAGGGAAAGGGAGTGTTGAGATAAAATACGATTCCCGATTCGGAGGAAAAATCACCAAGACCCTTCAGCTCAAGTAAAAATCAGGTGTGGCTGAAGCGACATTGAAGATTTGGCCTTCGGATGCATGAAGTTGATTCTAGTTATTCACGAGTCGAGGTTGCTGCAGATGCAAGGCACAGGGCATGAAGCTGTGGTCCTTCACCGCAAATGCCCTGCAACAATGCAGATGCTGTGAGATCGGCTCGCCTGTAAGGTAAAATA
>CAYWDH010000070.1:0-11243 GCA_964456985.1 uncultured Eubacteriales bacterium
GAGCCGAGGAATAAGCTGATTTTACTCGCTGGGGAAAATCAGCGGGCTGAAGAACTTGCCAGCCTGATGAAAGGCAAAAACACCAGCTACATCTGATCTTCAGCCTCTTTTATGAAACGGCCATATATGATTTGGCTGTTTCACGAGCTGAGCTTACTGCAGATGCGAGGCGCAGGGGATGAAGCTGTGGTCCTTCACTGCGAATGCCCTGCAACAAAGCAGATGCTGTGAGATCGGCCCGCCTGTAAGGTAAAAGAGTCTGGCATATAAAATAAATTTACTACATGAATGAACTTTAAATCTTTGTGTAAAACGAAAAAAGAGATACTCTCTCTATCGAGGTATTTGATTTTTTATAAAGTGTGCCAGCCTCTTTTATGAAACGGCCAAATCATTCGATGGTGAACAATACAGCCCCTGCTTCGACTGAATCTCCGGCCTTTGGATATATGCTTCTTATCCGGCCTTTTCGGGGCGATTTGATCTCATTCTGCATTTTCATGGCTTCAAGCACCAGCACCGGATCGTTTTCTTTAACCCTATCCCCTTCCCTGAGCAGCCGTTCCACGACTCTTCCGGGCATGGATGTCTTCACATCTATCTTCTTGGTGTTTCCAATACTGTTTCTGACCGTTTGAAAAAGTGATGTTTTGTCCACCCTAATGCTTTTTCCTTTCATGCAGACATTATATGAATTGGAATTCTGATTGACTATTACATCATAAACCCTGGACCCTATTTTCAAGAGCATTTCCTCGCCTGTAAAAAACTCAACGGAAACATCGTATTTCTTTTTATTAATAGTTATCGAGAGATGCCCGCTTTGGGCCTCTTTAAGGTTCAATTTGAATTCTTTTCTGTTATATACAAAAGAGATATCCATATTACAGGTTCCTTGAAAGTGCTTTCATACGTCCCTGGATCTTCCAGTTGCTTGCCGGTTCTCTTCCTCCTGAACGAAAAGAGACTGTACGGCTGTTTGTATAGCTCTTTACTCCGGCGGCAAGAAGAGCCACATTCTGCTCCTCGATCTCAAGTTTCTCGCTCTTCTTCTCCAGCCTTTCTATAAAATGGGTATTATAATCCCCTTTATAAAAATCCGGATGCAAAAGGATGCGCTTGAAAAAAGGAATGATCGTTACTATTCCATATACTTGGTATTCTGACAAAGCTCTCTGCATGCGGTGAATCGCTTCTTCCCTTGTGGCTCCCCATGTTATAAGCTTCGACAGCAGAGGGTCATAGTCCAAGGGCACTTCATATCCTTCATATGTTCCATTGTCATATCTAAGCCCCAGCCCTCCGGAAGGAGCCCGCAGCTTTTTTATTTTTCCGGGGGAAGGCATGAAATCATTATAGGGATCCTCAGCATAAATACGGCATTCCAGGGAAGCTCCTCTCGGAAGCACCTCTTTTTGTGAAAAAGTCAGCTTGTTTCCATACGCTATTTTTATCTGATTTTTAACAATATCAATTCCTGTTACCATTTCTGTTATGGGATGCTCAACCTGAAGCCTGGTATTCATCTCTAAGAAATAATAATTTTTCTTTCCATCAACAACAAACTCAACGGTCCCTGCATTCTGATACTTCACAGCTCTGGCTGCTTCAACAGCCACTTCTTCCATTTTTCTCCTCGTATCATCATCAAGAAAAGGCGATGGAGTTTCCTCCATGACTTTCTGATAACGCCTTTGTATAGAGCATTCTCTTTCGCCTAAAGACACAGTGTGTCCGAATTGGTCGGCAAGTATCTGCACTTCTATATGATGGGGTTCCTGAATATATTTTTCAATATATACAGAGGAATCCCCAAAGCTTGATTCAGATTCTGATCGGGCTAGCCTGAATGAAGACAGCAGGTCTTTTCTCTCTTTGACAAGTCTCAATCCCTTTCCACCGCCTCCAGCTGAAGCTTTGAGCAGAAGCGGAAAACCTATTTTTTCCGCATGTTCAATAAGGTCTTTTTCTCCCGACAAAGACTCAAGTGTGCCAGGAATCACAGGTACTCCGGCTTGAACCATTTTTCGGCGCGCCTGTGTCTTGTTACCCATGATGCGTATGGATTCTGAAGACGGACCAATGAATATCAAGCCTTCCTGTTCACACCTTCTGACAAAATCAGAATTTTCAGCAAGAAATCCATATCCTGGATGGACAGCTTCAGCTTTAGATTTTTTAGCAGCCTCGATGATCCTGTCCATATTCAGATAGCTCTCCGAAGGCATCGACCCTCCAAGCCTGTAGGCTTCCCTGGAAAGCCTCACATGAAGAGCCCTGCTGTCCGCTTCTGAATAAACTGCAACCGGACTGATCCCGAGCTCGCGGCAGGCTCTAATAATTCTTACTGCGATTTCACCCCTGTTGGCTATCAAAATCTTTTTGAACATTTGGGTATGCCTTGGCCTAGTTTACTCCAATCAGCGTGTTTTTGTCCAGGAGTCATCCGGTCACAAACAGAAGCCAGCTCTTTGATCTTTTTCCATACAGGACTCAAAGAGGGATGTTTCCATGTTTTTTTGGAGGGTTCTCATCACGTTTGTTTTCGAGCATCCGGAGAGCTGCAATAAGCTTCGGCCGCGTGTATTTTGGCTCAATAACCTCATCTATATACCCTTTTTCTGCAGCCACGAACGGATTGGCAAATTTATCCCTGAACTCCTTGACCTTCAGTTTGGCTAAGGCATCCGGATTTTCAGCTTTTTTCAGCTCTCTTCTGTGAACGATTTGAACAGCCCCTTGAGGCCCCATGACAGCGATCTCCGCATTGGGATAAGCATAATTGATATCAGCCCGGATGTGTTTTGAGGCCATGACACAGTAAGCCCCTCCATATGATTTTCTTGTGATCACTGTTATTTTAGGAACAGTCGCTTCGGCAAACGCATAAAGGATCTTGGCTCCATGTCTTATAATACCCCCATGTTCCTGTGCCACACCAGGTAAAAATCCGGGGACATCCTCAAAGGTGATCAGAGGGATATTAAAAGCATCACAAAATCTTATGAAGCGGGCTCCCTTGTCTGATGAATTGATATCAAGCACACCGGCCAGGTGGTCAGGCTGATTGGCAACCACTCCTACGGATTTTCTTCCCAGACGTCCAAAACCAACCACTATATTTTTAGCATAATCCCTGTGAACTTCAAAAAAATAATTATCATCCAAAACGCTCTTTATTATTTTTCTGATATCATAAGGGAGATTAGGGTCGTCCGGAACGATCATATTCAGCTCATCGTCAATCCTATCAAAAGGATCCGAGGTCTCTTTCTCAGGGGGATCTTCCATGTTGTTATCCGGAATGAAAGAAAGAAGCTCTCTGATAAGAGCCAGGGTCTGCTCCTCGTTTTCTGCGGAAAAATGGGCAACCCCGCTCAAGCTGCTGTGAGTCTCAGCCCCTCCAAGCTCCTCCATGGTCACTTCCTCATGAGTGACTTCTTTTATCACATCAGGCCCTGTAATAAACATCCGGCTCAAGCCTTGAGTCATTATGATAAAGTCTGTAATGGCAGGAGAATAAACAGCCCCGCCGGCACAAGGACCCATAATAGCTGATATCTGAGGGATCACTCCAGAAGCTAAAACATTTCTTAGAAAAATATCTGCATAGCCCGCCAAACTGGACACACCCTCTTGTATTCTGGCTCCTCCAGAATCATTAAGGCCTATGATGGGGACCCCTGCTTTCAAAGCTGAATCCATTATTTTACAGACTTTTCCGGCATTGGCTCTGCTCAAGGAGCCTCCAAATACAGTGAAATCCTGGGCAAAAACAAAGACAGACCTTCCTTCGATGGTGCCGTAACCCGTAACCACGCCGTCTCCGTAAATGCGCTTTTTCTCCATTCCGAAATCCGTACAGTGATGGACTACAAATTTGTCTGTTTCCTGAAAAGATCCTTCATCAAGCAGTATTTTTATTCTCTCTCTTGCTGTGAGGCGCCCCTCCTTATGGCGTTTCTTTATTCTCTCCGGTCCTCCGCCCAATTCGGCAAGCTTCTCCTTTTCTCTTACGTCCTCTAACTTCTTTTTATCAGTCATTTTTCCTTCTGGCTCATTGTCTTTTTTACTTTTTCCCAGTCATCTAAAAAGCGCTCAATCCCCCTGTCTGTCAAAGGATGTTTCACCAGCTTTTCCAGGGAATTAAAGGGCAAAGTGGCAATATCAGCTCCCATAAGAGCCGCCTCTACTACATGCATGGGATGCCGGATGCTGGCGACGATGATCTCTGTCTCAAATCCATAATTATTGAATATAGGAACCAGTTGTTCCACAAGCGACATTCCATCGCTGGAGATATCGTCCAACCTGCCGACAAAAGGGCTTACATACCGGGAACCGGCTTTCGCAGCCAATAAAGCCTGCGTTGGGGAAAACACCAATGTCGTATTGACATGAATGCCTTCACCCGACAGTTTTCTGGTAGCTTTGAGACCTTCCACGCAAATAGGGATCTTTACAACAACATTTTCTGCTATCTTACAGTGCTTTCTGGCCTCTTTTACAATTTCCGCTGCATTGTTTTCCACACATTCCACGCTCACAGGGCCTGGGACCACTTCACAAATCTTTTTTATCAGGTCATTAAAATTTTCCTTTTCTTTTGAACAAAGAGTGGGGTTCGTTGTTACGCCGTCAATAATTCCCCAGGATACAGCTTCCTTGATCTGATCCAGATTGGCTGTGTCCAAAAAAATCTTCATAATTCCCTCCGTTTCAGGTGTTTTTCAATGCCTTTCCCTCTTTTTATATTATTTTTGCCTTTATGTCCAGCCAGTATAAGCTTTATGACTTCACTCTCATGACTCTATTTGACAGAGTCCCTATTCCTTCAATCTGAACATCCACCCTGTCACCCGGAGACATAGGGCCTACACCGGATGGAGTTCCTGTGGTTATGATGTCACCGGGGAGCAGTGTCATGATATGAGAGACATACCTCAGCAGCGCAGGAATAGGAAAAATCATATTGGCCGTATTCCCGGATTGTCTGAGTTTTCCGTTTAAAAAAGTCTTTATCCTTAACCGTGAGGGATCAATATCTGTTGCAATACACGGGCCAATAGGGGCAAAAGTATCAAACGACTTGGCCCTTGTCCATTGACCGTCCTTGTCCTGTAAATCCCTGGCTGTCACATCGTTCATACAGGTGTAACCCAATATATAATCATCTGTTTCAGCGTTTTCTCCGAGTTTCCAGGCTTTTTTCTTAATAACAAAAGCCAGTTCCCCCTCATAATCAAGCCTTTTGGTCGCCTCAGGATAAAAAATACTGTCATTGGACCCGATGACAGCTGAAGGCGGCTTTAAAAAAATCAAAGGTCTCTTGGGTATCTGCTGCCCCCTTTCATCAGCATGTTCCTTGTAATTTCGGCCTACAGCCACTATCTTTGAGGGGAGGACAGGCGGAAGGACTATCACCTCTCCTATGGGAACCTCTTCTTTCCCCTCGCGAAGCCCTCCGGATAAGGACTTCTTCAGGGGAATCAATATCTCCTCTTTCAGTATTCCGTACTGGACCTTATCTTTATGTTTAAAACGGTATATTTTCATAGCAGACATCCTTTCAGAACTCCTGTTTTTATTTCTGACCTTTCACTCTCATTACCAGCCTTATCACAAGCAGAGACACAATATTCATACTCAATTCCCTCTTCAACAGAAAGATCATTAAACACACTCTCTTTAACCGGCTCTGAAGTCATAAGAACAAAATCTTTCTCACCTTTTTTTCTTCTCCATATCTTATATCCATAGAGGTCCTCTGCCTCTACAGTATCCCAGGTCACAGTGATCCGGTCCCTTGCTGCGATCAAAATCAATCCCTGCGGTTTTTCCGGCCGAATCGTATCCTTTACGACAATCTTGAACGCCTCTGAATCGTCACTTTCTAAATAAGGAGGCGCCTCTGAAGCAGAACTCCTCACAACATATTGATATTCTTTACCGAAGAGAATACGGTCATCCTCATACGAGGTTTTCCTTACCAGTTCATGATTGATTCTTACGAACCCGCTTTTTTCTGAAGACCTGTAGACATGATAGCCTTTGACCGAGGGCGGAGAGGAGCCGTCTGTATTTTCCTCAGGAGCTTTCCATGTGAGCATCACTCTATCTTCTGCAGCTTCAGCTTTGAGCCCGGAAGGCGGATTGGGTGCAATCTCTGATGTTACCGAAATCAGACCTGAAAAATCAGATTCTCTCCCTTTTTCATCTGCCGCCTTAATGCTCCAAAAATAGACCGTTTTCTCCGGTTCAGATGGTTTCATCTTGTAGCTGAAGATATAATCTCGTGTATCCTCTTTCCCGGCATCTTCGAATGCTGGAAAATCGCTGCTTTTAATTGACTTTAAAAGGACTGCTTCCCTGACAAAGGTCTTTAAATCAACAGATTTCACTTCACCGGCCTTGAACTGTTTTTTATACAGCCAAATATCCACTCTGGATATCTCATCCAATAGGCTTCCATCAATGTATGCGGTTGGATTTTTCCACTTTAATATGATTTTTTCCCCACGCTGGAATACGTCTGTGACCTCGACTTGTTTGGGAGCTTTTTTTATAGGGGGCAGAAGAGGCCCTTTTTTCCCGCAGCAGATGGAAAGAAAAACCCCTGTTAAAACAAATAAAATGACTAAGTATTTTTTCATCAGAGGATGAAGCGGCTGAGGTCCTGATCTTCTATTATGTCCTTCAACTGTTTTTCAACATAAACTTCGTCGATAACGATATTTTTATCCACGTCTTCCGGGGCATTGAAAGATATCTCCTCCATAACCTTTTCCATAACCGTATGAAGCCTTCTGGCTCCAATATTTTCATTGAGGCTGTTGACCCTTTCTGCGATATCAGCGATTTTTTCCACAGCTCCCTTTTGAAACTTCACTTTCACGCCTTCTGTTATCATGAGTGCTTTATATTGTTTGAGCAGGGCATTTTCAGGCTCCGTCAGTATGCGGATAAAGTCGTTTTTATCCAAAGAAGAAAGTTCGACCCTTATTGGAAATCTTCCCTGGAGTTCAGGAATCAAATCAGAAGGTTTTGTCACATGAAAGGCGCCGGCTCCAATGAACAAGATATGGTCCGTTCTGACAAGCCCTGAACGGGTGTTCACCGTAGTGCCCTCTATGATGGGAAGAAGATCCCTTTGAACTCCTTCACGGCTGACTTCAGGTCCGCGCCCGGATTCTCTTCCTGATATTTTATCGACTTCATCCAAAAATATAATCCCGGAATGTTCCACTTTTTCTATAGCCAATCTTGAGACCTGATCCATGTCAATGAGTCTCTGCTGTTCCTGTTCGGTTAGATAATCGATGGCTTCCTTAACTTTGACCTTTCTTTTTTTGGTCTTTCCCCCCAGACCCGGAATGATTTCCTGTATGTGTATTCCTATCTCTTCAACGCCTGTGTTTGAAAATATCTCAAAAGGAGAGCTGAACTTTTCTTTGACGTCTATATGGACCTGGCGTTCATCCAGAAGTCCCGCCTGCAACTGGCTTCTCAGTTTCTCCCTGGTATCTTGAAATTTTTTTTCTTCTGTTTGAGCATCTGACTCGGAACTCACTCTGGGTTTAGGGAGAAGAATGTCCAGGAGTTTTTCTTCGGCATTCTGTTCAGCTTTTGCTCTGACCTCCTGCATTTTCTCGGTCTTGACCAATCCTACGGCTATCTGAACCAAATCTCTAATCATAGACTCCACATCCCGCCCCACATAACCTACTTCGGTAAACTTGCTTGCCTCGACTTTCAAGAAAGGAGAGGACGTCAATTTTGCCAGCCTGCGCGAGATCTCTGTCTTTCCGACTCCGGTAGGGCCTATCATCAAAATATTCTTTGGAGCGACCTCATCTGCCAGTTCAGGCGGAAGCTTTCTCCTCCTGTATCGGTTCCTTAGAGCGATGGCAACCGCTTTCTTTGCATCTTCCTGTCCAATGATATACTTATCCAGTTCTTTGACAATTCTTTTTGGAGTCAGCTCAGTCTCATCGAATCTTGCTTTAGTCAACTCCAAATTTTCCGGCAGTACTATGGACATTTATAATTCCTCTATGGTAATTTGGTTGTTCGTATAAATGCATATACCTGAGGTTATCTTCATGGCTTCCTCAGCAATTTTCCTTGCAGAAAAATCCGTATTTCTTATCAAAGCCCGTGCTGCAGCAAGAGCATAGGATCCTCCTGAGCCTATGGCAATAATTCCGTCATCAGGCTCCACCACGTCTCCTGTCCCGGAAATCAAAAAAGAGTTCTTTTTATCCGCAACCAGCATCAGTGCTTCAAGCCTGCGCAGAGCTTTATCCAGCCTCCAGTCTTTGGCCAGTTCAATGGCGGCGCGGGCAAGATTGCCCTGAAACTCCTCCAGTTTTCCTTCAAACCTGGAAAAAAGAGCAAACGCATCTGAAGTGGCTCCTGCAAACCCGGCCAGCACCTTGCCTTTATAAATCCGTCTGACTTTACTGGCTTTGGATTTTAAAACCGTATTTTCCAGAGTTACCTGGCCGTCACCCGCAATGACGACTTTTCCATTTTTCCTTACGCATAATATGGTGGTTGCATAGAATTGATTTTTGTTTGCCATAACTTAATAATGATAAAACGTTCGATGAAAAACGTCAATGCTTCTTGTACTGATCCCTCAACTTTGTCTGAATGCTTTCCATAGGAACGATCTTTCCATTGATGATGACCTGATAAACCCTGGAACGCATTTGGACAGGAGACCCGCTCCATATAACCAGGTTTGCTGTCTTCCCTTCTTCTATGGAACCCAGTTTGTCATCCATATCCATTATCTTGGCGGGATTTATGGTAAGCGCTTTCAACGCGTCTTCCTCATCAAGTCCGTAAGCCACAGAAAGGCTTGCCGGAACCGGAAGATTGCGCACATTCCTGCTCTCGGGTCCCCAGCCGCCAGGGTCAAAAGTAAACAGAACTCCCTTTTCTGCCAGTACAGCCGCTGTATGGAAATTCAAATCAAAAGGCTCCCATCTTCCTGGAATCCCATGAGTCCCGGCCCAGATAACAGGAATGTTTTTTTCACTTAATATCTCCGCATACTTTAAAATCCCTCTGCTGGCTCTGATAATCCCCTTCAGACCGAATTCATCAATGATTTTCAGCGCATTCCGAATGGTCACTTCGTCATTTGTAATAAATAGGGCAGGCACTTCTCCTTTTAGAACAGGAAGAAGGGCTTCCATCTCCAGGTCAATACTGAAACGGCTGCTCTCATTTTCCTTTCCGCCTTGTTTTTCTCCTCCCGCTCCCTCTTTTTTCTGTGCATACTGTTTTGCTTTATTGAGCTTCTCTTCTATAAGAGACACCACACCTGGAAGGGTGGACGGATATTTGCCTTCACTCTTCGCACCTATATTAAAAATCTGGGCAGCATATCTTTTTATCACCAGGTCCTGAGCCAGTCTTCCATCCAAATTCATAAGCACGGATTTCCCATTGATAGGGCTCCTGGTGCCGCTTACGGTCATGACAGTTGTGACTCCTCCCAGCCGTGTTACAGCAATACAGGGATCTTCAGGATTAATGGCATCAAAAGGGTCCATCTGAGGCGTTGACACACCTGACTCATTCATGTCATTTCCCGCTCCGGGATAACCGGTCACTCCCACGGCGGTCATTAAAGCCACCATTCCCGGATACACATATCTTCCGGAGGCATCAATGATATGGGCTGAAGGGGAAGGCTCTAGGCCACGGCCTATCTTGACTATTTTCCCTGCTTCAATAAGAATATCCGCCTTTTGTATTTGAGCCCCTTCGACAGGAACAATGGTTCCGTTTTTGATGAGTATTTGCTCTAAACTCTGGGAAAAAGCAGGATTAAGGCAAAAAAGTACGGCCACCAATAAAATAAATATTTTTCTATTCATATCCGCCTCCTTTTACTGTCACGCTTTCTTTGGCATAATCAAAGTAGACCTTTCCTTCAATGATCGTCATAAGACATTTGGACGTTGAATCAAGAGGGTATTTGTCAAACACGGCGATATCTCCATCCTTGCCCTTTTCTATGCTTCCGGCCCGGTGTTCCATCTCGAGCGCATAGGCAGGATTGAGCGTTATCATCTTGAGCACTTCTTCATCCGGGATGTCATTGTATTTTAGAACCTTCGCGGCATTAAGATAAAGATAACGGCACTCATCCGCACTGTCAGAATTAATCACAATTCTTACTCCAGCCTCACGCATGATCTCAAACCCATAAGGGCATCCATCATAAGCTTCCTCTTTAAAACCCCACCAGTCAATCCATCCGCCGTAACACACGCCTGCATCCGCTATGATATCCGGAACTTTGTATCCGTCTATGCAGTGGCTCAACTGCAAAAGGTCGATATCCCATTCCTTACAAAAATTTATGATCCATACGATCTCATCAGCCCGGTAAACATGGCAATCGATCCCCAGTTTTTTCTCCAGCACCATCTTAAGCGTTTCCATCTTAAGGTCCTTCTCCGGGGGCTTGAGATCCTTCCCGCCCGCAGCCTTTTGTTTTTCATAGGCATCCCATTTTTCTTTATATGCTTTAGCTTTTACAAAGGCATTCCTCATCACATAGGCATTCCCCATCCGTGTGGAAGGAATACGCCCTTTGCTTCCATAAAGCCTTTTCGGATTCTCACCTAAGGCCATTTTAAGCTGCTGTCTTGTGTCCTGAACAATCATATTTTCTATCCGATCTCTGTATTTAAGCTTAATGGTCACATTGACTCCTCCAATGACATTCGCGCTTCCGTGCATGGCTTTAACCATTGTGACTCCGCCTGCCAGGGTCTTTTTTATGGAATCAGAAGAGGGTTCCAAAGCTTCACGCATCCATATCTGCGGAGTAACCGGGTCTGTCGCCTCATTGACATCAGTAAGGGCAATATGAGAGTGGCTGTCTATGATTCCAGCCATGACATATTTTCCGGTGACATCAATGACTCTCATTTCGGCAGGGATAGGGATATTTTGTCCAACTTCCACAATCTTTCCGTCTCTTATGATAACTGTTCCGTTTTCAATGGTTCCATTTGTTATCGTGAGGACAGTGCCTCCTTTTAAAACCAAATCCTGCGGCCAAACAAGACAGGTTATAAATAAAATGGCTAATGCAAACAAAATAAATCTGTTTCTCAACTTGACCTCCTTTACATTTATTATGTTCAAAATAATCTTAACCTGGGTTATTCACAAGTCGAGGTTGCTGCAGATGCGAGGCACAGGGTGCGAAGCTG
>CAYWDH010000071.1:0-10846 GCA_964456985.1 uncultured Eubacteriales bacterium
GGCTCGCCTGGAAGGTAAAAAAATAATCATCGCCAGATTTTTATGAATAGTTCAGGTAGAAAATAATTTACATCCCTGGTCACAACAAGTATAATTTTTTTCTATGGGTCAAAAATTGTATCTTAACTATAATAAAGATCATTTTTTATCTGCATCTTTTAAGGAGGCTTCCCAATGAAAAAAAAATCTGTGTGTTTGTTTGTTGTTGTCTGCTTTATGATCCCCCTTTCTTTGGCAGCGCTCTCATCCGAAAACAATGAGGTCAAAAAAGCCAACTACGAGCTTGCGGCCCGGTTTTCGCCTGCCAAACTAAAGAAAATGGTATTCAGCACCACAGTGGACCCGCACTGGCTGAAATACAGTGACCGATTCTGGTACACCTATGAAACAAGTGAAGGGAAAGTGTTTTCCATTGCTGACCCGGCTCAAAAGACAAAGAATCCTCTGTTCGACAATGTAAAAATGGCGGCCATGCTTACAGAAATCACTAAAGACCCTTATGATGCCAAACACCTTCCCATCAAAGAAATAGAATTCGTAAAAAAAGATACCGCCATCCAGTTTGAGGTCAAAAGCTCTCTGGAAGAAGAAGAGAAAGAAAAAGATGAAGAGATGGAGAAGCAAAAAATGGAAGAACAGAATGAGGAAGAAGACAAAAAAGAAAAATCAAAGAAAAAATCCTTTTTCTTTGAGTATGAGCTCTCAACCGAAAAACTGAGGGTGCTTAAAGATTTTGAAAAACCACCGGAAAAGCCTGATTGGGCCAACATCTCCCCTGATGGAGAAAAGGTCGTGTTTGGCCGGCATCACAATCTTTTTTGGATGGACAAGGAAAACTACGAAAAATACCTGAAAGACAAAAAAGCCAAAGACATCGAAGAGCATCAATTGACAGAGGACGGCGAGGAAGACTACAGCTACGCCCTGAGAGAGCGGGGAGAGACCAATGTGGATAAGGAAAAAAATAAAGACAAGAGAAAATCGGTACGCATCATATGGTCAAGGGATTCTAAGAAGTTTGCCATGGTCAGGACAGATAACCGCACAGTCAAAGATCTCTGGGTCATAAACTCGATCGCAAAACCCAGGCCAACCCTGGAGACCTACAAGTACCAAATGCCCGGAGAAGAGGAAGCCCCCCAGTATGACGTCCTGATATTCGACTTTGAAAAAGACAAAAAAATCCAGGTCAAAGATGACCGGTTCAAAGACCAATCCGTCTCCATACTCACAGCTCCCAGAAAAGAAAAAAACAGGGATGATAAAATCAATCCTCCCTTATGGCTGGCTGACACATCTGACAAACTGTATTTCACGCGAACAAGCCGGGACCTTCATAAAATCGATACATGCGTTGCAGATGCAGAGACCGGAGAGGTCACAGTGCTCATCGAAGAACGCCTTAACACATATGTGGAAACCAGGCGGCTGGGACTTGTCAATAACGGACAAGAACTCATCCAGTGGTCCGAAAGAACAGGTTGGGCCCATTTCTATCTTTATGACGGCGAAGGCAACCTGAAAAACCAGATCACCTCAGGCCCTTTTCATTGTGATGATATCCAGGGAATAGATGAGAAAAACAGAGTGCTGTACTTTACGGCCAATGCAAGAGAAAAGGGAGAAGACCCGTACTACATCCATCTGTACCGCATCCGCTTTGACGGAAGCGGATTAGAGCTCTTAAATCCCGGTAACTTTAACCACTACTCACGGATGTGCGATTCAAACCAGTTCTTCGTGGATAATTTCTCCAGGGTGGACACCACTCCAGAATCCGCTGTTTTCGACAACAGAGGAAACAGACTGATGGGCCTTGAGAGTGCAGATCTGTCTCTTCTCATGGAGGAAGGATATAAATTTCCAGAGACCTTTAAAGTGAAAGCAGCTGACAGCATCACAGACCTCTATGGCGTTATGTACAAGCCCTTTGATTTTGACGAAACCAAAAAATACCCCATCATCGCTTATGTGTATCCGGGCCCCCAGACCGAATCCGTGCCCAAATCATTCTCTACAGGAAGAGGCAACATGAGTCTGGCCCAATTCGGATTTATCGTCATTTGCGTCGGAAACAGGGGCGGACACCCGGCAAGGTCCAAATGGTACCATAACTTTGGATACGGAAACCTCCGGGATTACGGACTGGCTGACAAGAAATTTGCTATTGAGCAGCTGGCTGCCCGGCATCCCTATATCAATATAGACAAAGTCGGGATCTACGGTCATTCAGGCGGAGGTTTTATGTCCACAGCAGCCATGCTGGTTTATCCGGACTTTTTTAAAGTCGCTGTTTCATCTTCCGGCAACCACGAAAACAACATTTATAACCGGTGGTGGAGCGAAAAACACCATGGTGTCAAAGAAGTGAAAAATGAAGAAGGAGAAGTGACCTTTGAATACGATATAGACAAAAATTCGGAAATAGCGGGAAACCTCAAAGGACATCTTCTTTTGACCACAGGAGATATTGACAACAATGTGCACCCTGCCAATACCATCACTATGGCTAATGCCCTAATCCGCGCCAATAAGAGATTTGACTTCTTTATCTTCCCGGGCCAAAGGCACGGATACGGTGATATGAGCGATTACTGGTTCTGGCTCAGAGCCGATTACTTCTGCAAACACCTTATAGGGGATTTTTCCCGGAGCGTGGATATGCTCTATCTCCAG
Organism: uncultured Eubacteriales bacterium; assembly: GCA_964456985.1. Taxonomy (GTDB): domain Bacteria; phylum Acidobacteriota; class Aminicenantia; order Aminicenantales; family Aminicenantaceae; genus WJMT01. Next base: position 2,677 of record CAYWDH010000071.1, read on the forward strand.
AAAGATGAGCCTCAAAATAAGAAATGAAAATTCAGTTCTGCATTTTGAGCTTCTTCCACATCTTTATGAGGAAAAAGCCCGATACCACAGACAGGGCGCTTAAAAGAGACGCAGGAAGGTGTCTGCCGTATATCCAGTATCCGGCAGCGAAAAGAGCGCTGTAGACTCCCAGACACCCCAATACCATGCACACAATACCCTGGGGCACATCCCACTGACTCTCCTCCGTCTCCACAGGTTCTCCCTCATTCCGGGCTTTTTTCACCACTTTTCTCCAGCCAGGGCCCCCCGGTTTCACAAGCCTGTAAAAGGACCGGAGAGTCTGCTCTTCAGAAGGCTGTGTGAAAAGCGTGACACCGATCCAGCTGAATGTGGTTATCCCCACTCCTATAAGAAGCTGGAGATGAGAGGATATCGAGGGAAGGCCTGTGTGAGGATGGATGACCTGAAGGTAGACCGCGACCAGAAAAGAAACCACCATGGCTGTCAGTTCGCTGTAGGGATTGATCCTCCACCAGAACCAGCGGAGTATGAATAAAAGCCCTGTTCCCGCTCCTACCTGCAGTAAAATCTGGAAAGCCTGCAGGGCATTGCTTAAAAGCAAAGCCAGCAGCCCGGTTAAAATCATAAGGACGACCGTAGACATTCTCCCTATGAAAACCTGCTTTTTTTCGTCCGCTTCTGTGTTTATGAAACGCTTATAAAAATCATTCACCACGTAAGAAGAACCCCAGTTCAGATGGGTGGAGATCGTGGACATAAAAGCCGCTATAAGAGAAGCCACCACCAGCCCCAAAAGTCCGGAGGGAAGATAAGTCAGCATAGCTGGATACGCCATATCATGTTTTATGACGTTGGATGCAACATGCGGGAATGCGGTCCGCAGAGATTGAAGATCGGGAAAAACCGCCAGAGAACAAAGCGCGACGATGATCCAGGGCCAGGGCCTTAGAGCATAATGAGTGGCGTTAAAAAGAAGGGTGGCGCCGACCGCATGTTTTTCAGATTTAGCTGATAGCATCCTCTGCGCAATATATCCTCCGCCCCCCGGTTCAGCTCCCGGGTACCATACACTCCACCACTGAACAGCCAGGGGAAGAACAAATAAAGGTATGAGAGCATCCCAATTATTAAAATCAGGGAGAAGGCTTAGTTTGGAGACGATATGGTTGTTTGTGATCAGAGCATGAAAACCTCCGACCTGAGGAAGCTTTACAGCGACCACTGCTGCTCCTATGGCGCCCGTCATAGCCATGACAAATTGGAAAAAATCGGTTATAAGCACTCCCCTTAATCCCCCCAAGGCACTGTATACCACGGTTACGACAGAGGCTATGAGCAGTGTCTGAAGCGGAGTGAGATTGAGCATGACTCCCCCTATTTTGATAATGGCCAGAGACACACTTGCCATGATAAGGACATTAAAAAAAACTCCCAGATAAAGAGCCCTGAATCCCCTGAGAAAAGCAGCGGCTTTCCCGCTGTAGCGCAGTTCATAAAACTCAAGGTCAGTCAAAACTCTGGAACGCCTCCACAGTTTTGCGTAAACAAAAACAGTCAGCATCCCAGTCAGGAGAAAAGCCCACCACACCCAGTTCCCAGCCACTCCATTCTGCCTGACTATATCTGTGACCAGATTGGGCGTATCGCTTGAGAACGTAGTGGCTACCATGGATATTCCAAGAAGCCACCACGGCATGTTCCTTCCTGAAAGAAAAAATTCCGCGGAACTTTTTCCGGCCCTTTTTGAAACGGCCAGCCCTATCAGAAGAGAAATGATAAAGAAACCGGCTATGAATGCCCAGTCAACAGCCTGCAAAGCCAAGTTAAATCTCCATTATGATTTGATAATAAAAAACATCATACCATTAAAATGATTAAATTTTAACGTGAAAAAAATGAATTTAATAAAATGCAGATATGGCTGAAGCGACATTGAAGATTTAGCCTTCGGATGAGGCTTTTCGAGGGCACCCGGCAAAGCCGGGCTCCGAGTATGTCTGACCCACGGACAGGGGGAGTTACGCAGGAGCCGAGAAAAACAAAGTAGAATGGCGTTAAAAATCTTTAGCGAGCACAAGCCATATCTGCCTGATAGTCAATTCTTTCCCTCGATCTCTTTAATCAGACTCTTTACATTCTCCTGCTTGGAATTGAGCTTCAACGAGGCCTTGAACGCATCAAGAGCATTTTTGTTCTGACCCAACTTGTAGTAACAAAATCCTAATGAGTTCAGCAGTCCCGTATCACTGTTGTATATCTTGTTGCCTTCCAGCAGATTATCTATGGCATCCTTATATCTCTCCAATCCCATCAAAGCCTTTCCCTTCAGCAGATAATACTGAAACCTGAAATTTCCTTCATCCTTGAATGTCTCTACCATTTCCATGGCCTTATTGTATTTTCCGGCTTCCACTAAGAAACTTGTGTATTGTAAAACACCATTTTTGAAATCAGGATTCATTTTATAGGCTTGACTGTATAAAGACTCTGCTTTTTCAAATCGACCCAGTTTTCTATTCTGTGAAGCAAGCATATAGAAGTAAAGAAAACTGTTTGAAAGAGGGAATCCCTTTGAGAAGGAAATGGGATGACCTATGACAGTGCTGGAAGAAATCACGAACTCTCCTGATTTACTATCTATGATATTTCCATCTCCGTCCCTAAGCCTTATGACTACCTCATAATAATCGGGTATAAGCTCCTCAGCAGATACGGAATGATTGATGCTTATACTATCTCTATAAGAATACCCTTTAAGCATTATGGAATAAGACTTTTTCACCGGGTTTTTCTCTTTAAATCCATTAACAAGAATTTCTATCTTCCCGTTTTCCCACAGAGGCTTCTCCAGATCAGAGACCAAAAACAGAAAAGCAATATCATCTGTGGAAGAAAAATTTCTTGATGGATCCATCACTAATTTTTGATTCAATACTTTGTAGGGGATATGGATGTCCCTTTCATATTCCTGAAACTTATATCCGATAAAGGGCCCTATGACCTGAGGAGAACCGGAGTCACTTTCGACATCAACATTCCTTTCCAGAATAGAAAACTCCTTTCCCACAGAATTTTTGAGAAGGGCCGTAAGCTCATAACTTCCTTCCGTTATAGGAAAGGAATCCTCGATAGAGATCCCGTTCGATCGGACTTTATCCAGGTCTTCCGGCGGAAAATAATAGGGATAATTTTTTGTGTACTGAAAAATTATTTCCTCTCCCTTTCTCAAACTCACATTCAATTCAAAATTACAAAAATACTGGTCATTCGGTTCATAATAATCAACAGAAAGACTTTGAGGGACTATTGAAAAATGGACAAAGTTCAAGCCCAGCTGAGGATCCTTTATGGTCGTCACATCCGTCACGCACTCAATATAATTCGTCATGTATTCCGTACTCACCAATCCTTTATAGTTCATAAAATTGGTCGCATAGGTTGGATTGACGTCTTTCTTGGGGGACTCGAAAATTTCTGCCATTATGATATTGTTCTCCGGTGATGGACTGAAGTTATAAGGAATATCACCGGGAACAATGGAGAGCACGACCAGAGAGAGAGTCGGTGCCATCTCTCTTATTGTTTGATAGGCAGTCTCATAATCTGTAAATTCCATCTCTCTGCCGCCTACTAGCAGGCTTGTGGGACCGTCCGCAACAGGGTCATAAAGCACATATTCTCCGAATCCTCCTCTCTTAAAAAAAACGATGGCAAAATGGGGGGGGAGCCCTTTTTTCCCGCCTCCGTAGTAATACCAAACCTCGACCGGATAAAGCCCCAGCTGTCCTTCAAAATTCTCTTTGCTTGCAGGTTCCCCCAGGATTATATAGATCCTTCCTCTATCGGTCCTCCAGCCCTCTCTTGAAGTCCCGCGGCCCAGAAATTCGTTGGCGTGCTCAAAACGTCTTATATGCTCTTCCTTATATTCATTTTTATCCGTTCCCGGAGTGGGATCCCGCTGCTTCCAGAAAGAATCCATAAAAATATCTCTTTCTCTGTCATTGGTGAGCTGCATGAACACATCTCTTTCTTCATCCAGCATGATGTATTGAGTCAGGTCTAAAAATTCTCTGTATTTTCCGGGAAGTTCTTCTCTTCTTGTTTTTTGAGCTACTGAAATTAGTGGAAAAACAAAAAGAATAACAATAAAAGACAACACGATATTTTTCTTCATTTTGACACCTTTTCAGGCCCAGGCTTAAGACCTGTATAAGAATTTCTCAACTTGTCTTCAGTTCTTTATATTCTAATGCTAAATATTTTTCTCGTTCTTCCGATATCCGGTCTTCCTATGATCAGAACATCGAGAAAATACTTACCCTTTTTTAAGTCAAAAGTAAAACTAAAGTTGATTTCTTCCATATCAACCAGTTCTTCTTCTGTTTTCTCGAACCGCCTTGTTTCAATGAAAGTCTGTTTCTGAGCCCCCTTCTTATCCGCATACACATAAAACTGAAACTCAAACTCAGCTTTCAGCAAGCCGTCCTCTTCCACAAAAGCAAGCCCTTTTACAGGAATTGAAATATTCACTTGTTCTGTACTGCGGTCAAATCGAAGTTTGAAATCTATGTACTTGCTTCCTATCTCATCATTGCTGTAGTCGATCCCGAATTTAGCCATTTCCATGGCTTGGAAGAGACTCCCATAGATCCCTGAGTAAGGATTAAGCTCATAAGTATTATCCCCTCTTTTGTCTATGAATTCCACGGCAAAGTTATATCTGTAGTAGACCCAGAGAAGATAACCTTTTATTTCATCACTGTTCAGCATGGGCTGGTGTTCGATCCTGTCAGGAAACCCGAAATAGATATATATTCTTCCTCTATCCGTCTTCCATCCCGGGATTCCCTCTTTGAACCTCTCATTGGCATACTCGATCCTCTCATAAAATTCTTGTTTAAACTCGTTCTCCTCAGTATCCGGAGTGGGATCCCGTTTTTTCCAGAAGTCCTGAATAAATTCCTCTCTTGATTCTTTATCAGGAAGATGATTGAATATTTTCCTCTCTTCTCCTGTCATTATCAACCGCACTTTCTCCCAAAAAGCTTCACTTTCGAGGTCAAGCTTCGGTCGTTTATTGATAGAGCTGCAGCTTATAAGGACCAAAAGAAGAGAAACAAACAAAATCCGTACAAAGCGCATGTCTTCTCCCTTCTTATCTCCTTAGATAATTAAGAAAGCCTTTTACCTGTTCAGCTCTCTCGGAATCAGGGTCTATTTTTAGGTAATTTTCAAACTGGGCTATGGCTTCGTCATTTTTTCCCAATGTCAAATAAGTCAGACCCAATTGATAAATACCGTCCAAAAAATCTTCTTTTATTTCAACCGAGCGCTGATAATACTTCAGGGCTTCCTCATAATTAGCCATGTTATAAAAACGGGTTCCTATATTATAGAGCACAGTGGGATCTTTGATCTCTTCGAACTTTATTTTTCTGTACCACTCCAACGCCAGTTCATCATCACCCTTGTTTGCATATGCTTTTCCTACAAGGATCATGGCGTTCGTGTTCTCTGGGTCCCCTTCAAGGATCTTTTTATAATATTCAACTGCCTTATCGTATTGCTCCTTTTGAAAATAGCAGTTTCCTATGTTTTGATTTATGATATAGAGATCAGGGTTTTCTTCCAGCAGCTTTTCGTATGCCTTTATCGCCTCGTCATATTTTCCCTCATCAAAGAGTTTGTTCCCTGTATCAAGTTCTTTTTTTAGCTCATCTGTGATGACGATCCCTTCGACTTTTTCCAAATTGACTTTTACTTCCGGATTGGTTCCAAAAGAATCGACATCAACGGATACGCCCTGGGGCATATAACCTATTTTTTCAAAATCTATATTCCAAGGGCCTCCTCTTATTCCCATGGCGACCCATTTTCCCTCTTTGTCTGTCTTGAGCTCAAATCCGGCTTCAGCGTTTAAGGAATACAATTTGACTTTGACATTCTCTATGGGGTTCCCTTCCTGGTCGTAAACAAAACCTATCAAGCGTGCCCTTCCTCTGTATGTCTGGGGAAAAACAAAAACAGCGAGTAAAAGTATTGAAAAGACACAAAAAACTGCTTTTTTCATCCGATACCTCCAGTTCGTTTCATTGTTCCTTTCTCTTATCCCGCATTTTCATTCTACCATTAAAAAGCATAAAAAAAAAGCCCCTTCCGCATGTGCGGAAGGGGCTTTTGCCGTTCTAGTCGATTTCAGACAGTATTCTTAGAACTCGAATCTCACTCCTAATCTCAGCATCCTCGGATTCAGAATCTCATTCAAAGACCCTGCGGTGTTACTCGGTGAAAAGCTCGTGTGATCAGAATAGATGTACACGTGTCCCCAATCATACTGGTATCTTCTGTTCTCGATCGTGCTGTTCAAAGCGTTAAACAGGTCAGCCATGATATAGATCTTTCCGACATCTCCCACGTTGAGGACTTTTTCAAGTCTGAGGTCCAGCTTGTAGAACATGGGGAGGGACTCATTACCAAAAGGTTGGAGATAGGCTGTGTAGCCGCGGGCTCTCGGATTGGTAATGCGGTAATCAGTGACAGCAACAGTCTCTCTTATCAGCCAGCCGTCTCTTGCCTGGAAGTTGAAGGATACATTGATATCAAAGGGAAGCTGGTAGAGTCCTGCGAGTTTGAGCATCCACGGGGAATAGGTGTATTGATTGATCTTTCCGGAGGCTCCGCCCTGATAAGGTGAGTAGACCCTGTTATCCAGAGCCCACAGGTTATTGTCATTCCATGCACCTTCGTCTCCGTAGTGGATTTTCTGGCTCTGGAATGTGAAACTTCCGTTGAGCATCCATTTGTTGGAAAGCCTCTTGTTGAAGATAAGGTCAAATCCCCAGTAGTCCTGATAGAGATCAGGTCGCAGGGACCTTCTGTAGTAGCTGGAAGGATAAGAGGGGTCATAACCCATATAGCTGTCAGTGCAGTAGTAATAGGTGTTTTCATCAGCGCCGCCCATATCGCCATCCCAGGGTGTGTCATATCCGCTCACATCAATGCTGGACGGGAGGGCGGGTGCTGCTACATACCAATCCTGTGACTGGAATCTATAAGCATCTCCGTTCGCATCCACAAAGTGTTTAACGCTCCAAACGTTTTTGTCATATCTTCTGTAGGTGGCATTAACCGATATGCCGAAATCAGGAAGTACTTCTCTCTGAAGGGTCAAAATGACTTCTGAGGTTCTGGAAGACTGGGCATCGGGATCGAAGCTCGCATAAGGATCAGTCAAGGTACCCGGACTAGCGATGTCATAACCTCCGTAATAGGTTCCGAAGGCATCGGTAGTGTTGCCGGCAAAGCTTCCGCCGGGGAAGATCTGATAGGGTGTGTAGTTTCCGTCACCGACTGTAGCCCAGTAACATTCGTTGAGCTGTATCACGTTGTCGCCGTTGTCATTCCAGTAGAAATCAAACCATCCGCTGGTTCCGCCTGGCTTCCAATATCCGGCCATCATTCCCATGAAATCTCCGTACTGGCCCACGGACAGCTTGGCAATGGTCTTTCCGTCTCCTGTGATGTCATAGGTGAGTCCGATTCTGGGGGAGAATGTCTTCCACCAGTAAGGATCGCCGTTCTTGTCATAGGCTGTGACTTCGTCGATATCCGCTCCGGGAAGAAGCGAATCCAACGCACTCTGAACATCAGCTGCAGCGATCTCATCCCATGCCGGATTGTCTGTTACAGCTTCGACAGAGAAAGGCGCCACATAAGGCTGCTGCTGGTCGTATCTCAAACCCAGAAGCAGGGTGAACCGTCCGAATGTCACGGTGTCTCTCAGATAAAAGGCATAGGCATTCACGCCGATGTCTTCATAATAGCCTCTCCAGAAGGAGAAGTACCTGAGGTTGCTCGGATTTTCTCCTGTTGAAGGAACACCGTCGCCGCTCCAGTCAATAGTGGGATAGTTGATGTTCCAGTTCGCATAAAAATTACCCGTATAAACAGATTCTGTGTAAGCGCGTCTATCCGCATACTCGGCACCGAACAGGATCTCGTGGCTGGCGCCCAAGAAGCTGTCATTGAAATAGGTTCCTCTGGCCACATACTGTTGGACAGGTCTTTCCACATAGTAGCGCCATTCGCCCACGTCACCATCCGGACCTTGCCAGATATCATTGGTCTCATCGTACCAGGGAGGATTCTCAAAATTCAGGTCGTCCAT
>CAYWDH010000072.1:0-10548 GCA_964456985.1 uncultured Eubacteriales bacterium
GCTACCAGTCTAACAAATTCCTTGGTCAAAAGAACCACAACGCCAGACAAAGAAGCGCCAAGAACTCTGCGTATTCCAATCTCTTTTGTACGCTGCTCAGCAGTAAACGAAGCCAATCCAAACAAACCTAAACAGGATAGGAATATAGCAAGGCTGGCAAAAACAGAAAATAATCTCCCCACTCTTTCTTCTGAGAGGTAATATCTATTAAAGTCCTCATCGAGAAAATAATAACTAAACACTTCTCCTAAATGTAATTCATTCCATTTCTCTTCTATAAAGGATAGAGTCTCTCTCAATTCATCTGTTTTAAGGTTCAAAGTGAGCGTTCTAAAAACGCTGGGATAAACCATCATTACCATGGGTTCAATAGATTTCTGCAGGCCCTGGAAATGAAAATCCTCAATAACTCCAATAACCTCTCGGATATGCCGAGTTTCTCTTCCTAGTCCCTGGATATGTTTGCCAATTGCCTCAGAAGGTGTCCACCCAAAGGCTCTAGCTGCTGTTTCATTCAGAATGACCGAACCTCCTTCATCACTGCTGATTGTTTTTTCAAATTCCCTTCCCGCCACCATTTTCATCTTGTACTCAGAGACATAATCATAATCAACAAATTGATAATGCATTCCTTGCTCTTTATTGTCTGCTTGATCGGGAAGCCGGGTACTTACGAACCAGGGGCTTTGGCCAGGGGAGCTCCATGAGGCTGTGGCCCCAGTGATAGAGGGGAGACCTTGAAACTCATTTTTGATTGTCTCATAATTATCTCCCAACTCAGCAGGAACGATAAGCTTTTGCGACTTATCAAATCCAAGCGGATGATTCTTCATGAAAAACAATTGGTTATGAATTACAAGAGTCCCAATAATAAGGAAAATGGAAATACAAAATTGGCTGGAGACAAGAATCCGTCGAAACACGATATTTTGATGCCTGGTACCTGCCTGATTTTTAAATATCGACTCCGCTTTGAATAAGGATAAAAACAATGCCGGATAAAGACCGGCTAGAATTCCAATAAAAATAGCGAGACTTATCAAGATTATGAGCAGATGAGTTTGCAAGAGACTTTTCATGGTGAAGTTAATCTGGGTTAATCCATTCAAGATTGATAGAGCCATACGGACTATGAAAAGAGCTATCACAGTTGATAAAAGAGAGAACAATACGGATTCACTGAGAAATTGCCGAATGAGCTGAAGGCGTTGGGCCCCGATTACTTTCCGGACAGCGACTTCTTTTGCTCTTTTTACGGCTCGGGCAGTTGAGAGATTCACATAGTTCAAACACGCGATCAACAAAATAAAAACACCCAAAACTATAAGCAAATAAATATAAGTCGGATTTCCGGGTTTTTCATATTCTGCACCTAAATGTGAAAAGAGATGGATTTTTCGAAGGGGTTGCAGAAAATAATTGTATGTCCATCCTCTTTCATTTAAATAATCCTTTATGTATCTGTCAGCAATATTCCGAATCTTCTCTTCAAAGGCGAGAGGATCAGAGTTGGGGGATAACTTGACATAGGTATAAAGTCCACACCAGGTCCATTCCGTAACTGTATCCGGCTCTTTTAAACTTTCCAAGGATCCGATAAAGTCACACTTAAAGTGTGTGTTCGAACGCGGATTTTCTATAATCCCTGTGACTTCGTAATTCTCTCCTGAGATTTGTATCGGCTCGCCTAAAGGATCCGAGTCCCCAAAATATTTTTCTGACATTTGTTGGATGAGGACGATTTTTCCCGGACCATCAAGAGCCGTATCAGGATTTCCTTTTAAAAAAGGAATATTGAAAATTTTAAATATATCTGAATTTGCAAGGACAATCCGCGTTTCATAAAACTTCTTATCCTTATGTTGAACAACCGGTCTCTGCATTCGATAAATTCCGGCAGCGTATTTAACTTCCGGATAATCGCTCTTTAATATGGATGCCAGAGGTCCTGAAACTCTTGCTGTTTCATTATCTCCTAGATCCATAGCGACTCTGTAAATACGGTCAACATCCTCATGATAGTCATCAAACGATATTTCATGGTACACATAGAGCAATATTAAGATGATACAAGCGATCGAAATAGAAAGGCCAAAAATATTAATAAATGTGAATCCTTTATGCCTTTTAATATTCCGTAAGGCAATTTTAAAATAATTTTTAAGCATCTCCGCGCTCCCATAAAGATAATTTATAAAAAACATGGGAATGGATCTCAAAACTTGAGTCCAGTACCATCTTTTTGCTTTCAAGGTTCCTTCCTCAGCGGCCAGTTCTTCATAGATCTCGGAAAAGTCACTAAGTATGGATAGTCGCTCTTCACAGGAATTCATCTTTGACAATACCCAGGATGCTACAGCAGGCGGTGTTTCTTTTTTCTTTTTCATTTGGGGTTTTTCACATCAAAGTCTATTTCCCGTTTCTATCTCCAGTTTTATTGGATTCTAATATAAAGACGCTCAGGACTGGAAAAAGGTTGACAGAAAAGTTATTTTTCACTCATACCGGAGTGAATCCACAGGATTGGCTGTGGCAGAGCGCAGAGATTGGAAACTTACAGTCAGTAAGGCGATTCCCAGACTTATCGCACCAGCTAAGGCGAAAGGAAGCGCATCGAGTGCTGTTTTATAAGCAAAGGCATCCAGCCATTTGTGCATGGCATAGTAGGCAATGGGCCAGGCGAAAACATTAGCCAGTATAAGCCAGCGGATAAATTCCTTGGAAAGGAGCAGCAGTATCTGTGTTATGGAGGCCCCCAGTACTTTACGGATCCCGATTTCCTTGGTTTTCCTGTTAGCAGTAAACAGGGCTAATCCGAAAAGCCCCAGACAAGAGAGCAAAACAGCCAGAACCGCAAAATTGCTGAATATTTGGAGCAGATGTTTTTCAGATCGATAGAGCCGATCCAAACGTTCATCCATAAAAGAGTAAACAAAGGGGTATCCTGGTGAAAACTCTTTCCATTTTGATTCGATAAAGGCCAGAGTATCCGTCAAGCCGTTGCTTTGGACTTTTATGGAAAAATAGCGGGCTTCATTGTCTTCCATGAGAGAGAGAGCCATAGGTTCAATCTCTGCTCTCAAAGGCCGGTAATGAAAGTCTTTAATCAGACCGATGACCGTCCCTCTATCTAGTTGTTTGCCGATCGGATCCTCCCAACCGATGATTCGTGCCGCTGTCTCGTTAATGATATAGGCATCCTTGTCTGTCGGGCGGTTCTTGGAGAAGGAGCGGCCTTTCAGGAGTTCAATGTTGAAAAAATCCAGGAAATTGTAATCTACCCAGCCCCAGTTTATATAAAAAGTGCCAATACCCGTTTTTCCGGCCCAGGGCGGATCTGTAAAGACACTGTTGCTGCTTATGGTGTTGGGGAGATTTTGTGTCACAAGGACATCTTCAATCCCCGGATACTGAAGAAGATGATTCTTCAGGGTTCCCGCGGATTTCCTCAGGTTGGGATCCTGGATATAGACATTCAGGATTTCTTCTCTATTGAAGCCGGGATCAGTGTTGCGTAAAAAATTAAGCTGCTTACCGACAACAAGGGTACAGATGATCAGAATAACCGATATACTGAATTGAGTTACAACCAGAATACTGCGCAGCCGGGCCGATCCCCGGGTTTTGGTTCCCTGTTTATCTTGCAAAATACGCGAGGGTTGAAAGGATGAAAGATAGAGGGCCGGGTAACTGCCTGATATCAAACCGATAATTAAAGCCAGGGAAAAAATAAAAAGAGGAGTAGAACCATGAAAGAGCTGGGAAAATTGGAGATTCCTGCGGATCAGTGTGTTAAAAAGAGGCAGAAAAAAGAAAGAGAGTCCAAAGGCCAAAAACAGGGATAATAAGGAAAAGGACAGGGATTCTCCCATAAACTGGCGGATGATGTCTTGTCTGTCAGCACCGACAACCTTTCGCAGGCCTACCTCTTTGATCCTGGTTGTGGCTCTGGCTGTAGATAGATTCATGTAGTTGAAACAGGCAATGAGCATGATGATCATGGCGATGGCGGAGAGAAAATAAATATGTTTGATGTCACCCCGGACGGCATCGTGGAATCTTGTACTGTAAAGCTGGATACGGGACAGAGGCTGGAGGAGGAACTCAGTCTTTCTCCCTTCCCAGTCCTTCCTATATTTCTTTACAAATTCGGGGAATTTTTCCTGAAGAAGATGGGGATCACTCCCGTCCTGAAGAAGAATATAGGATTGAGGTGAGTTGGATTGCCATCCGTTTAACCATTCATTCCCCTTTATAGAGAGAAGAGAACTGAATGAACAGAGAAAATCAAACCGGAGATGAGAGTTTTCCGGAACATTCTTCATTACCCCTGTGATCCTGCAGTCGTGGGTTTTGTTGATGTTAATGATTTGACCGATGGGATTTTTATTCCCGAAGTATTTACGACTCATTTCTTCAGTCAAAAGGACAGAAAAGGGTTCGTTTAGAGCCGTCTCCGGATCACCGGAGATAAGAGGAAAAGAAAAGATTTTTAAAAATTCCGGATCGACATACAGGAAGGAAGACTCGTTGAAGTATCTATCTTCCACTGTAATCAAAGCGCTCCAGTCTTGGACTCGAGCGGCGTGGATAACTTCAGGAAAATCATTTTGACATGCAGGGGCAAATCCGGGGGGAGTGACATTCCAGATAGTCTTTCCCTGCCAGGGATTCCAGTGCTGGTTCATAATGACCCGGTAAATGTTATCCGCATTTTTGTGAAACCGGTCATAGCTGAGCTCGTTCGTAATATAAAGCAGGATCAACAAACAGCAGGCCAATCCTACGGCTAGCCCGGTGATGTTGATGGTGGAAAAGGCCTTTTGTTTTCTAAGGTTTCTCCAGCCTGTTTTTAAATAATTTTTAAGCATGGTCGCACTCCAATAAAAGTGATTTATAACGAACATGGGAATGGATCTCAGGACTTGAGTCCAGTACCATCTTCTGGCTTTAAAGATTCCGTCCTCTGCAGCCAGCTCTTCATAGATCTCGGCAAAGTCGCTCAGGACGGAGAGGCGCTCATCACGAGAATTCATCTTTGACAATATCCAAGCTGCTACGGCAGGAGGTGTTTCTTTTTTCTTTTTCATTTGGATTTTTTCATATCAAAGGCTATCTCCGGAATGCCTTTCCAACAATGAAGATAACTTCTTCCAGCCGGATTATAATGGTCATAGTACCTCCGGTTTTATTAGATTCTAATATATAAACGATCAAGTCTGGGAAAAAGTTGGCAGAAAATTTGCATTTTTTAAATAAATAGGGGAGAGCTGTATTACATTTTACCTGCTTTTATTCATACCGCAGGTTGTCCGCTGGATTTGCCAGGGACGCTTTGATGACATTCCATCCCACACTCAGGAAAGCGAGCACCAGGGCCAGACCGGAAGCGAGAACAAAGATCCCTATCCCGGGAATCGTATGGTATGCATAATTTTGAAGCCATCTCCGGAGCATATAATAAGCAACGGGATAGACGACGATATTTGCCGCAATAACACAGATCAATGTCTCTTTAAAGAGCTGAAAAACAATATTTCCCTCTGATGCCCCCAGCACTTTGCGAACCGCAATTTCTTTTGTTCTCTGCCTGACAGAAAAAGAGGCTAATCCGAGAAGGCCGATACAGGAGATGAAAATCGCGAGAAAAGTGAAATATCTTGTTCCTGTCACCATCCGTTGCTCAGTAACATAGATATCTTGCAGGTTCTCGTCTAAAAACTTTAAGTCAGGAATATAACCCGGTACAAGCACCTTCAGTCTGTTCTGAATAAAATTCATTGTCTCGAGGATATTGAGGGAATTGATCTTGATAAAAATGTTTCTAAAATCTGCATACCTGTTAATGAAGATCAAAGGCTGAATTTCATCCCGAAGAGAATAAAAATTGAAGTCCTTGACAACGCCGATAATCCGGAAATCTCTATTCCATACAGTGATTCGTTTCCCGACAGGAGATTTCAGATCCATCGTCTTTAAGGCCGTTTCGTTTATCACCACTGATTCTGTCTGGTCATGAGGGAATTCCAATGAAAAAAAACGTCCCTCAAGCATATCGATATTAAAAGTTTCGATAAACTCAGGATCTACCCTCATCAGGTGTGTTTTCGGCATGATTATTTCGCCGGATTGCCCTTCCCATCTTACAGCATCTCCTCCTGTTGTCGTGTATGCCTTATCCATTGTCGAACTGGACCGTGTCATACTGATTATGTCAGGATTTCGCATCAATTCTGTCTGGATGGTTCGGTAGTGCTTGGAAATTTCCCTGGCCAGTCCCATATAGACGATATTTTCTTGGTTATATCCTAAATCCTTTTTATTCAGATACTTCAACTGCTTGTTTACTCCGATCACGGCGATAATCATAAAAATGGACAAGGAGAATTGAAATGAGATCAAAACTTTTCGGAGGAGAAGGCTGTTTTTCCCGGGTTTGATCGCTCCTTTTATCGCTCGAACAGGATTCAAGGATGACAAGATAAAGGCAGGATAAATACCGGATATTATGCCGGTCAGAAACACAATCCCGGTTAAATACAGCGCCATTTTTACATTGAAGCTGAATACGATTTGGCCTCCGGTCAGTTGATTTAGAACAGGCAGTAAGAAATATGCGGTCAAAACAGCCAGGCCCCCCGCGAACACCGTCACCAGAATGGATTCCATAAGGATCTGTTTAGTCAGCTGCTGTTTGTAAGCTCCCACTGTTTTGCGTACGCCCATTTCTTTTGCCCGGAGAGAAGAGCGGGCTGTTGTAAGGTTTATAAAATTGACCATGGCCAGCAAAAGGATAAAAACGCTTAATCCGGAAAAGATATACACATACCCTATCGGTCCACCGCCATTTATATCGTAGAGATGCATTCTTGTTATCGGTCTTAATGTCAGTTTTGATTCCTCCCAATTTGCGGCATGTCTTTTGTAGACATCTCTAATTTGGGTCTTAAAAGACTCTAGGTCCGCTTTTTCTTCAAGGAGAACATATGTATCATAGTTCCCGCCTCCCCATTCATCGATTCCCCAACCCAGATCCCTTAACACGGTAATCGGGACCAAACAGAGGGAACTGAGAGAGGAATTTGCCGGGAATTCCTTTATGACTCCCGTCACCAAGAGAGTTTTGTTCTCTCCGAGAAGAATTTCCTGCCCAAGCGCTTTATTTTTAGAGAAATGCTTTTCTGCAATAGTTTTGGTTAGAATAATCGAGTCAGGTCGAGATAACGCTGTTTTGGGATTTCCATTGATAAATTCAAAGGAAAACATCTCCAAAAAAGAGGGATCAACAAATCTGACTTTTTCCATAAAACGTTTTTCTTCGGTGCCGAGCATGAGTTCTCCCCAATCATTCGACCGGGAGACATTCCTGATCTCAGGTCTTTCTGTTTTAAGAGCATGAGCCAGAGCTCCTGGAGTGTTAGAAAAAAAGCGGCGATCTCCGTTCGGAAGGGTCTGTTCTGATATGATCTGGTATAAATCATCGCTGTTTTTATGAAACCGGTCATAGCTGAGTTCAAAATTGATCCACAGAGCTATAAGGATACAGCAAGCCAATCCGACAGCCAATCCTGCAATGTTTATGAAAGAGTATCCTTTATATTTATGCATGCTTCTTAGCATGATTTTCAGATAATTTTTAAACATGATAAGCCTCCATTTGACAGTCAGACAAACATAATAATAAGAAGCCAGAATGGTATTCCATAAAAGCCAGAAAAATCCTATGACCCGGCCGTATCTGTTTGATATATCTTTATATTCGATCTCATAATCTCTGGAGATGGCAAACATCTCTTCGTAAATGGATAAATGAGAAAGGATCCACAGAAAAAATTTAAGGAAACGGCCTTCTTGTTTTTTCATTTTCTGGTTTTAAAAGCGAATTCAGGAACATCTACCCAGGCTTTCTTCTGGATTTTTTGGGCATCCTGCAGAGCTTTCTTTCCCTCAGTTGTTAGAGAGTAGAGGATTTTTCGTCTTCCTCCTTTTTTGGCCACAGGACTGCTTTTTTTGGATTCAATAAATCCTCTCCGGACAAGGAGATAGAGTGTGTTGTAGAGAGATCCGTAATTCAGAGTCTTCCCTGTGATCTGCTTGAAATTTTCTCTGATGGTTACACCATAGGCGTTATCCTTAAGTTTCCAGATGGAGAGGAGGATAAGTTCTTCGTTTCTTGTGAGTTCAATCATTTCAGATCCTAATATATATTTATGATAAATACATAAACAAAGACGTGCTGTCAAGCAAAAAGGTTGCCATTTATTATAAAATTTCTAAAAAATAAGAAGATAGGGGAGGATGTCAGATAAATATAAAGGCTGTGCCCAATATCTTCAAACTAAAAATTCATTGGGGATGCTTTTAATTCTTATAATATCAAGGACTTTTTCTCTAATATCAAAGCCCATGGTGCATTGAACTGGACACAGTAAGCAATTCGAACAAAGAATCTGAGAAATATCCAGATGTACTATCGCTTCCTTTGCTTTCGCCGGTTTTTTATATCCGTATGCATACATATAACTTCTCATCACTGTAGGAATATCAAAGTCTCCTTTACATTGAGGAAGACATCTGCCGCAGTGCTGACAGAACAATTCTCCAGGAGAATTGTTTTTATCAAGTCTCAAGTCTTGTTTTTCTTTTGGAGTGAGTGTTAAGTCCTCCATGACCGAAAGGCCTTCCTGCATTTCGTCTAACGAACCGAATTCAGGAACCGCGGCATGCACATTTTCATCCTGCAGGACCCATTTCAATGCTGCCTTCATATTGATCATATCTTTTGTCCTTTGGTCCCAATAAACTCCGGCTTGGGTTTTCATGGCAATAATACCGATTCCTGCTTTTGTGGCGGCAGAGATTTCTTTTTTTATTTCGTCCCGATATATTTTCCGAAAATTATAAGATGTTAAAACAACATCATAACATTTACTTTCGACAGAGGCATGAAGCACCTCAACTTCATTCTGATGAACGGTAAGCCCTATAAACCGTGTTTTACCGCTTTTTTTCAAGGATTCCATAGTTTCCAAAAAAGGATCATGAAAAACAGTCTCTCGTTCGGAAACTCCCATGAGGTAATAAATATCTACATAATCCAGATTAAGCCGTTTAAGGCTCGCTTCAAATGAATGGATAATCATTTCTTTGGTGTAATGCTTTATCTGATCTTGAGGTCTTCTCCACATCGAAAATCCCGTTCCGATAATGTAAGAGTCTCGGGGAATCCCTTTTAATGTCTTGCCGATCATAGTTTCCTGGTTCCCTCTCCCGTATTCAGGAGATGTGTTGATATGGTTTATGCCTTTTTCAAAGGCGTTTGTAATAAGGGCAGGTTGTTCCGGGCCTCCCAGGCCGACTATGGAAAGTTTGAGCCCTGTTGCTCCGAGTTTTCGATAGATGATTTTATCCTTTTTAAGGTTATTTCCAGAGCTGAGTTTTTTATTTGTGAACCTGGGTAAGAATGCAGCCCCGGCGATTCCCACAATTCCTTTTTTTAAGAAATTCCTTCGGCTGCTGTGATAAATTTGTTTTTTCATGGTTCAGTTTATTTCTGCTTTTCAGCGGTCCAAATCCCTGTCTTTCCCATTTTCTCAATTTCAAATTTCCCTTTCAAATGGGAATTATCCTTTACAACCGCATCTATATCCATGACATACTCCTCATTTCCGAATGTAAAAGCTACCTCAAGTTTAAGATTATTTTCCTGGAAGCTAACGATTTTGACTTGATTGTAAGGAGTCTCATTTTGATCGGAGAAGGTCCCGAAAAGATTACCTTCTTTTTCTTTGAGCACCAAAGTCAATATATTCTTTGATCCAGGATTATCTTTGAATGCAGCCGGGCCCTCCCAAACACCGACAATATCCTCTATCTTGAATTCCTTTAAAGTCTTGTTTTCGCCTTCTTTTTTCTTAATGAAAACGCAATCGCCGTAGTTGCCTTGAGATTCCCACTGACCTTTCATTTCATTTTTTGTAATGGTCATTTTGAAAATCATTTGATGCTCGTCCGCAGAAGTTTCAACCATTGCTTTGAAGGTCAGTGTGTTGTTTTCACGTTTTGGATCCATTAAATCACAGTCTATATACCCCCAGTTGTCGGTTATCTTTCCTGATAAGATTCCGTTTTCCTCTTGGAGCACCAGAGTGAGCTCCATTTCAATATCTATACCTCCTATGTATATGGTGCTTTCCCACGTCCCTGTCAAATCAATTGTTTTCTCAGATACAGCTGGAATGGGACCTAAGATAAATATGGCAAGAAACAGTACAGTGAATAGAAATTTCTTCATCGCTTGCTCCTTTTTTAAATCACAAGCCTGACAGCACACGAACCAAAATAAGTGATTTAATACAAGAGACGTATCCTATTGAAAAAAAGTTCCTTTTCTCTTTTTTTAATAATTCACTTATACCGGAGCGAATCGACCGGATTGGCTGGGATTTGAAGAGATCTGAATAAAAAAAAGCAAACCTTTTTAATCGATTTAGCGTCTTTATTATTAAGTCGTACGATATTATCGTACTGATAGTAAAATAAATTAAG
>CAYWDH010000073.1:0-9990 GCA_964456985.1 uncultured Eubacteriales bacterium
CGATCGGTGTTACAGCTGTGACTGTCACAGCCTCTTCCAGAGCTCCCATTTCCATCTCAAGGTTGATCTCGACTTTGGAACCGATAACAACGATGATGTTCTCCTTGATGGCGGTTTTGAAGCCGTCCAGCTCTGCTTTGACTGTGTAGTCATTTGCCGGAGCCAGGGAGATAAACCTGAAATCACCCGTATTTGAGGTGATGGAGGTCATAGCACCTGTCTTTGACCCGGTCAGGGTGACCGTTACGCCCGGCAGAGGATTTTGTTCTGTGTCAAGAACTTTTCCGTAGATGTCTCCGGTTCTTTGCTGTGAGGCCAGCGGCAGCGCTAAGAACAACATACATAAAACAATCGTTAACTTCCTCATTTTTAAATCTCCTTTTAATTTTTTTCTTCCTAGAGTGATGTTCATCACTCACCATAAAAGATGTTTTCTTGGCTTCTTCTCCTTATTATCACCTCCTTTTATCTTTCTTATTCCAAAAAAAAAGAGGCTGCCTGGAACTCATACAAGCTCCAAACAGCCTCTTTATTTAAAGCCAGCTGTACTGTATTCTTTTATATCTTATTTACAAATTCTATGTCATACCTTTTTCCTTCCTTTATCTCTCTATGCAAAAAATATACCATCTTTTTCTCTTTGAGATTTCCCTGGGGAAACTAAATATATCTCATAAATATTTTCCACATAAACGGCTCTTTTTCTACAATTAATTGAATTATCATCCAAATAATTGGACGAGATGTTCTCACAAATAAATGCGCTGACACCGGTCTTGATTTACACGGCTTAAGTCCGTAATAGGCCCCTACACTGGGCAAAAAAATGGAAAAGATATTTACAGTGAGTAAAAAAAATTTACATTCAAACGTTCAATCAAATTTTATTTTGCTTTTTACTTTTTCAGCCATCATGGGGAGCCCGTCTTGAATTTTCAGCTTTTCTATTTCCCCGTATCTTAAACTCTGGCAGTACCTGATAAAGGAATACCAGGCAGGGTGGATATGGATCAAGCGGCTTTCCTTATATTCTGTTTCCGAATTTTTCATTTCTCTCACCCTTTATTGAAAGTGACTTTATGCTCCGCCTTATCTGCTTATTAAATTACTCTGACCATTCTCATGGCTTCAGTCATTTATATGCACATTTCATGCCATCATTAACCCTTTTTACATCAAAATATAAAAATCAATGCCTAATTACTCATTAAAACACATGGCACATATTTTGCTGTTATTTCACTTAAATCAATATGAAACAAAGGAAAGGAGAGATATCAAATGAAAAAACATGTATTCTTTTTTATTTTAATCCTGCTGGCAGCAGCCCATACAGGAGCAAAAGGAATTGAGCTGAACCGTCCCGGCCTCACTGTAGAAGAAACGTTTGATATTTATGTCAAAGCCGTCCAAAAATCTGATATTGAAGCTCTTTTCACCACAGTCACTGATAGTGATGCTTTCTTCTTTCTAACAAGCAGAGGAAAGCTCCTTGACACACGTCAGGACTACCGCAAATTTCATGAGGACTGGTTCAAAGAAAGCGATTGGGAAATGCCGGTCGATTTTGTAGAGGCTCGTGAAGGGAAGGAATATGGATATGCCACAGCTGTTTACCACTACAGAAGTAAATTGGATGAAGGAGGAACATATAATCTGGACTCCTACTTCACCTTGATATTCCATAGAGAAGATGGAATGTGGAAAGCCGTCGCAGATATATGCACTCCCATAGAGCGATCTATCTCTGAAAAAAATAAAGAAATCAAATACACGTCTGAGCAGGTCTTTCTGCTCAATACGATAAAAAACAGGCGCACCGTGCGCCAATTCAAATCCACACCGGTTCCTAAAGAACACATCTTTAAAATACTGGAAGCCTCTCATTTTGCCCCAACGGCAGGAAACCAGCAGCCCTGGAAGTACCTGGTCATCCAGGATAGAGCCAAACTGGATCTTCTTTCTGAGAAAGCTCATCAATGGTATCTGGAAAAATACAAAAACCAAGGCAATCCTTCAGCAGAACAAGTAAAAAACCTCTCTGACAGGCTTAAAAAAGTACTCAAAAATGTTCTTTCCGCTCCTGTGTATGTGGCGGTCCTTGTTGACACTCGTGTCCAACACCCTGATTACATTCTTTACGACGGAACACTGGCAGCCGGTACAATGATGATAGCGGCAAGAGCCCTTGGATACGGAACGGGTTTTTTTACAACCTTCTTTCCGGAGAAAGAGATGAAAGAATTTTTTAAGATCCCGGATCAATACAGACTCATATGCTTTTCTCCAATCGGAGTCCCATCTCAATGGCCTGATCCTCCCTCAAAAAAGAATATTGAAGACCTGGTTATCTTTGAGTCATTTTGATTCCCGCGGCTTTCTGGGAGCCAAAAGATTGAGAAAAGCCACAAAAATGGCAGCTCCGAGAACGGCCCATATAATAGGGAAGTTATGCGAGCCGAACCTTAAGTAGGGAGAAAGAGGAAGGTCCAACTCTCTGGCAATAAAGGTTCCTATCAAGGCCCCTATAAATCCCAGGACAATGGACGAAAGACACCCCAATCCCCTTCTCCCCGCTATATGAGCTCCAAGACTTCCCGCAATAGAGGCAACAAAAAGCAAAAATAAAAATCCGAAGAAACTCATTTCAATTCCATGTTTGTATATAATTACCTGATCTCTTCTTCTTGTCAATTATTTATCACATTTATCCATTTCCTTATTAATGCCACTGCATGAGTTGAATCCCGAAAAAAAATCTGTTAAAGGATGAATTTTCAACCTCTGTATCCATGATCCTCCGGAATCCTATATACGGCCTTATCTTCACGTCACTGCCGAATTCGAAAAAAATTTCCGCAGAGCCCATCCATGCTTTAGGATTCCAGACAACCTCAAGATCGGAACCGAAATTCAAGACCTTTCCCACTGAATTCCATCCTGCCCTGGCTCCCGCATCTATGTCGTGGCTGAAGTTCTGTCCCGCAAATATCTCAAACCTTAATCTATTTTTCAGCTCATCAAAATCACGCTGATTGCGGAGAGCCAGACCTGCTCCAAGGTCCGAAGAAAATCCCTTATTGATATCCATGGGCATTGAGATGGTGTAGCGGAAATATCCGGCAGCAAAAAGCGCGCGGCCCACTTTTTTTTCATATTGAAGAGAGAGAGGGTAATTGATTTCCTCAGGCCTGTAAGGTCCGATGAACCCTTCTCCCCACAATACAGGAATTCTGCCCTGCATAATTATGAGAACTCGACTTTTTTTTGACTTAAGGAATGAAAGCTTAAACTCGTGCGAACCAGCTACCTTGTACTTATTATGAAAAGGATAGATCCCTGTTTTAAACATTAATTTATCAATATGGCCCTCTATACCCTGCCCGGCCTTGACTCTCAAACCCATATACGCAGTTTTCGGATACTGGTAGTGCCGTGTGTACCGCAGAAAAAGATCCAGGCTGGAACTCAGAGCGCAGTCAAGCTCAAAGTCATAGAGTATCTCCTTCATGTCAATGAATTTTATTTCTGCATTTCCGGAAAATTCAGACCTAAACAGATTTGGAAAGCCCATATTAAAAACCACAATATGGTCATAACCGCCACTCGTTCCCAAATAAGAGCCGGAACCTAATCCCAAATGAACAGATTCATTTCTAAACCAGAATCTTGCAAAAACCTCATTAATATCCAGGATAACCGGATATTCAATTGAAGTTTTGTGTCTGCAGAGATGATGAATACCTGCATCAACGAAGAAAAACTTTGAGACCGGCTGAATATAACCCGCGCTCAGCCAAAAATCGATTTCACCTTTGAGACGGCTGTTTATCCTCTGGATATAATCCATCTCTATAAAAAAATCACCGGAACCGGCCGGAAAATCAAATCTCAAACAGGGCCTGAAATAACGCCTCTCATGAGAATCTCCCCCTATTTCCAGGCTTGCCTGTGCTTTCGCCCTTTGCTGAGCACACACAAAGCTGGCAGAAAATACCAGCAATAAAAAGAGGCATATTCTGAAATAATTTTTTCCCGACCTATAGATCTTTTTCCTCTTGGTCTTTTTTTTCTTCACCTTTAGTTTCGCTCATAGGCTCCAGCCCTACATTTTCCGCAAAGAAAAACAGGTACCTTCGCAGCCTGTCTATCTGATGCCTCGGCTCACTGATCCCATGCCCTTCTCTTGGATACCGGACAAAAGTGACTTCTTTACCTAAATCGCAGAGAGCCTGATAAAATTCCACAGCCTGCTCCTGAGGCACCCTCCTGTCTTCAGCACCGTGCATGATAAGGACAGGTGTCTGTACATTTTTTACATATCGGATAGGCGAGTGTTTTTCATAGTTTTCCTCTCTATCCCACGGCGTTCCGAAAAACCAGCCCAGATATCTGGGGATATCCGTTGTGCTGTACATACTGTAAAGATCAGGAAGTCCTGCTCCGGGAGATACGGCTTTAAACCGGTTTGTCTGGGTGACAATCCAGTAGCTCATGTAACCTCCGTAACTCCATCCATAGCAAATCAAGCGCTCCGGATCGGCCAGTCCCTTCTCAATACAGTCATCAACTCCGGTCATACAGTCATCATAATCTCTTATGCCCCAATAATTCCGGTTTGCATTAAGAAACTCCTGTCCGTAATTAGAGCTTCCTCTAAAATTAGGCTGCAGCACCATAAACCCGTTCCCAGCAAAGAATTGATTTGAAGAACTGAACGAGAGTATGCGCGCGCTGCTGGGCCCGCCGTGAGGATTGAGTATAAGAGGATACTTTTTTTGAGGATCATAGTCGACGGGATAGGTGAGTATTCCTTCTATCAACTGATTTTCACTGTTTTTCCATTTTATGACCTCAACCTTTCCGAATTTGATATGCTCTTTTTGCAGCCATTGATTGGCATTGCTTATTTCTTTTGGATCGGTTAAATCCAAAGAAGCTGTATAGACTTCTCCCGGCCAGTCAGGTCCTGAATGGATCCATACCCATCTGGAGCCATCCTTTGAAAGCTCCCACTGAAAGTTAACCCCTGCCGGAGGTTTTAATCTTGTGACTTTTCCTGACTCGATATCAACTGAAAACAGATTGTATGTGGTACGGTCCCCCGTTGACCAGTAAATCTTTGAGCCGTCCTTTGACCATATGGGATAGGAAAAATCAAGGTCAAAATCTTTGAGCAGTATTTTGGGTGTCCCTCCTTCATAAGGGATTATGAAGAGTTTTTTGTACCAGGTGTTCGTTCCAGTATGCGGATCAGAGGCAAAAGCAATGGCCTTTCCATCAGGCGACCATCTGGGACTACTGTCGCTTCCGGGATTTTCATAGAGTTTTCTCGATTCTTTGCTGTCTGTCTCAATCACCCATATATCACTGTCCCAATTCTCATCTATTTTTGTATTGGGCCTGGTCTCATACACTATATGCCGTGAATCCGGTGACCACTCGGGACTTCTGACCGTAAAATCTCCTTCAGTGAGACGGCTTTCTTCATCCTTTTCTATATCATAGATCCATAAATGGCTCATGCGGAATTTCTGGTCCACAACCTCTTCATCATCTTTTTTTTTCTGTTTCTCTTTTTCCTCTTTACTTAAAGGATCCCTGGCTATAAAGAGAATCCTCTTTCCGTCAGGAGATATTCTGAAAGAGCTGATGCTCTCTTTATGTTCGGTTACCTGCCAGGCTTCTCCTCCGTCCATACGCATAAAAAAGATCTGCGTGTTCGATTCACCGCCGGGATCGCCAGCTTTCTTGCTTGAAGAAAGAAAAGCTATTTTATTCCCATCAGGAAACCAGAAAGGAGAGGAACAGCTGTTGGCGCCTCTTGTCATCTGTCTCCTTTGAGAGCCGTCCGTATAAACACGCCATATGTGGGTAACTGCTTTGAGATCTTCCGATTCCATGTCTCTTTCTGTTTTTGTGTAGACGATCCAATCACCTTTAGGAGATAAGGCTGGGCCGGAAACTCCGTTGATTCTTAGTGTGTTTCGAGCTGAGAGGAGACTCACTGCTTCTCCTTTATCTTTTTCTGTCCCAGATGAAAGAAAAGGCGTGAAAAACAGAAACATAAACATAACACTTAATGAAACTATTTTAATCGGTTTGTTTTTCATAGAATCCTCTTTATTACTGAATTAAGGGTTCCCGCCGGGCTTTCCACTCATATTCTTCTTCATCCTTCCCGGCCGATAATGTAACCCCTCCGTTTATATTATCACCTACAACCTTCCCTTTAAACAACATCTTAACCTCATTTCCCTCAAGAGTCTGCTTTAAAGTAAAGCTCAAGCTGTCTCCACTCAGACTAATATCTTCAATGCTTTTTTTAGACTCTCCCGAATCCAGGAGCGCCTGCACTTTATTAAACTGTTGAGTGATTGTCATCTCATAATTTATCCGGTGATTTCCTGCATCCACTGCCCATCTCCAGGTCCCGGCGATATCAGCCGGTACCACCCAGAAATAAATATGATGCCTATCAGTTCCAACAAAGACATCTTTTTCTAAATCAGCTTCCCATTCTCCCATACTGAAGTCATGGGAAACGATCCGGGTGCCTGGCCTCAGTTCCCGCAAAAGCCTGGGCCTTAATTTAAGATTAACAGAGGAAAGTAAATAAAGTGTCATGACCGTGGCCTCACTTATATCAGCCTCAAACAGGTCCTGCTGAATGAATCTCACTTTGTTTTTGACATTCTCCTTAACCGCATTTTCTCTGCTTTCCTTGATACGCTGCGGATCAAGGTCAATTCCCACTCCACGGCACCCGTACTTCTTTGCTGCCGTGATCACAATCCGTCCGTCCCCGCAACCAAGGTCGTACAAAATATCGTCTTTGCTGACATGAGCTATTTGAAGCATTTCCTCCACAACTTCATAAGGTGTGGGCACATAAGGCACATCATATTGATACCACTGTCCGGCCTGTAATTGCAAAAGCATAAAAAATAAAACAGGCAACCAAACAATCCTTGATTTTCTCATTTGTTTTCACTCCCGGTTTGGAATAATTCCATTGTTATTATTTTTTAATCTTATATCAGAAAACCCAAAAATTTCAAAATAATAATCTTCCTTATTATACTTACTTACCATGATCAAACAGGGCGACCGTAAGTCGAGATGCCTGTCGGAAAAATTTATTTGGTTTTATTATTGTGGACCCCTCTCAATTCCCATATAATGAGATTTTGAACAGAGGAGGTTACTTATGAAAAGAAAATTGAATCGCAGGGATTTTCTTAAAATAAGCGGAACAGCCGGATTAGGAGCTGCTTTAGGAAGCTGTGCGGTGCGCAAATCCGGAAATATCTTCAGAACTCACCTGAAGACAGAGCCTATCGCCCATCTTGTGACCAACCCCATAAATACAGTGCGAATAGGTTATGTCGGTATCGGAAACCAGGGAAGCGGCCACGTCATGAACCTGCTCCGAATCAAAGGAGCAGAGATAAAAGCTGTTTGTGATATAAGAGAAGAAAGGACTGCTTGGGCGCAGGAACAGTGCGAAAAAGCAGGAAAGCCAAAACCCGCAGCCTACAACAAAGGCGTTGAGGACTTCAAACGCATGTGCGACACGGAAGACCTGGACCTGGTTTATAACGCCACTCCCTGGGAATGGCATGTTCCCGTCTCTGTCAAAGCTATGGAAACAAGCTCTCACGCCGCCTCTGAGGTTCCAGGCGCCATCACTCTTGAAGGATGCTGGGAATTAGTCGAGACATCTGAGAAATACAAAAAGCACTGCTGCACCATGGAAAACTGCAATTACGACCGGACCGAACTCATGCTACTCAATATGACCCGTCAGGGTTTTTTCGGAGAACTGCTCTATGCAGAATGCGGTTATCTGCATGATCTCAGAGAATACAAGTTCGGAAATATCTACTATCCTCCTGACTGGCGCCTCAAATATTCCATAAAAAGAAATGCCGACCTTTACCCCACCCACGGACTCGGTCCTGTATCCCAGTGGATGGATATCACGCGGGGCAATAAATTTGAGTACCTTGTTTCCATGAGCAGCCCCAGTCCTTCTCTCAGCTTAAAACGTGAAGCCATTAAAAGATACGGAAAAGACCATCCCCGAGCCAAGACAGATTACGCTCTGGGAGATGTTATCAGCACTTTGATCAAAACCACCAAAGGCCAGTCTATTCTGGTCACGCATGATACCAACTCTCCCCGCCCATACAGCCGAAAAATCCTGATCCAGGGGACTCACGGCTTAGCCCGAAAGTATCCTGAACAAAAGATACATATTGAAGGGCTCTCCCCCAGTCATGAGTGGGAGGACCTCTCCGGATACAGAGAGCAGTACAAGCACCCGCTTCTCAAATCCCTGGAGGAAAAAGCCCAGGGCGCCGGACACGGCGGCATGGACTTTATCGAAGACTACAGGCTTATTCAGTGCCTAAGGGAAGGCAGACCCACTGATTCGGACGTGTATGACGGGATGACTATCAGCGCTGTCGTCGCTCTCAGCGAAAAATCTATCGCTGCTAACAGTTCTCCAGTCAAATTCCCTGACTTCACGCGGGGCAAATGGAAATCACGCAACCCTGTGGGAATCGTGACCGTTTGAAAAATTTAGATTTAAAAGGATAGTCTTTAAAAAGAGAAACTAAAAGTTAAAAATATCTTCGTCCACGTTCTCTGTATTAACTGTCAATGCTCTATACACACAGACAGGACTGTCAAATTTAACAGGAGGTCCCCATCCAGAGCGGCCTTCTGTGATATATCCTTCAAGACTTACTCCCCATTCCAGGTCCATATAGGCAAAACCCTGATCCATTATCTTTACAAACCCGTGGCTTGTGGACCATTTGGCTGTCTTTCTTCCCGCCACCTCATTTGTTTTCTTCAGGTCCTCCAGAAATGCTTTGTATTTATCCGGGTTAAGGGCTTTATCCATTTCTATTCCGGAAACAACCATTTCCTCATCGTCCGGAGAAGCGATCATAGGAATAACCGTCATCAAGGACAAAGCGTCTTTCAAGGCAGCCGGATTCGGGCTGTCGGATTCATATTTCTTGTACTCGCAGAGCTCAACTCCAGCTCCTGAACTGATGTTGGTTAGTGTGTATGTCACTCTTTTGTTGTTAACCTGGATAATCCGTTCTTTCAGAATAAACGTTTCTCCCTCATAGTCTCTTTTTTCCCATTCTTTGCCTTTAAATTGGTTGCACCGAATAACTCCCTCTTTTATATACCTGTCTACACGAAAGCGAGGAGGATTCTTTGTGAACCATATTTCGAATATCTCTGAATCTAAGTTCTTTTTAACAAAATTCTGAATATCGTCAAAAGAATCCTCATTTACGGTCCAGTATTTAATATAGAGTTGATCGATATCTTCATACCCCCCAAATTTCCAAGGAATCGTCACATCCTTGGCAAAGATAAAAACCGCTGTCACCAGACAGAGGACACTAATGGTTATTTTTTGAATTTTCATTTCACCCCTTTCCCCTATAATCTTTACTTGCTTCTCTCATTCCAAAAACTAAAATATAAAAACAAAAAAAAACCCGGCAACGACCTACTCTCCCACTCCGTTACCAGAGCAGTACCATCGGCACTGGAGAACTTAACTTCCGTGTTCGGAATGGGAACGGGTGTATCCTCTCCGTTATGGTTGCCGGGAAAAATTCTATAATCATTTCAATCGAATCTGCCTTTCTTCTCAAGAAGCCTATTTTTTAACTTGAGTAAACTTTATGGTCAAGTCTCACGGTCTATTAGTACTGGTTAGCTCAATCCGTTACCGGACTTACACATCCAGCCTATCAACCTCGTAGTCTACGAGGGACCTTTAGCTCCTTTCGGAGAGGGAAATCTAATCTTGAGGCGAGTTTCTCGCTTATATGCTTTCAGCGGTTATCTCAACCAAACGTAGCTACCCAGCGATGCCCCTGACGGGACAACTGGAACACTAGAGGTTTGTCCATTCCGGTCCTTTCGTACTAGGAACAGCCCCCCTCAGAT
>CAYWDH010000074.1:0-9890 GCA_964456985.1 uncultured Eubacteriales bacterium
GAGAGGTGGAGCGTAAGACGGGATCGCCAGCGAAACCCACCACGACAGGTTTTCGTGGCTACGCGATGAATTGCATCAATATCGAGTTTAAAGCTGCCGAGATCACGAAGAGCGTTGATACAAAGATTCCGATGCTCAAAGAGCCTGTTGGCAGTCTTGGATTGAACAAGGGGGAGCTTGAGTTCCGGACGGAGTTTGAATTCCAAACTGGGAATATTACAGACGGTTCGCTATCGAGTCTAAGTGAGGCAAAGAAGAGAACGCAGAAGAAGTTCATTACGCAGCTAAACAGGGAGATCCGGGAAGTTCACGGTGAAATGAAGGAGTACGGCTTGGTTGCTGACTGATTGCGCCTGATGAGTCAACCATAATCCCTGGATAAACGGTTGGGATAGGTTGTCTATCAATACGGAAAACACATCTCTGAGACAAGAGTCTATGGATTATCTGGAGTTTATCGCCCAGGGCTGATCTTGATTCCATCTATGCCTCTCTTAGGCTGATTTTCTGATGTCCTCTCTTTTTTGTGGGTTACTCGTTGACTGGACGTGTTTTTTGTGTGTATTATTAATAGTGAGTTGCTTAGAGGGCGGAAATTTGATGAAATGGAAGAAAAATCACAGTCAACAGAAAAAAGAATTTCCTATGCTTTAAACTCTACTATAAGATCGCTGGCGAAGGGGAATAGGTTTTGTTGAAGTTTAAAGATGAGTCAATACCGACGGAAGAATGAAAAGGAAAGATTAAAATGAAAAAACTCATTCTTATCAGTTATTTGCTGCTCGTAGCGGCAATTACAATTAGCGCACAGCAAAATGATTTTCCCAAACTCACCGGTCCATACCTCGGTCAGAAACCGCCTGGAATGACGCCGGAGATTTTTGCGCCAGGAATCATTTCACTTCCCTCACGAGAGCATAATTGTCCGTCATTTTCGGCTAACGGCATGGAGATATTTTTTTCAGTTGTTTATTACACTCCACATAATGTCATTTTTTCTATGCATGAGGAGAATGGAATATGGTCTCCACCTGGTGTTATGTCTTTATGTGGAGAATACCAGGATGATGGACCATTTCTATCTCCTGATCAGAATCGTTTGTTTTTTATATCAAATAGGCCGCTTCAAGGAGGAACGGAGAGCAAGGACAGCGATATCTGGTATGTAGAAAGGACCGATGCCGGCTGGGGAAGCCCTATTAACGCGGGCTCCGTAGTGAATTCGGAATATGGAGAATACCATTTGACAGTCTCAGCGAATGGGACGCTTTATTTTAATTCAGATCGACCGGGCGGTTATGGAAAAGATGATATATATCTTTCACAATGGACTAATGGTCATTATGTTAAACCAAAAAACCTTGGAGAAAGCATCAATACCAAATATTTGGAACTTCAACCCTTTGTTTCTCCAGATGAGAGTTATTTAATTTTCTCTTCCAACCGACCTGGAGGATTAGGTTGGCTTGATTTGTATATCTCTTTTAAAAGAGCAGATGGTTCGTGGACAAAAGCCAGGAATATGGGAAATATTATCAATACTGAAACTTGGGATGGTTCTCCATACGTAACACTTGATGGGAAATATTTCTTGTTCTGCAGCAATCGTATGTGCCCGCCAGTTACGGTCGAGAACTCTCCGACCTTTCAGATCATCCAGAGTATTCTACCTCATCTAAAAATTGATCCGGGAAATGTATTCTGGGTTGATGCAAGAATTATTCAGACATTGAAATGACATTTGGTAAACCGTGAATATGAAGAGTATAAATTTGGTTTAAAATTCAAGAAAAGGAGATTGCTATGAGGATTCTCAAATTCACACTGGTTTTTCTTTTTATCGGTATCGTTTTGAAATGTGTACATGCACAAAATGACATACCGATAACCATTGAAAAGATCAGCGACCGTGTTATTGTACTCCGGTTAAAACACAATCCCAGCGGAACGAACATCACTGCTGTAAAATCTAAGAAAGGGATTATAGTTTTTGATACAGAGATGTCGTACCAAATTGCAGCGTATATTCGGAAAACAATTGAAAAAAGATTCAAGGATAAGAATGTTATCTACGTTGTAAACACACACCATCATTGGGATCATACAAACGGAAATCAAACGTTTAAAGATGCAGTCATTATCGGTCACGATAATTGTACTAAAGGCATCCAGAATTTTGCTGCAGGAAAGGAAGAATTTGCTGAAAAATATAAGAAAAATTGGATTGATTTTTTAAAAAAACAATTGGAATCGTCTGAGCTTGAGGCAACTGAAAGAATACAAACCCAGGAACGGATTCGATATGCTTTGATGGTTTATAATGAGTTGAAAGAAGGATTTGTTCCCACTCCTCCCAACATCACATTCAGTGACCGTCTCATACTGAGTCTTGAGGATATCACATTACATATGATGTATTTGGGAATGTGTCATTCCGACAGTGATATCCTGATTCACATTCCAGAGGAGAAATTGTTGATTGTTGGTGATGCGTTCAATGGCCGCAGTATCAAGTCTATCGTGGAAAATGCTGACATTCCCCGCTGGCTTAATATTTTAGATGATCTCCTCCAAGATGAGAGTTCTATCGTTTATGCAGTATCTGGTCACGGAGATATAATGAATCGACAGGATCTATTGAATCATCGGCAATACATCCAAGATCTTTGGGAAGGGATAAAATCTGCGATTTCAGAGGGATTATCACTGGAGGCGATAAAGGTTCGTTTTGCATTAGAGAGCCATTTTCCTTACCTTAAACATCTCAGGCATACTTGGGATGACGGTACGGATTTTCATCTCTTGAATATAGAGACAGTCTGGAAGATGCTGAATGAAGAGCGTGATTCATACCCAGGCATTTAATAGTACGTTTTAAATACTGAGGAGTCGGATTGGTGCGCAATCGTTTCTCCGGACGGCAAATACCTCTTTTTTACCAGAAACGGCCCAGGGAACGGAGATATTTATTGGGTCTCTGCAAAGATCATAAAAGAGTTTAGTGATATGGAGACGTCCCATTAGGGGACACACTAGTAGAGAACCCCGCATTTATGTACGCGGCTTACTACCAGAATGCAATCTTCCCAGGTTCTGACTCGTCAGAATCCACTCTATATAGGGACTTACGTCTGCAGGATCGAGGTGGTATAAAATTTTTTTTCTTGACAAAGCGTTCCTGTGGAATTATCTTATCTAATAAAGGTGAACAAAATGGTGAACAGATCAAGGCCGGAATTGACCGAAAGGCAAAAAAAGGTTTTGCGGGCAGTGGAGGATTTCATCCGGAAGCGCGGCTATGCGCCCACCATACGGCGGCTGGCCGGGATCCTCAATATTCAAAGCCCCTCCGCCGTGTTCAAGCATATCTCCAGCATAGAGAAAAAGGGTTATTTAAGAAGAGAAGGAGGGGAGATAAGACTCACGGGAGCCCCTTCTGTGGAGCCCCGTGTTCAGGTGCCTTTGGTCGGCCTGGTCCCTGCCGGAGACCCGAAGGAGGTTTTTGACAGCAGGGAAGAGGCCGTGGATGTTCCCGAGTGGATGCTGGGGCGCAAGAAGGGAAATGTCTTCTGTGTTCTTGTCGAAGGGAAAAGCATGGTGGATGCTTATATAGACGACGGGGACCGGGTTCTTTTGGAGAGGACCCATACGGCTCATTCCGGAGAGATGGTGGTGGCTTTTCTTGATGACGGTTCCATCACTTTAAAGAGATTAAAGATCGATAACGGGAATATTTTTCTGGTCCCTGAGAATCCTGAATTCAAACCCATACAGGTTTCGGAACTGAAAATAATCGGGCGGGTTATCGGAGTGCTGCGGAAGTACTGATCCGGTCGACCCGGATTTCCGAGTTTAATAACCTGGAGTGATAGAGTTGAAAAGACGGTGTATTGTCCATATTGATATCGATGCTTTCTTCGCATCCGTGGAAAAGCTTCTGGACCCCTCTCTTGAGGGAAAACCTGTTATCGTGGGCGGCCTTCCTCATGAAAGAGGCGTGGCTTCCACAGCTTCTTATGAGGCCAGAAAGTACGGCGTGCATTCGGGCATGCCGCTGCAAAAGGCTTATCAGCTGTGCCCTCACGGTATATTTATAAGGGGCAATCACCGGGTTTATGCTGCTTTTTCCAGGAATTTTCACCGCATTCTTTCACAGTACACTCCGGATATAGAGATGGCTTCCCTGGATGAGGCTTATCTGGACCTCAGCCGCTGCGGGGCGCTCTATTCCTCGTTCTCAAAAACAATCACCCAGATAAAACAGACTGTGGAGGGAAAACTAAAACTCTCTGTGTCCGTGGGCGTAGGGCCTAACAAGATTCTAGCCAAGCTGGCAACCAACAGAGCCAAACCCGGGGGATTGGTGGAAGTCAAACCGGGCTGCGAAGAGTCCTTTCTTAAGGAGCTTCCTATAGGGGCTCTTCCGGGAATCGGCTTTAAAGCCCGGGCTGAACTTGATATGCTCAACATACGGAAGATCAAAGACCTCTGGGGTCTGCCCCGGGAGGCTCTAAGGACACTTTTTGGATTAAGGGGGGAGGAGATCCGTCTCCAATCCCATGGTATTGATGACCGGCCTCTGGAGTCATCCGGAGAGCAGAAATCGATTTCCCGTGAGACCACTTTTCTTAAGGATATATGGGAGAGACGGCTCCTTCTGGCTCACCTGGCCTATCTTTGTGACCGTTTAAGTCTGGCTCTGAGAAAAGACCGCTGCTTCAGTCATATCATAGAGGCCAAGGTCAGGTGGTCTGATTTTAAAACCGAGGCCCGCCGGAGGCTCTTGGTGAATCCGGTTCAGGAAATGGATGATGTCTACCGAATAGCCAGAGAGCTGTTTTTGGATCTTTTTCAGGGCTCCCGTTTATCACTGCGTCTGGTGGGAGTCAAGGCTTCTGACCTGGTCAGAAGCCGGACCCTTTCGCTTTTTGAGCCTCATTCTCTCCATAAAGAACGTCTGGGCTCGGCTGTTTTCGAGGTGAGAGAGAAATACGGGTTTGGCTCCCTTCTTACCGCCAGGGAGAAGATGCTGGAGGATGTGTACAGCTTCACAAAGGAGCGCGGTTTTGTACTGAAAACAGCTTCTCTCACCAAATAGCCTCTGGCTTTTGTAATTTTTTTGCAAAACAGGTCATGGTTTTTGGAGGTCAATGAGAAAGTGATGTTTGTTCCCCTGCGGGTTCACTCCGTATACAGCAAAGGAAAAGGAGGTGTGCTTCTGGATGAGCTGGCTTCTTGGGCAAAAAGCTGGGGGATTTTGGCAGCATGTCTTTCAGATATAGAGGTTTTTTACGGATGGGGACGCTGGAAGGAAGCGGCCGGCAGAAACAAAATAGTCCCTTTGTACGGCTGTGAATTGAATATCCGAAAGAAAAAGCTTCTGTTCATTGTTAAGAACCGGACCGGATACTGGAATCTGATGGAGATCTTTAACACCAGAGAGATAAAACAGGTCCGGGGCCTTGTGGTGGTCTATATTCCTCAGGTGGGGGATAGTGAGTTTCCGGAAGAACTGAAAGCCGAGGCCGGTCCGGATTTCTACCTGGGAGTGGATTTTAAAAACTTTAAAAAGGTGGTGCATTGGGCCGGTGTGTATTCTCTGCCTGTGGTCTGGGCAAATCCGCTGAAGTTTATTGAAAATCCGAAAAGGCTTATCCTTATTCACTCTGTCCATAAAAAACGGCCTTTTCCTCCGGAATGGACAAAATGGAGGACCCAGATGAAGTTTTTCGGCCCGCTCCAGCAGGAACTGGCACTGAAAAGGTTTGGCAGCAGAGTCAAGGAGTTTTTCAAAGAAACCCTTGAGATTGCTGAGAAATGCTCTTTCACTCTGGAAGACATTGTCCCCGGACTGGCCGAAGGCCTTTTTTCCGAATCATTCAGGGATATGGTCATGAAAAAGATGCAGCGCATGAAGTCCCTGAGCTGGAGAGAGAGACAACGGGCGCGGATGGAACTGGAAGCGGTTGAGAAAACAGGATTCGGTCCTTATTTCCAGGTGGTCCATGATGTGGTGTGCTTTGCACGGCGGGAGGGGATCCTTTATAATCTCAAAGGCTCCGGGGCCTCTTCTTTTCTGGCCTATCTCCTGGGGATCTCCCATATCAATCCGGTTGATTTCGACCTTTATTTTGCGAGGTTTTTAAACCGGGGGCGGAAGGACCCTCCGGACTTTGATCTGGACTTTGATTCCCGCTACAGAGACCGGGTGCTGGAGTATGTGCTGGAGAAATACGGGAAGGGAAAAACAGGGGCGGCTTTTGTGTGCAGTCTCAAAAACTACAGGGCCCGTTCCGCTGTTTATGAAACGGCGCGGGCTTTTGGCCTGCCTCCGTCAGAGTCGAGGGCGCTCAGTAAGAAAATCCCTTATTTTGTGGAGCCTGATTATCTGAAAAAGCATCAGCCTCCGCCCGGCTGTAAGGAGATCTGGGGGGCTGCCTCGGAATTGACTTCGGTCTACGGCGAAAGTTCTCTTCATGTGGGAGGGGTTCTTTTGACACCTCCGCCGGTCAGCCGGTATCTTCCTCTGGAAAAATCAGCAAAAGGGCTCATCATGTGTCATTTTGACCGGGATGCGGTGGAAGATCTCAAGCTCATTAAACTGGATCTTCTTTCCGTACGGGGGTTGGCCGCGATTTCCGGGACGAAAAATGAGCTGAACATAAAGAATATTCCATGGGATGACAAAAAGAGCTTTCTCCTTCTCTCCCGCGCACAGACCATAGGATGCTTCCAGGTCGAAAGTCCGGCCATGATGAATCTGCTTTCCCGGATGAAGCCGGCTGATATCTATGAGCTGGCCCAGGCTTTGGCTTTGATACGGCCGGGGCCGACTCAAAGCGGGACAAAGCAGGCTGTTCTTCAAGCGCGAGAGGGCAGATCGTCTGCCAATGACCCGTTTTTCTCCAGAATCATTCCTGAGACCGGAGGGCTTCTTCTTTATGAAGAGCAGGTCATGCAGGTGGCTGAGAGAGTCGCCGGAATGAATTCTGAGGAGGGAGACACACTGCGAAGGGAGCTGAAAAAGAAATCTGCTTGTCCCGCCTTGAAAGATAAGTTTTTTCAAGGAGCGCAAAAGCGGGGATACACCCGTACGGAAACAGCAAAGATATGGAATCATATGGAACAATTTTCTTCCTATTCTTTTAATAAAGCTCACAGCGTTTCCTATGCGTGCATGGCTTATCAGTCCGTTTATTTAAAAGCCCGTCATCCTCTGCCGTATCTTAAAGCTGTATTAAATGCCGGCGGAGGTTATTACAGCCTCCCGGTCTATATAGAGGAAGCCCGAAGGCTCGGGATCAAGGTCCTGTCCCCGGATGTCGCCCGCAGTGATTATCGCTTAGAAGAGGAAGACTCCTGCATAAGGGTGGGCCTTTTGTCCATAAAGCGCCTTAAAACCAGTACAGCCAAAAAAATAATAGAAGAACGCCGAAAAGGCCCTTACCTCTCTCTGGATGATTTTCTTACCAGGGTTTCTGTGACGAGAGCGGAGCTTTTCTCTCTGGTCAAGTCAGGGGCTCTGGACTCTTTGGAGCCCCGAAGGGCAGAGCAGATCCTGAACGGTTATAGAAGCAGCGGAGGAGCCAGAGAACTTCCCGATATGGAAAAGGCCCGAAAAGAGAGAATGCTGATTGACTCTCTAGGGTTTGACCCAACTGGAGATGCGCTCAGCCTTTTTAAAGGGGAAAGGCCGGTTTTGCGGGTCAAAGACCTGGAAAACAGGTCAGGGCAGATTGTGGAGCTTGTGGTCCGGGTTATGGATGCGCGCAGGAAAAAGGTCAGGCAAGGACTCACATATTTCTTTCTTTTTTCAGATGAAACAGGGATGATCGAAGGAGTAGGCACAAAGAAATGTGTAAGTTTTGGTTCGCCGCCGGCCTGTTATGTGCAGGGCAGGGTCCGCAGGAGCGAGAACGGGCGCGTCAAGATCTTTAACTGCACTTTCCTCTCTTTGCACGAGTGAGCTGGATCATCCCGGTCTCTTATTTTTATTTATTCAGTACGTGGGTTTATAGGGATTCAATGCCGCTTTATTTTTCGGCAAACACAATGGCTACTGTTTTCCAGACTTTGACTCTCACTCCGTTCTTGACAGCGGGTTTGTATTTCCACTTCTTTATTGCTTTTGCTGTCTCTTCATTTAGACCATATGAATTCTCGAGCCCCTGGACCATTCTGGTCTCTATCACGTCCCCTGTTTCAGAGATCAAAATGACCAACACCACCTTTCCGCTCACTTTAAACTGTTTTGCAGCAGGAGTGTATTCCGGCTCGACTCTTCTGACGAGCACAGGTGGGCTGTCCACTTCACTCAAAGCAATGATATC
The DNA here is from genome assembly GCA_964456985.1 of uncultured Eubacteriales bacterium. Classification (GTDB taxonomy): domain Bacteria; phylum Acidobacteriota; class Aminicenantia; order Aminicenantales; family Aminicenantaceae; genus WJMT01. Next base: position 8,331 of record CAYWDH010000074.1, read on the forward strand.
CCCTGTTTCGATTTTTTTCTCAGGTGCAGGTTCCGGTGTTCCTGCAGGTTCTTGATCTCCCCTGTTTTGGTCCTCTTTATTAGGCTTGGATTCCGGTAAGGCATGATCTATCAGCTCTTCGATTTCGGGCTGGGGAATCTGCTTGAACTCTGGGGGAAGAAGCGGAGCGATGCTCTCCTCCTCGCTTTCCTGGATAAAATCTATAGGTTCTATCAGAGCTTCAGCCAAATCCTGATTTTGTTTTCCGGACGGAACAGATGTCTGGGGAGAGGCAGGCGGCTCCTTTGCAGCCATTTGGTTTTTCCTCTGGATGTTTTCTTTTGAGTCCTGAGGCTCGGCTGAATACTCTTCTGAGACGGTTACGGGCGCAGCAGCAGGAGAAGGTTCTTCAATATCCGAATCAATTTGTTCTATGGCAGCGGACTTATAATATGGCTGAGATGCTTCTTGTTTTTTATGAGAATTTTTAGGAAGGATTAGAAACAGAATAAGAGCCAGTCCCAGAATGGCAGAGCCAGAGGCAAATAGGATCCATCTGGGAATCTTTTCTTTGTTTTTTTTAGTAGAAAATTCGTTGAACAAAGAAGCCCTTCTGTATTCCTTTTCAGAATCTTTGGGTTTATTTTCTTCTTGTTCCCGGATGTCCTGAAGTATTTCCTCTTCTTTTTTTTCTTCCTTTATTTCCTCCTCTTGAAGAGGCGGTTTGACCTGAGCCCCCTGTTTGTTCACTGGGTTGGCGAATTCGGCCAGTTTGCTTTTGAGGATCTCATCTATTTCTCTGCTTTTATCACTTGAGAGGTGTGTTTGCTGTGATTTTTCTTTCTTTTTTGCTACATATTCCTTATACAAACTGTCAATTTCTTCCTCTCCGTTTATTTTTTTTGTTCTTTCTATATGCGAGGAAGGCACGCTCTTTATCTCGGTTTCTTTGTTTTCTAAAAACGCCCCCGTAGTTTTTTTATCCTTAGATGAGATTCCTGAGTCTTGATTTAATAATTCGGATACCTTTGCTTTCATCTCCTTGTCTTTATACGGTTTGGTTATGAAAGCGGAATTGTTGAAATATTTGAGGACATAGCCCTGACACGCTGCCTCAGAATAAAAATTAGTCATCATGAGAAGATTTATTTGTTTGGAAAATGATTCAGAGATTTCTTCGAGAAGGTCAAATCCGTGGAGCTTTGAAAGGAATGGCTCCATGATAATAAGGTCAGGCTTCTCCATATAGAATTGGGATTTGCCTTCCAGGCCGTCTTTGGCTGTTATCACCTGGTATCCCTCTTCTTGCAGAAAGTTCCTGAGGGAGGATAAGGATGTCCTGTTGTAATCAATAATGAGAATCTTCTTTTGCATCCCGTTGACCCGCATGTTCATGATGAACATATATAAATTAAATCTTAGAAAGAAACGGGTCAATCACCTTTAGGGGTGATTTATGAGGTGAGACAATTAACCTGACCTATGAGGCGACTCAATCTGAAATTCAGATATGGCTTGTGCTTCTAACTTTCATCAGGCAGGCTAGTTCTTCAGCCCGCTGATTTTCCCACACCGTTCTTT
>CAYWDH010000075.1:0-8834 GCA_964456985.1 uncultured Eubacteriales bacterium
CATATGGTGAGCGTAGCTCAACTGGTTAGAGCACCGGACTGTGGATTCGGAGGTTGGGGGTTCGAAGCCCCTCGCTCACCCGTCTCTTTTTTTTCCTATTACTACATATAAAATCAATCATTTACAGCCTGTATTTTTTATTTCTCTATTAAGCATATTTAAGCCCGAATACGCTATTTTTAAGAAAAAAGTCGTTTTAAACAAGACACTTTTATGGTGTTCTTGACTTCACAAGGATTAAATTATAGATTTAATCTAGGGAGTATGATTAAAAAATATCAAGGCTAGCAAGATCATAATTTAATGAAAAGAAGGATGATATGGAACAAGCTTTATTGGCAGCTCAATTATTGTTTTATCTCTTGGGTGGTTTAGGAATATTCTTCATGGGAGTTGGAGTACTATGGTTTGTGTCGGTTTACAAGGGCAAGCATAAGTAGTACCGCAGGCTCATTTATTAGGGGGAAAAGAAAAGATGACCAAGAAAAAAGGGCTGGTTTTAGGCTTTTTTGTGCTTTTTATCTTTTTTTTGAACAAGGGATGCCAAAAGCAGGGTTCCGCCTGGAAAGGGACGATCAGTCAGGAAAACGGGGTAACTGTTGTAAAAAATCCCAAGGAACCCCTCTACACTTCAGATGTTTTTTCATTGGAAGAGGAATTGACTATAACGGATGAAGCAGGGGGAGAAGAGGTCATATTTAATCAGATCAGATCTATGGATGTAGATGAAGTCGGAAGAATCTATGTTCTGGATTATAGGGAAGCGCGTGTTTATATCTTTGATGAGGATGGGACTTTCATCCGATCTTTCGGGAAAAAAGGCCAGGGTCCGGGAGAAATGAATCGCGCAATGAGCATGAAAATTACCCCACAGAAGGAACTGGCTATTGAAAATTCCGGGATCGGAATTAATTTTTATTCCCTGGAGGGGGATTTTATAAGAGAATTAAAGACCGCAAAAGAGGCTCCAAGGATGGTCAGCATTGATTCACGCGGCCATATCTTCGGTATAGTGATCGTCCGCGATGAAGAAAATCCTCGCTATGAAGTGAGAAAGTTCGATCCTCAAATGAACAGGATCGCCTCCTTTGATTCCTCCCCTTTACCGACCGCCAGAGGCCAGGGAATTAATCCTTTTGGAGGCTTAGTTGTGTTTTTCCTCCGTTACGATGATTATGTGGTCAGCGCTTCTCCGGAGACTTATGAGCTTCATGTGTTTGATCCGGAGGGAGATCTGGTCATGAAGATTACGAAGGACTATGACCCTGTGGCCATCACAAAAGAGGAAAAGGAAGAGGTTATGGAGGGATTTCCGGATGAAATTCCAGTATCCATACCTAAATACCACAACCCCTTTGGTTGGTTTGTCACAGATGATGAGGGCCGGATCTTTGTCAGAACTTATGAAAAAGTGGGAGACGGGAATGGATTTTTCTATGATGTTTTCGATATCGAAGGAAAGTTCCTGGTGAAAATCCCTTTAAAGACCACCCCTTATCTTCTAAAAAATAAAAAGCTCTATACAGTCGAAGAGGATGAGCAGGGATTTCAGTGCGTCAAGCGCTATAGAGTCATCTGGAAGTATTAGAGATCTCCCTTTACTGCTGTTCGATAAGCTCCAGCACATTGGCTGAGTCGCGCCATCTCTTATTCACTCTCACATGAAGGTCTAGAAACACTTTTGATTTCAGTATCTCCTCTATCTCTTTTCTGGCTTCCATGCCTATTTTTTTTATAAGAGAGCCTTGTTTCCCCAGGATGATCTTGCGGTGTGTCTCTCTTTCCACAAAGATATCTGCGTGGATATAGGTCAGAGGTCTGCCCCTTGTCTTTCTCTTTTCGATCTTGTCCAAAAGGACCGCTGTCATAAAAGGAAGCTCCTTTTCCACGTATTTGAGCATCTTCTCCCTTATGATTTCAGAGAGCCAAAACCTTTGGGTCTGGGTCGAAATCTCTCCTTTGGAAAAGATCCTTTCCGCCTCTGGGAGGTTCAGGTAAAGGCTCTCTTCCAGAACATCCACATTAATACCTTTTAATGCGGAAATAGGGATGATTTCGGCAAAAGGAAAAAGGTCCTTGTATCTGTCTATAAGCAGCAGGACTTTTTCCTTTTTAATGATGTCCACCTTATTGATGAGAAGGAAGACCGGAGTGGAGACATTCTTTAGATTGTCGATCACGAATTCATCTCCGCGGCCGAATTTGAGAGTGGCGTCTATGAGAAGGCATATGAGGTCTGCTGTTTCCAGGGAAGAATACACAAAACTCATCATTCTTTTATTGAGCTTGTGGAGGGGCTTATGGATTCCAGGATTGTCTATAAAGATGATCTGTCCTTTTCCTGTTGTTTTTATCCCCAGAATGCTGATCCGTGTGGTTTGGGGCTTATCGGATATGATGGAGATTTTCTGACCTAAAAGTCTGTTGAGCAGTGTGGATTTTCCCACATTTGGGCGTCCGATAAGGGAGACATAACCAACTCTTGCTTTTTCTTCTCTGTTTTTATTCTTTTTCATTTTTTCTATTCGAGCATCAGTTTTCTTATTTTTTGTTCTTCTTCCTCCAGGCCTTTGGAGTGTTCAAATCCCAGAAGATGGAGAAATCCATGGATCGTGAGTATCTCGAGTTCTCTTTCCAGTCCCTGAGATTTACCGCAGCTCTGATCAAAAGCCCGGGGAACGGAAATGATGATATCTCCGAGATAGAAGGCACCGTCAGCTTTATTTTCATTGAGAGGGAAACTCAACACATCTGTCACTTTATCTTTTTTTAAAAATTTTTGGTTCAGCTTTTTGATTTTCCTGTTATTGACAAAGGCAAGAACGATCTCAGGCTCTTTAAGGCCGTAGTGCTTGGTCAGACGCTCCAGAAGGTTTTTAAACTTGTTCTTTTTTAACTTGTGTTTTTTTTGTTGATTGAGGACTTCTATCATTTTTTACTTTTCTTTTTTGAGGCTTTCTTTGTTTTTTCCTTGGTTTTTTTTCAAAGTTGAATCCGGGATATTCGATTCTGGGGTGGTATACGGTATCAAGTGTTGATAAAAAGGAGGAAGCTATGGTTTTAAGCTCGCTGAGCGAGAGGTTGCTGTCATCAAGCTGGCCGTCGAGAAGATAATTGTTGAATATTTCATTGATGACTCTTTTGAGGTTGTCCTGTGTCGGCTTTTCCAGGCTTCTGGAGGCTGCTTCAACCGAGTCGGCAAGCATGACCAATGCGGCTTCTTTTGATTTCGGTTTAGGACCTGCATACCTGTAACTTTCTTCTCCCACTTTATACATCTCAGGGTCATATTCTTCTTTGGCTTTTTCATAAAAGTATCTCATTAAAGAGTCCCCGTGATGCTGGGCAATGATTTCTTTTATTTTTTTAGGGAGTTTCAACTGGTTGGCTTTTTCAACTCCTTCTTTAACGTGGTTTATGATAACCAGGCTGCTCATGCTGGGCTTGAGGTCTTCGTGCCTATTGCTTTTTCTGGTCCTGTTTTCAATAAAATATTCGGGGCGTTTGATCTTCCCGATGTCATGATACATAGCGCCTGCTTTGACAAGGAGCGGATTTATTTTTATTTCCTCTGCCGCATTTTCCGAAAGAGAGGCCACAATAAGGGAATGATGATAAGAACCGGGAGCTTCCATTGCCATTTTTCTGAAAATAGGAAGATCCGAATTAGTCAGTTCATTGAGCTTTGATTGGGTCAGTATGCCGAATGTGTTCTCAAAAAGCGGGATGAACACAAAGGCAAAAGCACCGCTCACTATTCCCCCCATAACTCCCATTATGATTTCGCTGGAGAAAACACTTACAGGCCCGATGGTTTCTCTCAGAAGATGGAATATAATGATGGTCATAAGATTTATCGGAGCGACCAGAAAAATACCGGCTTTAAAAGCGGATATCATGGATTTTCCATAATGTTTAGTTCCGAATACAGCAGCTACGCCCCCTATTATTGTGAACAGCATGAGATAGAAATTGGCTTTGAAAAGCTGCCCCACGATAATACCGTTCAGCAAAGTGAAAATCACTCCCATATGGATTCCCAAAAGATAAGTAAAAAGGATGCTGCCCATTTGAAAGGGGAGGGCGTAGTTAAGGCTCTGGGAATTTTCCAGCAGAGTGATATTGGAATTCTGGCTGATAAGCTGGACCAGGAATATTGAAAATTTATAGAGGACAAGACAGAGAAGAGCGAGCACGCCTGTCATGATGTATTTATTAAGGGATCCTTCCTTGTTTTTTCTGGATGTGAAGTAAGATACCAGAGCAAGAAAAAGGACCCCGAAAAGAATAAAAGAGCCTAAGAAATTGGTGAGCCAGCTGGGCTTGTTGCTGAGGTTCTGGTTTATGATCTCTATTTGTTTGATAATGTCTTGTTTGGCTTCATCTCCTCTGCGAAGAAGTACTTTTCCTTTTTTTATGGTGTAAAATACAGTCTCTATGTTTGATCGGGCATTTACTCTCCTGAGCTCTGTTTCAATAGGATTATATGTGATGTTTTCTTTGATAAATAAATTTGAGAGAGATTCCAGAAGAGATTTTTTCCTGCCGGAGATATCCATTCCGGATATTTCTTTGGACAAGGCTTTCCTGCATTCACCTATCTCCAGTATCTCAGATGTTTTACCTGTTTTTTCCTGACCCGTGCTTGTGATGAGTGTGAATCCTCTTTCCTGCTCGTTATGGGAGAAAAGATTCTTTGAAGTGATGATGCCTGTTTTTGAATATTTTCTGATAAGAGTGATGAGGTTTTCTTCCAGTTGTGTGGAAAAGCCTTCCTGTACGAGCGAACCTATGGTGTTTGAGGAGATTTCTGTGCCGTATTTATCTGCATATTCTTTTTTAAGGTTCTCTATCCGGGTACTGGTTGGTCCTTTTTGGATCAGATCTCTTCCCGAGTTAAAAAGGTCCCTGATTTTTTCTTCTGTGTTGAGGCTCACGTTCTCATCCAGGGTATATACGGGCAGAATCCCATCAGCTGCTTCTTGTTTGCGCTTTTCAGTCGTTTCCGTATCTTCTATAGTCATATCCGAAGGAGCCACTACGTTTGACGAAGCGATCTCTCCTTCTTCAAAATTGGGAAGAGAGTGTGAGGGTATGTATGTCGTCAGTATGGATATGGAAACAGTAAAGATGACAAAATAAAAATAGGGACTTTTGATAACTTTTTTTATGAATCCGGCTTCTTTTTCTGGTGTTGCAGAGATGTGGTTGTTTTTTTTCTTTTTTGATGGTGGGGGAGAGTGCTTCTTAAAAAAGTTAAATTTTTTTATATTGAATGTATCCATATTTATTTTCTGTCTTCAGCTTTTTTGTAAGCTCTGATTATTTTTTGGACCAAAGGATGTCTCACCACGTCCTTATAGTTGAAACGGACGAATGAGATTTCTTTTATGTTTGAAAGAATTTTCATTGCGTGCAGGACACCGGATTTCTTAGGCTGTGGAAGATCTATTTGTGTGATATCTGCAGTGACAACGAGCTTGGAACCAAAGCCTGTTCTGGTTAAAAGCATTTTCATCTGCTCTTTGGTTGTGTTTTGGGCTTCATCCATAATGATAAAAGCACTGTTCAGGGTTCGTCCCCTCATATAAGCAAGAGGAGCGATCTCTATTATATCCTTTTCCATTAAGTTGTTAGCCTGTTCATAGAGAGTAAGGTCGAAAAGAGCATCATAGAGGGGTCGAAGATAAGGATTTATTTTTTGCTGGAGGTCCCCCGGAAGAAAACCCAGTTTTTCACCAGCTTCGACGGCAGGTCGTGTCAGAATGATGCGGTTGACCATTTTGTTCTGAAGAAAAGAAAGGGCGAGAGCCATAGCCAGGTACGTCTTTCCTGTCCCAGCAGGGCCGATTCCGAATACCAGGTCGCTTTTTTTTATGGACTGGATGTATTTTTGCTGGTTTAAAGACTTGGGAGTCACGGATTTTCGGGATAATACGAGAGGTTCAGCAGGGAAAAACTTATCCAGCCCCTTGGAGTTGTCTTCCTCCAGAAGGTCTAAAGCTATGCTGAAGTCTTCTTTTCTCAGATGCCGTCCCTGTGCTTCATATTTTTTTAGCTGGTCGAAATAATATTTTGTGAACTCTATCTTTTGTTCAGGTCCGTCAATCAATATGGATTTTCCGCGAACTGAAAGTAAAACTCCCAGCCTTTTCTCGAGTTTTTTTAAGTTTTTATCCAGTACCCCTGAAAAGGCACTATTATCAATAAAGGGATTTTCGATTTTTTCCATTTTAATAATGTATTAAATATAAAGGTGGGATATGTTAGTCATTTTTTCATGTAAACACATAATAAACATGATATTGGTTCCTTTGTCAAGTCATCCCCACTCCCGGATTATTCATAAAAACCAGTATATCATCAGGAAGAGCGGAGTTATGTGGTGATTTTATTCATGAGAAACGCATTATGATGAGACAAATTTATCTTGCAGGAAGTGCGTTTATTAATTAATATAGTAATCGTTATGGGTTTGAAAAAAGATACCAATTATATTGTTTCCGGACTGGAACGTTCCGGCACATCCATGATAATGCAGATCTTGCATGCGGGGGGAGTCCCGGTTGCTTTCGATTCCAGCTCCAGGCCAGCGGATGAGAATAATCCTAAAGGATATTTTGAACTCGAAGGAGGAAAGGTCATAAACAAACTGATGGACGGTACGTTTCCTTTAGAAATGTATCTGGGGAAATTTATCAAGATAACGTCATTCGGAATGCGATTTCTTCCCAAAGGAAAATATAAAGTCATCTATACACAGCGTAATATAGAAGAAGTGCTGTATTCAATGGAAAGAATGACAAAGAAAAAAGACGAGAACAGAGCTGAGATCAGGGACAGTTTTCTTAAACTGGATATGTTTGTAAAGGATATCATAGCCAAAAGAGATGATATTAAAGAGCTTTTTGTCAATTATAACCAGATAATAAAAAATCCGAAAGAAAACATAGAAAAGATCAGTCTTTTTATAAATGAGGAAGAAGTGGATTCTGATAAAATGATTAGAAGCGTGGATCTAAGCCTTTATAGAAACAGAGAAATCAATGATTGATCCGGATTAATCATAAACATTTTATCATAGAGAGTCCGGATCTATAAGAGTGGAGGAAAGGATGGCTAAAAACAGAAGGAAAATATCAATTCCTGTTTCTACATTTGAAAAAATCAAAAAGCTTGCCGAGAAAGAAAAAGTGGCTTCGGTTGAGGAATATGTTGTTAAGCTGCTTGAGGAAAAAATTCTGGTAGACCAGAATAAAAGCCATGATTTCACTAAAGAGGATGAAGAAAAAGTCAAGGAGCGGCTCAAAGCTCTCGGCTATATGGATTGAATTTAAATATTTTTGATTGTTCCCTGGAAGCTGGGGATTGATACTCCATCCCGTCACCGAAAACTAAGGAGCTAAGATATGAAGATAGGTGTCATTGGTACAGGATATGTGGGATTGGTCACAGCGGTCGGACTTGCTGATTTAGGGCATAATGTTATAGGGACTGATAAGGTAACAGAAAAAATTGAGAAAGCATCAGAAGGCATAGTCCCGATTTACGAGCCTGGCCTTGGTGATTTATTGAGGAAGAATCTCAAAAATGGAAACCTGTGCTTTAGCTCAGACCTTGAAGAAACCATAAAGTCTTCTGACGTGCTTTTCGTGTGTGTCAATACTCCCCAGAGGAAAGACGGAAGTGCTGACATGACGTTCGTAGAGGGAGTGTCGCGTTGTATTGCTGAAAATCTGAATACATACAAGCTGATCGTTGAAAAAAGCACGGTTCCCGTCAGGACATCTTCCTGGATTAAACGCACAATGATGCTTTATAAGGCCGGTGAATCTTCGTTCGATGTGGCCTCAAATCCCGAATTTTTAAGAGAAGGTTCGGCTGTATCTGATTTTCTTGACCCTGATCGCATTATCATAGGAGTGGAATCTGATAAAGCAAGGGATATACTCTTAAAAATCTATGAAAAACATAAGAACAAGATCTACATCACAAATATCGACACAGCTGAACTTATTAAGCATGCATCCAATTCTTTTCTTGCCATGAAGATATCTTATATAAATTTAATCTCCGACCTATGTGAAAAAACAGATGCGGACGTGGAGTTTGTTGCCAAAGGGATGGGATTGGATTCTCGAATCGGAAAACAGTTTCTTAGAGCCGGGTTAGGATACGGCGGTTCCTGTTTCCCTAAGGATGTCCGGGCTCTGGTTAAAATGGGAGAAGACCTGAGTGTTGACATGAAACTGCTGAAAGAGGTCGACAGGATAAATATGGCAAGAACAGATATGTTTATAAAAAAAGTAAAGAACGCTCTGTGGATACTGAAGAACAAGAAACTGGCTGTCCTTGGACTTTCTTTTAAGCCCAGGACAGATGATATTAGAAACGCCCCTAGTATTCATATCATTGAGAGGCTTCTTGAGGAAGGAGCCCGGCTTTCTTTATATGATCCGGAGGCCGCAAAGAACGTGAAGGCGCTTTTCCCTGAAGACAGGCCGGAGATCCAATATGCTGCATCATCTTATCAAGCATTGGAAGGCGCGAACGCAGCCCTTTTTGTGACAGAGTGGGAGGAGCTGAAAAACCTGGACTTGAAAAAGGCCAAAGAATTAATGGAGAATCCCATAATCATTGACGGACGCAATATATTTGAACCAGGGGACGTAAGAAAGCTGGGATTTGAGTATTATTCTATCGGCAGAAAATAATCTTATTCATTCATGAAATCAGCCTGCTTGCCCCTTCCTTTTCTTCTGATCCATTGTCTTTTGAAGTCATGTTAACCTACAAAGTTGATCTCTTTATCTCTGTTATGTATTTAAATTTAA
>CAYWDH010000076.1:0-8763 GCA_964456985.1 uncultured Eubacteriales bacterium
ACCCCCGACCCGCTGATTACAAATCAGCTGCTCTACCAACTGAGCTACGCTGGCAAAAAAAACATTATGTATCTTTTATCCGATATATTTGGGAAATAATCTGTGTAGAAATAGGACAGAAAAAGTTCTTTTTTTTTATATCTGCCTGTCTCTACACTAAATACATCTTTTAGAAATAAACCAACGCATCGAGAATGCTACCCTAATAATCATTTTTTGTCAAGAACCAAATCCAAATTAATTTTAAAAAAAAAGACTTAAATAAAAAGGCCATATTAACCTGGAATATTCACAAAATATGAAATCCAGATATGGCTTATGCTCGCTAAAGATTTTTAACGCCATTCTTTGTACTGTGTTCTCGGCTGTGCCGAGTCCCCTCAAACACAGCACTCCGAAGGCTAAATCTTCAATGTCGCTTCAGCTACACCTGAATTTCATTAAACTCTCTTCAATCTTGACTCATTCATCATATAGGATAATAAATTCGAATAGATTGACATGATATAAAGGAGTTGTTATGATTCTGATTCACTTCAACATAAGGACTACGGAATGATAAAAAGGTACACCAGACCCAATATGGGGACTATATGGGAAGAGAGGAATAGATATAAAAAATGGCTTGAGGTCGAACTTGCCGTCTGTGAAGTATGGAATGAACTGGGCGAAATCCCCTCCGAAGCTCTTAAGAGGATAAAAGATAAAGCTGACTTCTCTTTAAAAAGAATTGAAGAAATAGAAAAAATAGTCAAACATGACGTAGTTGCCTTTCTTACATCTATTGCTGAGAATGTTGGAAAAGACTCTCGATACATACATCTGGGGCTGACTTCCTATGATGTCGTGGACACAGCTCTTTCTCTCCTTATGAAAGAAGCTCTCGACGAGATTCTCAAAGGTCTGTCGTTTTTCAAAAAAACGCTGAAAAAGCAAGCTCTTAAATACAAATTCACTCCAATAATAGGAAGAACCCACGGAGTCCATGCAGAGCCCATTACCTTTGGAGTGAAAATTCTAGTCTGGTATGAAGAGGTAAAGCGGCATCAAAGAAGAATCATCCAGGCAAAAGAAAATATAAGCTGCGGCAGAATATCAGGTGCAGTGGGTACATATATTCACCTTGACCCGAAAGTCGAGTCCAAAGCTTTGAAAAAGTTAAATCTCAAACCCGCTCATGTATCCACTCAAATTCTCCAGAGAGACAGACATGCGGAAGTCATAAGCGTTCTCGCGCTTCTCTGCGCTTCCCTTGATAAAATAGCGCAAGAAATACGGCACCTTCAGAAAACCGAGGTGCTTGAATTAGAAGAACCCTTTACAAAAGGGCAGAAAGGGTCCTCTTCCATGCCTCATAAAAGGAATCCGGTACGTGCTGAGAGGATCTCAGGGCTTGCCAGAGTTGCCCGGAGCAATCTACAGACTGCCCTTGAGAATATGCCTCTTTGGCATGAAAGAGACATCTCCCATTCCTCTGCTGAAAGGATTATCATCCCGGATACCTTTATCATCACTGATTTTTTACTTGCAGAAGCAACAGATATCATAAATAACTGGCACGTCTATCCTGAAAAAATGAAAGAAAATATTAATCTGACACAGGGCTTGGTCTTCTCTCAAAAAGTTTTGCTGGCTCTTACCAAAAAAAATGTCTCGCGTGAGGATGCCTACAGACTTGTACAAAACAACAGCCTAAAGGCCTGGAAGCAGAAAACGAACTTTAAAAAGCTTCTGCTATCCGATCCTGAAATAAAAGAAATACTTACCGAGAAAGAAATCGAGGAATGCTTTTCTCTTGAGACCTATTTATCAAAAATCGATTATATATTTAACAAGGTGTTTGCTGATGAAAGTTAGGGTGCTCGTATCATTTAAAGAAAGTGTTTTAGATCCTCAGGGACAGGCTGTAAAAAACGCTCTCCTTACTCTTGGATATGATTTTATTAAAGATGTCAGACAGGGCAAGGTCTTCGAGCTGGAGCTGAATGATATTTCCAGGGAAGAGATAGATAAAGTCATACCTGAAATTTCTCACAAAGTCTTATCGAATCCAATCATAGAGCAGTTTGAATGGGAGATCCTCAAATGACGACCATATACACCGGGGTCTTATTGAAATGAGATTTGGAATTGTTGTTTTCCCTGGTTCTAACTGTGACTATGATACCCTGCATGTCCTCAAATATGTTTTCAAACAGGAAGCCTTCTTCCTTTGGCACAAAGACCATGATCTAAAAAAGGCCGATTGCGTCATACTTCCAGGAGGATTTTCTTATGGAGATTATCTCAGATCCGGAGCTATAGCAAGATTCTCTCCCTTGATGCAGGAAGTCAAAGAATTTGCCTTATCCGGAGGAATTGTACTGGGCATATGCAATGGCTTCCAAGTACTGTTGGAACTCGGGCTCTTGCCTGGAGCCATGCTCAGAAACAAAACCCTCAAGTTTCTCTGCCAGAACGTTCACCTGAGAATCGAAAGCACAGATACTCCCTTTACAAAAAAGGGGAAGCCGGGACAGGTTCTCAATATTCCCATAGCTCATTTTGACGGAAATTATTATATTGACGAGCCCGGTCTGAATAAAATAAAAAAAAACAATCAAATCCTCCTGCGATATTCCAGTGCTGACGGCCTTTTGACAGAGGAAGATAATGTCAATGGTTCCTTAGACTGCATTGCCGGACTTGTGAACGAGAATAAAAATGTTCTGGGCATGATGCCGCATCCTGAAAGGGCATCCGAAACATTACTGGGAAGCCGGGACGGACATATCATATTTGATTCCATAATAGACTTTATAAAAAATGATAGATGATTCCATAATAAAAGAACACGGTCTCACTCAAGAAGAGTATAAAAGGATCACCGACCTTATCCAACGAGAACCGAATCTCACTGAACTCGGGATCTTTTCTCTTATGTGGTCAGAGCACTGCAGCTATAAAAGCTCAAAAATACATTTAAAAAAATATCCGACTTCAGGCAAAAATGTGATTCAGGGTCCGGGAGAAAATGCGGGGATCATTGATATAGGAAATGGCCTTGCTGTGGTTTTCAAGATTGAATCTCACAATCATCCTTCTTTTATAGAGCCCTACCAAGGAGCTGCAACCGGAGTCGGCGGCATATTAAGAGATATATTTACTATGGGAGCCAGGCCCATAGCCACCCTAGACTCCCTTCGCTTCGGGCCTCTGTCCGTTCCAAAAAACAAAACAGTAACGGAAGGGGTTGTATCAGGAATTGCCGGTTATGGAAATTCAATAGGAGTTCCGACCGTGGGTGGAGAAACCTATTTCGATGAATGCTACTCATTGAATCCCCTTGTCAATGTATTTTGTCTGGGGATCGCAAAAAAGGATAAAATCTTCTATTCTAGAGCAGAGGGAATAGGGAATCCTGTGCTTTATGTCGGTTCAAAAACAGGACGGGATGGAATCCACGGAGCCACAATGGCGTCCGCTGAATTCGGAGAAGACCTTGAACAAAAAAGACCTAATGTCCAGGTTGGCGATCCCTTTAAAGAAAAGCTGCTTTTAGAAGCATGCCTGGAAGTTATGGAAAAAAATTTGGTATTGGGGATTCAAGACATGGGGGCAGCTGGTCTTACCTGCTCGACAACTGAAATGGCTGCAAACTCAGACACTGGAATTGAAATAGATATAGACCTCATCCCTCAAAGAGAACAGGGAATGACTCCCTATGAGATTATGCTTTCAGAGTCTCAGGAAAGAATGCTCATCATCGCTCAAAAGGAAAAGGTCAAGCAAGTCCAAGCTGTGTTTGCCAAATGGGATCTGGATGCTGTCATCATAGGACATGTCACAGATACACAAAACCTGAAAGTCAAATCAGGAGGCAAAACAGTCGTGGACCTACCCGTTAGGGCGATTGTCAATCAATGTCCCATCTATAATAGAGAGGCAACTCCTCCCGCTCCGTCTGCTCCATTAATAGACCTTAATGACATCCCTTTTCCTGAAAATTATGAACAGGTTTTTCTTCAAATCATAAGGTCACCCGGCCTTGCTGACAAGCAGTGGATATTCCGTCAGTATGACCACATGGTACAGACGAATACCGCAGTGCTCCCAGGAGCTGACGCATCTGTGCTCCGCATAAAAAACACAAACAAAGCTCTGGCAGTAACATTGGATGGAAATTCTTTATACACTTATGCCGACCCTCGATCGGGCGGTATCATTGCTGTTGCAGAAGCCTGCCGTAATCTCGCCTGTGTGGGGGCAAAACCCGCAGGCGTCACAAATTGCCTGAACTTTGGAAACCCGGAAAAATCTGAAATCATGTGGCAGTTTAAGGAAGCAGTCCAGGGCATTGCTCAAGCCTGCAGAGCCTTTCAAATCCCTGTGACAGGGGGCAATGTCAGTTTTTATAACGAGACCGAAGGGATTCCTATATACCCCACACCTGTATTGGGCGTAGTGGGTGTTATTGACGGCCTCGATATGATCATGACGCCGGAATTCAAAGCTCCCGGAGACTCCATCCTTCTGCTCGGAGAAAATAAGGAAGAACTGGGAGCTTCTGAATATATAAAACAGATCCATTCCAAAAAAGGGGGAGCCTCTCCGGAAATCGACCTCGAAAAAGAAAAGAGAATCCAATCACTGTGCTTGGAAGCTATATCAAAAAAAATGATCAAATCAGCACATGACCTATCAGAAGGGGGGCTTGCTCAGGGCCTGGCTGAATGCTGCCTCTTAGCGAAAAACAGAACAGGATGCCGTATTAACCTTGAAGATAAAATAAGGACAGATGCCCTTCTCTTCGGAGAAACCCAATCGCGGATACTTGTTTCCCTGGAAGAGAAACAAAAGGATGCTTTTGAATCCCTTGCCGGAAAAAGAAAAGTCCCTTACTCCGTAATAGGAAAAACCGGCGGGGAAAACATCATGATAAGACATCTCGGAAAAAAAATAATAGATCTCCCGATTCAAAAAGTCTATTCGCTCTGGAAGGATTCTCTTTCCGACTTCTTTAAAATAAAATAATCCGGATTAAGATTTCATTTTATAAAAATTTCTGTTTTAAAAGTAAAGATAAATTGGTATGTTAATGGTGATTGTTAGTTCCAATATATATAATAAGGATAAAGCCATGGCTGAAAAATCATTCCAGAGTCCGAAAAAAAGAGGGAAAATTGCTGTTTTTTTATCAGGAAGAGGAACGAATTTTCTTGCCATTCATGACGCGGTGAAAAGAGGAGATATAAACGCAGACATCTCTCTTGTGTTCAGCAATAAAAAAGAAGCCCAAGGCCTGCTGCATGCAAAAAAGCGCCGCTTGGAAACACTTTACTTAAATCCAAAGGAATTTGGATCAAAAGAAGACTATGATGAAGAAATCTGCAAAGAAGTCAGAAAAAGAGATATGGATCTCATTTGCTTGGCAGGTTATATGAAAATTCTGACACCTGGTTTCTGCAATGAATTCGAAAACAGGATTATGAACATTCACCCTGCGCTTCTTCCCTCCTTCCCGGGTCTTCATGTGCAGAAAAAAGCCATTGATTGGGGAGTAAGATATTCAGGAGCCACCGTTCATTTTGTAACAGCGTCTGTGGATATGGGCCCTATTATTCTCCAGGCTGCGGTTCCGGTTCTCCAAGATGATACAGAAGAATCTCTTAGTGACAGAATCCTGAAACAGGAACACAAGATCTATCCGGAATCAGTGAAGCTCTATTTTGAAGGAAAACTATTGATCAAAGGAAGAAAAGTCTTTATTCTTCCATGAACATTGAATGAGAACATCTGGCCCGGACTCTTGAATAACACAGGCTTCTCTCTTGTCATTCATATTTGCCATTTACTCAGAAAGAGTGTAAAAATATATAAAATCAAAATACTGTAAGGAACAGCAAAATGCTGACGAAAAAAGAAGCGGAAAAGCAATTTGAGTATCTAAAAAAAGGCAGTACAGAGATAATACAGGAAAACGAATTAAAGGAACGACTTGAAAATTCCCTGAAAAACAACAAGCCTTTAAGAGTGAAGGCTGGTTTTGACCCCACTGCCCCTGACATTCATCTGGGGCATACCGTGCTCTTGCGTAAAATGAAACACTTCCAAGACCTGGGCCACGAAGTTATATTTTTGATCGGTGACTTTACAGGGCTCATTGGAGATCCATCAGGTCAGTCAAAAACACGGCCCCCTATGACAAAGGAACAGATAAATAACAATGCAGAGACATACAAACAACAGGTCTTCAAAATTCTCGACCCTGAGAAAACAATCATAGAATTCAATTCCAAGTGGCTGGGAAAACTGACCAGTTTTGACATAATCCACCTTATGGCAAAATACACAGTTGCCAGAATCCTCGAAAGAGATGATTTCTCAGAGAGGCTCAAAAAAAACAAACCGATCTGCACTCATGAAATTCTTTATCCTATCATGCAAGCTTATGATTCGGTGGCTTTAAAAGCAGATGTCGAGCTGGGCGGAACAGACCAAAAATTCAATCTTCTCGTGGGCAGGGATATACAGAGAGAATACAAGCAAAAGCCACAGATAGTGCTGACCATGCCTCTTTTAGAGGGAATCGACGGTATCGAAAAAATGAGCAAATCTTTGGATAATTATATTGGAATCACAGAGCCTCCGGAGGAAATATACGGAAAAATCATGTCCATATCTGACACCCTTATGTACCGCTACTATGAACTGCTCACAGATCTATCTCTGTCCAAGATCAGAGAGTACAAGGAAAAAGCCAAAAAAGAGGAAATCAATCCAAGGGATATCAAATCTGAACTGGCCCGGTGCATTGTCAATGACTTCTGGGGCAGAGAGAAATCAGAAAAAGCGGCGCGTGAGTTTGACCGTGTGTTCAAACAGAATAAGACCCCTTCAGATATGGAAAAGATTGAAATAGAATCTGAAAAAATGCCTCTTTTAGACCTTCTTATTGAAAAAAATATTTTCCCTTCCCGCGGGGAAGCAAAGCGCATAATAAGACAGGGTGGGCTCTATCTCAATGGCAGGAGAATAACGGATATCGCTTTTATGATAGATCTGACAAAAAGAGACGAGGTCATTCTCAAAATAGGAAAAAAAAGATTCTATAACATAAAAAAAGCTGACTCCGAGATAAACAGCGGATTCTGATGCATCCTGAATTATGGTATAAAGACTAAGTTTCTTGTGCATAGTATTTTTATTTTATTTGAATCACTCAATGAAGGAGGAACAATGGAAAAAGGCATATCAATAAAAATACTACTCAGGGTATTTTGCATCCTGGTTCTGTTATCCGGACTTATGATGTGCACACATTCAAATGAACAGGAAAACCAAACAGTAATAGAGAGTCAGGAACAGCATGACCAGAGAATGTCTTGGTGGAGAGACGCGCGTTTTGGTCTATTTATCCATTGGGGGCTCTATGCCATCCCTGCCGGTGAATGGGAAGGAGAGACTGATCATGCAGAATGGATCTTAACAACCGCACAAATCCCAGTTAAGGAATATGAAAACTTCGCTAAAGAATTTAATCCCACTCAATTCAATGCCGAACAATGGGTGAATACCGCAAAAAACGCTGGAATGAAGTACATCGTCATAACAAGCAAGCACCATGACGGATTCTGCCTCTTTGATTCAAAACTCACTGACTACGATGTTGTGGATGCCACTCCTTTTAAACGTGATATCCTGAAGGAGCTCTCAGAAGAATGTCACAAACAAGGCATAAAAATGTGTTTTTATCATTCCATAATGGACTGGCATCACCTGGATTATCTGCCCCGGAGAAAATGGGAATCACGGTCAGAAGAGGGTGCTGACTTTGACCGCTATGTCCAGTACATGAAAGGGCAGGTTAAAGAACTGCTGACAAACTACGGCGAGATCGGAGTGTTGTGGTTTGACGGAGAATGGGAAGACACCTGGAACAGAGAGAGAGGGGTTGACCTTTACGATTATGTCCGCTCTCTCCAGCCCAGTATCATCATCAACAACAGAGTAGGAAAAGGAAGAGAAGGGATGGCCGGGACCTATGACCCGAAGCAAGCATCCGGAGATTTCGGAACTCCTGAACAGGAAATCCCATCCACAGGACTTGATTATGACTGGGAAACATGTATGACCATGAACAACCACTGGGGATTCAATAAACACGATGATAACTGGAAATCTGAAGAGGATCTGATAAAAAAATTGGTCGATATAGTAAGTAAAGGAGGAAATTTCCTTCTCAATGTAGGGCCAACAGCTGAGGGGCTTTTTCCGGAACCTTCCATCAAAAGACTCAATACCATTGGAAAATGGATGGAGGTCAATGGAGAGAGCATTTACGGAACATCAGCCAGCCTTTTTTCCGATCTAAAGTGGGGCCGGAGCACGACAAAGGGCAGTAAAATCTTTTTACATGTGTTTGAATGGCCTGAAAATAGAACTCTCGAAGTGCCCGGACTAAAAGAAAGAGCTGATTCGGTGTATCTTCTGCAGAATCCGGAAGCACCATTGTCTATAGAATATAATGATACCGGAGCCTTTATCAAAGTTCCCAAAGAGGCTCCGGATCCCTACGTCTCTGTCATTGCCCTCGAATTCGCCGAGCCCCCCACCATCAGCCAAGAATAAAGAAATTCAGGTATAGTTTATGCTTTTGACTTTCATCAGGCAAGCTGGTTCTTCAGCCCGCTGATCTTCCCCAGCGAGTAAAATCAGCTTATTCCTCGGCTCGCTCTCCTCTTCGAGGAACCATGCCCGCTCGCCTCCGGATGACTTCAGAAC
>CAYWDH010000077.1:0-8682 GCA_964456985.1 uncultured Eubacteriales bacterium
GGTCCTTCACCGCGAATGCCCTGCAACAATGCAGATGCTGTGAGATCGGCTCGCCCGAAGGGTAAAATATGTATGCATTATAAAATTAAAGTCATTACATGAATTAATGTCACGATCATGTTCCTGATGGATAACACATGAAAACGAGTCAATCATGATAAATATGTATGGAAATGCATACATATTTTATGAATGAAGGATGTTGGTGAAGGCGGTGATAGCTCTCTTTATATCCTCATCATCGATGCCTCTGTTTGTGACAAAACGGATCCCCTGAGGAACCGAAAGAGCCAAAATCCCTTCTTGTTTGAGTTTTTCCAACAAATCCGCAATAGACAAATGAGGATGTTCGAATCCAAAAATAATGATATCTGTCTCTACTTCCTCTGGATCTAACTTTATTCCGGGAAGCCGATAGATAGCAAGAGCCAGTTTTTTTGCTCTTTCATGGTCCTCTTTCAGCCTTGAGACCATTTTTTTCAATGCTACAATACCTGGAGCGGCAATGACCCCTACCTGCCTCATAGCGCCTCCCAGTGCTTTCCGTACCCTTCGGCTAAAATCAATAAAATCCTTGGGTCCGGCTAAAATGGAACCAATAGGAGCGGAGAGTCCTTTTGACAGGCAAAACATAACTGAATCCGCTTTTTCTGTATATTCTTTTACCTGAACCCCGGATGCCACACTGGCATTGAATATGCGGGCCCCATCCAGATGGACCCTAATCCCATGCCTGTCCGCTATCTTTCTTATGGCTCTCATATTTTCTAAAGGAACCACAGCGCCTCCCCAGTTGTTATGGGTGTTTTCTATGCATATAAGGGAGGTTCTGGGCAGGTGTACGGATGGTTTTTTTATGTTTCTTTCGACTTCATCCGGATCCATAGCGCCTCTGTGAGATGTGAGCACTCTGGGAGAGACCCGTGAAATGAAGGTCATATGAGTGGACTCCATGTTGTAGATATGCGAACGGGCTTCTATGATCACTTCGTCCAGTTCACGGGTCCAGGCTTTTATGGCTATGGAATTCCCCATTGTCCCGGATGGAACAAACAGGGCCGCCTGCTTTCCCATCAGCTCTGCTGCCAGAGATTCCAGCTTTTTTACTGTCGGGTCGTCTCCTAAAACATCATCTCCCACCACAGCTTCAGCCATGGCTTTGCGCATCTCGGGCGTAGGTTTGGTGACGGTATCTGAACGAAAATCCGCATATTTTCTCATCATATCTCCTTCCGGTCTGTTCCTACTTTAGACCTTTAATACAAAATTTTCAATATTGATTGGTTTGCAAAATATATTTAAAACAAAAATTGACCGATCTGGCAACACTTTTGATGTTTACTTGGTTATTAATCTATGGTATAGATTAAGTTGATTCCTCGTCAACCGGGATTACTCATGAGTTTGATATAATAATGATAAATAAATACTACAAAATACTGGTGATTATCCTTATCTTTTTAAACCTTTTTTTTCTCTCCGCCGCAGTGGCTTACAAAATCACAATAGCAGGTGAAATGGCCAATGTCCCTGACCTTACGGGAAAAACACTTGATGAAGCCAAAGACATGCTCCAGGAAAAAAAGCTCTCCATAGTCAAAAGTGGCGTTGAACTGGATAAACAATTTGAAAGAGGAAAAATCATTTCTCAGGACCCCCCGCCTAAATCCAGAGTCAAGCTTAATAAAATAGTCAAAGTGGTCCTGAGTGCCGGTCTGGAAAAGGTCGAAGTTCCAAAACTAACCGGACAAAACCTTCAATCCGTTGATATAATATTCCAGGAAGTGGGTCTTGTAAAAGGAAACATATCTCACGTTCACACATCTGCCTTTCCTGCAGGAAGAGTGATCAGTCAATATCCTCCAGAAAAAACAGAAGTCCCGGTTCATTCGAGTGTCAACCTGCTTGTAAGCCAGGGAAATTTAGAAGCAAGATATCTGATGCCAGACCTTCTTGGAAAACAGGCATCAAAAGTCATCGAGAGATTAAAAGAAATGGGATTCCGCATAGGAGATATCAGGCGTTCCTATTATCCCGGACTGAGGTCCGGAATCATAATCAATCAAACCCCAAGCCAAGGGACCCAGATAAGAAAACGAAATATCATATCTTTGGAGGTCAGCAGATAATGGTCCAAATCGCCCCATCAATTCTTTCCACAAACTATGCCAACCTGGGAAAAGCTGTGAAAATTGCAGACAAAGGAGGCGCTGATGTCGTCCACATCGATATTATGGACGGACACTTTGTGCCCAATCTGACATTTGGACCCAAATTGGTCGAAGACATACGTGATATTACTGACCTGCCTCTGGATGTGCATCTTATGGTCGATAATCCCCGTGAAATGATACCAAAATTCAGTAAAGCCGGCGCTGATTGGGTATCTGTTCAAATCGAAGCCACAGTCCATGCCCACAAGGATATTTCCATGATCAAAGAGCTCGGGAAAAAAGCCGGAGTGGTTCTCAACCCGGCAACTCCCATACATATGCTCAATGAAATCATTACCGAGGTCGATTATGTTCTTATTATGTCAGTTAATCCAGGGTGGGGAGGTCAGGAGTTCATTGAGTCCTGTTTTCATAAAATATCACAACTGAGAAGCTGGATAAACGGGCAAAAGCTTGACGTCAAAATAGAGGTCGATGGCGGAGTCAAACTCAAAAATATGGAGAGAGTGGTGAAAAGCGGGGCTGATATCTTAGTCATTGGGTCAGCTATATATAACAGTAAAGATCCTCTAGAAACTCTGGCGAAAATAAAAAAAAGCATTCAGAAATATAATCAAAAATGAACTGTTTGGTCACTGGAGCGGCAGGATTCATCGGGTCACATCTATGTGAAAAACTGCTCAATTCCGGCTTTTCTGTCATTGGGATCGACTCATTCACTGATTATTATTCGAAAGAGCTTAAGAAAGAAAACCTCTCTTCCCTTTTAGAAAAACAAAAATTTGAGTTTATTAAAGGAGACATAAACCATATCAATATCAACAAATACATAGAAAAAAGCGATACGGTATTTCATCTTGCTGCCCAGGCCGGAGTCCGGGCGAGCTGGGGGGATTATTTCGCGACCTACACAAAAAACAACATTGAATCCACACAGAAAATTCTTGAAGCCTGCAAAAAAAACAAAATGAAAAAGATCGTATATGCCTCTTCCTCCTCTGTGTACGGAAACACTCCGGACCTTCCCATGAAAGAGACGAGCCGTTTGTTCCCTTACTCTCCGTACGGAGTCACGAAATTGGCTGCAGAGAACCTCTGTTCCCTCTATTATAAAAACTATGGAGTGCCTGTTGTTTCTCTAAGATATTTTACTGTTTACGGCCCCAGACAGAGACCTGATATGGCTTTTCATAAATTTTTCAAAGCCATTGGAGAAAACAATCCCATAGAAATTTACGGTTCAGGAGAACAAACCAGAGATTTTACTTATATAGATGATACCGTTAATGCCAGCATGGCTGCAGCGGAAAAAGGCATACCAGGGAAAATCTATAACCTTGGAAGCGGAAACCATCAGAAACTGTCTGTTGTCTTTCCTCTCTTGAAAGAAATCTGTGGTAAGAAAGTTAAAATAAAAAATGTCGAAACACAAAAAGGAGATGTCAAACATACCTATGCAAGCATTTACAGAGCCCAAAAAGACCTTGACTACCTTCCCAGGACAACACTCAAAGAAGGCCTGGAGCAAGAATGGTTATGGATAAAAAAGATATATTCTTTTAAATGATATGTTACACTATTGATATACGGAAAAGGAAAGAATTATGAGAAAATACATTTTGGTCGGAGTCATTATTATCTCCCTCTTCGCTCTAACCTGTAAAAAAAGTGAACTGGAAATAGATCCCAGCATCGCTTCAAATGAACAAGCCCTTTTTGAAACAGGACAAAAATTCATTAAAAAGAATCCTGAAAAAGGACGTCTCTATCTGAGGCAGGTCATTGATGCCTTCCCTCAAAGCTTCTATGCCCAAAGAGCTATGCTGGCTATTGCAGACTCCTATTACAGCAAAGGAGATGAGGGCAATATGATCATAGCTGCATCAGAGTATAGAGAATTTATCTCCCGGTTTCCATACAGTCCTTCAGCCCCTTATGCCCAGTACCGTATTGCTATGTCTTATTTTAAGAAAGCACAAAAACCAGGCAAAGACCAAACAAAAACACAAACAGCCCTGGAGGGATTTAAAACACTGATAACAAAATATCCAACGAGCGAAGAAGCTGAAGAGGCAAATGAAAAAATTAAAGAATGTGAAGAGAAATTAGCAAAGCATTCTTTTATAATAGCCAAGCATTATTATCAAGTGAGAGCCTATAATGCTTCCATAGATCGTTTAGAGGAGATTCTTACGCAATACCCTCTTTTTTCAGAGATGGACAGACTGTATTTCTTTTTAGCTGATTCATATTACCAGAGCAAACGCCAGGAACAGTCTCTCCCCTATTTTAGAAAACTGATATCAGATTATCCGGACAGTAAATTCGCAAAGAAAGCGACAAAAAGACTTGAAGAATATGAAGAAACACATAAGTCCCCGGAAAAGGGATCATTTTATTAAAATATAACTAACTGGAGGTTATAATATGACAAAAAAGATATGGCTGTCAGTTATAATCATATTGGTGGTTGCCTTACCCCCTTTAGCTGAAGCTCAATTTCAAGATTACACGTTTACAGCAAGACAGATACGGTTAGGAATAGAGGGAGAATTTATAGATCGCATGATAACCTGGGGCGAAGACCAAAGTGAGATGTCCTCTCTAAAAAGTTATCTTTTCCTTTGCAAACCCGGGTATGAAATTAGAGAAGGAACGTCCGTACGAGCTATCTTAGGGTATTCTCTTTCTAATTTTAACGAAATGGTTTTTAGGGAGCTTCCTTTTTCTTTAGAGTTAAACACAGGGAACATAGATGGATTGGCTCTGGGTGGGGAAGCCCTGATAAAAATCATTAAAATTTCCCGTATCACCATAAGCGCAAGAGGACAGTTCATCTATTATCTTGGATTTAAAGAACAATGGAGCCTCCCTGAACTCAATGTGGAAGGAACAGCGACAGGAAATCCTTCCTGGTCCCGTTTCAGCGTAGGCCCGAAAATCTCCTATCAAGCCACTGACTATCTGAGGCCCTACATCACGGTAAACTATGACACCCTGTGGGGAAAGGTTAAAATGAACGAAGAAATTGAAGAATTAACCGGAGAGCAGGAGACAAAAATACAGTCAAAAAGCAACTTTAATTTCTCAGTCGGAACTCTTTATGAAGTCATAAACAGGCTTGACCTAAAGATAGAAGCATTCATACTTCCCCTGGAAAAAGATGTTGGTCTCGGTATTGCCCTCGGGGCTATTTATTCATTTTAACCAATGGAGGAGACTATTATGAAAAAATCAAAAATCTTTCATACATATTCCTTAATAGCCGTATTTATTTTATGCACAACAGGCTTGTTCTCATATCAATCCAAAGAACAAAAATCGATTTTAGATATCCAGAACAACCAAAATCTTTCCGATATAATGACAAATAAGCCTCTTCCCTCCCAGTCAAAGATTGCCTATTCTACTGAATACATCCTGGTTAAATTCAGATCATCCATTCCAGATGAGTATATCAAGGCGACCATCAATGTTTTCCAGATCAGTGAATATAAAGTGATCCCGCATATTAATGTTTTCAAAATCAGGGTCCCTGAAAACTTTAGCGTCGATGAGATGCTCTACTTAATGAGACAGCACCAATATGTCGAATTTGCAGAACCCGATTATATCGCCTATAAAACCGTAACTCCTAATGACACTCTCTTTGGCTATCAGTATGCGCTCTATAACGAAGGACAGTATGTCGGCCCTCCGGGAAGCCCCCAGGGGCAAGCCAGTGCGGATATAAAGGCAACCGCCGCCTGGGAAGAGACAAAAGGCTCTGAAGATATCCTCATAGCTATTGTAGATACGGGTATTGAATTAAACCATCCTGACCTCAGAAACAAGATCGAATCAAGCGGCTATGACTTTGTAAATTCTGATTTCGAGGCAGAGGATGATGAGGGACACGGGACTTTTGTTGCAGGGATCGCAGCTGCAGATACAAACAATAACGAAGGAATGGCAGGGGTTGCCTGGAACTGCAAACTCCTTCCGGTGAAGGTTCTTGATGATACGGGAGAAGGCCTTTACAGTTGGATCATGGAAGGTGTTATCTGGGCTGTCGACCATGATGCGGATGTGGTGAATCTCAGCCTGGGTGGATCTGCTGATTCTTTCTCCCTTAAAAATGCAGTCCAGTATGCCCATCAAAATGATGTTGTGGTCGCTGCCGCATCAGGAAATAATGGGGGTTTCGTACTCTACCCGGCTGCTTATGATGATTACTGTTTAGCGGTCGCAGCTACGGATTACAATGACCATAGACCCTCTTGGTCAAACTTCGGCTCCCAGATAGACGTGGCTGCACCTGGAAAATGGATCCTGAGCACCTACCCGACCTGGCTCACTCCTCCGGGTTATATCCCTTACGGATGGGGTGACGGGACTTCCGCTTCTACTCCCCATGTTTCCGGACTGGCCGCTTTAATCAAAAGCATAAAACCCTGGCTAACGGCTGATGAAATCATGTATGTGATCAAATTCTCAGCTGACGATGTCAATGAATCATCCAATCCGGGAAAGGATATCTTTATCGGATACGGGCGGATCAATATGGAAAAAGCCCTTGTCCCTCTTATCATAGACCAGCAAAAGATAGAGGAATCCTCCTCCAAAGAAGGCCTGATAAAAAGTCTGCATTGACATAAAAATTCATTCGGAGAGTCTGTTTAAAAGGGAACGTTGTTCAGATGATTAAATCCCTAAAAATAAAGAACCTGGCAACCATCCAGGACCTGGAGATCGAGTTCAAAGAGGGATTCTCCATACTTACCGGAGAAACAGGAGCAGGAAAATCCATCATTATTGACAGTATCCGGTTGATGCTCGGGGAGAAAGCCACTAAAGACTTAATCAGAACCGGAAAAAACGAAACCTCCATAGAGACCATTTTCATGGTCCCTCAAAAATCCATTGACTGGAAAGATCTGGATCTGGATGAGACAGGAGAAGTGTTCCTGCACAGAAGAATCTTTAAAACAGGAACCGGAAGAGGTTATATAAACGGCACACTTGTTCCCATAAAAAAATTCAAACAGCTCAAAGAGAATACAGTGGACATCCTGGGGCAGAACGATCATGTATTCCTTCGAAAAAATGAATACCAGCTGGACTATCTTGACCACTATTCGGAAACTCTTTCTTTAAGGAATGAAACGAACCGCCTTGCCCGCAGCATCAGAAAATGCCGGAAAGAGATCCAAGAACTTGAAGAGAAAAAAAAACAGAGAGCGCAGCGGCTGGATTATCTGGAGTTTCAAATAAACGAAATAGAAAAAGCTCAACTACAGTCAGGAGAGGAAAAACATCTGCGTCAGGAAAGAGACCTTCTCAAGAATGCTGAAAAAATCAGTTCCTGCATAAAGAATGCACTTGATATTACATATGAAAGAGAAGAATCCCTTTCAGGCCTTCTCTTGAATCTTGAAAAAGATACCAGACAGCTCTCAAATTTTTATCCGGATTTCAAGCCGATGACGGAAAACATAAATCAGTTTTCCATATCTTTAAAAGAATTTACCAATGACCTGTTAAAATTCAAAGAGGACTATATTGGTGCTCCGGAAAAACTGGAGATAATAGAAGAGAGACTCAGCCAGATCGAAGACCTTAAAAGAAAATACGGAAAGACACTCCAGGATGTGTTTGATTACCTCAAAATGTCAAAAAAAGAACTGTCAGATCTTAAAAAAGCTAATGAACAAACATCCGAACTCGGCAAACAGCTTCAACGCGATTATGAAAATCACCAGAAGATAGCAGGAAGGCTCTCAGAATTAAGACGAAAAGGAGCCAAAAAACTTGAGCAGCAGGTTAAGGAGGAAATCAAATCGCTGGGAATGAAAAAAGCCCGGTTTCAAATAAAATTTATATCCCAATCCTCTAAATCCGACGATCTGGAAAACACCGGAGACCTCGGTTCTGAAGAGATCGAATTCATGATCAGCCCGAATCCAGGTGAAAATCTCAGGCCTCTAAGAAATATTGCCTCCGGAGGAGAGTTGTCCCGCATTATGCTTGCTTTGAAAACAATCAGTAAAGATCCGGATAAGTATAAGACCCTGATATTCGATGAGATCGACTCCGGAATAGGCGGAAAAACAGCTGAATTAGTGGGCCAAAAATTAAGCACTCTGGCATCCCGGAATCAAGTCATCTGCATCACTCACCTGCCCCAGATAGCTTCCTTTGCTTCGCATCACTACAGAATAGAAAAGAACGTGAAACAAAACAGGACGTACACGAATATAAAGAAACTAAACAAAAACGAAAGGATCAACGAAATAGCGCGGCTCTTAGCCGGATCCCATATAACCGAAGCCTCCCTGCAGAGCGCCAGAGAAATGCTTGAAAAAAACCTCTCCCAATAGATTCAAATTTGAATGACTTCAGAACCAGCCAGCCTACCTTAAAGTTGAGATGAGATATGATATTATTTATCTAATAGGAAAAACGCATGCTATATGAAATTCAGGTGTGGCTGAAGCGACATTGAAGATTTAGCCTTCGGATGAGGCTT
>CAYWDH010000078.1:0-8397 GCA_964456985.1 uncultured Eubacteriales bacterium
TTACGCAGGAGCCGAGAAAAACGAAGGAGAATGGCGTTAAAAATCTTTAGTGAGCTGAGGCTACATCTGATTTTCATTTTACTATTCCCCTTGTTTTTGTTATCTTGACTGAGAAGATTTTGATGCAAAAAAAAACTAGCTCCATTGTTAAGCCCCCCAAAATAAAACATCTGAACTTCAGAAGAGCTGTCTTTGTTCCTGCTGACACTCCAAGCAACACCATAAAAACACATTTAGAAAAAAATGCCGTAAAAAAACAAAATTTTCTGTTTTCACATCTCTATATATTCAAAAACAAAGTTGTCCTTCTGGGCGGGGTCGGAGCCCCTGCTTCGGTCTTGGTCATAGAGCCCCTTATATGTTCCGGTGTCAATGAAATCCTTGTTTTGGGTTTCTGCGGAGGTCTTGCTAAAGATATAAAACTTTTTGATTCGTTCATAGTAAAAAAAGCTCTGTCCGAAGAAGGAACATCTTCACATTATATCCCTTTTAAAGGCGAATTTTTTCCCTCTGAAGATTTATCCGAAGAGATCAAGGAAAAGCTTAAATCAAACAAAACAGTTCTTAAAACAGCTTCCTTAGTTACAACAGATGCTCCGTATAAAGAAACAGAGGAATGGCTTACAGACAAACAAACAAAAAATATCGAATTAGTGGATATGGAGACATCATCTGTATTCGCCCTTGCTGAATATTATCAAATAAAGGCGGCGGCTGTCATGGTGGTATCCGATGTTGTGAGACCCGCTTATCATAAAATCGGTTTCACAAAAACAAATTTCAATAAAAAGATCAAAGAAATTTTTTTCCCTTTTCTTCAATAGAAGAGAATGACATGAAAGCAAATGCTTTACTCACGAGAAAACTGCTCCCAGAAGCCATGGAATACCTGAAAAAACGTATCCATTTTCAGGTGGCGGGCACAGATAATTATCCCTCAAAAGAAGAGATCATCTCCCGAATTAAAGACAAACAGGGCCTTCTGTCCCTCCTTGTGGATAAAATCGATAGGGACATCATAGATGCAGCCCCGGATCTAAAAATAGTCGCCAACTGCGCTGTGGGATACAACAATATAGACGTTTCGTATGCCACAGCCAAAGGGATCACTGTCACAAACACCCCTGGAGTTCTAACTGATACAACAGCTGACCTGACCTGGGCTCTTATTCTCTCAGTGGCTAGGAAAATTCCCCAGGCGGACCGGTTTACCAGACAAAAGAGATATAAGAACTGGGAGCTTGACCTTTTTCTGGGAAAAGATCTGGGAGGGAAACAACTGGGGATCATAGGCATGGGTCGCATAGGAAAGGCTGTGGCTTTAAGAGCCCGACCCTTCAAGCTCAAGACAGTTTATACAGACCCAAAAAGGCTCACTCCTGGAGAAGAAAAAAAATACAGAGCCCGCTATCTCCCTCTTGAAAATCTTCTCAAAACCTCTGATATCATCACTATTCATGCCGCACTGACAAAGGATACCCATCACCTGATATCAAGAAAAAACATCCACCTGCTGAAAAAACAAGCGTTCCTGGTGAATGTGTCCCGCGGCCCTGTAGTCGAAGAAAAAGCACTGGTTGAAGCTCTGGAAAAGGAAAATCTTTGGGGAGCGGGTTTAGATGTTTACGAGAACGAACCTGAAATCGGAAAAAAGCTGTTGTCTCTGGACAATGTAGTCCTGCTGCCTCATATAGGAAGCGCAAGCTATAAAACACGCGCTCAAATGTCCATGATGGCAGCCAAAAATCTGGTTCACGTTCTCTCAGGGAAAAAACCCCTAAATCCGGTTAACAAAATCTGAAAGGGGCACAATCCATCATCCCTTTTAACCTTAAGTAATTCAGGTGTGGCTGAAGCGACATTGAAGATTTAGCCTTCGGGAAGCATAAATATGATTCTGGTTACTCACGAGTCGAGATTGCTGCAGATGCAAGGCGCAGGGTATGAAGCTGTGGTTCTTCACCGCGAATGCCCTGCAACAATGCAGATGCTGTGAGATCGGCTCGCATGCAAGGTAAAATATGGTTGCATAAAATGAGAATCATTTCATGGACTAATGGAATGATCATGTTCTTAACGAATTAAGAATGATAAGAGAGTCGATCATGGTAAAGGTGTATGGAAACGCAACCATATTTTATGAATAACCAGAATCAAGCCACACCTGAATTACATATCCTTAACCATAGCCCGCACTTCCTTCACGAACTCGTCCACCATATTCTCTGCATTGACCTTGCGCAGAGATTTTCCGTGCTTGAATATCAATCCGAATCCTTTACTGCAGGCTATGCCGACATCCGCCTCTCTGGCTTCGCCCGGTCCATTGACTTCACACCCCATAACAGCGACTGTAATATGTTCTTTAATGTCTTTTATCCTGTTTTCTATGCGGGCTGCGATCTCCGGTAGGTTCACTCTGCAGCGGCCGCAAACAGGACAGGAGACAAAATTAAGCCCTCTTTTCCTAAGCCCCAGGCTTGATAGGATCATATAAGCTGTACGGACTTCTACCTCTGGAGACTCTGTCAAGGAAACGCGAATGGTATCAGCCAGCCCGTCCTTTAGGATCAAAGCCAGTCCGGCTGAAGATTTCACGATTCCTGAAAAAAGTGTCCCTGCTTCTGTGATTCCCGCATGAAAGGGATAATCAACATGTTTGGCCAGTAGTTTTAAGGATTCCCAGGTACGCTGAATATCCGAGGCTTTAACAGATACTTTTATAAGATGAAATCCCATGTCTTCAATCATTCGGATATGCTTCAGTGCGCTCTCGACCATTGCTTCAGAGCTTGCCCTGCCGTATTTCTTTAACAGATCTTTTTCCAAAGACCCTGAATTGACACCTATTCGAATGGGAATGCCTTCTCCTTTAGCCGCATTGACCACTTCTTTTACTCTTGCTTTCGAGCCGATATTGCCCGGATTGATCCGAAGCCCGTGCACTCCTTTCTTTATGGAGCTCAAAGCCAGATGATGGTCAAAATGGATATCAGCTATCACAGGTAGGTTCACGCTTTTTATGATCTGACCCAAAGATTCAACCGCTTCTTCATCAGGAACAGCCACTCTTACCAGCTCACATCCCGCCATTTCAAGACGGTTGATCTGTGAAACAGTTGCCTGAGTGTCTCTCGTATCGGTTTTTGTCATGGACTGGACCACAACAGGGGCACCGCCTCCAACGAGGACACCTCCTATTGTTATCTGTCTGGTAGGTCTTCTCTTAAATTCCACTTTCCTGACCTATTCATAAAAAAATGGCGACATTATTATTAATTCATTTTCAGCTATGTACAAGTTTTTTTCAAGAACATTGACTCGAACATTTTTCTTGCTTTTATTTTCTATCCTAATCGCCATTTTTTTACCATTAAGGCAATCCGATCTTGCTGCATCTGCTTCGTTACAGGGCACTCGCAGTGAAATACCACGACTTCATACCCTGTGCCTCGCATCTACATCAACCTCGAATTGTGAATAACTCAGGCTTTCCTGACCTATTCATAAAAAAATGGCGATACTCACTTGATATCACCACGGCAGCAGACTCTCCCATCCGTTAGGCAAACGCTTCACCACATCATTAAGGATGACGAAAACAATGATAACAACGAACATAGCAAAACCGATCTGCATAATGACCTGTTTTATTTTAGGACTGAACTCCTTCCTGAATATCCCTTCTAATACAAGAACGAGTATCTGCCCCCCGTCCAGGACCGGTATAGGAAAAAGATTGATGATCCCCAACTGAAGGCTTATAAATGCGATGAAGCTCAAAAGCGAAAGAAATCCTCCCCTCAAGGCCGCATAAGAAAAATTGGCTATTTCAATAGGACCTCCGACCTGAGAGGCGGGAGTCTCTCCTGTTACGAGTTCTTTCAGGAAATTGAACACCAGTGATATCAATTTTATATTGTATCTGAAGCTTTCGGATATAGAGGCAAAAAAACCGTACTGTTCAATGGACGATTCCATTGTAAGGCTGACTCCAATCTTTCCTCTGCCTCCCTCTTCCATAGGAGTTATCTTCAGCTGTTTTTTCTCTCCGTTTCTCCGGATCAAAAAATTCAATTCCTTCCCGATACTCTTCTCAATAACATCAGTGAACTGGTAGTAAAAAACCGGTTTTTGCTCGATGGCTAAAATAACATCGCCCGGTTTAACTCCCTGTTTTTCAGCCGGAGAACCAGGGACAACCAACTGCACCTGAGTTAACACTTTTCCGAAAAAACCGGCATATCCCATGTTATACCGGGTCCGGCTCTCGGTTTTTAAGGCAATATCCTGGACTTCGCTCCCCCTTCTGAAATTAATATCAATAGTTTTCTCCGGTTTTGAGCCAACAGCCAGTTCCACGTCCTGCCAGGTGTCCGTTTCCTTATTATTGATTTTTAATATTCTGTCATCAGGTTTAAGACCTGCCTCTTCCGCAGGAGAGCCCGGCTCGATCCATCCGATAACCGGGGCCTGACTCTGATAGACAGGTACTGAAACGCCGGCCATATTTATAAAAGACATGAACACAATCGCCAGAACGATGTTCATAACAGGACCCATCAATATGACTAGAAAACGCTGCCATCTTTTAGCGCTGAGGAAATCACCCGGCTTAAGTTCTTTTGGCTGGGACAAGCCTTCCACCATGGCTTCCTCCCCCGCAAACTTGACATACCCTCCCATGGGTATCAGGCTCACCCGGTAATCCGTATCCCCTTTTTTAACACCAAAAAGTCTCTTTCCGTAACCAAATGAAAAGGTCGTTACTTTTATTCCTACCAGTTTGGCTGTAAAAAAATGACCGAACTCATGGGCAAAAACAAGGATCCCAAACACAATGATAAAGGCTACTATTGTTCCGATTATTGGTCCCATTTCAGTACCTCTGCATGATTTTATTACGGGTCCTTTCCCTGGTTTCCTGATCTACTCTTAAGATATCTTTAACTGTTTTAATTTCCATTTTTTTTGTCTCCTCTGTCACCTCAATAACCAATTCCCATATATCAGAAAAATGGATCTCTTTCTTAAGAAAAGCACTGACCGCGCTCTCATTGGAGGCATTGACAGCTATTGAAAAATACTGTTCTTTTTTTAGAGCTTCAAAAGCAAGCCTGAGCAAAGGAAATTTACTTAAATCCGCTTCATAAAAATCCAGTGACCCGACTTCACTTAGATTCAATGCAGGCAGCACAGATTCTTTTCTGTACGGGTATGTCAAAGCGAATTGAATGGGTATTTTCATATCGGTCAGGCTTAACTGTGCCAGCACAGAACCGTCTTTCATTTCCACCAAGGAATGCACAATACTCTGCGGATGGATGAGTACATCCAGTTTTTCAGAGGGAAGATCGAACAGCCATTTGGCTTCAATCAGCTCAAGCCCTTTGTTCATCATTGTGGCAGAATCGATAGAAATCTTTTTTCCCATACTCCATCTAGGATGATTAAGGGCGTCTTCCACAGACTGGTTTTTAATGTCTCTTTGGTTTAATTGGAAAAAAGGCCCTCCGGAGGCTGTAAGGATGACTTTGCTGACCTCTTGAAGGTTTTCCTTATGTAAACATTGAAAAATCCCGCTGTGTTCGCTGTCCACAGGAATAATCTCAGCTCCTGATTCTGATGCTTCTTTTTTTATCAGTGCTCCGGCTGCGACCATTGATTCTTTGTTCGCAAGACCAATACGTTTTCCGCTCCTCACCGCTGCCATTGTAGGCCTTAGTCCTCTTATCCCGGTTATGGCCGCAATGATGATGTCGTTCTTTGGGTATCCGGCCACTTCTTCTGCGCCTTCCTGTCCGTATCTTATTTTTACCTTATGCTTGAATGTCATTTCTTTGAGCTCACCCGCATCTTCTCCTTGGCTTAGTGAAACAATCTCAGGATTAAAATCCTTGATCTGTTTGTAAAGAAGTTCTTTGTTCCTGCCTGCAGACAGACCGACGATTTGAAAACTATCTTTAAGATGAGATATGATTTCAAGAGTGCTTCTTCCGATCGAACCGGTTGATCCGAGGATAGCTACATTTTTAATACTGTCTCTGTTTCCCATGTCAGCTCATTCCTAAATACTTCAATACATAATAAAAAAAAGGAATGGCCAGAACAAGACTGTCTGTTCTGTCCAGCATTCCCCCGTGACCGGGTAAAATATGTGA
Organism: uncultured Eubacteriales bacterium; assembly: GCA_964456985.1. GTDB lineage: Bacteria > Acidobacteriota > Aminicenantia > Aminicenantales > Aminicenantaceae > WJMT01. The sequence continues at coordinate 6,162 of CAYWDH010000078.1, forward strand.
AGAATCTTTGACTCCAGCTGCTCTTTTAAACAGAGATTCAAGAGGATCGCTCAACTGAACCACGACTTGTATCATAAAGGCAACAAGAACGACCTTCCATATCAAAAAGTCTTTTCCGAACAACACAAATCCTGCAGCCACACCAAAAACAATACCAAAAACAATACCAGCAACGCTTCCTTCCCAAGTCTTATGAGGGCTTGCCAAAGCAGCCATTTTATGTTTCCCCCACTTCTTCCCGATAAGAAAAGCTCCGGTATCACCTGCAAACACAATAGTCAATAAAAAATAGATAGAGAAAGGCCCGAAATCCTGTCTCAGAAGAACAATATGATTCAGTGTGAAGCTCAAATAAAAGGCACCGAAAAATGTCAGGGCTGCCTCAGCCGGAAAAGCCATTAATTCCTCAAGTCTTTTTATAGAGACAAGATACACGACCGTTAAAATAAAAAGCCCAGCCAGCAGCGCCAATCCCAGTGAAAATTCATCGAGCAGGAAAGTCCCCCCAATAAGCAGCGCAAGAATCATGCCCAGAGCTCTTTTTGGGTATATTCTTTTTTTCCGGGACAGGTTATAGAATTCATAAAGAGACAAGAGCACGATTATCTGTATCACAATAAAAAAGAAGACTTTTGAAGAATACTGAATCAACAGAAACAAAAGGGGGAGAAGAACAAATGCTGTTAGGGTCCTTTTTAATATATTCATTTTTCTCTCTTATTTCCCATATCAAATCTGATAAATCTCAGAATATAAACAATCATTATACTAAAAATCAATAAAGATTAAGACAGGAATTGAAATTTTTTATTTTCTCCTCTTCAAAAGTCCTTTATCAGCCAGCCGTTATATCTCCAAATCTTCGTTCTCGACTCTGATAATCCACTATGGCTTCAAGCATATGCCTCTTATTAAAATCAGGCCAATAAACAGGAGTCACCCAAATTTCAGAATAAGCAATTTGCCAGAGAAGAAAATTTGATATCCTCAGCTCTCCGCTTGTTCTTATGAGAAGGTCCGGGTCAGGGATCCCAGATGTGTATATATATTTTGAAAACAACTCCTCATTTAAATCACCGCTTTTAACTCCGTCTGTATCTAATATTTTTTTAACAGCGTCAACGATTTCAGAACGACCGCTGTAATTCAAAGCCAAATTTATAACGAATCTGTCATAATTTTTGGTCATATCAATGACTTTCACGAGTTCTTTCTTTGTCTTTTCCGGAATCTGTTCCATCTGTCCGATGACATTGAGTTTAAATTCATTCTTCACAAGGGAATTTGATTCTCTTTTCAAATAATTTGATAAAAGCTCCCAGAGTGTCCTGACTTCCTTCTTCGGCCTTTTCCAGTTTTCTTTGGAAAAGGCATATAAAGTCAGATATTTTATCCCTATCCGAGGACATGTTTCAACAATTTCCTTCACTGCTTTCAAACCGGCTTTATGTCCTTCCACTCTTGGTAAATTTCTCATCTTCGCCCAACGTCCGTTTCCGTCCATAATAACAGCAACATGTTTGGGCAGTTTTGAAAAATCAATCTTTTGAGCCAGGGCTTCTTCCTCGCTGCCCGGTTTAATAAATTCTCTCAGACTTTCAATCATAGAGCCATTATAGAAACTGCTGTTACTCTTGTCAAAGACAGAGTCAGCTAATCCGAATCCTAGAGCCATTTTTTTATGAATAGGTCAGGCTAAAGAGTTGATAGATAGGTCTTCCTCAGTTATAATACATAGGAGTTCACTATAGAACAGCCTGATTTAACCTGGATGATGAACATTTTTTATGAATAGTTCAGGTTAGTTAACAAGGAATAAATAAAATGTGCTTAGGAATACCAGCTAAAGTCATCAGTGTGGATGAAAACAAAGTGGGTAAAATAGACTATCTCGGCACCAGAGTTAAAACAAATTTTACTTTATTGGAAGATGTAAAACCAGAAGACTGGGTGATCGTTCATGCAGGATTTGCCATATCAAAACTCAATGAACAAGAGGCTAAAGAAACACTCGAACTCATCAGAGAATACACGGGATTTTCTGAGAAAACAAGGGAGAAAAGTTAAACCCGGGCGTGCATTCTTGCTTTACTAACCTGGATTATTCACAAGTCGAGGTTGCTGCAGATGTGAGGCATGAGACATGAAGCCGTGGTCCTTCACTGCGAATGTCTCATAACGAAGCAGATGCAGTAAGATCGGCTTGCCTGAAAGGTAAAAAAATGGCGATTAAAAT
>CAYWDH010000079.1:0-8356 GCA_964456985.1 uncultured Eubacteriales bacterium
CCAAAAAAGTCTCTTGTGAAATCATCGTGGTTGACAATTTCTCATCCGACGGCAGTCCGGAAATGATGGAAAAGGAGTTTCCCGAAGTCACCCTTATCAAGAACAGGAAAAATGAAGGTTTTGGACGGGCCAACAACCAGGGACTGGCCAGAGCCCAAGGCAAGTATATTCTCTTCTTAAACAGCGATGTCACTGTCCAAGAAAACTGTCTGGATCGAATGTTTGACTTCATGGAAAAAAATCCAGAGGTCGGCGCTTCCTCCTGCCTATTGACTTTTCCAGACGGAAGCCTTCAGCATTCCTGCAGAAGGTTTCCCAGCTTTAAAGTTTTTTTTTCGATGATGATAGGTCTGAGATACTTTTTCCCCAACCTTAAAATCTTCCGAGAATACTTGATGCAGGATTGGGACCACTCTGACACAAGAGAGGTCGACCAGATCATGGGAAGCTTCATGTTTGTCAGAAGAGACGTCTTGGACCGAGTGGGAAGTTTTGACGAAAGATACTGGATGTATTTTGAAGAAGTCGATCTCTGCTTGAGGATTAAACGGTCGGGCTGGAAGATCATCCATTATCCTCATGCTCAGGCCATCCATTTTTTATCAAAGAGCTCAGAGCAATGGGAAGAAATGAAGAGAACAAACGAATTTCAAAAAAGCCTCCTGAAATACTTCAAAAAAAACGGAAAAGTTTATGAATACCATATTCTCTTCGTTTTAAGTAAAATAAAGTATCTAATTCTTAATACATTTACACTTATAAGGAGAGGAATACATGGAAGAAAAAGAAATTAAAAAGAAAAGAAAAGAGATATTCCACCAGATTAGAATGGCCGAGGAGAGATTAGAAAGTGCTTCACTTCTCATAGAAGGAAAGGAAAGTGTAGATACTATTCCCATATTAACCAAGGCTATGGATATCATTATCAGAACTCTTCTTTCCTTTAAACAAAAACCTCTCCAGAATTTAAATGAAAATATCAATTCGCTGGAGGAAGAATACAGGGAAGAAGGACTATGTGATGAAGAAAGCATTAAGACAATTCTTTCTTTACATGAATTGAATGAAAACTACAGGAATGAGATGGAGTTAAAAATTGATGAAAAAACTGTAAAAAATATTTTTGAACAAACAGAGAATTTCCTGAATAAAGCTCACAAATTCTTAAAGACCCAACTGACAACTCCTGAAGAGAAAAGGATGAGAAAAAAAGTGAGGCAGATACTTCTTATAGCAGGAATTCTTGTTGGCTCGGCAGCCGTCCTGTTTTTTCTGGTTAAACTCAGCATCAATAAATTTGGCCCACAACATGGCCTGCTGGCTCGTTATTATAATAACGTGAACCTTGCAGGACCTCCTGAGGTAGAAAAAATCGATAAAAAAATTGATTTTGGCTGGGGAAATGAGAGGCCCCAAAAAAATATAAGCGGTGACTTCTCCGTAACCTGGGAAGGAAGAATAAAAATAGACAAAAGCGAAGAGTACACCTTTTATATCCTGAGTGACGAGGGCGCCCGATTATTTCTGGATGATAAGATTATAATAGATACCTGGTCGGATAAGAAGAGGATGATGGAACATTCTGGTCACGCAAAGCTTGAAAAGGGTTTTCACAAAATAAAATTAGACTACTACTTTGATAAACGCCATGCAACTATCCAATTACTTTGGAGTTCTCCATCATTTAAAAGGAGGATTGTTGGCAACAGAATTCTTTATCCTCCATCTGAACTCAGTCAATCAAAACAACAAATCTAAAAACTCTTAAATGTTGATCATCATATCAATAATGAGGATTTAAATTCACTCCGGGAAGTCATATCTCTATGAGGGAAAACAAAAATCATAGACAAAAAATCATCGTCATCGGATTGGATGGAGCTTCGCCGAAGATATTTTTTGATAAATGGAAAGAAGAATTCCCGAATATAAAAAAAATAAAGGCAAGGGGATGGCACGGAAAACTAAAATCAACAACTCCTCCTGTCACTGGACCAGCCTGGGCTTCCTTTGCCACAGGCTGCAATCCAGGAAAACACGGAATCTTTGACTTCCTTTATCAAGATCCTGCCACGGGCGATTTAAGACCCATAACTTCTGAGAATATTAAAACTCCCACCATATATGAAATACTGAAAGAACATGGAATGAACAGTATATTAATCAATCTTCCTGTGAGTTATCCCCCCAAGACCGATGATATAATCCTTACTAGTTTACTCACCAGAGGAGATGAATTCGTTTTCCCCGAAAAATTAAAACATGAAATGCCGGAACTTCAAAAATACCGAATAGTACCAGACCAAAAATTCTATGTTGACTATGACAGAAAAAAATTCATTGAAGATATCCGCAATCTGGAAAGAGACAAATTTGAAATAGCAAAAAAATTATTCAAGAAGGATTGGAATCTCTTTTTCATACTCTTCAGTGGAACAGACTGGATACAACATAAATTCTATTATGAAATGATAAAAAGAAATAAAAAAAAGAACCAACAGATTATTCATTTCTATAAAGAACTAGACTCCTACATCGGATGGTTTCTGGAAAATAAGGATGAAAACACACATCTCTTTATCATATCTGATCACGGATTCAAAGTGTATGAAGGGACAGTAGGACTCAACAATTTACTGGAAAAATATGATTATTTAAGATTTAAGAAAAGTGAAGAGAAAGAAATACCTCCAACCAGAAGGCGAAAAGAAATCTCACAAAAGCTTGAGAACAAAAGAATGTTGTCTATCAATCCAGTCATTTGGAAAATATTATCAAAAAATAAATTGATCGTTGAATTATCTAGAGGAATTTATAACCTTTTCTTCCAAAAACGATTCAAATTGCATACGGCGCCTCAAAAAAAAGATGTCAATATAGAATCGTCAAAAGCGTACTGTCGATCTTCAGAATCTTCAGGGATATATATTAAGAACAGACACCAGAATATCAAGGATGAATTGATAAAGAAATTAAACAGGGAAAACATATTTTCCACAATCAAAGAACGCATGCATATTTACCACGGCCCGTATATAAAATATGCTCCTGATATTGTATTATGGTCAGAGAAATACGTCTTAGCCAAAACACAATTTGAGTCCATAATAAAAAAGAACACCAATAGTCACGATTATTATGGAATATTTCTGTTTGACAGCCCATACATCAAAAACAAAAAGTATATAAACAAGGAATTAACGGATATCGCTCCAACTATCTTGCATATTTTAGGCATTGATTATAAAAAGTATGACTTAGATGGAAAAATTATTGTGTGATAAGAAAGACTTGGTTAGGTATAGCCTCCTCCAGCTCTTTGAAGTTGTTGAGGTAAAAAATCGCCAATAGCGTTTATCAATGGCTGCGATCACAAAAATCCAATCCTTATTCTCTAGACCAAAAAATAGCCTGTCTAAACAGAGATGAAGATGATTCTTGCATAATAAGGGGTGATTAGTGTGTATTACTACTTCCTCTGCCTCATCCTTTGGCCGCTGAGCCTTGCGGCGGATTTTTTTTTAAAAATCTGGCACCTCTTTTGGCCTGACCACTCAGTCCGCATTCTCAATTATCATAGTATCTCTTCTCCTACTAGAAGAAGAAGGATGAGGCATATCTCCGTCTCTCCAGAAATTTTTGCTGCCCAAATGAAATTTTTAGCTGATCATAATTTCAAGGTAATCGACTTGAACGATTTTTTAGCATGGAAACAAGCCAGTCATCCCATCCCACCTAAAACTGTCATGCTGACATTTGATGATGGTTTTGAAGACAATTATTACAACGCCTTTCCTGTGCTGTCTAAATATTCATATAGGGCTGTGCTTTCCGTCATTACTAAGTACATCGATGGAGATTCTCCCTTTCCATGGATCAAGAAATATCTCTCCTCAGACGGAGCGAGTCAGCTGACAGGATTGCCTCTTAAAAAACACCAGCTAAAAGCCATGAGTGATGGAGGAATAACGGTCGCTTCTCACACTCAACACCATATCTCCTTCGACCGCTTGGACAAAAAAAGAGTATCGGAGGAAGTCCTCGGATCAAAAAAAGAGCTTGAGGAAATATTAGGAAAAAGGATAAGATACCTTGCTTATCCCTATGGTTCTTGGGGAAATTTTGATAATTTGGACAAAAGAATCGTTCAATCAGCTGATTATGAAGCTGCTCTCTCTACTAAAGTTGGGAGCAATGACCTAAAGAGTGATCTTTATGAGCTGCGCCGGATACCGATTTTCGAGATAGACGGGCTCTCTATCTTCAGAAGAAAAGTCAGAGGGGCTTATGATTTTACCGCCCTTTTCCAATGGCTTGGCTTTAAGATCAGAAAGCTCATCAAAGAAAGAACATAACATGAGCCCCGTTCTGAAAAACAAAGAAAAACAGAAAAGATATGTAAAAGACTATTTTGATGAATATTCAAGCCAGTACCACCAAGACCACTATGTCAAAAAGAGACCGCCTAGCATCTATCCTGTCTTGGCTGTTCGATTGAGTTACATGACAGCCATGCTGACCAATTTTACGCCAGGCGGCCGAGTCATGGATATCGGCTGTGGCACTGGTGAAATGCTTCAAGTTCTCCAGAAACACCAGTTCCAAGCTTTTGGCCTTGATTATTCATTAAAAATGCTTCAAGCGGTATCTAAAAGCATATCTGACCAGAGAGTTCCCTTGATCAACGGAGAGATAGAAGCTCTTCCTTTTAAGGACGAAACCTTTGACGGTTTGATCTGTGCAGGAGTGATTGAGTATTTGAATGAAGACCAACAGGCCCTTAGCGAGATAGCCCGCATCCTTAAGCGAGGTGGGTTTGCCATCATCACTCTCTCCAACAGGTTATCACCTGCTCGAATTTTTGAGCCTGTGGCGCATTCTCGTCTAGGTCAAAAGATCAAAGGATGGTTAAAAAAACTGTTGTTTAAAAAGCAGACAATGCTTTATCCTCCCTTCCACACCCATATACCATTCTTCTTTGACCAGGAGGCAGAGAAGACTGGCTTGAAGCTGTCTGCATACAATTTTTTTCATTTCTCTCTTCTCCCCTGGCCTCTCAACCGACTGCTACCTCGCTTCTATGTTGCGACAGGCCTCACAATGGAAAAACTATCAAGGACTAAATTGGGAGTTCTAGGCAGGGGCTATATCGGCAAATATCAAAAATTGTAATCTATCAAAACAATTTTGCCTATGGTCATGATTCATGACTATGGCCTTTACTCCCATGCCAAAATTACTGTGAAGCTCTCGTTCATTCGGCAAGAAAATCGTGGGAACAAAATATTTTTATCCATCATCCGAATAAAATCTTCCTGCAGGATCACGTTTTTCTTTCGGATATCCTGTATATTTTTATCACTGGCCCCCTCAGATACATTTCCCTATGCTGCAGGTAATGAATAAGCTCTTTTATGGTTCTGTAAACAGCTGTTATATCATTCTTCCCAAATTCCATGTTTGCCGGCCAAAATTCCTTGACCAGATATTCACGTTCGAATAATTCCGTATAGAACTTCACCTCATTTGAATACCTGTCTTTCTCAGCCAGAATTCTCTGATAGATTAATGAGGAAACGATCACATATTCAATCCCCTCTTTCTTAAACTGTTCTAAACTCTTTACTGCAACCGAACCGCAACAACCGGGTTTCAAGGGAGTATAAGCATCAGCGACTATTTTGGCATGGGTGGGCAGATTCAATCCTATCCAATCCTTAGAAACCACTCGCGTATCTTTCCAGCTAAAACTTAGGCTCTGCATTATTCCGCGGAAAAAAAGTGAGGAGAGTATAACCGCCAGAATTACCGTGAAGAAAAAACGCCATCCAATTTTCTTCTTGTTCAAAAAAGCTGCGAGCCAGTCAATTCCAACCGAAGCGATTATGATTGGGATGATATATATCGGAACTGCCCATCTTTCCCAGTGAATGGCCAAGGTGGAGATTAAGGCCCAATAAATTAAGCCAAACAACGAAACAGTGAAGTAGTGCTTTACTCTCATATATGCTCTAAATTCTAGGATGAAGAGAACTAGACCCAACAAAAAAAATAGACTGAGCAGTATTCCTGTGTTGTCAAGCCATGTTCCGATGTAATACAAAAGATTTCCTCCCCATCCTAATCCCGAAGCTCCCAGATGATATGAGGCCTTCTCTTCGGCCAGAGCCTTCAAGACTTCTTTATAATTTAAAAATACAAAAGGGGCAGCGATAAAAAAAGAAGAGAGAAAAATAAGTATAGAAAGGGGGAGAAGCTTTAAGATATTTCTTCTCTTTCGCCGATGAGAAAACACCACTCCAAAAAAAATCATGGTCATGGAAAGAATTCCTGGATATTTCTCCGCTGTCGCTATCCCGCTAAACAGGCACCCCAGGATCAGAAATTTAAGCTTTCTCGTTTTCATATATTTCGAGATCCATAAGGCAACCATTGAAATAAAAAAAGTAAGTGGAATATCAGGGGTAGCGTAGTGGGAGTGGCGGATAAAACTAGGAAAGAAGGCCGTCAATGCAGAGGCAAGTAATCCGACTTTCTTTCCCCCCACTTCTTTAGCCAAAAAGAACATCGACAATATCATCAGACTCCCAAGGCAAGCTGTGATGATCCGGGAAAGAAAGACATAGGGCGCAGGATGCTTGGAAAAATGAGCCTGTATCCCTTCGCAGTCATGTAAAAAGAAACATCTGACCGCAGAAAAAGCCTTATAAAAAATGGCACTCAAATAGATAGAGACATGATTCGGCCGATTATATATTCCTGGATTCAGATCTCCACTGGCAGCAACAACAACCGCTTTCTCAACGACGGCAACTTCATCGGTATGCAATCTTAAGGGCAAACCAAATCTCAGTCCGTTTGCCCGAAAAACCGTTCCACTAATAAATAGAATAAGTAATAGAATAAATGTATTATGGGAGCTCAGTTCCCTCAGGAGAATTTTTTTTGAACTTTTCAGTCGGTTCAAGTTCTTGAATATTTTTTCCTGTCTTAACGCCTTATGACTTCTGAGGATAGTTGACAAAAAATAAATATTTATGTCAAGTCGAAAGAGAGATGTGTAAGCATTCTTATTTCCGTGCACTCTTTTCAATTCAGTGTATATTTAAATTCATCACGGTCTTAAGGATGCTTCAGAGAGAAGTCGAACAGATATAGAAATGCTTATAAAAGATATTGATTTTTATGAAAATTTTTCATAAAAACTTATCTGTGCCCACAGGTGATCCATTACAATTGACTTTTGAACGAAACTATCGCCTCTCATGAAAGAACAGCGCAGCATTTCTGCTTTTTTTCCTTGCTATAATGATGGCGGAACGATAGCCAGCATGGTGGCCCTTACGGATTTAACTTTAAAGGGACTTACAGATGATTATGAAATCCTGGTGGTTGATGATGGCAGCTCTGACCATAGCCGCGCAATATTAAAAGAATTAGAAAAAAAATATGATCGCCTCAAAGTAACTTACCATGAAGAAAACAAAGGCTACGGCGGTGCACTGAAGACCGGCTTTTACTCAGCAACCAAAGAATTCCTGTTTTATACCGATGGGGATTTTCAGTATGATGTCTCAGAAATAGCAAAGCTTCTGCCAGAAATGAAGGATGATACAGACATTGTCAATGGGTATAAAGTAGGCAGGTCAGATCGGCTCTATAGAAAAATTGTCGGGAGAACTTATCACTGGATCATGAAATTAATGTTTGGCTTCAAAATTAGAGATGTGGATTGTGATTTCAGGCTCATTCGCAGGTCAGTCTTTGATAACATCCGTTTGGAATACAATACCGGAGTTATCTGCGTTGAAATGGTCAAAAAAATGCAGGACGCCGGTTTTCAATTTGCTGAGGTTCCAGTCAACCACTATTTCAGAGCCTATGGAAAATCTCAGTTTTTCAATTTTAAAAGAATATTTCATACAGGAAGAGATATCTTGAAGCTCTGGTGGAAACTGGTCATCAAAAAAGAAGGAATGACTCACCATGTCTGACAACATCAGGCTTTTTGAGAATAAAAAGGTGCTTATTACCGGCGGACTCGGTTTTATAGGGAGTAATCTCGCCATAAAGCTGGCCAAAGCCGGAGCTATAGTCACCCTTCTCGATGCCATGATCGAGGGTCACGGTGGAAACCCTTTCAACATTGAGCCCATCAATGACAAAGTCATCGTTAACTTTAGCGATGTCAGGAATAAAAATATCATGAACTATATTGTCAGAGACAAAGATTACATCTTCCATCTAGCCGGGCAAAACGACCATATCTTGAGTCTGACAAATCCATTTCCAGATATCGACATAAACATTAAAGGATCAGCGGTTCTTCTAGAGGCGTGTAAAAAACATAACAGAG
>CAYWDH010000080.1:0-7791 GCA_964456985.1 uncultured Eubacteriales bacterium
CAGCCAGATCAACAAATCGAGCTAAAGAGATCGGGGTACGAAAGGTTGTCGGTGCCTTTCGGACAAACATCATGCAGCAGTTCTTAGGAGAATCAATACTTCTGGCATTGATAGCCTTGATTATTGCCCTTTTCATGATCCAATTATTTCTTCCGTTCTTCAACAATCTGTCAGGAAAACAATTATCTCTCAAAGATATCGAGAACATAAGTATAATTGTGAGATTATTAGGTGTGGCAATTTTCACAGGAATCATTTCAGGAAGTTATCCAGCGCTTTTGCTATCATCGTTTAAGCCTGTGCATATACTCAGAGGTACTCTTGCAAAAGGATCTAGAGGTGTTGCATTCAGAAAAGCACTTGTGGTCGTTCAATTCTCACTCTCAATTATTCTGATAATAAGTGCAAGTATTGCATATAGGCAGATTGATTTTATCCGGAACAAAAATCTAGGGTTTGAAAAAGATCATCTACTATATGTCCCCTTGGAGGATCAGGCAAACATTCAAGCCTACTACTCATTCAAGAACGAATTGAAGCAGAATCCAAAAATTCTTAGAGTGTCTGCTTCTGATAGAGTACTGACAAATATAGATAGTAAAACAAGCGGCAATGATTGGGAAGGTAAAAATCCTGATGAGATGATCTACATCTATCGTTTAATAGTAGATTATGATTTTATTGAAACTTCGAAAATGAAATTGATTGAGGGAAGAACTTTTTCCCCTGAATTTCCAACAGATTTGACAAAAGCATTTGTGGTCAATCAAGAAGTCGTTAAATTGATGGGAGTGGAATCAGCTGCTGGCAAAAAGCTCAAATTTTGGGGAATTGATGGTACTATCATCGGTGTAGTAGAAAATTTTCATTTCAAACCCTTGCATAATATCATTGAACCTATTGCCATGCTCGTAATTCCAAAATACCTCCAATACGCCTATATCAGAATACATCCCCAGAATATCTCATCAACCATTGCCTTCATTAAGAAGAGCTGGGAAAAAGTATATCCTGACTCCTTATTTGAATATAAATTCTTGGACGATGATTTTGACGTTTTGTACAGAACAGAACAGAGAATGAGTAAAATCCTGAATTGTTTCTCTGTGTTTGCCATACTTGTCGCGTGCTTAGGTCTGTTCGGTCTTGCTTCTTTTAGCGCTGAAAAAAGGTCAAAAGAGATCGGAATCAGGAAAGTATTGGGCGCTTCTGTAATAAATATCGCTATTATGCTTTCTAAAGATTTAGCAAAATGGGTAATACTGGCAAATATAATTGCGTGGCCGATTGGCTATTTTGCTCTAAGCCGTTGGCTACAAAACTTTGCTTACAGGACTAACATAAGTATCTGGCCTTTTCTTATGGCTGCTGTCCTGACCTTCTTTACTGCTTTTTTAACAGTAAGCTATCAATCCATAAAAGCCGCTATAGCCAATCCAAGGGACTCGCTTCGATATGAATAAACCGGCCAGGCGTATTTTTTTATTTCCCCTTAAGTTTTTTCTGTTCGTAAAGATCCTGATCTGCTTTTTTCAAGAGCACGGATAATTTTTCAGGGCGGGCCGCATGAATTCCGATGCTTACGGGATAGGGAACAGTAGAGAGGATCCTCTTCTTTATTATTTCAGCTCCTTTTAGGTCTGTATTAGGCATAAGGACCACAAATTCATCACCGCCGTAGCGGGAAATAAAGTCCACTTTCCGAACTTTGTTTTTTAACACATCAGCCACGGCTTTTAAGACCCGGTCCCCTTCCTGGTGCCCGTAAGTGTCATTTATTTTCTTGAAGTCATCCACATCCAGGATCAATAAAGCCAGAGAGGTGCCTTGCCGTTGGCTCCGTTCCATTTCCTTTTCCAGATTATCATTAAAGTCTCTTCGATTAGAAACCCCTGTAAGCATGTCAATTCTAGCCAGGTTTTCCAATTTTTTCATGTAGTATGTTTTTTCCAGAGTGATCGCAGTGAAATCAGCTATAGTCTGCAGAATTTTCAGATCTGTGGGAGTAAAGGCATCTTTTTCCAGTTTGTTTACGAGTTCTATGACTCCGATGACCTCGTCTTTTACTTTTAAAGGAACACCGATGATTGATTTTGTTTTAAATCCTGTTATTTTATCAAAATGATCATAATGTCTCGGGTCCCCTTTAACGTCTTCGACTATAATAGCCTCTCCATTCTCCATGATCCAGTTTGCCAGACCTTTTCCTTTCGGGAGTTTTTTCCCTCTTAATTTTTCTGCGCTTTTTCCCGTGACTAGTTTGAAATAGAGTTGGCCTGTTTGATTATCTCTGAGCAGTAATGACCAGTTCAAGGGGGCAAAAATATCTCCGATTTTATTCATGACCTGATTCATGGTCTCGTGTATGTCTTTTGCTTTGGCTATACTGAGTCCGATGTTTGCAAACAGGGAAAGTTTTCTGTAGTCATCAAGATTTTTCGATTTTTTTTCCATTAATTGGTTCCTTCACACACAAATATTCATATCATAGGGGGAATAAGGTTGTCAATTTTGATTTTTTTTAAATTTTTTTAAATTTTTAGGCCCCTCATACGACTCAATATAAGTCCTGAACTGACTGTACAGGAACATACAGGAGAAGAGAGTGCATTACATAAAGGAAAACATAGTAAAAGAGGAGAGTTTAGACAGTTTTTACCAAGACAAGACGAGAAAGCAGCTTATTGAAGAGCTCAAAGTACTTAGAGAAAGGGAGCTTGACCGGGATAAAGTCAGGATGGACCAAAGCAGGACCGAACAGGAACTGATAAGGGCTAAAAGAGCTTTAAAAACACTGAGCTCCTGTCACAGAGCCATGATCCGCTCTATGAACAAAGAAGACCTGCTTCAGGATATCTGCAGAATCATAGTGGAAGAAGGCGGCTACAGCATGGCATGGGTAGGATTAGCCGCTGATGATAAAAAAAAGAGCATTAAAGTTTTAGCCAAATCTGGAAATTATGACGGATATTTCGAAAACATAGATTTGAACTGGTCAAAGGGCAGAGATGGGCGCTGCCCTGAAGGCTCAGCAATAAGGACGGGAAAACCATATGTGGTAAGGGATATTCTCTCAAATCCTGAAGTAATGCCCTGGAGAGGGGAAGCACTGAAACAAGGATTTTCTTCAGTGGTGTCACTTCCCCTCACGAGCAACGGCCGCCCTTTTGGGGCGCTTACTATATATTCGGATGAAACAGATCTCTTCAACAACGAGGAAGTCGATCTGTTAAAGAGGCTTGGAGACAGCCTGGTTTACGGAGTTGTGGCTATCCACACCCATAAAAAGTTGAACTTAGCAGAGGGAGAGGCTAAAAGGAGCCTGGGTAAATTACAAAAGGCATTCGGCGCTATCATACAGGTTCTGGAAAAAACAGTTGAGATCCGGGATCCTTATACAGCGGGGCATCAAAGACGGGTGGCAGACCTTGCCTGGCATATTGCAGAGGAAATGAGCTTAAGCGCAGACCGGATAGACGGGATTAGAATAACAGGCATTATCCATGATATCGGAAAGATACAAATTCCAGCCGAGATACTCAGTAAGCCCAAAGCATTGACAAGTATTGAGTTTAGTCTGATTAAAACCCATCCACAGGTAGGCGCTGATATATTAGAAGCCATAGAATTTCCCTGGCCCGTAGAAAAAATAGTCCTTCAGCATCACGAAAGGGTGGATGGTTCCGGATATCCGCATGGTTTGTCCAAAAAGGATATTCTTTTGGAATCAAGGATCATTGGTGTGGCCGATGTTGTCGAGGCAATGGCTTCTCATAGGCCCTACCGGCCGGCGCTGGGCATTGATAAAGCTCTTAAAGAAATATCTGATAATCGAAGCATTCTTTATGATAAAGACGTTGTTGATGTCTGCCTAAAGCTTTTCAAAGAGAAAAAATATCAGTTTGAGCACTAAAAAATAAACCATTTCCGACCGATCACGGTTTTCATTTTTGCTTTGCTTTTTCCCCTTCTTAATGCAAAATTAATATAATATTAATATCAAGTTAATAAATATGTTTATAATAGAAAAAATATCCTATAAGGAAGAGATAAATGAAGAATAAAGTCTGGTGTATTAGGAAGGCTACGATAATCTTATCCGTATTTATTTTATTTTTAGGAATATTTTCTTGTGCACAGAAAGAGAAAGGCAGCCACGCTGAATCACCCAAGTATGTTTTCCTTTTTATAGGAGACGGCATGGGATTATCCCAAATCCATGCAGCTGAAATCCTCCAGGGAGCTTTGAACGCAAAGGGCATAAGTGTTGAGAAACTCAGCTTCACTCGATTTCCAGGTACTGGATTGATGAGCACTTTCTCCTCAAATTCTTATGTTACAGATTCTGCTGCATCCGGTACGGCTATGGCCAGCGGTAAAAAAACAGTTAACGGAAGGATCAATATTGACGAGACAAACAGGGTTGAATTCAAGACAATTGCTGAGATGGCCCGGGATAAAGGCATGAAAATAGGGATCATATCAAATGTGCCTCTCAATCATGCCACTCCTGCTTGTTTCTATGCTCATGTGACAAGCAGATGGCATTATTATGAAATAGCGGAGGATATGGTTGAGAGCGGATTTGATTTTTTTGGGGGAGGAGGCATCAAATATCCAACGGGAAGAAGGGGCTTGCAGCCGGATATTCTTGAACGGGCGCGCCAAAAAGGATATGAAGTTATTCAGTCGAAAAGTGATTTTATCTCGCTCGGGACAGAAAACAGGGATAAAAAGTTCATTGCTATCAATGAAAATCTTACTCCGGATGTGGCCATGGCCTACCGGATTGATGTTCACGGCAGTGACCTTTCTCTCGCCGATTATGTGGATAAAGCCATTGAGCTTCTTGATAACGACAACGGATTTTTCATGATGGCGGAAGGTGGTGAAATTGATTGGGCTGCCCATGATAATGATGCCGCCACTTTAATAAAGGAAGTCATTGATTTTGATAAAGCGGTTCAAAGCGCGGTTCAGTTTTATAAGCTGCATCCTGAAGAGAGCCTGATTGTGGTGACAGCCGATCATGAGACAGGAGGTATGTCATTGGGTTCGAATTTTTCCGGTTACAGCCAGTCGCTGGAAATTCTGAGCAGACAAACCATCTCTTTGGACAAATTCAGTAATGAATACGTTAAGCCTTACAAAGCGACAAAAAACGAGGATGAATGGAATCTGGATGATTTTATGCCTTTAATAGAAGAGAAATTCGGATTGAGAAAGATCAGCAAACAGGAGGAAGAAGAACTTTCCAGTAAGGAATATAAAGGGGATGAAGCAGTACGAATGGAGCTTGAAGGAGTGCTTTCTGCTAGAGAGTACAATGAGCTTCAGAGCTCTTTCAATGATCCGAACAGTGCACTTTTCAGTGTTACTCTAATAAAAATATTGAACCAAAAAGCTGGAATAGGATGGACAAGCGATGCGCACACAGCAGTCCCCGTTCCGGTTTTCTCAATAGGAAAAGGTTACAAACAGTTCATCGGTTATTATGACAATACAGATCTGTTCGATAAAATGGCCGCGGCCATGGGTTTTTAACAACTTGAGATTTCCGGTGATATGTGATAAAAATTTAAATCGCCTTTTTTATGAAGAGCTCAGAATAAAGATAAGACGTAAAGGAGCTTTTTTATGAAGAGAAAAGAAAGAAGAAAGCTAAAGACCAATGAGTTGTCCGATTTTCTCAATAAAGTGTATGATCTGGCAAAAAAGCGGGCCAAAGAAATCGGGTATGCCATAGGTGTGATAGTTATCATTTTTCTTGTATTTCTTGTATCCAGATATTTCAAAGCTCGGAATCTGCAGGAACAGAGCCGGCTGTTAGCCCGGATAAATGAAGTCAATCAAGATCTGGATGAAAATCCTCAACGGATCGATGAGTTGAAAGATCTGGCAGGTAAAGAGAAGTTTGCAAGGATGGGATACATATACATAGCCCGATATGATATTGAAAAAGGAGAATTGGATAAAGCTCTCAATGCCCTGGAAAATATTCCTGCATCAAAAAAGGATATCATTTATTACCAAAGCCAGTTACTCAAAGCAGATATTTATCACAGGAAAAAGGAGTTGGATCGGGCACTGGAAATTTATCAAAAAATCGAGGACGAAAAACCCGATGACTTTGCTCTTGATGTCGTGCTGTTCAAAAAGGCGGAGATTATTGCAGAAAAGGGAGATAAAGACAAAGCTCTTGAGTTGTATAAAAGCCTTTCCGAGGATTATCCTCAGACATATTTCGGATATGAATCCTATCAGAAAATTGAACAGTTGGAAGGGGGAGATCAGCCTTAAAAAGACCCTCTGTTCTTTTTTGGATAAGCCGGGTTGAAAATTTATATAAATGTATTATAATGATTTCTTAATTTTTTCTTAGGAGGCAAGAATGGCTTATATGATTACTGAGGAATGTATCGTTTGTGGTGCCTGTGAACCTGAATGCCCTAATGAAGCAATCAGTGCAGAAGAAGAAATATACATCATTGATCCTCAAAAGTGTACGGAATGTGTGCCTCATTATGATGAGTCACAATGTGCAGCCGTTTGTCCGGTAGACTGCTGTGTTCCTGATCCGAGTCACAAAGAAACAAGGGAGGAGCTTGAGGAGAAAGCAAAAAAGCTGGGATAGTCTTAGAACTTATTTATAGCCTAATCCACTAGAATAGGAGTGATGCATGTCACTCCTATTTTTATATAATATTTTTTCTTTCAGACTCGTCACAAACTTCGATGGACAGCGAAACAAAAAAAGAAGGTCTTTATCCCGGAAAAAAGACCTCTTTTTTTTCTAAAGACAGGACATGGCTTAATGTACTCCTTTTTGTCATAACGGCAGCGTCCACTTTTTTTGTTGGGATCACCTGGAGCTTGAGCTATAAATACGCAGAGAGCCTTTCCCATCCCGAACAAATACCTTTGAATTTTGAAATACTTAAAGATCCTCAAATTTTAAGATTAAGTTTCCTTTACGCGGTTGTCCTTATCGCTATTTTACTGGCTCATGAGATGGGCCATTACCTAACCTGTCAATATTATAAAATAAACGCAACCCTTCCTTTCTTTATCCCTGCCCCAACACTTATAGGGACATTGGGAGCATTTATTAAAATAAGATCTCCAATTAGAAAGAAACATCAGCTTTTTGATATCGGAGTAGCTGGTCCTCTGGCAGGATTTATCCTCGCAGTTCCGGCAGTCATATACGGGCTTTCTGTCTCAAAGGTCGTGCCTTCCCTTCCTAAGGAGGGAACACTGCTGTTTGGAGAGCCTCTTCTTATTAAATTAGTGGGAGGATTCCTGTTTAAAGGAGCGGCAACCGGATATGATGTAGTGGTGCACCCGATTGCCTTTGCAGGCTGGGTAGGTCTTCTTGTCACAGCCCTCAATCTTTTTCCCATAGGACAGCTTGACGGAGGGCATGTATTTTATTCCCTTATAGGGCCCCG
The DNA here is from genome assembly GCA_964456985.1 of uncultured Eubacteriales bacterium. Classification (GTDB taxonomy): domain Bacteria; phylum Acidobacteriota; class Aminicenantia; order Aminicenantales; family Aminicenantaceae; genus WJMT01. Next base: position 7,452 of record CAYWDH010000080.1, read on the forward strand.
TGTGAGGAAGTATGCCAAATTTATCCTTGCTGCTTTTATACTCATGGGTGTTTTTTTCTGGATGGGCTGGTTTGTCTGGGCTTTACTTATATCGTTTTTGGGATTCAAACATCCCCCTGTCATGGATGAAGACCAGCCTTTGTCTGCGGGACGCAAAATAGTGACAGGTGTTGTTCTAGTGATATTCGTGTTGTCTTTTATTCCGGCTCCTGTAAAGGGATACAACCTGATCCAGTTCGTCAATCAATTTCTTTAAATGAAATTCAGGTGTGGCTTGTGCTCCCGACTTTCATCAGGCAGGCTAGTTCTTCAGCCCGCTGATTTTCCCACACCGTTCTTT
>CAYWDH010000081.1:0-7779 GCA_964456985.1 uncultured Eubacteriales bacterium
GCTGGGGAAGATCAGCGGGCTGAAGAACCAGCTTGCCTGATGAAAGTCAAAAGCACAGGATGGATGCAGGCTGATTTTATGAATAATTAGGATATCATTTGTTTGGCCTTATCCATCAACTGCAATGCTTTTTGAACGACCTCATCCTCTAACCGAAAGGTTTTCATCCCTTCTTCGATACCCCATATTGAAGATACCAGCTCTCTCTTGATTTCTCTTTTTATCTCAGATTCAGCCTCTTCGAAATCTTCATCCTCATAAGAAAACCCTATTCTGTCCAAATAAGCTTTAAAGTCCTCAATGAATTCCGGCCCTATGACCACATTCTTTTTGATTTCCATTCGACCCCGCTGCAGTCTATCTTCCGCTTCTTTTTCTGAGGGAAGTATATATTTTTTTGAAAGCTCTGTCTCTTTTTCAATGAATTTTCGGGCATACGAAAAAAAACTGCCTCTTGACAAAAGAATAACCGTCAATCTCTTGTAAGTAAGAACCGCTTCATAATCCGGGGATATGCCGCCCTGACCCAGCACTTTTCTCCCCTTGTTCGTATATGTGACCTCTCTTTCCTCAGGAGTGGCTTCCCTTCTTAAAACCCAATCTTCCAGATTAGTGTAATCTCTCTGGATAGACCTTCCCGAGGGGGTATAATACCTTGCTGTGGTCAGGGCTAAAGCTGCATCATTCGAAACTGGAAATATAGTCTGAACAAGACCTTTCCCAAAAGAAGTCTCACCTATAATAATAGCACGGTCATTATCCTGTAAGGCCCCGCTCACTATTTCCGGTGCGCTGGCGCTGCCTCTATTTATGAGAACCACAACAGGCATATCTTCATATTGATTCCCCTTGGTGGCCATAAACAGTTTGTTGTACTGCTTTTTCCTTCCTTTTATGGAAACAATAACCGCTCCTTCAGGTAAAAACTCATCGGAAATCTCCAGGGACTGTATAAAAGTCCCTCCTGTATTCTCTCTAAAATCAAGCACAAGGCTCTTCATGCCTTTTTCCACAAGGTCTTTCATCTTTTCTTCAAATTCCTGTGTGGTGGTTGTGGAAAAATTCCTGATGTATATATATCCTATATCCTCTGTGAGCATGAACGCATAAGGGACGCTGTGCAGCGGTATTTCCTCTCTAACGATGGAAAACTCAAGAGGCTCTTCGAACCCCTCTCTTACGATCGTGATGTTTACTTTAGTGCCTTTCTCTCCCCTCAGTTCCAGCATGGCTTCATAACTCGTAATTGGCTTTGTACTTTTCCCCTCAATATGGGATATGATATCACCCGGCTGGATCCCCAGCCTGTAAGCAGGAGTGCCTTCGAGGGGTGATATCACCATCAAACGGTCCCCATGCTTTTGTATCATAATCCCCAGGCCGTAATATTTACCTTTATAATCTTCCTTTAAATTATCAAGCCTTTCCGGGCTAAGAAAATAGGAATGCGGATCTAGGGTCGGGAGCATCCCTTGAATAGACTCAAAAATAAGGTCCTGCGTATCGACCTTTTTGTAATAATATGCCTTGACAGCCTCTGTAATCTCAGCAACCTTTTCAATTCCCTCAGACCAGGTGCTGCTGTTCCAGAGGAAAACATTGATCAATAGAAAAAGAAAAGCAGCAACCGCGCATACCTTCTTCTTCATTTTTCTATACCTGATTGAATATTACCAAAGGCTTCATGAGTTGTAAAGTCAGATTAATACGGAAGGCGAAACTTCCATTTGACTTATGAAGAACGACAAGTTATATTTCCTTAGCAAGAAACAGACAGAAAAAGACAAAAATGTTTGGAAGCATAGGCGTGCCGGAACTCCTCATAATCTTTGCCATCGCTCTGCTTATTTTTGGCCCCAAAAAACTCCCCGAGGTTGGCAAATCCATAGGAAGGGCTCTCAGAGAATTCAGAAAGACTTCGGATGAGATCAAAGGAAAAATCGAGGAGGAAATCCAGGCAGAAGAATTTAAAGACCTCCAAAAAGATATTGACAATATAGGCAAAACAGACTCAAGCCGTTCCTCAAGTACGGGATCTGACAGAGAAGAAACAAAAGATCCTTACTCTGAAAATAATAAAACCAAAAAAACCAACGAAAAAGAAAATAAAAAACAGGAAACCAAAAATCATGAGGAAGGCAAAAAAAAGCCCTGACAGTATGACCTTCCTTGAACACCTTGATGATTTAAGAAAGAGATTGTTTTACTCCTTTCTTGCGGTTGTTATTGCTGTAATCCCTGCCTGGTTTTTCCATAAACAACTCTATGACATACTTGCCATACCTGTGACAAAATATCTGCCAGAAGGAAAAACTCTGGCTTTCACTTCTCTCACAGCGCCTTTCATGCTGTATATCAAAGTATCCTTCCTCGCCGCTATTCTTTTCTCCTCACCTTTTGTTTTTATCCAGCTCTGGTATTTCATTTCTCCAGGTCTGTATAAAAAGGAAAGAAAATCAGTTCTTCCTTTTGTGTTTTTTTCAAGCTTGTTTTTTATTGCAGGAGCTGTTTTTGCCTACTTTATTGTTTTCCCATTTGCTGTCCGCTTCTTCCTGTCCATAGCAGAGGGCTTTGACCCCGTAATAACGGTAGACCAGTATTTCACTCTCGCCTTAAGAGTTATCTTAGGCATATCCGTTGTCTTCGAGCTTCCCACTCTCGTCTATTTTCTCGCTAAATTCGGCATTATCACTTCAAAATTAATGACTAAATATTTTAAATACGCTGTACTCATTGTCTTTATCATTGCAGCTGTCATCACGCCGACCCCGGACCCTATAACTCAAAGCATAGTGGCTCTCCCTATGTTGGGGCTCTATGGATTCAGCATATTGATCGCCCTGGTCGTGGAAAGGGGAAAACAAAAAAAGAGAAAAGAGGAGGAAGAGGAAGAAGAAGAAGAGGAACCAGCCGGATAAATGACTGACTATAAAACAATAGGATTGACCGGAACCAATGCTTCAGGAAAGGGAGAGGCCGCTCATTTTTTTATCACACACGGATATGACTTCATATCTCTCTCGGATTTAGTCCGTGAAGAGCTCAAAAAAAACAGCCTGGAGATAACCAGAAAAAACTTGATTGCCATGGGAAACAAAATGAGAGAAGAGTCAGGTCCTGATGTTTTAGCCAGAAAAGCTCTAAAAAAAATATCTGGAAAAACGGTCATAGACAGCATCCGGAATCTTAAGGAAATCGAATATTTGAGGAAAAATACTGAATTCCTGCTGCTGTCTATCGAAGCTCCTCTGGAGATACGGTTCCAGCGGGCCCGTAAAAGGGGAAGGCCTGAACCTATGGGTACATTAAATGCGTTTATGGAGATGGAAAAAAGGGAAATGACCGGTAATAAAAAAGGACAGCAGCTGAGAAAATGCATGGAAAGTGCTGACTTTAAAATCACGAATCAGGGAAGTCTCAAAGAATTTCATAGAAAGCTGGAAATTTTCATATGAAGCCAAAAAGAATAACAAAACACAGATATTATCTGAACATCGCTAAAGAAGTATCACGCAGGAGCACTTGCTTCCGCAGATCCATTGGCGCCATTATCATCAAAGACGATCAAATCATCTCAACCGGATACGTAGGCGCCCCCAGAAAAACAAAAGACAGTTTTGAGCACGGCGTCTGTCTCCGGGACAAACTGAATATTCCTCATGGAGAACGCTATGAACTGTGCCGGAGTGTCCATGCGGAACAGAACGCAATCATTAATGCAGCTAGAGCCGGTGTAAGCCTTTTGGGTGGAGATATGTATATTTACGGCAGTGATTATCAAACCCAAACTCCTATCAATGCTTTTCCCTGTTTTATTTGCAAAAAAATGCTCATCAATACCGGGTTAAAAAAAGTCATCTGCTCCACAGAAGACGGAGAAATGAAAATTTTCAAGGTCAGCGACTGGGAGAAGGAATGGAGAGAGAAAGATATCATAGACACAGAAAACCAGTACGGGAAAAAATAATTTGAAATCCGCAAATCGCAAGGGGTGAAAGGAAAAAAAGAATGAGGCATCAAAATCCAATTTTCCGGAATGCATTAATTTTACTTTTCCTCTTGGCTTTCCTTATCCCGTCATATCCCCAGCAAACAGAAAAAAAGGAACCGGAAAAGGAAAAAATCACTTCCCTTCTCAGTCTTCTCGAAATCATTCCCTCAGAAGAATCCATAGATTATGTGCAAAACAAAACCCAATTCCAACTCCACACACTTCTCACAGAGCAGAGACACCCTGAAACCTGGAATCTGAGCGAAGTTGTCAGGCAAGACTGTACAGCCGGATTGGAAATGCTTTTCAAAGTCGACCAGGACATTGTCAACAAGCTCCACCAGCTATCCCAAAATCCGGATACACTTGAGGCCGCTGTAGAAGCAGTCAAGACCGCCATTCTTTCGGGAAATAAAATATATATTTACGGATGCGGGGCTACAGGAAGACTGGCCAAACAAATGGAAAGCACGTTCTGGAGACCATTTTGGCAAAAAACAAAAAAACAAAACCGATTATGGGAGAAACTCAAAAACCATCTCAGGGACGACATCGAGGAGAGGCTCATAGGCGAGATGACTGGAGGAGACAGAGCCCTTATAAGCTCACTTGAAGGCTTTGAAGACTTACAATTGATAGGAGAACTCCAGTTAAAGGAACACAAGGTCGAAAAAGGAGATGTCGTCATATGCGTGACAGAAGGAGGCGAGACCTCATCGGTCATTGGAACAATATTGTATGCTCTGCGCGAATGGAAACAATCTTCCCGTTATACACCTGAGGAAAGCAAAAAAAAGCTGTTTTTTGTTTACAACAATCCTGACGACAGGCTGATGCCTTTTACCAGAAGCAGAAATGTCCTTACAGAAAAAGGTATTACAAAAATAAATTTGACTACAGGCCCCCAAGCTATAAGCGGCTCTACAAGGATGCAGGCAACCACTATCGAGACTTTTGTAATAGGGCATATTATTCAAACCGCACTGGACCGGTCTTTAAGGGAATTTTTATCAAAAAAAGAAATGGAAAAACTTGGATTTGAAGAAAAAACAGAGCTGAGGACCAAGCTCACAGAATTCGAGAATATACTTAAACAGGTTAAAAAAACAATCCCTGAAATAGCCAAACTCACTTTGCTGGAATCACAAACATATGAATCAGGACGCTTCTCAACTTATTTTGCCTGTGACGGACTGATCACTGTCTTTATAGACAGTACAGAGCGAAGCCCGACATTCCGCCTATATCCACTGGATACGGTCAATCAAAAGGAGCGACGGTCATGGATCCAAGTCTGGACTGCAGCCCCGAGTCTTGAAAAAGCGTGGAATTTTTTCCTTAAAAGACCTTTTCACGGCCTTTCTTACGATTTCTATCATGATCCTTTCCAAAACGAGATTGAGGATCCCTTCCTAAAAAAAGCAGCCCTGGAAAGCCTTAAAAACGCAGGAAACGACCAGAAAGGACTTTATGATTTTTCCTTTTCCCCTTCAAACACAGAAAGAAGAGGGCCAAAGGAGGGAGACTTAGGTGTTCTGGTAGCTGTATCACCTGAAGAGAAACTTCTCGAAGATGATGATTCTCCTTTCTGCCAATTCATAAGCCTTTTCAAAAAGAACAAATCAAACACAGCTGTGCTGTCTGTTTCAAACAAGGATGAGAAAAAAATAGACCGGATTGTCCATGGAATTCCTGATTTTGAACCCGGGAATAAAGATGTTTCCGTTATCATCACTGTTGACAATAAAAACGACCCTCTCAACGTCAACCAGCACACAGCGTTGAAAATCACGCTTAATGCCCATTCAACGGCTGTGATGGCACGCCTGGGGAAAGTTGTGGGAAACACGATGACCAATGTCAGCCCTAGCAACCTAAAGCTTATCGGAAGAGCTACTTATCTCATTCAGTCACATGTAAATGACACCCTCAGCAGTCCGGGATGGGTTGAAAAATATGGCATATTCAAACCTATATCATACGGAGAAGCTAATGCGGTCCTTTTCGAATCCATAAAATTTCTAAAGAGCGGGGAAGTCAGATCCGGTCAGACCGCTGAAGTGGCTCTATCCATACTCCGCATTCTGGAATCCATCCGCCAGAATAAAAAAGTATCACAAAAACAAGCCTTTAAACTGGTGCAGGAAAAAGGTCTGCTTCAATACCTTTCAAATGCTAAATCTCCGAATAATTAAAAGCCGGCATATAAAAAAAATTTCTGTTGTTCTTTTCTGTGTTGTGATTTTGCTCTGCCTGATTTCTATCATAATGAATCAAACAAAAAGAGAAAAAAAAGTGAAGCTTGGAAACGAAATCTTCATCTCTCAATATATTTCAGAACTGAGAGGTCAAAGAGTCGGTCTGGTTGTTAACCACACCTCTCTTCTCCCTGAAGGAACACATCTTGTAGACTCTCTCGTTGAGAGAGGCATTGCTGTGGCATCCCTGTTCACTACGGAACACGGATTTCTCGGAAATAAAGAAGCAGGCCAAAATATCAAAGACAGTCAATATAAAGGTATTAAAATCTACAGTCTTCATGGAGATATCAAACAACCCAGCTCCCAGCAGATCAAAGACCTGGATGTGCTCATTTATGACATTCAAGACGTCGGAGCCCGTTTTTACACTTATATTGCAACCATGAAATATATACTTGAAGCCGCATCCCTTGAAAACATTCCCGTTTATATACTTGACCGACCTAATCCCACCGGAGGACTCATTATTGAAGGGCCTCTTCTTGACAGAGAACTGGAATCTTTCACCGGCCCCTGCCCCATTCCTATACGCTATGGTATGACTTGCGGAGAACTAGCCCTTATGATGAGAGGAGAGAAATGGATTCCAAAAAATACAGACATAAGGGTTGTGAAAATGAAAGGATGGAGGAGAAAGTATTTTTGGAAAGATACGGGCCTCAATTGGACCCCGCCTTCTCCCAATATCCCCCTTCCAAAAACCACCCTTGCTTTTCCCGGCACAAGCCTTTTGGGAGGAATAGGGATCAATCACGGAATAGGAACTCAAAATCCCTTTCTCCAGTTCGGTGCACCCTGGCTTGACCCTGAAATCATTTTACAGAATATGAGAGAAAAAGCGGTCCGGGGAACAATCCTATCACAGATCACTTATACACCGCATTCCCTACCGGGAAAAACGGCATACCCTCCTTATAAAGACAGGCTCTGCAGGGGGATTCTTATCTCCATCCAGGAAGAGAGCGCATTCCGCTCCCTTGAGTTCACCCTGGATCTTATCAGGACCCTAAAGAATCACTTTCCGGACAAGATAAAAATAATAACGGATAAATTTGACAGCCTCTTTGGAAATGATTGGCTGAGGCTTTATATAGAAGACAAGCTTTCCTATGAAGACCTTAGAGAACTCATAAAAAAAGACGAGGATACATTCCGCAAGCAAAGAAAGCCTTACCTCCTTTACTAAAACGCAAAGACCAACGCCACTACCTTTTTCCCTCATAAAGATCAGGTGTGGCTGGTCGCTCACTAAAGATTTTTAACGCCATTCTACGAGCTGTATTCTCGGCTCCTGCGTAACTCCCCCCGTTCGTGGGTCAAACATACTCGGAGCTCAGCTTCGCCGAGTTCCCTCAAATACAGCACTCCGAAGGCTAAATCTTTAAAATCGCTTCAGCCACACCTGATCTTCTTAAGGAGTACGCTATTCTAATTAGATAAATAACATCATGCCTCATCCAGACTTTCAGGCAGGCTTGGTGGTTCTGAAGTCATCCGCAGGCGAACGGGCATGGTTCCTCATAGAGG
>CAYWDH010000082.1:0-6222 GCA_964456985.1 uncultured Eubacteriales bacterium
CATTTTTTATAAAAAGCATGTATGTCCTAGAAAGCAAAACAAAAAATGATCATCGCCATTTTTTTATGAATAGGTCAGGTGATTTATCTTTTTGATATAAAAAAATCTTTCAATATTTGACCGCATTCCTCTGATAAAAGCCCCTTTCTTATTTCCGGAGTATGATTGGTTTTTTCAAAGGGGAACTTCATAACCGAACGAATACCTCCTCCTTTGGGATCATCAGCCCCGTAGATAAGCCTCCCCAATCTGGACAGCACAGCAGCTCCTACACACATGGGACAGGGCTCTAAAGTAACATAAAGGTCACAGTCATTAAGCCTCCAATTCCCTTTAACTTGACAGGCTTCCCTTATAGCCAGTATCTCTGCATGGGCGGTCGGATCATGGAGAGAGACACACTGATTATGCGCCCGGCTCAGGATACTTCCGTCAGATACTAATACGGCTCCTACAGGGACTTCATCTTTTTGTCGAGCCTTTTCAGCCTCCTTCAAAGCCTGCCTCATAAAATAAAAATCATCTTTTTTCATCATTCAGATTCTACTGATAATAAGCTAAAAACACAAATCATTGCTTCTCCCCATATCTCCTGTTTCGAGTACCTGAAATTCGATTTCTCCATTTTATTACTTTAAACTTTGATCTTAAAACTTTAAACTATCCTAAGAGTCCATCATGAGGCCGCTTGAATGTATCTTTTGCAAAAAATCATATCCCCCGGACCCCTTCAGCCTTTTGTGCACGAGCTGTCAGGAGCCTCTCCTCGCGGTATCCCCTGATACGGCCTGTGAAATCCATTCAAACAAAGATCATCCGCTGGAAAGATATATTGATTTTCTTCCTATTAAAAAATTTTCACCCGAATTCTCCCTTGGAGAAGGAAACACGCCCCTTTTAAAACTAAACAGGCTGAAGCATGAATTCATTCTTCCGGATTTATACGCCAAAAACGAGATGCTGAATCCAACAGGCAGTTTTAAAGACAGGGGCACAGTTTTAGCTGTGCAAAGGGCTTCTTTACTTGGAATAAAAAAAATAGGGACAGTATCTACTGGGAATATGGCTGTATCGACCGGGGCATACGGAGCAAGAGCCGGATTAAAAACGCTGGTCCTCGTTAGTGAAAATGTATCTGATGAAAAACTCTATTCAGCAGGCATACACGGAACCTTCCTTATCAAAGTCAAAGGAGATTACGGCACTCTGTTTTATAAAAGCCTGGAAATAGGGAAAAAGAAGAAGATTTACTTTATAAATTCTGTGGACCCTTTCCGTATCGAGGGATATAAAGTCACAGCTTTTGAGATATTAGAACAACTCAAAGGCAGACTTCCAACTTATATTTTTGTGCCGGTGAGCTCCGGAGGGCATATCATAGGGCTCATGAAAGCATTTAAAGAACTCAAACAGAACGAAATGATCGATAAATATCCGGTTTTTATCGGAATACAGGCTGAAAAAGCGTCTCCTATAGCCAGGGCTTTTCTCAAAGGAGACCGAAAATACACACGGATAAAAAAAGCAGAATCTCTGGCTCAGTCTATTAATAATCCCGCTCCTCCTGGGGGGAACATTGTTTTGGATATGATTTATGAACTCAATGGAAGAATCATTCATGTCACAGACAAGGAAATAAGAAAGGCACAGATGCTTTTAGCCTCATATGAAGGTCTGTTCTGTCTGCCTGCTTCAGCAGCAAGCCTGGCTGGTGTTTTTAAATTAAAGCGTGAAAACAAACTGAATCTCAGTGATAGGATAGTCCTCATCCTAACCGGTTCCGGAATGAAAAATATCAAAGCCTTAAGTCCATCTGAAATGAAAATCATGACAACATCTTTAAATAAACTTGACCATGCTGTCTCCTTAGCAGTCACATAATAATACTGACAGGCTCGTCTTTCTTTATAAAGTCATTGAACTATGATATTATCATAACCTGAATAAGTCAGGTTAAACTAATTAAAAATAAAGGAGGTATAAATGGCCAATGATTTTCCGACCATGGAATTTAAAATGCCAAAAGTCAACCCTCGTTATGTGAAAATTGGTGTGACTTTAGTTGTTATCATTATTCTTATAGCAAGCTCTGTCTATCAAATACAGCCTGAAGAAGCTGGAATCATTCTCCGCCTTGGCAAATTTGTGCGGACTACCGAACCCGGTCTTCATTTTAAGTTTCCGGGAATAGAAAAAATCATTAAAGTCCCTGTTCAAAGACAGCTTAAAATGGAGTTTGGCTTTAGAACCGAAAGGCCCGGAATACGCACCGAATACAGGGTAACACAGAGTACTCAAAAAGAATCTGTGATGCTGACCGGAGACTTGAATGTAGTGGTTGCCGAATGGATCGTCCAGTATAGGATAGAAAACCCTTATGATTACCTTTTTAAAATAAGGGATGTGGACTACACCTTTCGCTGTATGACCGAAGCTGTGGTAAGAAAAGTAGTCGGGGATAATTCTGTCGATGAGGTTCTGACCATTGGAAGAGCGCGGATCGCTCTCCAGGCCCAACAGGAACTTCAGGACCTGTGTGACCTTTATGAAATCGGAATAAATGTAAGCCAGCTTATATTCCAGGACGTCAATCCTCCGGACCCTGTTAAGCCCTCATTTAATGAAGTCAATGAAGCACTCCAGGAAAAAGAAAGAAAAATAAACGATGCCTGGTCTGAATACAATCAAATCATCCCCAAAGCAGAAGGAGAAGCAGAACAAACCATCAGAGCTGCAGAAGGGTACGCTACGGAAAGAGTGAATAATGCCCAGGGAGACTCGCAGCGGTTCATTGATGTTTACCGTGAATATTCCCGTGCGCCTCTGGTTACTCGGAAAAGACTTTATCTCGAAGCCATAGAAGCGATACTGCCAAATATCGATACAAAGATTATTTTTGATGAGGAGCAGAAAAATATATTGCCTCTACTGAATTTAGGAAAAAAGGAGGCAGAAAAATGAAGAGCCAGACAAAATATATCTTAATAGCTATTGCTGCGTTTCTTCTTCTTATCATACTGACCGATGCCCTCTATGTGGTTTCTGAAATGAACCAGGTAATCATCACCCAATTCGGGCAGCCGATCGGAGGAGCGATCACAGAGGCAGGCCTTCACATAAAAACGCCTTTTATCCGGAAAGCTAATTATTTTGAAAAAAGGTGGCTTGAATGGGACGGAGATGCCAATCAAATCCCGACCAAAGATAAAAAATACATTTGGGTGGATACCTATGCCAGATGGCGCGTCAAGGAACCCTTAACATATTTCCAGCGTGTCCGTGATGAAAGAGGGGCCCAATCCAGGCTGGATGATATCATAGACGGCGAGACGAGAAATATAGTAGCCAGTTATGACTTGATCGAACTGGTTCGTTCCACAAACAGAGATTTCGAGATCACTGAAGAACTCGAGTTCACCCTGGATAAGGAAGCGATCAGAAAAATCGATACGGGTAGAGAAAAAATTGCTGACCTTATACTGAATAAGTCGTCGACAATAACAGAAGAATTCGGTATTGAACTTCGAGATGTGCGCATAAAAAGAATCAATTATGTGGATGAGGTCCAACAGAAAGTCTTTGACAGGATGATTGCTGAAAGGCAGCGCATTGCCTCCAAATACCGTTCGGAGGGAGACGGGAAGAGCGCTGAAATACGAGGACAAAAAGAAAGAGAGCTTAAGAAAATACAATCTGAAGCCTACAAACAGGCTCAGGAGATCAAAGGCAAGGCAGATGCAGAGGCCACAAGGATCTATGCCCAGGCTTATAACCGCGATCCTGAATTCTACCAGTTCATGAAGACTCTGGAAACCTACCGCAAAATCATGGATGAAAAGACATGGCTCCTGCTATCCACAGAGACTGAATTCCTGAAATATCTCAAAAAAACATCAAAGTAACAGACCTGAATAAGACAGGCCTATAAGAGAGATCCGGGATAGGGGCAGTATCTATCCTGTTCCGGATTTTTCATCTCTTAAGAGGAACTTTGTTATGCCCTGCTTATGGGGAAACAGGGCAGAGGCTCCCCCCGTATGCAGAAACAACACATTATCTTCTTTTTTAAAGTGACCTTTGTGTATCAGGTCAATAAGAGCTGCCACAGCTTTTCCTGTGTATATTGGATCAATGAAAACTCCCTCTGTAACCGCCATGAGCCTTATTGCTTCAACCACCTCTTCATTCAGTTCTCCATAACCTCCGGCTCGATAATCATCAAAGACAACGATATCTTTATCCCTAAAATCAACTTTTAGTCCCAAACAGTTCACAACATCATCAGATATTTTTTTGATCTCCTGACTGAAACTAGCACTGTCCTCAGATACGCTGATCCCCAATATTTGAGTGCTGTCACCGCACAGTCGAGCTCCCGCCAGCAGTCCTGCTTGGGTTCCTCCTGATCCAGAAGCAAGAACAATAGAGTCCAGGCTTTTGTTTATAGACTTCACTTGCTTCTTTAATTCCAAATAAGCATCCACATAAGCAATAGCCCCGAGGGGAAGCTTCATAGAACCGCCTGTCATAGAACCTCCGATAGGAATAGTATAGGCTTTATGGCCCTGCTCCTCGACCTCATTAAAAACCTCCTCCATGATCCCTTCCACCTGCTCGGCTTTGACAACCCTTCCTTTCTGTGCCGTATTTACTCTGATATCAGCATCTAATATGAAATCCAAAAGAAGATTGCCATCCATTTCTTTCTGGGTTTCATAGGTCTCAAAGAGGAGCAAAGTAGGCTTTATCCCGTATTTTCTAGCAGCAGCAGCTGTCTGAAGGCACCAATTTGACTGGATACTCCCCCAAGTGATGACAGCATCTGCCCGGCAATCTATCACATCCTGTATGATATATTCCAGCTTACGGCTTTTGTTTCCTCCTAAAGCAAGCCCTGTAAGGTCTTCTCTTTTTATCCATATATTGGGTCCGTTCAAGTAGGATGAAAGCCCATCTAGCTTTGAGACGGGTGTCGGCCTGTAGAGCAACGTTTTTTTCTGAAATCTGCTCATTTTTTTCTCTATGATTTGAACAGGATATGTCATTCCATTCTCCTTTATCTTGACTTATGGAATATATTAAACGATATTATAAGAGGGAACGCAATATTTAAGGAATATTCGGAAGTTTCAATTGTATAATTTATAGGAGCGAGCATGAAGCAGAAACAAAAAGATGAGGATCATATGTTAATTGCTGATGCAAAAAAAGGCAGTATGGAAGCGTTCGAATCCCTAGTAAAAAAATACCAGAAAAGCATTTATTATTTATGCAGGATCATGACCGGGACGCACCAATCAGCGGATGACCTCTCTCAGGAGACATTTGTCAATGCCTATTTTTCTTTGTCGACTTTTAAAAAAGGGATGAATTTTTTTCCTTGGATAAGGAAAATTGCCGTAAACAAAACCCTGAATTATCTAAAGAAAATGAAAAGGGAATTCCCTCTGGACAGCATCACCAGTAAAAAAAGCGTGAATCCAGGCTCTTATTTAAATGAAAAACCTTTAAACAGACTTCACATGGAGGAGCTGAACACAAAGCTCAGAGAATCAATACACAACCTTCCGGATGAAATGAAATCCGTTTTTATTCTCAAAGTATTCGAAGACATGAGTTATAAAGAGATCTCAAATACTTTGAATATTCCCTCTGGAACAGTGATGTCCCGCCTTAACCGAGCGCGCCAAAGACTCAAATCCTCATTATCCGAATTTCTTCAAGGGGGGATAAAATGAATCACGATGAAATAAAGAAACTTATAAGCGCCTATCATGACGGAGAGATTCCTGAAAAAAACATGGAAGAGGTAAGAAAACACATCGAATCATGTCCGGAATGCCAAAAAGACCTTGAGATATTCAAGCGTATAGACCGATTGTCCAGTGAAATTCTTGAAGAAGAACCCAAAAGCCTTTATTGGGAAAAAATGCTTTCTCACATAAGCTCTAAAATAAGTGATAAAAAAAGCAAACCACCTTTAAAGGAGGCAAAAATGTATAAGGACTCCTTTTTTAGAAAAGAAAAAAACACAGGCATTACAGCCGTGGTCTTTCCTTTGACTGTGGCCGCCCATGCTCTGGTAATATTGATACTTCTTATCTTCCCTCTTCTAAACCCAGGAGACCTTCCTGAAGTCAAGGTTTACAGCGCTTTCTTAGCTCCACCGCCTCCTCCGCCGCCGCCTCCGCCTCCTCCTGGGGAAAAACGCCGCCGCTACAA
>CAYWDH010000083.1:0-6164 GCA_964456985.1 uncultured Eubacteriales bacterium
GGATTAGAAGGCTCCTTTTTGGGAAAAGAGGACTCTGAGGCTTTTCAACAATATCACGATATCCATCCAGATAGACCAGTTTCTGATGTAGTATTCGTCAATCCTGAGCCGTTCCTTAAAAGGGATGTTTGACCTGCCGCTGACCTGCCACAATCCGGTTAGCCCGGGTTTGACTCTGGTTATCGTACTAAGGGATTGGTCACTGTCTTGAATTTCCTCTGGAATGTAGGGGCGGGGTCCTACAATACTCATATTTCCTTTGAGAACATTAAAAAGCTGGGGAAGTTCATCCAGGCTGAATTTTCTGATGAATCGGCCGACCCTGGTTATCCTGGGATCATAATTTTTTAACTTTTTGTATTTTTCCCATTCATGTCTTGCTTTATTGTTTGATTCAAAATATTTTTTGAGCCTGGTTTCATTGTCGTTATACATAGAGCGGAACTTATAAAGATGGAATAATTTTTGATTTTTTCCGATTCTTTCCTGAATAAAAAAAACATTTCCTTTTGTATCCAGTTTTATCATAAGAGCGATTACAAGGATGAAGGGCATGGTTAAAACAACCAGAAACAGGGCGAAAACGATTTCAAAGAAGTTTTTAAAAAAGAGGTTCCAGGGCTTGACCAGGTTTCTTTTCAGATAAAGAGTAAATATATCGCCTATGACTTCTATGTTGATCCCTTCTGTAATAAAATCACCGCTTCTTGGTATAATCCACATGGACTCGCAGTTCTTTTCACAGAGGGACAGTATTTTTTTAAACTCTTTACGGGATTTATGAGGTGTTGCCACCATTATGTCTTTTGATTGATAGGCTTTGGATATGTCTTCGATTTTTGATATGGGCCCTAATACCTTTATGCCGGCGAATGTTTTCCCTATAAGTTCCGGAGAATCTTCGATGAAGGCTGTTACTTCATAACCCATTGTCCTGTTTTTCTTTATATTTTTGATAACCTGAAGGCTTGTTTCATGAACCCCTACCATTATCAGTTTCTTTTTCCACAGATTGAATCTAATAAGGCCTGTTTTCACAATAAAGCGGAACAGCGGGAAGAGAATCAAACTTATCAACCAGGCAAGGATGACTGTTGTTCTTGAGAAGTTAACCTCGGCTTTAGCCAGGAAAATAGCGATCATTATAAAGGCAGAAGAAAATGAGGCGCTTTTAATGAGGGTCTTGACTTCTTCCCAGAAGGGAAACCGTTTGGTGTAAAGCTTTTCGTAGCTGAAAATCAGGACCCAAACCAGAACCATAAAATAATGGGATAAATAGCTTGAAAAAGGGATCATAACCATACTGCGGTATCTTTTGGAAATTAAGATGAGAATTTCCCCCCTTATGAGATGGGCTATATAAAAGCTTAGAAGAACAACAATGATATCAGTGATTAAAAGGGCGAATAAGGAAATAAATTTTTTTTTCATTTTTTTTAATAGAATACAACAATCAAAAAAAAGTTGAAAGAAGGATGACAAACTAATAATATCCTAAATGTATCATGGAGTTCAAACTAAAATTATTCCTCGTATCATTGGTGACAGGGACTGTTTTTGTATTCATATATATGAGGTATCTGCCTTTGGTTTTTCCATACCAATATATTTTGATTTCTCTTTGTTTGCTGGTTTTTTTGGTGACTGTATTCAATAAGACCTCCGGAGCTCTTGTTATTGTTTTTTGTTTGCCGGTTATAAACAGTCTTCCGCTTTTTTTTTCTCTGAAAGCATTAAATCCTTTAATTTTCCTTTTTTATTCTTTTTTTATAGGAGTTTTAATCCATCAGAGTTTCAGCAGGCATTCCTTGAACACAAAAAGTCCCTTAAGACTTCCCATAATCGGAGCTGCTGCTTTAGTCGGGATATCTGCCTTGCTGACTTTTTGGAGGTACACGAATTTTTTTCCAATATATGACAACAATGTCTATGATCTGACTGTCAATGTTATTGACGTCAAAGCAGGAGGGGCTCTTGAAAGGATTTTGTTCGATACTCTGAATTATGCAGCCGGATTCATTTGGTTTTTTATCGTTATGAACATCTTTAGAAAGAAGGAAGTCATAAAAAAGGCTCTGATCCTCCTTTCCTCCTCTGCATTCCTATCCTTTTGTTTTGGTTTGTATCAATCATATTTCAATCTCGATTTAGGAAACACTTGGTTTTTTATTTCGATCAAACGGGCTAACGCTCTTTTTTCTGATCCGAATGCTTTGGGCGTCTTTATTGCTTTTAGTATCCCTATTTTTATGGGGGGTTTTTTATCTTTTAAGAAGCGGGAAAGACTGATTTTTGTATCGCCGATTCTAGCTGGAATTTTGCTTATTCCGGGAAGCGGATCCAGGAGTGCTTTTTTGGGAATTGTCATTGCTGCACTGTGTATGACTGTCTTTTACCTAAAAAAGATGAGGGTTTTCAGAAAAAGCAATCCAAGACAGTTCAGAAAAGCTGTGATTTTTTCTTTATCAATTGTTTTTCTTCTTTCTTTGTTTTTTGTTGTCCTGTTAACTGGAAATTCCACTCTGAGCAATAGATTCAAATCCAACATTGCGTCTTTTGCAGAAGAAAATTTTTTACAAAAAATAACCAAGGGAAGGACCACTATCTGGAAAGCAGGGTTTATGATGTGGGCGGAAAATCCTGTAAGCGGCATAGGGTTGGGTTCTTTTACAGTGGAGCTTCCTAATTACTACAAGGAATACAATATAAAGGAGTTGAAATACAGAAGAAAGGACGGAACTCCGGAAGTGCTTGTGGATACGGCTGATAATTTTTATATCCATATTTTATCAGAACTCGGGATCATTGGATTGATTTTCTTTTTATGGATCTTTTACCGTATTCTCCGGCAGATCTTCAGACAAGCTTCTAGGATGAACTTAGAAAGCGGATTCAGGGGAGTTTTAACCGGGATTTCTGCCGGACTTATATCTCTATTTATTCTTTTTCTATTTGGAATTCATACGATGCATTTTGAGATTCAACTGGTGTTTTGGCTTGCACTAGGGATTCTGTTTTCACTGACTTCTGAGGAGGAAGATAAAAGAAATGAATCTTCCTTGAAAAAGCATCTTGTTATCTTTCTGGTCATTCTTTTTACAGCCTTTCATGTCTGGGGAACTTTTCATGACTTATCCCTGAAAAAAAGGATCGAGAAGTTTAACCTCAGCAGCAACTTTGGTTTTTACCAACAGGAGGTAATGCAGCAGAGGATATTCAGATGGACAAAAAAGACTGCAGGATTGACCGTTCATGTAGATAAGCCTGTTATGAGTGTTTCTGTTCTGGCGTCTCACCCTGATATACAAGAAAAGCCCGTCACTCTGGAACTGTACTTTATAAAAGAACTTTTCAGAGAAAAAAGATTTCTGGACAGAGTTATAATCAGAAAGAGCAGCTGGATTAACTTGAAATATGATTTTTCCAATGAGGTAGGATCAGAAGGAATCCTGCTTTTTAAAGTAAGCCGCACATGGCAGCCAAAAAAAGTGCTTGGAACTCAGGATCCCAGACTTTTGGGTGTGGCTGTGAGTGAGCTTAATTTTGATGACAAGAAATCAGAATAGATTATTGAGGACAACAAAAGAGAGAGGTGATTATGGCTAAAAGAACACGTTTTCCCTTTGTTTTTTGGACAGCGAACGCTATCGAAGTATTCGAAAGATTCGCTTATTACGGGATTTATTTCGGATTTGGTATCTATATGGAGCATCTGGGTTATTCTGAAGGGCAGTTGGGAATCGTACAGAGTATTTTTCTGCTTTTTTCCTATACCATACCGGTCATTTCAGGAACATTTGCAGATAAGTATGGTTTTAAAAAAGTCTTGATCGTCTCTTACCTCGCTTATCTGCCGTCTATCCTGCTTCTGCTCATCACCAAGTCATTCTCAGGTATCGCCCTGACTATGCTGACCATAGGGCTGGCTGCAGGAATTTTCAAACCTTTGATTTCAGCTACAGTAAGGGCTGTAACTGATAAAACGAATAAGACACTTGGATTTGGGATCTTTTATGCTATGGTGAACGTGGGCGCATCTTTCGGTCCTCTAGTGGCCGGTAAACTTCGGGCGGTTTCCTGGAACTATGCTTTTCTGGGGGCGGCGATATCTATTGCCGTCATGCTGCTCATAACCATCTTTTTCTATAAGGAGCCCGAAAGAAAGATAGAGGGGGTAACTCTCCGTCAGAAATTTAAAGATATGGGAGTGGCTCTTTCTGATCTGAAATTTGCGGTTTTTTTGGTTTTATTAGGTCTTTTCTTCTGGCTTCCTCTCTGGGCTTTTTTTAATTTATGCGCCATTTATGTGGACAGAAATATTGATACAGCCCGTCTTTATTTGGATATTAAAAGTGTGTTTGGAAGCGGACTCGCCAATTTTTTATCCCGGACAGATGAAACAGGAGCCAGACGGATTCTGGGAGAAACCATCTCTCACTCCGGATATATCATCATGATCTTCCAGGTATTCATATCCTGGATCTTTGAAAAATTCAGGGCCATACCTTCATTTGTGTCCGGAATGTTTGTGGCAGCCTCCGGATTTCTGGTGCTCGGTTATGCGAGAATATCTGCGCCGGCTCTTATATTTTTAGGGATATTTCTGTTCGCCTGCGGGGAGATGATCTCATCCCCCAGGATTCAGGAATACATCACCTGGATTGCGCCTAAAGAAAAGGCCGGATTGTACATGGGATCGAACTTTTTGGCCCTGGGTATCGGATCGGCTCTCAGCGGTGTCATCTATACGTCGCTCTACGGAGTATTTCGCGGTCAGGGGCATCCCGAATATGTCTGGTTTACCATGGCCGTTCATATGATTTTAGGGGCAATCGTCTTGTATGTCTATTCCCGCACAGCCGGTGAGTTTAAGGAACAGGATCAATAATCTGGTAAGGAGGAGAAAGAATGCTTATTAAAGAAAAACTCGAACAAGCAATAAAAATTTTATCGGAATATTCTGTGGACTGCTGGATCACTTTTGTTAGGGAGAGTGGAATCACCCGTGACCCTATGCTGGATTATTTGATCACAGCTGATGTTACTTGGCATTCTGCGTTTATTATAACAAGAAGCGGCGAGACCTATGCCATAGTGGGTCAGATGGACAGACGAACCATTGAGGACCTGGGCGTTTACAAGCATGTTCTGGGTTATATAGAAGGAATCAAGGCACCTCTTCTGGAAGTACTGAGAAAGATCAATCCCTCTCAAATCGCGGTCAATTTTTCAAAAGGGAGTGAGGTCTGCGATGGATTGACCCACGGCATGTATCTTACACTGAATGACATTCTGGCTGCGATCGGATGGGAGGAAAAGATAATATCATCGGAAAAAGTAGCTTCGAGCCTTAAGGCTAGGAAAACTCCAACTGAAGTCAAAAGAATGAAAAAAGCCATAGAGCATACTCTGGATATATTCGATATGGTTTCCGGTTTTATCCACCCCGGGTTAACAGAGAAAGATATTGCTGCGTTTATGATCGATGAAGTCGAGCGCCGAAATCTGGGCTTTGCCTGGGAAAGGAGCCACTGCCCGGCTGTTTTCACAGGGCCGGCAACAGCCGAAGCCCATTATACGCCTACGGATAGAAAAGTCCGGAGAGGGCACATTTTGAATATGGATTTTGGTGTTAAATACCAGGATTATGTCTCAGACCTCCAGAGGACTTTTTATGTTTTGGAGGAAGGAGAAAAAGAGGCTCCCCCTGATGTGAAAAAAGGATTTGACACCATTGTTAAGGCAATCGAACTGTCGGCTGGGGCATTAAGGCCCGGAATTCAGGGAAAAGATATAGATGCCGTTGCCCGAAACTACATCGTCTCTAAGGGATATGAGGAATTTCCCCACGGCCTGGGACATCAGGTAGGGCGTTTTGCTCATGACGGGACCGCTCTTCTTGGCCCGGCTTGGGAGAAATATGCGGAGAAGCCCTTTGAGCCGCTTGAACAAGGAATGGTCTTTACACTGGAGCCGCGTTTAAAAGTGCCGGAACGCGGAGTCGCTACTATTGAGGAAATGGTTATCATTACAGGAGACGGCGCCGAATTCCTCTCAAAGCCCCAGAAAGAGCTGATCCTGATTAATCCATAGAGATGTGGTGTGTGCTTTTAACTTTCATCAGGCTGGCAAGTTCTTCAGCCCGCTGATCTTCCCCAGCGAGG
>CAYWDH010000084.1:0-6074 GCA_964456985.1 uncultured Eubacteriales bacterium
GTTAAAAATCTTTAGTGAGCTGATGCCGCACCTGATTTTCTTATGGTTAAACTGAGTTCGACTGGTCGCTCCCTTTTTTATTTAATGTAACCGAGGCTTTTGAGCCTTTCCCTTGTCTCTTTGTCGATTTTTTCAAGGTCGATTTTTTCGCTCTCAAATACCTGTCCGCTTGAGTATGACCTTATGAGCTCGCGAAAATAACCGGCTTCTATTGGCATTTCTGAAACAAGGTTCGTTTTTTCCTGATAATCATTTAAGAGGTCGAACAGCATGTCTTTGTCTTTGGTTGAGATGAATTTGTAGCGGTATTCCACAATGCCTTTTTGCTGTCTGCCTCCGGATAGATTTTCCAGAAAAACACGGGAAGATGTTTGTTCCGGATTCAGGATGAACGGTAAGAGGTTTTTTCCCTTCAATCCATAGTCATCCGTAATGCCGAAGAGTTCCAGAAGAGTCACCGGAACATCCGAGACACAGGCTGGGATTTGGGGCTCTGAAGGAGGTATATCAAGCTTTTTTGGAAAAACCATGATGAAAGGGATATGCACCATTTCCTGGAAGAGAGTGGTGTTATGACCGAATTTTCCGTGCTGCATTTTACAGGCATCTCCGTGGTCTGATGTGAAAATAAAGATCGTATTGTCAAGGAGCTTGTTTTCCTTGAAAAAGTCATAGATCTTTTCGGCCAGACTGTCCGCATAGAGTACATTGGCATCATACATAGATTCTATATAATCCAGCAGGTCATCAGTGGCTTTGATTTGTCCGGATTCGATTTTTCTGAAATTTTGAGGAGTGGGACGCAGTGAGATATTTTCCGGAACAGGAAAGATTCTGAATTTTTTAGGAGGAAGATACGGAGCATGGGGAGGGTGGGCATGTATGTATATAAATTTTTGCTTATCTTTTTTATATTTAGAATAAAGCGTTTTTAGGCTGGTCGAATATTCTACGTTTTTTTTATAATACTTATCAAAGTAGATCTCTGTAAATCCCCGAGTCAGTCCCCAATCTTTTCTAAACCAGGGATGTCCTGTTAGAAGAAAAGAAGAGATCTCATGGTCGGATAGCATTTCCGGGGTTGTTTGAAGAGAAGGATTTATTTTTGTGTTCTTTTCAATGACTCCGTGTTCATGGGGATATCTGGATGTTAAAAGAGTTCCGGTTGAAGCAAGGGTATAGGGGCTGTTTGCATAAAAGTTCTGGAACACGATTCCCTCTTTTCCCATCTTTTTTAAAAAGGGAGTGGTGTCTCTATGGTATCCGTACAGGCTCGAATGTTTGGCGTGAAAGGCATCCAGAGCTACATAGACAATATCAAATTTTCCCGAATTCAGTTTCTTATACAATTCAGCAAGTTCTTGTGAAGCCTTGGCTTTTCTTACGGGTTTGAGAATTTTTATTCCTGACCAAACAGCAAAATCCTGTGAGGAGGGTTTCAAATTCCTTTTGGTTTTCAAATAAAAAACTAGCTTGATATATTGGCCGGACAGATCTTTCAAGTTGATTTTTTTTGAGCCCGCTTTTTTGAAACGGATGTGTTTGAAAACACCTTTGTCCGAGGATATTTTCATATGAGCCGCTATATTTTTGGATATTCTTGATATGTTGACGTCCAGTTCTTCCGGGCCTGACGGCTTTAGGTAGAAGATGAAAGCACTTTCCGGGAAATGGATGATTTCCCCGCTCTTTTTTTGAATAAGAGGTTCGGGCGTCTTCACAGCTTCTTCGCTGGGCCAGGAAAATTTAAAGTATTTGAATGCCGCTGAAAGCAAACGTTGGTCATGAGTGTCGGGTGAGTCTGACGGTCTTTCTGCCAGCCGGTATTTAAAAGTGAGTGTGTTTTTCCCTGTTTTGATCAATTTATCAGGGAGAGGGAGACTGTATACATCAAATAAGGGGTCTGGTTTTATGGTTCTGATTTTCTTTGAGTTAAGAAAAATTTCCATTTTTTGTTTTTGATTATTTTTAGAATTGACGGACCGGCATTCCATTTCCAGATTTAAACCGCGGGTCTGTACTGCATCAAATTGGATGACACTTTGCTTCTCCTTCGCCCACCGAAAATTTTTTTCCGGCAAATACCACCCTGAAATAAAATAGTCCTCGTCTTCTGGATTTGCAGCTTCAATATTCCGGGTCCAATAGGTATGTTCTGAGATATCAAAATCTTCCAATAAATCTCTCGAGACTCTGGTTTTAGAGTCTGTTTTTTCCGAACCATTCTTGCTTTGACAAGAAAATGAAAGAATGAGCGCTTGTATCACAACGATGTAAATCAAAATGGAGAATTTTTTCTTATTCATTTTTCCTATTTTAACTTCAAGAGGTTTCAAATTGCAAATATCATATCTAAAGTGACATTGAAGATTTAGCCTTCGGATGGAGGAATGTGATCCTGGTTATTTACGAGTCGAGATTTTCTATTCTTACGAAATTCAGGTATGGCTGAATTTCATGTAGTCTGCGTTTTTCCTGTTAGATAATTAATATCATGGCTCATCCAGACTTTCAGGCAGGCAAGCTGGTTCTGAAGTCATCCGGAGGCGAGCGGGCATGGTTCCTCGAAGAGGAGAGCGAGCCGAGGAATAAGCTGAGGTTCCTCGCTGGGGAAAATCAGCGGGCTGAAGAACCAGCTTGCCTGGTGAAAGTCAAAAGCACAAGCCATACCTGAATTTCACTTAACTGTAAGGACATCCTTATACCACATCCCTTCCCTGAATATCATTTGAATATCATCTGCCCAGACGTCTGTTCTTCCCATGCAAAAAATGCGGAGCTCCAGATTCCTGGTCGTCTCTTCCAGCTTGAAAGGCAGGACAAAGCTTTCATATTCTTTTTCTCCTGAAAAGTCATTTCCTTTCAGATCGATTTTACTGATAACCGTTCGTCCCAGGTCTGAAACAGCTTCTATGCGGACCTCCGCTGCATTGTGTTTGTTGCTCCCTATTTTAAGCCTGAACACAGCCTCATACAGTCCCGGCCGGAAGCTGCGGTAGTTGCCGTATGAAAGGAATCCTGTCTGGCGGTGTCTATCTGCAGCTTGATAGACAGCCTTATCTCTAAGGGCTCCCTTGTCGCGGATGATTCTTCCTCTTTCATGTTCCATATTTTCCACTTTATAGTAGAGCTTTTTCTCAGGTTCCCAGTATAAGAAGAGATCGTATTTCCCGGGTTGAGAGGGCGGCCTTCCGGATAATGTGAATTCTCTATCTGCTTTGGGCAGTATCCAGCACGGGAGTCTGCTGCCGTAACTGGATGCCGCTGATTGTTGGAGCGGAGTCTGGGGAAAAAGGGACCAGTTAGGGCATATTTTTTTTGGTTGCCTGAAGTCACAATTTTTTATCCGGACCTTCACTTCAAGATTGTCATCAGAAAGAGAGATTTTTTCAGGTAGAGAAATGGCTAGGACTTTGGGGTCTACAAGAGAATAAAGATAAAAGACGGTTTCTTTCTTGTTGATGTGGTATTGATTGAGAAAGGTTGCGTCTTTCATCTCGTCAGGATATGTATGGAAGTAGTAGTCTTTTTCATGGATATCTCTGTTGTCGACCAGGAAGAGATGTGTGAGGCCGTATTGAGTGATAGGATTCTTTTTATAATTCACGAACTTTTCATAGGATATGAGCACTTTATAAGGCGTATCAAAGGCAGCTCCCGGAGCATCCATGCCTCCTATAGAGCCGCTTTCTCCCACATATTTTTCTATGTCTTTACCCAAATTGCGGACAAAATATTCAGGTGAACGGGCCCAGTTATAGTAATGTTTTCCTTCCAGATACAGGGAAGGCAGGACTAACAGGATGATAAGACTCAAGGAAAGGTATTTCGGCAGGCCTATCTCACGCTGGTTCTTTAATATTTTCGGGCAGGCGATATACACAGTCAGAGCTGCGGCTATGATGAGGCTCACTATTAATTCCGCAGTACCCGGATAAACAAAGGGGAAAGCATCAGCCGGCTTGATCTGGAAGTTCCTGTAAATCCAGGGGATGAGGCACCGATGTATTAATAGGATCAGGACAGCTGTTCCAAGCGGATAGAAACTCCAGTGTATTTTTTGGTTGAGTTTGAGTTTTGAAGTCCTATAAAGGGCGATTAGAAATCGTGCTGCCATGATACACATAACAGGAATGATAGGCAGAAAATACCTGGTAGGCCTGTAGCTTATAATACCAAGGAATAAAAAGCATGTACCAAACCAGATCCCGATAAACACATCTGAAGCAGGGATATGGTTTTTTTTCTTTGTATAAATCCAGAAGAGGAGAATGAAGAGGAAGAGAAAAGAACCGAAGAGTACTGCAGGGCTTGTTGACACATACTTAAAGAGGAAAGTCCTGTAGAGATTATTTGCAAAGAGAGAGAGGTTTTTTTCAGGAAACATCTGCTGGGTCGTAAAAAACTTACCGAATTCTGATATAGGTCCTTTAAAGGGAAGATAAAAGGCAGTGAACCATAAAATGAAGGAGGACAGCATTCCTGCGCAGAGAAAGATAAATCCTTTAAAGAGTTTTTTCAAAGAGGCTTTATTACGGAAATGCATCAACAAGTAGATTCCGAAGGCTACAATGGGGACCGGAAGAAGATAGAGAAAAAGGTTTTTGAAGGTGTAGCTTAAGAAAAAAACAGCACCGGAAGAAAAAAGAAGTCCGTTTCCCTTTTTGGTGCCTGCTTTTTTCATCCCTTTCTGCCACAGGTAAAAACCTATGATAAAAACAGTTAGAGTCTGGGTATCCTGCATTCCGAGCCTGGCATACATGATGGAGATAAAATTTATTCCAAACAGCAGCAGTGCCAGGAGTCCGGTTTTCTCTCCATAGCTCTCTTTGGCCGCGAGATAGATGAACAAAAGGGAGAGCATACTGAAAAAAATAGAAAAAAGACGGATCTGTGCCCGGCCAATGCCGATAATTTGGAAGGTCAGATACTTCAGCCACGTGGAAACAGCGCTGTAGTAGAAGTCATTCCATTCATCCAGTTTCCACTGGCCGAACAGTATGAGGTTCCGGGCATTGTGGTTGTAAATGCCTTCATCGAAAAAGGTTCCTAGGCTCTCGCTTAAATACAGAGGGGGGTCTGCATGGATATGGATAATCCGGGTTAACAGGAACACAATGAAGAGAATCAGAAAGAGATGCTTTCCTTTGATATTTTTCATCATTATTCTTTAAGGAGATGATAAATAATAATTCAGAAAAGGTAAAGATGAAAATCAGATATGGCTTATGCTCGCTAAAGATTTTTAACGCCATTCTCCTTCATTTTTCTCGGCGCTTGCGTAACTCCCCCCGTCCGTGGGTCAGACATACTCAGCGTCCGGCTTCGCCGGATGCCCTCGAAAAGCCTCATCCGAAGGCTAAATCTTCAATGTCGCTTCAGCCACACCTGATTTTCATAAGGTCGTTGGATGATTCAATTAATTGGAGAGAATCCAATTTTTTGAATCATCCGGGATGGAGAAAGAAAGTTGAATTTTACTATCTGCCTGATATGAAACAGGATAGAAGAACTGTCATATTTGGCATGAATATTGCTATATTTTTATATGAAAAAATGGAAATGTATATAAACTTTAAAGGAGGTGATCAAAGCTTTAAATTTCTAAAAAACAATATTATCAGGGAAAAGTGTGGAGTGAATTTCACTCCTGAGTTATTGGTAACTTTTTCCCAATTTATTTTGGGTAAAAAGGAGGAAAGAATTGCGAAAATTATTTAGTGTTTTATGTGTGTTATTACTCGTTTCGCCTCTGATCATGGCACAGCAGAGAACCGGAGACATCTACGGAAAAGTCTCTGACACAGAAGATAATCCTCTGCCGGGCGTAACGGTCACACTGACCGGAGCAAAGACAGGTACTATGACCTCCATCACGTCAAATATGGGTATTTTCAGGTTCCTCTCTCTGGCTCCGGCAAATGACTACACGCTCAAAGCTGAACTGGAAGGCTTCAGAACTTCCATCAAGGAGAACATCATCGTTGTGGTCGGTTCCAATGTCGAGATCAACCTTACAATGGAAATGGGAGCTCTGGAAGAGGCTGTGACAGTCACAGCTGTAACACCGATCG
>CAYWDH010000085.1:0-5863 GCA_964456985.1 uncultured Eubacteriales bacterium
GCCGAGAATACAGCATGGAGAATGGCGTTAAAAATCTTTAGCGAGCGACCAGCCATATCTGATTTTCTGATCGGCTCGCCCGAAGGGTAAAATATGTATGCATAAAAATAAAAGTCATAACATGCATTAGGGCCTAATCGTATTCTTGACAAGAAGGATATTAAAAAAGTATTAATCATGATAAATTTGTATGGGGATGCATACATATCTTATGAATAATTAGGTTAATAGGCATAGGAGGATGGACATATATTCCTGAAATCACAGTAACTGCAGTTGTGCCAGTCCGGCTCAGCGTGAAAATCTCCCTTTCTTATCCCCTTTTCAGCCTTTTTTATTTTCTCAGCCGCGGCTTCTATCTTTTCTCCTCCTTTATGGGCTCTTCCAATAATATCAGATTCCAAAAAATGAAGGCGGGTCTCCAAAAGCTCTGTTTCCTCTGTTTTTAGAAAGGAGAGGGCATAGAGGTCCAGCTGCAGGGCCTCCCTTGTCTTTCTATCCGCTTCATCCTGATTTTTGACCTTGGTGGCCTTGAAATCAGTGATCACTGCTCCGTTCTTAAGTATATCGACTCTGTCCCATCTTCCCACAAACCTGACATTCCTTTCCTTCCATTTGAATTTTTTCTCAAGATAATAAGGATTTCTATCAGAGGATTCTTCTCTCTTATAAAACAGGCGCACCGCATCCTCACCCGCTTTTTTCTTCATTTCTTCATGTTCCCGGCTAAGAAATCCTTCGTTGATCCAGTGGTCTTTATAATATTGGATTACTTCCTCTACGCCCGGGCTTTCTCCTGACATCCTCTTTTTTAAATAGAAATGAACCGCCTCATGCATCACTCTTCCAAAAATCAGATTATAGTGAGGAAGAACAGGAACTCGCATAATATGCCTGTATCTGTACTTCAGCGGGCAGGTCAGATAATCATCGACCTGAAAAAAACTCAAGCTGATGATCCCTTTTTTTTCTTCCTCTTCCTTAACAGGAAAAGACTGAGCCGCTCTGGGAGCGTATCTTCTGATTTCCTCCTCCGGTGAGGAACGCAGAGTCTTGTCCGGAGCTTTTGCCAGGTCCAAAGCCTCCAAAACAAAAGGGCTGACTTTTTTTAACCGCTTTACCCCGTAATCCTTGGCCCATGTCAGATAAAGAACCTTTTTAGCTCTGGTCATCCCCACATAAAACAAACGTCTCTCTTCCTGCATGTGTATCTTAGTGAGATCTTCACTGGGAAGAGCTTCTTCTCTTGAGGAGCGCTGCTTCGTGATATCATCCGGAAAAGGGATCTTTTCTTTTATTATTCTCCCTGGAAACCTGTCAGCGATAAGACTCACCATGAAGACTACCTGAAATTCAAGGCCTTTGGCTTTGTGGACTGTCAGCACATTGACCGCATCCTCCTCCAGTTCCGCCTCGGCCGTAGCCGGATTATCACCCACCTGTTGGAGAAGTTCGAGATGTTCGGCAAAAGATTGAATGGAGTCATCTCCGGTCAATCCCGAAAAATCCTTTATTTTGTTAAAAAACAAACGAATATTCTTTATTTTTATTTCAGCTTCAAGATCTTTTTTCTCCACAAGCGATTTTAAATACGCGCTCCTCTCAAGAAATGAATACAAAACCCTGCCTGCGTTCTGAGAGCTTGAATATTCCACAAAATAGAGAAGGTCATTAAAAATCTTTTTTATCTTCAGAACGGATTCAGTTGAAATGTCAACCGGCAGTTCACCGCTGTCGATTTTCTGAAAGGCTTTATGAAGAGGCCAGTTTTTTCTGCTCGCATAATTGGAGACTTTTGTTAGATCATAGGTACTCACATCATAGACTTCTGATAGAGAAAGCCGGAACAGGCTTTTGCTGTCTTCAAAGTCCGTCAGTATCTTGATGAACGATATGAGCAGGCGCACCTCCTCTCTGGAGTAGAGCCCCCTGCTTCCGGAAAAACGAAACGGGATCTCATTTACGTTTAAGGCCCTGATAAAAGGATCCGCATCCGCATTTCTTCTGACCAGAACGGCGATATCTCGGCAGCTAAAACCTTCTTTTATTTTTTCTTTTATGATCTCAGCCACTTTATCGGCTTCATGTGATGACGTATCGAATTGAAGCTTGAATATGCTTTTCTCTTCCTCTTTTTTTGTTGATTTCAGTGATTTGTTTATATTCTCCCTCACTTCAAGTCGGTAGGGATTGTTGTGCTGTATCAACTGATAGGCAGAATCAAGCACAGCCTGGGTTGAGCGGTAATTTTTGTTTATGACAACCCTTTTTGTGTCAGGATACATTTTGGAGAAATCCAGAATATTACTCAGCGACGCCCCTCGAAACCGAAAGATGCTCTGGTCGTCATCCCCGACTACTGTGATGTTTCTGTGTTTTCCCGCTAAAAGTTTGAGCATCTGGAACTGAATGTAATTGGTATCCTGAAATTCATCCACCAGAATATATTTGTATCTCTCCTGAAAATGCTTTAGCAGAGAAAGCCTCCTTC
Source organism: uncultured Eubacteriales bacterium (assembly GCA_964456985.1). Lineage (GTDB taxonomy): Bacteria > Acidobacteriota > Aminicenantia > Aminicenantales > Aminicenantaceae > WJMT01. The sequence goes on from CAYWDH010000085.1 coordinate 2,492, forward strand.
GGAACAAATCCACGGCCAGCACCACCTGGTCTTCAAAATCAATTTTTCCCTGCTCTCTAAGTATCCTCTGGTATTCTCTGTATACCCTGGCTATTTCCAAGTGTTTCAAAGCTGTCTCTTTATCTGCAGGATCTTTCGCCTCTTTCTCCATTCCGGAAGCAAATGTTATATACTGTTCAGGTGTCACATCCTCCTGTTTGAGCCTCCGTATGGCCGCCAGAATTTCCTGGATATGCTTTGTGGGCCTGCTTAAAGGCCTGTAGATGTCCAGAGGAAACCTGAACAGGTTCTCTCTGAAGAAAATTGACTGACCCACCTCATCCAAGAGCTTGAAATCAAGAGGAAGCCCGATCTCATGCCCGTAATCTCTGAGAACACTCTCACCGAATGAATTGAATGTTGCCACATCCACGAATGAATAGCTGTAGGGAATAAGAATATCGACTCTTTCTTCCATCTCATTGGCTGCTTTTTCGGTGAAGGTGACCGCTAATATCTGTTCCGGTCTTGCATATTTAGCAGATATCAAATACGCAACCCGGTGAGTGAGCACTTTTGTCTTTCCGGTCCCGGCTCCTGCTATGATCAGCAAAGGGCCCTGTGTATGAGTTACAGCTTTCCTCTGTTCCGGATTGAGTTCTTTTAGTAAGTCATCCATAGGATACACCAGTATCTTACATCACATTATCAGAAATAAAAACAAAGTCTCGGAACCCTTATTTTTTGACGATGACTATCTCATCCGGCTTGACCAGCCAGAGTTTTTCCCTGGCTTTTTTTTCTACAGCCTGGGGATTTGTTTTGAGCTCCCTTATCTCCTTCTGCAGCCCCTGCTTTTCTTTTTCAAGCTGCTCGGCTTTCTCAACCAGTTCCTGCTGCCTGCGTTTTGTTTTGTATGCATCTATCAAACCGTTCTTTCCAAAAAAAGAGACCATCAACAGAACAAAAAACAAAAAGACAATCCCTGCAGTAAAAAGCCTTTTTTTGAATCCCCGGGAACTTTCCTCCTGTTTTCTCATCTATGAAATCAACCCCAACCCCGAACTGATGAGGCTTTTAAGCTCTTTTTTTGACCCGGCTTCTGCATAGCACCGGATAACAGGGACCGTTCCTGAGAAACGAAGCAGCATCCAGTCGTCATTCGAGAAATTAAATTTAATCCCATCAATATCCTGTGTGCCCAGCACTTTTCTTTGCCCCACTTCAGCTGGAGGATTCTTGATCAGCTTTTCTAATTTCTGTTTGATTTTTTCTGTCAAATCGACTTTGACCTGCTCTCTTCTCTTTTTCCCATACTTTTCGAATAATTCTGTGGTCAATTCAGAAAGGCTTTTCCCCTCCACAGATACCATCTCCGCCACTAAAAGGCCTGCAAATATCCCGTCCTTCTCAGGCAGATGGCCTTTAACCACAAGGCACGCGCTCTCCTCTCCTCCAAAGACTATCTTGCCCCTTAAAAACAAATCCGCGAGATACTTAAAGCCCACCGGAGTCCTGTACAGCTTCAGGTTATAATGACGCGCTATCTTATCCAGCAGATGGGAGGTGGCCACAGAGCGGCCCAATCCGCCCTTCAATTTCTTTCTGGCTATCAAATACTCCAGAAGAAGGGCAAGCACTAGATCCGGATCCACAAACATCCCCTTTTCATCGACGATCCCGAACCTGTCTCCATCAGAATCTGTGGCAATGCCCATATGACAGCCATTTTCTTTGACTGTTTTTTTCAACTCCCACAGGTCTTCGCTCCTGCAGGAAGGGGTTATTCCTCCGAAATAGGGGTCAATATACCCATGCAGCTCTTCGATAGGAATTTGATTCTCTTCTAAAATCTCATCCAAATACTCCCTGCTGGTGCCGTATAATAGATCCGCGGCTATCTTTATTCCTGACTTCCTGATCATATCGAAATCAATTTTTTTCTGGATATCATCCAGATATTCACGCTGCAGATCGATTTTTTCAATAAATTCAGATTTCGGGTAATAAGGACATGAACTGTACTGCTTTGAGAGATTTTCTATCTCCTCCTCTATCTGAGCGGTAACTTCAGGCAAAGCAGGGGCTCCTGTTTCAACGTTGAACTTGAGACCGTTGTATTCAGACGGATTAAAGGATGCTGTGAAATTAATCCCTCCCTGTGCTTTTCTGGAGAGGATTTGAAAGGACTGGGCTTGAGATGGAGCGTCCCGGTCTGTTAAATAAACATGGATCCTGTTATGAGAAAGAACTTTGGATGCTTCTGCTGCAAACCTATCCGAAAGAAAACGGGTATCGTAATTGACGACGACAGAAATTCCTGAATCGAATTTTTTCTTCAGGTAATTTGCGATTGCTTGGACCACGATACGGACGTTCTGAAAGGTGAATTCCTCTCCCATAACAGCCCGCCAACCAGATGTACCGAATTTAATCATGACCAACCGCACAAAAAGTAACACAAGTCCTGTTTAAAAGCAATATAAAACCATAATTTTATGGATTTCACTTTTTCTTGTCTGTCATGGGAACAAAACGGACTCCCAGTATTTCTTTTTTTAATGGTTTCCCTTTCTTTTTCTCAACCAAGGTCAGTATTTGGAAAGAAGAGGGATCTCCTAAGGGAATGATCATCTTTCCCCCTTCCTTGAGCTGCTCAAAAAGAGCGGGAGGCACCTCTTTTGAAGCGCAGGTCACTATCACAGCATCGTAAGGAGCGTTTTCCTCCCATCCTCTATTTCCATCTCCCCATTTAATCCGGACATGAGTGTATCCCAATTCTTTAAGAGTGCGTTCTGCTTTTTCTGCCAGCTCCTTTATGATCTCCACAGAATAAACCTCATCCGTCAGATGTGCCAGGACAGCCGCCTGATAACCTGAACCCGTTCCTATCTCAAGCACCTTATCTCCTTTTTCGATCTCAACGACTTCCGTCATCAAAGCGACGATATAAGGCTGTGAAATGGTCTGCTCCGCATCGATCGGAAGAGGATGATCCGCATATGCCAAGTGACGAAACTTCTCGTCAATGAACAAATGCCTGGGAACCTCCTCCATCGCTTGAAGGACCCTCTCATCACTTATGCCCCGGCTCTCCAGCTGGTTTCTTACCATCTCCTTTCTCTGTTCAGCATAGCTCTCCTGAGTCATTTTCAGGTCCGCCCTGCAGAAAACGATAAAAAGAGTCAATACCAGAAGCGCTGTAAATAAAATATGAGCCTTCTTTTTTTCGTCCACGGATAACCTTCCCCTGTTCATCACCACTATAATACACCAAAACCGCCCTCCCTTTCAAAACCCCGGATCACTATATATCCTTACGAAATTCAAGTATGGCATCAGCTCACTAAAGATTTTTAACGCCATTCTACGAGCTGTATTCTCGGCTTCTGC
>CAYWDH010000086.1:0-5416 GCA_964456985.1 uncultured Eubacteriales bacterium
ATCATTCAGGTTGCTTGTAAGATTCCGACTAAGGTTCATTCAGAGTTAAAAGGGCACATCCTCATCTTCGCCATCAGGTTCTGACATATTTTGATCTGATGGGAAATCTGAATCATCCTGGTAATCCGGCTGGGATTGCATTGTTTCTGTATCAATATCCTCGCGCTTTCCGAGCAAAGTGACCTGGTAAGCATGAACTTTTGTTGTGTATCTCTGTTTTCCGTCTCGGTCCTCCCATTTATCAGTTCTCAGCTTGCCCTCAATAAGAACTTGTTTGCCTTTTGATAGAAACTTTTCGCAAAATTCTGCTGTTTTTCCCCAGGATACGACTTTATGCCATTCTGTACGGTCCTCACTTTCTTTTGTCTGCGGATTAAAGACACGCTCGTTCGTGGCTAATGAATAATTTGCAACAGGTCTGTTGGACTGGGGTATATACCTGATATCAGGATCGGCTCCGAGGCGGCCCACTAAAATGACCTTATTAAAGCTGTTTATATCTCTCATTGTAGGATCCTGGATTGTATTTCCTTGATTTTTTCCTGGGCGATTCTTGTTTCTTCTTCGAGGGGAAATTTGCTTATAAGAAGCTTGAATACAGCTAAGGCTTCCTCTTCTTTTCCGGTTTCCATGAGACATATCCCCTTTTTTAAATGAGCGGCAGGAATTTTGTCACCTTCTGGATAGCTCAAAATCAGGACATTGAATTTTTTTATCGCTTCCTCGAAGTTTTCTTGACTGAAATAACACTCTCCGATCCAGTAAAGCGCATTATCTGCAAGCGGGCTTTCGGGAAAATGCTCGAGGTAAATAGTAAATCCTTCGATAGCCAGCTGGAAATTGCCTTTGAGATAGTCTGATCTGGCCAGGTTGTACACCTCTTGCGGAGATAGATTGGGATCAAGTTGTGTTTTTGGTGCGCTTTCTTCTAAAGCTGTTTTCTGTTGTTCCGCGGTTGATTCCTGTCCGGATTCATCTTTGATTTCATCCTGTAGAGTCTCTTCTGCCATTTCCGGAAGGGATGCGGTTGACTGTTTGATTTCAATAAGATCTTCAGCTATTTCTGTAAGGCTGGCTGTGAGGGTGTCGAACTTTTCGAGCAAAACCTGATACTGTGCAGGTATCTTTTCTTGTTCCTCAATAAGGTTTGCCTGTTCGTTTCGGATCAGATTCATCAGTTTATGAATTTCATCTAACTGTTTTTTTATAGAGATGATATCTTCCTGATTCTTTTTTGATTGTTTCTCAAGCTCCAGGATCTTCATCTTTAATATCTGGACATCTTCATATATCAGTTCATAGGCTTTCTTGCTTTTCTGGATCCCTGAAAGCAGAATGGGACATAAGAAAACAAGAATGATCCAAGAATAAACCTTTTTAGCCATAAAAATATCTATTTTTCAATGATCGTAAATTGAGCTCTTCTGTTTTTCTGCCAGGCAATTTCATTGTGACCCGGATCCAACGGTTGGCTTTTACCGTAGGAAATAATCTGTATCCTGTCTTGTGAAATTCCCAGGGAGATAAGATAATCTCTGGTACTGCTGGCTCTTTTTTCTCCCAGTGCGAGGTTATATTCTTCTGTCCCCCGTTCGTCACAATGACCTTCGATCAGTATTTTTACACTTCCCCATTTGTTAAGCCACTCGGCATTTTCTCTCAGAACCGGTTTTGCGTCTTCTCTAATGAAATATTTGTCAAAATCAAAATAGACCATACCTAGAGGTTTTTCTGTATTGATTTCCTCCAGTGTTTTTTGCTCAAATATTTCTTCCTCGGTCAGTTCCGGTTCTTTTGCCGGAGGTTTTTCTACTTTTTCGACTTGGGGTTGTTCTTTGACCTGTGGAGGAGGAGGTGGTGTTTCTTCCACTTTTTTCCTACAGGATGCAAAGAAAGAAAAGACCAAAAGAAAAGAGATAGATAGCACAATTAATTTTTTCATGGGATCTCCTTTGGGTTTATTTTTTTGCATTTAACACATTGCGTCCGGATATGTCGCTTAATCTATATACAATGAATATATAGAGTTGTCAAATAGTATAAATAAAAACTGTGACATATAAAATCATGAAAAAAGCTTTCTTCATTATTTTCTTGACCAGTTCGGAAGCTTGTTTTCTCCTTTGGAAGTCAGGCGCCTCAGGTTAGTTCCATCATAATCAATAGAGCAGATCTGGATAGTACCCGTTCGGTTGGATGAAAAGATGATGTGTCTCCCGTCAGGAGACCAGGAAGGTGATTCGTTCCTGGAATATCCTTCTGTAAGCTTAATAATGCGGTCGGTTCTAAGATTAAGAACGTAAAGGTCAAAGACAGCGGCAACTCTTGATACATATACGATCCTATCGCCGGTTGGGGCCCAGGCAGGGCCGTCATGATAATTTCCTCCGAAGCTGCGTCTGCGCACGTTTGTGCCTTCCGCATCCATGATGTATATTTGAGGGGATCCAAGTCTGTCAGACGTGAAGGCGATTTCTCTATTGTTGGGTGACCAGCTCGGAGCCGTATCAATGGCGTTGTTAAAGGTGAGCCGTTTGATGTTTTTTCCATTGCTGTCTGCGACATAGATTTCTGAATTTGATTCATCCTCTGTTGAGCAAAAAGCCATTCTTTTTCCATTATAAGAAAAGTCAGGACCGAAGCTGGTGCCGTGGTCTGTGACCATAGTTCTTTTGCCTTCAAAAGGATTGAAAAGGTAAAGTGCAGCTGTCCCTTCATTATAGGCTGTATAAGCGATTGTCTTTCCGTCTGTTGACCAGGCTGGCATATAATCTCTGGTCTTGTTAAAAGTCAACCGTATCTGGTTATGGCCGTCATAATCCATCATATACAGCTCGTCATTTCCGTTTCGGTTGGAGACGAACACGATCTTTGTGGTAAAAAGGGGGGGTTCACCATAGGTCAGCATCAATTCATTTGATAATCTGTGTCCGACCAGGCGGAGCAGGCTCATATCGGATTGATACTTTTTGCCTTTAATGAAGCGGGCGGATTTGACATCATAGATTTTTACTTCATAGAGAAGTGAGCCGTCACTGTTTTGAGATATTTCTCCGCTTATAAGAAGTTTGGCTTGAATGGATTCCCAGTCTTTAAAGATTATGTTTTCAGGGTCAAGAGGTTTTATCCATTTGTAATAGTCTTCCGGGAGGGGGCTGAATACCCTGCTGTATTTTAGGTCGGAGATGATCACTTCCCTAAGAGTCGAGGCAGCCGAGCTCACTTCCGGAGAATCGCTGTTGGTTACGATCTTAGGGACAGCAACCGGGATAACCGGCATTCCCTCCCGTATCCTCATGACGACTTCCTGCTGAGGGCTCAGCAGGCTTGTGGAAAGGAAAAAAAGCAGGAAAAGAGCTGGAGGGATATGTGTTTTTCTCATTTTGTGTGCTCAAATATGAGACGTATTAAAAGATATTCGTCTTTGTATTCTGTAGGCAGAGGGGGGAATGGAGCAGAGGAGCGCACCGCTCGTATCGCGGAAAGGTCAAGAGATTTGACATTGCTTGATTCCAGTATTTCAGGTTCTGATATATGGCCGTCTTTATAGATCCTAAATGATACGGAAGTGAAATAGTCTCCGCTTAATCCTGTTTTTATACGGGAGGTAAACCAGTTGCTGGATATTCTTGAATGCAATGTCTGCAAATACCATGTATAAGGAAATGAAGACATGCCTATCTGAGAAGAATACTCAGAGCCGAAACCTATGCCTCCACTGCCGCTGCCGCCTCCTACTCCTATTCTCAGCCCAGAACCGCCGCCTCCCACGGTCCCTGAGCCTGAATCAGACTTACCTGATTTGCTTTTTGCCTTAGGTGTCTTTGTGGATTTCTGGATGACTGATTTTTTTTCACTGTCAGTCTTTTTTTCTCTTTTGGGCTTGTCAACAGGGTACCTCAGGGACGGTTCCTGCTTTTCAAGGGATTTTGGTACAGTGAGGTCACTGAGGCTTTCTCTTTCAGGTTCGGGGAGCGCTGTTTCTGCGAGAGTCTCACTCTGTGTGCTTTTATCTGGCGGAGGACCGAGTGCACCGCTACCTCCGCCGCCGCCTCCACCGCCGGGAAAAGAGACGACATTGACATAGTGGATCATACCTTTCTTTGAACGAGTTGGGATGTACGGAGATATCAATATGAATATAAAAAGAACCAGGTGTGCGGAAGCGGATATTATGAGAGCCTGCCTGAATGCCTTGAATTCTCTATTTGATGCAGTCTGGCTCATTAGTCTTTTCTCTCCTCAAGAGGCTTGACCACAAGGCCTACCATCTGGACACCTGCTTTGTTAACAATATCCAAGATGTGGATGACGAAACCAAAAGGAAGGCTCTCGTCAGCCCTTATAAAAACAACTTTTTCTTCCTTTCCGTAAAAATATTCCTTGAGCCTTTGCTCCAGGAGGAACTGGTTGATCGCCTGGTCTTCGATATAAATATATCTGTCGCTGGTGATGGTCAGAGTCAATCCTTCGTCCGCCGGAGTTGACTCGGTCTCTGCCTGGGGGAGGTTCACTCCGATACCTGACTGCATCATGGGAGCTGTGACCATGAATATAATAAGAAGGACCAGCATGACATCGACCAGAGGGGTCACGTTTATCTCAGATAGAGAGGTGCCCACCTCTTTTTTTCTTATAGGTCTGTATTTAAATGCCATAGAGTCTTTCTGTTATACTGATAAATTCAATGGAAAAATCTTCCATATCACTTACGGACTCTTTAATTTTCTGGAGGAAGTGATTATAGGCAATAACTGCAGGAATGGCTGCGAAGAGGCCCAATGCAGTGGCAACCAGAGCCTCGGCAATACCAGGTGCGACAGTGGTTAGACTTGCTGTTTTTTCTAAGCCGATACCAATGAAAGAATCCATGATGCCCCACACGGTCCCGAAAAGCCCGATAAAAGGAGTGACACTTCCTGTGGTGGCTAGAAAGCCCATCATTTTCTCAAACCGTCTGACTTCTTTATTTGAGGCTTTTATGAGGGCCCTGTTTACGCTTTCCAGGTTTTCCGAGGTCAAATGGGATTCCGGATTGGTCTTTTTTATATAGGCCAGTGTTTTGAATCCTGATTGAAACAGGGATGCCAGAGGGCTTGATTTATATTTTTGAGACGCGTTGTTGACCTCTGCAAGATTTCGGCTTTTTTTGAAAACAGACATGAATTTTTTCGATTCTACCTGTGCGTTTTTAAAGGTCTTTCTCTTGAAGTATATGATGGCCCAGGAAAAAACGGAAAAAAATAGAAGGACCAGCAGGACGATCTTTACAATGATACTGGCTTTTAAAATCAGTTGGATAAAGTTCATTTTTGATTCCAAAAAGTAGCATACACCTGAAACAATGTCAACCAGGTCATTCATAAAATCAGCCTTCTTATCCTTCCTTTGCTTTTGACTTTCATCAGGCGAGCCC
>CAYWDH010000087.1:0-5055 GCA_964456985.1 uncultured Eubacteriales bacterium
GAGCGGTAATGAAAATCCTTGACGACTCCCACGATCGGCCGCATGATTTCCCGGGAATATCCGATTTTTTTACCGAGTGTGTCCTCTCCCCATCCCAGTTTCGATCTGGCGGTTTCATTGATCAGAAAAGCGCCTTCGCTGTCTCCCCCATAATCCCTGGAGAAATCCCTTCCTTCCAGAATTTCGATCTTATAGGTCATGAGAAAGTCATAATCGGCAAAAATATAATCGAAGGTAAAAGATTCGCTATCTGCTTTCCCTTCAAGAAATGTAGTGAGGATGGAATTTGTTCGTCCTGGGACGCCGTTGGAATAGGAAGCCTCCAAAATGTTCGCGTTTTTTTTCAGTTCGTTCTTGAACGCCTCGTACTGCTGGGCGATACCTTGACCTCGTGTGTATAGAGCAAGCACCTGTTCCTTTTCAAAACCAAGTTTTTGATTTTTCATGAAGTTCAACTGTTTCAAAACGACGACCGTGCTTATGATGAGGGCGATAGAAATGGCAAATTGAAGGATAACAAGAACATTTCGGAGGACCGACCGGACCGTCCCTTTTTGCCACTTTTGCCTGATCGTTTGGAGGGGTTGGAAGGAGGAAAGGTAGAAAGCCGGATAGCTCCCGGCCATCAAGCCGGTGAATCCCACAAGTCCGAATAAACCGAGAACAACTCCCCATCTCATAAGATTCGCCATGGAGATCTCTTTTCCGGTAAGGCCGTTAAAAAAAGGCAGCAAGAACCAGATAAGATTAAGAGTCAGGAGCAAAGCAACGAATGCATAACCTGTGGATTCTATCAAAAACTGGATGATCAGCCGTCTTCTTTGTGCACCTAGGACCTTTCTCAATCCGACCTCTTTTCCCCGGTTGACAGAGCGGGCCGTGGAAAGATTCATAAAATTGATACATGCTATCAGAAGAATAAATATTGCGATGAGTGAGAAGACATAGACATAGCGGATATCGCCATTCCCTTCGATCTCCCCTTCGAGATTGGATCTTAAGTGTATATCTGTCAGCGGTTGAAGATAGTAGAACATCTTCGTTCCATAATTCCTGGCCTCTTCGCCGGTATGCTTTTCTACAACGGGAGCTAATTTTGCTTCTATATTTTCAGCTTCGGTATTCTCATCGAGAAGTAGATAGGACCATCCTGCAATGACAAGCCAGGCGTCCAAGAAATCGGCACGCCTTCCTTGGATTGTGTTTATCGAAACCAAGTAATTGAAATGGAAATGGGAATTTCGGGGAACATTTTCGACAACTCCGGTCACCTGTAGATCCCCGTCGGCGGAGAGGTTCAGGGTTTTTCCCAGAGCTTCTTGATCACCGAAAATCTTTTTGGCCATATCCCGGGTCAGGATTATTGAACCTGGGTTTTCTAGGGCTGTAGACGGATTGCCTTCGATGAAATCATGAGAAAAAATATTAAAAAAGTCTTTATCTACGTAAAAGATGTTCCGTTCATCGAAATTATTCCCTGCATATTTGATGAGGCCCGTTCGCTGCCACAGCCTTGTGTAAGCACTGATTCCAGGCACTTCGGCCGCAAAAGCAGGTGCTGCGGCAAAGGGAGAGTTGGCATAATGGTCGAAAGCCTCACCGATCTCCTCAGCATAGGTAATACGGTAGACGTGATCCGCATTCTCATTGTATCTGTCATAGCTCATCTCGTCCTGAACCCACAGCAGGATGAGGATGCAGCATGTCATTCCTACGGCCAGTCCAGCGATATTGATCAAAGAGTAGCCCTTGTGCTTTTTTATGTTTCTCAGTGCGATTTTTAAATAATTCTTGAGCATTATTCTCTCCTTCTTGATGATATCTATGCAAACTATATACCAGATGAACAAAATAGATTGAAATTTCCGAGCTTCTAAGAAAAAGGAAAAAAAATGTCCGTTTGTGAACGCCGATTGTTCGAATATGGACAGATAATTAGGATTACTAAAGACATGTATGAAAAAAAAATATCAAAAATTCATAGAAAGACAAAGCAAAATAAAGCATAAAATGGATAACCTGAGGCTTGGCTCCCCGGGAGGGACTCGAACCCCCAACCTAGTGGTTAACAGCCACCCGCTCTGCCTATTGAGCTACCGAGGAGTGAGAGAACATATTTTATAGCAAAAAAGACTGTTAAGTGCAACCTTTATCTAATGGGAAGAGCGGTTGTTTTATGAAGGGTTCCTATTAAAAACGGTAACCAGCCTGCTTTACTTTTTTGCGGTAGTCATCACCTTCCATGGTAACCAGCTTGCACATCTCATAGATACGGGAGCGAAGCCTTACTCCTATCCTGTCAACAAGGCTGTCTTCCTCTTTATTGTAGGAGCTGCCTTTTTTGAAATAAGGGATCCTTTTATCTTCCTCTTCTTCTCCCCTGTCAAGGTAGTTCGATGTGAAGATAGTAAGTTTTTTGTGATTATATCGGTGATTTATAATATAAAAGACCGTTTCTTCGACCCAGGGAGATGTCCTTTTTGCGCCCAGCTCATCCAGAACCAAAACATTGTTGGAAAAAATGGGCGCGATCAAATCAGATTCACTCATGGAAGACTCTGAGGAATAGCTTTTTTGTATGTTCCTGATAAGGTCTCTGAAATCGCAGAAATAACACTGAGCAGATTTGCTTTTTATCAGTTCATTTATAATAGCCACGGCCAGGTGAGTCTTTCCGACCCCGCACGGTCCCTGAAAAAGCAGTCCTACTTCCTGTACCGGATAATTTTTAACGAATTTTTTTGAAATTTTAAGGGCATTTTTATGAGAAGGGTTGTGGACTTCAAAATTCTCAAAAGTGCAATCCTCATACCTTTTCGGAAGATTAGCCTGTTTTATAAGAACCTTTGTCGTATTTTCAATATAACAGGCACATCTCTTGGCTACAGACTTCCCTTTTGAATCTGTTTCAATAACCCAGCCGGTCCCTTCACATTTAGGACAAGTTTCTTGTTTCATTAGTTTAAATATCCTCTGAGCTGCTGCATCGTGTGAGATCTTGACAGCTTCGCTTTTGCTTTTTCTTCTATCTGTCTTATCCTTTCTCTTGTGAGATGGAGTATGTCACCGATTTCCTGCAGTGTTTTCGGCCTGTTGTCATCGAGCCCATACCTTAATCTTAACACAAAAGCCTCTTTATCATCCAGTTCTTCAAGCACGTCTCTGATCTGATCCTGTATGGCACCTTTAATTATCAAATATTCCACTGAAGGGGAAAGGGTATCCTGAATCTTATCCCCAATTTCTATCTCCTCGTCATAATATTTATCACTTAAAGAAAGATTTTTTTCCTCTAGGATTTCCAAGTCTTCCACATCCGTAATTTTGATCTTCATTTCCCTGGAGATTTCTTCTCTTGTTGGGTTTCTGCCAAGGTCTTTTTTCAATCTCGCCCTGACTTTTTTCATTTCAGAGACTTGATCTGATAATTTTTGCGGGATGTGATAAATCCTTGAATTTCTGGTAAGCGCATTGAATATAGCCTGTCTTATCCACCACACAGCATAGGAAATAAATTTGACATTCTTATCCGGATCATATCTTTTTGCTGCTTCAATAAGCCCTACATTTCCTTCATTGATCAGGTCCAGAATACTCAGCCCCATACCTCTGTATTTTTTAACATAGGAGACCACGAATTTCAGGTTCGATTCGATTAGTTTTTTCAAAGCGCCCTGGTCTCCTTTCTGAATCAGCCTACCAAGCCTTTTTTCTTCTTCCTGTTCGAGTGGAATGAATGGGGCTATCTGGTTCAAGTAGAGTTTCAGATTACTTGACTGGTAATTTTTCGGATATTTCTTTTTCATTTCACTCCTGTTTGTTTTTTGTTTGTTCTATTTTTATTATCTTTGTTTTGTTCAGCCTGACCAGAGAATCCTTTTTTGTCTCGAATTCTTCTTCTCTGCCTTCGAAAAACTCCATTCTTATATAATTGAGGAATTCATTGACTTCCTTTTCTATTTTTTCCATTTTTTCTTTCATATTTATGGCCACTTCCACACCGGCCAAATTAACGCCCAGATCTCGCGTTAGATTCAGAATGAATTCTAGGCGATTGAGATCTTCTTCCGAATATAGCCTGGTGTTGCCTTTACTTCTCGAAGGTTTTAAAAGGCCTTCTCTTTCATAGAGTCTTAATGTCTGTGGATGAACATTGTATACATTGGCGACTGTGCTTATATAATAATATTTATTCTTTTTTTCATTTGTCGTGTCTTTTACCATTTCATACTCCCAGTCCTTCTCTTGGATTCTGGTCAGAAGCTTTTTCAAGCTCTTTCATGAGGCTCCGGATTTTTTCATCATGAAAAGAAGGAGGCACGATAACGACTTCTACGAATTGATCTCCACTGGATTTTTGCCCGATTTTCGGCGTTCCTTTTCCTCTTAACCTGAACTTTTGCCCTGATTTTGTGCCAGGAGGGATTTTTATAGTGCTCTTCCCCATAATGGTGGGAACATTAATTTTAGCCCCTAATGTGGCCTCAGGCACTGTAACAGGGACCTTAACATATATATTTGAACCTTCTCTCTTAAAAAAAGAATGAGGTTCTACATCAATGGTGATAAAAAGATCTCCTGGAGGACCTCCTCTTTTCCCTGCATTTCCTCTGCCAGCGATCCTGACTTTTGAACCTGTATTGACCCCAGCCGGTATTTTAACATTGATAAGTTCGGATTTTCTAACCTGGCCTATTCCGTGGCATTTGGGGCATTCTTTGCCTTTAGAAACACCCTGTCCTCTGCATGAGGGACAGGTCGTTTGAAACCTCATAGCTCCTTTCTGCATAGTGGTGTATCCTGATCCTCCGCATACTGGACATGTCTGATTTCCTTTTCCGGCAATAGTTCCCTGGCCACCGCATTCAGGACACGAGACCATACGGTTCAGTTTGATACGTGTTTTAATCCCTCTAATGGCATCATAAAACCCGAGCCTCATGGAATAAAGAAGGTCCTCACCCTTTTGCGGAGTCAAACTCGTTTGCTTTTGAGAAGAACTAAAAATATTTTCAAAAAAGTCATGGAATGAAGACGAACCGAATGATGAATTAT
>CAYWDH010000088.1:0-4914 GCA_964456985.1 uncultured Eubacteriales bacterium
CAAATGCCCTGCAACAATGCAGATGCTGTGAGATCGGCTCGCCTAAAAGGTAAAAGCTGCCGATGATAAAATAAAAGTATAAACATTAAGAAAGGTAACAATCTTATATGGTTTCTTAGAAAACTATAAAAATGTACAGAACAGGCTTGATTGTGAATGTGTTATCAGCAGCTTTTATGAATAACCAGGATTATCTTGACATGCCGATAGAGAAGTGATAGAAAAAAAGTCTTGCATATATTATGGTCAATCAAATCCATTGTCATCATATTTTCACAAAAAATCATTTTATGGAGGGATTTTATTATGAGCAAAAAAAGTATCGTTTTTGTTTGTATCACTTTACTCCTTCTTCCGCTTGCACTCTCCGCACAGACGCATCCGGAAGAATTCCTTGGTCACAAAGTAGGCGCTGATAAAAAACTTGCCGATTATACCCAGATAACAAACTACTTCAAAAAGCTGGCTGAAGAATCCAACAAGATCCAGGTTTTGACTATCGGAAAATCTACACTTGGGAAACCCATGATTATGGCCGTGATATCCGACGAAGAAAACATGGAAAAGCTGGATACTTACACCGAAATAACCAGAAGATTAAGGGATGCCAGAGATTTAAGCACTGAGGAAGCAAAAAATCTTGCCAAACAAGGAAAGGCCATTCTTCTACTAACATGCAATATCCATTCAACAGAAATCGCTTCTTCCCAGATGTCTATGGAGCTTGCCTATGACCTGGTCACGGGAAACACTTCCTTTGACTCTGAAAAAGCTCTCAAGGACGTGATCGTGCTTCTGGTCCCATCCACAAATCCAGATGGAGAACAGATGGTGACAGAATGGTACAGAAAATGGTTGGGTACGAAATATGAAGGCTCGAATATGCCATGGCTCTATCATCATTACGCAGGCCATGATGACAACCGCGATTGGTACATGTTCAATCTCAAAGAGACCAGAGCCGTGTCAAAAGTCCTTTATCAAGACTGGATCCCTCAGGTCCATATAGACGAACACCAAATGGGTTCGACCGGAGCCCGTCTGTTCGTTCCGCCGTTCATGGACCCTCCTGTTCCCACCATACATCCCCTTCTCTGGAGAGGCGTAGCCCTCTGTGGAACTAATATGGCCTATGACCTCCAGAAAAACGGATTCAAAGGCATAGTTCACGCAAGAAGCTTTACGGCTTGGTGGATCGGAGCCTGTGATGATACTTCCTGGCTTCACAACTGCATAGGGCTGCTCAGCGAAATGGCTTCCGTCCGTGTCGCAACTCCGATTTACATAGACCCGACAGAAATCCCTGATTCCTATATGGAAAAAAGATTGCAGTTCCCGGACCCATGGATGGGCGGATGGTGGAGATTGAGAGATATCGTCGATTACGAGCTCACTCTGTCAAAAAGCCTTGTTGAAACAGCCTACCTCCACAAAGAAGACTTTCTCTTTAATTTTTATAAGATGTGTAAAGACGAAATCGAAATAAGGGAAGAAGGCAATCCCTTCGCATTCATTATCTCCAAAGACCAAAGAGACTACCCCACAATGCTTCGTATGCTTGAAATTTTAAAATTAGGGGGAATCGAAATACACCAGGCTCAAAAAGACTTTATTGCAGATGGAAAGTTCTTCCCTGCAGGTTCATTCGTCGTCCTTATGTCCCAGCCCTACAGGCCCTATGCTCAAACTCTCCTTGAAAAACAGGAATACCCGAATATGAGGCAGTATCCAGGAGGCCCTCCGGTGCCACCATATGATAATGCCGGTTGGACGCTTCCGCTCCAGATGGGAGTGGACTGTGAACAAATCGACACCGCATTTGAGACAGAACTTGTCAGAGTGAATGAGATCCCCGACCCGGAAATCCAGGTTCCTTCAGCAGATACAAAATATATCGTTTTGGATTCCAAACAAAACGCCTCTTATTCGGTGGTCTTTTCTCTGCTCAAAACAAATCCAAATGTTTTTCGTTCCAAAGAACCTGTGAATGGAGATGGATTCCATACATGCTTCGGCAGCTTTTTGATTGAAAACACTCCCCAGGTCCAAAAAGATCTACCGACGCTGCTCAATAAATGGAATGTCAAAGCTTACACGATCGATGATATTTCAGACATACAAAAAGACCCGTTAAAGAATCCAAGGATAGCGCTTTACCAGTCGTGGAGATCAAACATGGATGAAGGCTGGACCCGTTATGTTCTCGATGACCTGGAAATCCCCTACACAACTATCCACAACAAAGATTTTAAAGGCAAAAAAGATGAGCCTGCTGATCTAAAGGATAAATTCGACGTGGTTATCTTCGCCAGCGAAAATCCTGATATCATAAAAACAGGAAAACCTGGTTCAAGGTCCAGATACTCCCGATACTATACAGAAGGTCCCCAGGAATACCAAGGAGGGATCGGCAAAGAAGGAGTTGAGGCTTTAAAGAATTTTGTTTCAGAGGGAGGAATCCTGGTTACTTTAAACGCCGCCTGTGAACTGGCCATTAATGAATTCAAACCTCCTGTATCCAATGCTCTGGAAAATGTATCAAGGGATAGGTTTTTCTGCCCGTCATCCATACTGAAAGTGAATGTTGACCCAAAAACACCTATAGGCTATGGACTGAATAAAGAAACCCCCGTGGTCTTTTCCCGAAGCCTTGCTTTCCGGACCAATCCACCTGGGATGGAATGGGACAGAACCATTGTGGCGAGCTTTCCTAAAAAAGATATCCTTCTCAGCGGATGGCTCTTAGGCGAAGATGCCATCAGCCGGAGTCCGGCTGTGGTTGATGTGACATACAAAAAAGGCCACCTCATCCTGATAGGAATCCAATGCCAGTATAGAGCTCAGTCTCACGGTTCCTACAAATTCCTGCTGAATGCCATGCTCTACCCGAAGACAGATTAATCCCTACTACTTAATCTCTGTGATATTGTAACGGAGCAGCAACGATTTTGGAGATCTGGCTTATTCCCAATTCTCTGCAAGAACCACCACCAGATCGCTCAAAGCTTCCAGGTCCTTCTTGTGGATCTTTTCGATAAAAGAATGAGAATAGACGCCAGGCCATGAGAGAGGGATGTTTACAGCCCCTTTTGGAACAAATACAGAGCCATCGTTTCCTCCTCTGGTGTTTCCTGTCTGGACAGGTATGTGATTCGATTCAGCGATATTTTTGACTTTTTGAACATAAGTCCAGGGTGTGATACTGCTGCTGTCAATAGCACGGATCACTGCTCCTTGACCTAACGGAAGCCGGGCAAATCTTTTTGAATCAAAAGGAGCATCTGAAGACACAAATGTGTCAACGGGAAACACATAGTCTGCATCCAGTACTTCTGCCATCCTTGATGCTCCGTACAGACCGATCTCTTCCTGGACATCCCAGACAAATGTGACTCTTTTGCCTCTGATTTTGTCCCAGTCGACCTTCCCCACAGCATCCAGCAGCACAGCACATCCTGCCCTGTCATCCACTCCCCTGGCACAAAGAAGCTCAGGAGAGAGTTCGGTTATTGTTTTTTTTATGGTTATCTGGTCACCCAGAGATACTCCTAAATTCTCTGCCTCTCCTTTTGTGGAAACACCCAGATATATTTCAATATCTTTGATTCCAAAAGAAGAAACATCCAGAGTCCTAGAAAAAGATCCTTTTCTGGGAACCACAACTCCATCAACAGGACCTTTTTTTGTATAGACAACGACCAAATGACCCTCGTACATCTTAGGGAAAAAACCTCCTTTCCCTAAGACTTTTAGTGTACCTTTTGGAGTGATCTGCTCAACGATAAGGCCGATCTCATCTGTATGCGCCACAAATACAATATGAGGCTCCCCTTCCCCGGCTGTAAACCAAACATTTCCCATCTCATCTCTATTTGGGTTCAAAGATCCTGGAATCGATGACAAAACAAAATCAGCAACGCGGCTTTCCTGGCCGGAAACTCCGGGAATTAAAAGCATCTCTTTTAACAGACTCCATGCTTTTGATTCCGGTTGTCGGGCAAGGCAAGACATCATCGAACCCAACATAAAAATTATCACGGCATAAATAGATAATTTTTTCATCTTTTTCTCCTCTCGGAAAGAATGGACGTTACCAGTTTCTCCAATGCTTTAACATCATTGAAATCAATGACTTCTGATGGAGAAAAAGCAAATTTAGCCGGAATAAAAAGTCCTGCAGAATCTTTTTCACCGCCTGAAAACGCATTTAAAAGCAAAGACTCATACTCTCCGGCTGTCTGAATTTTGATGTCCTGGCTTTCAGCGCTCTCGAGGATCAATCTCTTGAGTTTTGAATCTTGCCTTCCTATATTGATTAAAACCGGCCCCTCTCCAATATGAATATCCCCATTTTTTAAACCATCAGTCTGAAAAACACCGATGATGATATTCTCAAAAGAATCCAAAGATTTTTCCGCTCTCACTCCCCCCACACAAGCTCTGGGATTAGAACCTCGCGAAACCATTTTGGTTTGAGCCAGCCAGCCTATTGTGACCTCTCCGAGATTTTCTTCAGATAGGACCTTTTCAGCTATTTTCAGAAGAAGCGCTGTACATGCCTTTTGCCCTAAAAAATAACCAACCATTTTCCTATCCTGCAGATGACCTATTTTTTTGGTTGGCGTCACGGGTGCACAGTTCCGGATTCCTTTCCTCAATACCTGTTCTCTGCTGGAAGCCCCTACATCAAGTCTCATTGTGTCAAGAGTGAAGTAATCTGCGAAATTTTCTCTTTCCTCTCTGGGAAAGATATGAAGCGAGGGGATCGCCAGCACTCCTTTAACAGGACCATTCTCAGTCCATACTTCCATAGAATGACCCGGGAAAAAGGAATCGAAAAGCTGATGGGGAGCCGGCACGACCCTGTCTAGAGTGATAGTCCCCTGTGAATCAATCCCTCCTACGATATACCCC
>CAYWDH010000089.1:0-4909 GCA_964456985.1 uncultured Eubacteriales bacterium
GAAGTCATCCGCAGGCGAGCGGGCATGGTTCCTCAAAGAGGAGAGCGAGCCGAGGAATAAGCTGATTTTACTCGCCGGGAAAAATCAGCGGGCTGAAGAACCAGCTTGCCTGATGAAAGTCAAAAGCACAAGCCATACCTATTGAGTCCCTAATGAGCATCTTGACAAATCCGGGGTAATCATGAAAAATAGCAGTTTCTCTATAAAAAAGGATGCAAACATTATAAAATGGCAAAACTGCTCGCAAGTATTTTTCCTAATCAGGAAATCCCTCCGGAAACAGCTGAAGGTCTCCCCTTCTGGCTTTTCTGGTTTATGCTCTGCGTCATTCTTCTGCTTCTCGCTTTTATTTTCTTAAGAGATAAAGATCTGCGTAAAAAACTCAATATGTTTTTTATGGGATTTAAAAAAAAGATCAAGAAAATCCGGCTCCAGCAGATGTTAAAAAGAGAACAGCAAAAGATCAAAAACATTCAGCTTGAACTCGGCAGGACAGCCTGGTCCCAAAATATAAAGGTCCCTTCCTCAGGATCTCTGTCAAAACAAATCCTCAAACTTGAAGAACAAATCGGAGAGCTCGGAGAAGAAAAAAAGGAATCCATATCCAAAATAGAAGAGCTTAATAAAGATTTCGAAAAATTCAAGAAAAAACAGGACAGGAACGAACAGGAAATCAAAAATAAAATTACGCCCGTACTTCAAGACATTCAGGGCATCAAGAGAAAAGAAAAGGATTTGGAATCTGAAGTTACCCAAAAGCACTTTGTTATAGAAGAAACAGCAAAAAAAATCACACTGTCAAAAAAAGAGCTTCTAGAACTGGAAAACAATGCTGCAATGGATAAAGAGGAAAAGAAATCCAAAACAAAAAACCATGAAGACAGTATAAAAGAATGGCAGGAGAAGAAAAACAGCACAGATGCTCAAATAAAAGACCTCGTAAAAGAGAAAACAGGTCTGGAAGGCAAGGCAAGACAGCTGTCAATAGAAATAGACGAGCTCAACCAGAAAACAAAAGACCTTGAAGCTCACAGGAAACAGGAGACCAAAAAGTTTCAAAAAGAAATCCGGGAATGGGAGAAGACCAGGGATAAAAAAGCGGAAAAAATAAAAAGTCTCGAAGAAGAGAAAAATCCCTTTTTCAAAAGCCTTGGAAGGCTGGCAAACGATAATAGATTGAAAAACGAGATGCTATCCCTCTATTACTCAAAAATAGACAGAAGTGAAAAAAGAATAAAGAATTTGGAAAAGCAGATCAAAGAAGAGACATAAAAAGCAGTGAAATGAAAAAATCTCGTGCTGCAGATGCGGTCGTATTCGGAGTAGTTCAAGGCGTCGGCTTCAGGCCTTTTATCTACCGCCTTGCAAAAAGGTTCGGATATAAAGGCTGGGTCAAAAACATAGGTTTTGGAGTCAAAATCCACCTTGAATCCAAGGAAGCCGATGACTTCAACCTGTTTTTCCAGGCCATCAATAAGGAGAAACCTCCTCTTGCTCAGATAGAAAATATCGATAGACAGCCTGCGGCATTTACAGGCTGCCAGCAGTTTGAAATAAAAAAGAGCAAGCGCAGCCAGAGTTTTGTCTTTATCTCTCCGGACATATCTATCTGTGATAACTGCAGAAGAGAAATGCTGGACCCCAAGGATAGAAGGTACAGATATCCTTTTATTAACTGCACGGACTGCGGCCCCCGGTATACCATTGTCAAAACCCTTCCTTATGACAGAGCCCAGACAACAATGTCGCATTTCATGATGTGCAGCCAGTGCCAGAAGGAATATACAGACCCGTCTGACAGGCGTTACCATGCCCAGCCTGTGGCCTGCCCTGACTGTGGACCGGAAATCGAACTGAAAAAAAGTTCAACCGGAGAGAAAATAAGGGGCGGTGTCCATCAAGCCACTGTTTTTATTAAGCAAGGAAGCATTCTTGCAGTCAAAGGATTAGGAGGTTTCCATCTGGTGTGCGACCCTTTTAATAAAAAAACAGTGGACAGATTAAGAAAAATAAAAAAACGAAAAACAAAGCCTTTTGCTCTTATGGCATCAGGACTCCCTGTCATTGAAAAATACGGGTTTATGGATCCATATGAGAAAGAACAGCTTTGTTCGGTGCAAAGGCCTATTGTCCTGCTGCGCAAAAAAAAAGATATCCCTGGTATCGCTCCGTTCTTAAATGAAACCGGCTTTATGCTTCCCTACACTCCCCTGCACTATCTGCTCCTCCAGGACCTGGACCTCGTCGTTGCCACAAGCTCAAATCCAAAAGACTCCCCAATCATGAAAGATGAAAGCGAGGGAATCAATGCTCTCTGTGATTATATTCTCACCCATAACCGTCCCATTCATATGAGATCCGATGACTCTGTTATGAAAGTCGTGGACAGGAAACCCTTGTTTTTAAGACGGGCCAGAGGTTATGTTCCCTACCCCCAAAAAGTCCCTGAATTCTTAGTTTCAAAAAAGCAAATACTGGCCCTGGGCGGAGAACTGAAAGATACCATATCCATCTATAAAAAAGGATATGTGATAACAAGCCAATTCCTTGGAGATCTGGATGAATACCAGAACTATACATACTTTGAAGAGACCATAGCGCACCTCTCCAAGCTTTTTGAATTCAAACCTGATGCTGTGGTTTCAGACCTTCATCCTGATTTTCACACAACCAGATTTGCCGAAAGGATGGGAATCCCTCATCTAAAAGTCCAGCATCATTATGCCCATGCTCTGGCAGCTATGCTGGAACATCATCTTGACAGAAGCAAAAAAGTACTGGGAATCATACTGGACGGATTCGGATACGGAGGAGACAGCACGGCCTGGGGAGCTGAATTTCTTATCGCTGATTATCACACATACACTCGAGCCGGACATTTCAAATACATGCCGCTTCCCGGAGGAGACCTGGCAGCCAAACAGCCCTGGCGAATGGCTCTTGCCTATCTTATGGATGCTTATGAAGAGAAGCTTCTTCCAACCGGTGTCATGAGCAGAATACATCCTAAAAAGCTCACCGCTATCCAGCAGATGATAAATAAAAATATATGCTGTCCTCAGGCATCAAGCTGTGGACGTCTTTTTGATGCTGTATCCTTTCTTACCGGTCTGGCACCGGAGCAAGTCGAATTCGAAGCGGAAGCTCCCATTCGTCTGGAGTCAGCCGCAGATGATAAAACAGAAAGTTTCTATGATTTTAATATAAGCGGAGACTCCATGCCTTATATTATATCCTTCTCAAGCGCCATCCGCTCCATTGTCAGTGACATGGCTAAAAATGTTCCGATTCCCATCATTTCCGCACGGTTTCACAACACCCTGGCCGAGGTACTTATTCAGATGGGTGGAAAAATCCGTAAAAATCATGGAATTGATACCGTTGTTCTTGCCGGAGGCGTTTTTCTAAACAAATACCTTCTGCGCCGTACTACACAAAAGCTCAAGAATATGAACTTTAATGTCCTGCGCCCTGTTCATTATTCTCCCAACGATGAGCTGATATCTTTAGGACAGATCGCCTATACTTTGGCAAAAAATCCCTAAAATATCTGCTGTTTTTTGTCACTTTGATTTTTTCACAAAATCTGTGGAAAAACTGTGAAAAAACAGCTGTTTTTTGAACGTATTTCTATGAATTACTGGGAGATATGACAAATTGCACAATAACTTGTATACTATTTTCAAGTTATTGTTAATAAAAGGGTTATACGTAATTATTGAATAATAAATAACTTACGAATCTCTTCCTCAAGAAAATAAAAAAAAATGCTTGATGAAACGGTACAACTTTTTTTTAAAATTGATAATAATGTCACTTTTCAATCTTATCAATACGCAGCTTAATCCCACCGATAAGAGACAGAATCATATTGACAACAACAGCCGTTAAAAATCCAACCACGCCCAAGAATAAAAGGCCCAGCAATCCGCCAAAAAGTCCGAACAAAAAGCCTCCATGGATTTTACCCTGAAGAGCGCTGAAAAATTCGGGAAGTGTTTCAACGAAACCGGAAAAAAGGGATGTGGCTCCCACAACAGCACCCAAAGATAATCCTACAGTCAGTCCAAATATTCCGAACAAGAGAAAAAATGAAGAAGGACTGACAAAGCGGGCGATATAATTGGGTTCATTTAAATCCGCAATTGCTTCAACAGCGGTCTCTTCCATCTCCATCTTCTCTTCATCCTGGTCTCCCTGCTCTTCCATCTCTTCAATCTCATCCCAGGATGTCTGGCTGAAATCGTCTGTTTTCTCTTCTTCTGGTTCCTCTTCTTTTGTTTGCTTATCAGATGTTATTTCACACACCGGGCAAGTCTGGTCAGGCGATTCCAGAAGAAATCCGCATTCCGGACATTTTATCTTTTTGGAGTCAAGCCTTCCTCCGCAGTATTCACAGATTTCAGAATGAATATCGTTTTCAAATCCGCAGTAGATACATATGGCTTTTCCTTGCTGAAGAGAAGGAGGGTCGGCCTCAATCCACTTATCTCCATCAAAATAATACCACTTGCCTGACCTCGCTCCAATAGTCCAACATCTTCCGTCAGGTGCATTGAGTCTTAACTTTTTTAATCTATATCTGAACTCTCTTTCAGAGATTTTTTTCTGCTTGAATTTTTTTTTCAGTTCCTGGAACTGACTCTCTATTTCTTCGAATTTTTCATGCATGTTTCCCTCACCTAAATGACTCAGGTTCATTATAAAGAACCGACCAAACCCACACAAGTAAAAATTAAAAGGACCACAGCTTCACACCCTGCGCCTCACATCTGCAGCAATCTCGACTCGTGAATAACCAGGTTAAGGACTACGCTTATCCTGTAAGATAAATAATATCATGCCTCATCCAGACTTTCAGGCAGGCTGGTTGGTTCTGAAGTCATCAGGAGGTGAGCGGGCATGGTTC
>CAYWDH010000090.1:0-4626 GCA_964456985.1 uncultured Eubacteriales bacterium
GTCAAGGATTTTCATTACTGCTCTCTCAAAGAAGTCATCGGACCCCTTGCCATATATCTCAGTCCTGAGCGCCAAACCTACCTGTCCATCAAGATGAACACGGACGATATCCCACGAACCTTGTCCTTCATTACCAAGACTTGGGATTCCTTCGAGAAGGAGAGAAACCTCGAATACTTTTTTGTGGACGAGAATTTCGATGCCCTCTACAACTCTGAAGAGCGATTGAGTCAGATCATAACATTTTTTGCTTTCATCACAATTTTTGTGGCTTGTCTCGGTCTCTTCGGGTTGGCTTCCTATACGACTGAGCAAAGTACCAAAGAAATCGGTATCCGCAAAGTGCTGGGGGCGTCAGTGGGATCGATCGTGTTTCAGCTATCGCAGAATTTCATCAAGTGGGTTTTGATCGCGAATGCGATCGCGTGGCCGGTCGCTTATTACGCCATGATTAAGTGGCTCCAAAATTTTGCCTACAAAAGAGGCATCGGTATTGAGGCATTTATCCTTTCAGGATTTGTTGCATTTGCCATAGCTCTTGCAACAGTCAGCTATCAATCTATCAGAGCAGCCCTTTCCAACCCGATAGACTCACTCCGGTATGAATGACCGCCGAGCCGGATGGAGGTTCTCTTCCCAGGAATAATATTCTTTTCCGATTACCCTGTTAGCCCCCTTTTCGATTTCCAAGCCTTGGTAACTTTTTGAGGATATCTATGATTTTAAACATATCAAAATACGAGTGACACACAAACAATTGATTTCCAATGAAAATATCTGTTGTATCCCTCTGGTTTTGTAAGTAAAATAATTTTCTGAGGTCTTAAATCCAATATGAGTAAATTTATTGCAGTTGTTGAAGATGAGCCTGATATTGCCGAGCTGATCAGAGTTCATTTAAGAAAATCCCTTTTTGAAGTGAGGACCTTTTTATCTGGAAATAAATTTTATGAATTTTTACTCCAAAAAAAACCTGATCTTATCGTACTGGACCTGCTTCTTCCTGATATAGACGGGCTTGAAATATGCAAAGATTTAAAAAACAGGCAGGAAACAAAGGAGATCCCTATCATCATGCTCACAGCCAAAAGCGAGGAAATGGATAAAGTCCTGGGGCTTGAACTGGGAGCCGATGATTATATGACCAAACCTTTTTCTCCCAGAGAGCTTGTGGCCCGGGTCAAAGCTGTGTTAAGACGCTCTGAACAGACTCAGGAATCTGTGGAAATAAAGGCAGGGGATGACATCTCCATAGATAAAGCCAAACATGAAGTCCGTATAAAAGGAAAAAAAATAGATCTCACCACAACAGAATTCAAGATACTTGAGCTGCTGGCTTCAAAAAAGGGATGGGTGTTTTCAAGGGAGAAAATACTGGATTATTTATGGGGGAAAGAAAAAGCTGTGCTGGACCGTACGGTGGATGTCCATATACGGCATCTGAGAAAAAAACTGGGGAAGAAAGGAAGTTTGATAAAAAATATCAGAGGAATAGGCTATAAGCTGGAGACATGAAAAAAACATTCTTTTTTAGGATATTCGGAGGATATGTCCTTATTATACTGGCTCTGGGAATCTTGGTGCTTGTTTTCTCACATGCTTTTGAAAAAAAGTTTCATTTGGAGACTTTAGCCCAGGGACTGGAAGATCTGGGGACTACCATACAGCCAGAGGTCATCAGGCGGTACGAAGGAGAAAATTTCGGTCAGTTAGATTCCTATGTCAAGGATTTAGGAAAAAAAATAAACACAAGGATCACGGTCATAGATCTTAAGGGAACAGTGGTTGCTGATTCGGACAGCAATCCGAAGACAATGGAAAACCATAGATACAGGCCTGAAATTATCCGTGCTTATTCTGGGGAAATAGGAAAATCCGTCCGGTTCAGCCGAACTGTAAAGAAAAAAATGCTGTACATAGGGATTCCACTGACCATCAAAGGGAAAATATCAGGCGTGCTCCGTCTCAGTCTTTATTTCGGAGATATAAACATCTGGTTTTCAAATCTCCGCAGAAACACCGCTCTCATTGTGCTGTCCTTGATAATACCCTCCTTGTTCGCTTCTTATATATTATCCCGAAATATATCAAAGCCCATACGAAAACTAAGAGACGCTGCCCGGAAAACAGCTTCCGGAGAAATGAACGTCCAGGTCCTGATAAAAGAGAAAGGGGAGCTGAAAGAACTTGCCGAGAGCTTTAACTCCATGACAGAGCGTTTGAGCCAATTGTTTGATGATCTAAATGCCCAGAAGGAACAGCTCATGTGCATCCTTCATACTATGGAAGAGGGGCTTGTGACACTGGATAATACAGGAAAAATCATCTTCTGTAACGACCGTTTTAAATCCATCATAAAGAAGAACGACCCAGAAGGCCAGTTTTACTGGGAGTTTATTAGGGTACCGGAATTTAAAAACATTTTTTCAAAATCAAAAGAAGAACACAAGACCCAGATCGAGGAAATAGTCCTTAATGAAAAATTCTTTTTGTGCAGCGCCAACTATCTTGAGACAAGAAATGAGATTGTGATAACCTTTCATGAAATCACAACAGAAAAAAATCTGGAGAAAATAAAAAAAGATTTTGTCGTAAATGTATCTCATGAACTGCGAACTCCGCTCGCATCCATAAAAGGGTATCTGGAGACCATAGAAGGTCTTGATGAGACACAGAAGAAATATCTCGATACGGCCAAACGCAACACAGAAAGGCTCATCAGCATAGTGAAGGACTTGCTTTTGATATCTGAAATAGAATCCGACGAATTCAAGATCAAAAAACAAGATGTGAACATAGAAGATCTTCTTTTAAGGGTCGTCAAAATCTTTAAACCCGCAGTGGAACAAAAAAAGCTGAAGATCGAGATCGATTTAGAAAAGAATATGCCTGAGATCAAAGGAGACCCTTTTAAGCTGGAGCAGGTGTTCATAAACCTTATTGACAATGCAGTAAAATATACTGAAGAAGGTAACATACAGATTTATGCAAAAAAACAGAATTCGAACATTGATATTTCCGTAAAGGATACAGGAATAGGAATTCCAGAAAAGGATCTGCCGCGCATATTTGAGAGGTTTTACGTGGTGGACAAATCCCGTTCTAAGAACGTAGGAGGTACAGGACTGGGACTTTCCATTGTGAAACATATCATTCATTTACACAAGGGAACGATCAACGTTGAAAGCAAACTGGGGGTGGAAACAGCCTTTTACATAAGGCTGCCTTTATAGATCAAAGCAAAGGATTTTAAAATGAGGAATTTTAATGTATTTTTTCTTGTTGTTTTTGCTCTTATAAACTTGTTTTTCTGTTCCGGCGATGAACACAGATCAAATCCGCAAAAAGTGAAACCCGGGATTGAAGTCTTTTTGGAAAGACACACTGATCTTGTTAAAGGCAAAAAAGTGGGACTGATTACAAATCCTACAGGGGTAGATACTCATTTAAAAACAGATATAGAACTTCTCTACAGTCATCCTGATGTTGATCTTACAGCTCTTTACGGTCCTGAGCACGGCGTGAGAGGAAATACCCAGGCCGGAGAATATATTCCTTTTTATATGGATGATATCTATCAACTTCCGGTATTCAGTCTTTACGGCCAGACGATGAAACCAGATAAAGGCATGCTCAATCAAATAGATGAGTATATGCGCTCCTTTGATACTTCGGATAAAGGAAAATCCCCAGAAAAAGAAATGATCTCAAAACTGGATGTCATGATATTCGACATACAGGATGTCGGTACCAGAATATACACTTATATCGCCACCATGGCTTTGTGTATGCAGGCCTGTGCAGAAAACAACATAGAATTTATTGTTCTGGACCGTCCGAATCCCATAAACGGCATCTGTTTGGAAGGTCCTGTACTGGAATATCCGGAATTCAGCTCATTTGTGGGAATCTATCCTATTCCTGTGAGACATGGGATGACCATGGGAGAATTGGCTCTGCTTTTTAATGATGCTTTTTTAGAAAAAAAAGCATCTCTCACTGTAATCCCCATGAATGGATGGAAAAGAGACATGTGGTATGATGATACGTCTCTGCCCTGGGTGATTCCTTCCCCTAATATGCCCACTCTTAATACAGCCGCTGTGTATCCCGGACAGGTCTATCTGGAGGGAACAAATATCTCTGAGGGAAGGGGGACAACAAAACCTTTTGAGCTGTTTGGAGCTCCGTGGATAGAGGCAAAAAGCCTTACGGATTCTCTCAATTCCCTCGGACTCCCGGGAGTAGGATTTAGAGAAGCATGGTTCAAGCCGGTCATATCAAAATATAAAGGGGAGACCTGCGGCGGCTGTCAGATCCATATAACAGACAGAGATGCGTTCAAACCTTTTGAATGCACTCTTTCTATTATCAAAACAATAAGGGATGAATATCCTGAGAATTTTACATTCCATGAAGAATATTTTGATAAGATAATGGGTACACATAAAATACGAAAGGCATTGATTGAGGGAGCCTCGATTAAGGAAATCACGGACTCCTATTCTAAGGAAATCTCTTCCTTTAAAGAAAAAAGAAAAAAATACCTTCTCTATTCTCCCTAACCTGGATGATGAACAAGTCGAGGTTGAATAGAGCTTAATGAAATTCAGGTGTGGCTGAAGC
>CAYWDH010000091.1:0-4465 GCA_964456985.1 uncultured Eubacteriales bacterium
GCTCGTAAAAAGCTCGATCTCTCGATTGCATGAAGGACATGGGATGGTCTTTACCCAAAAATAATACAATACGTCTCCAACCTCTCCATTAGGCAAGGTCGTCTTGTACATCGCAAGTATTTTTTCTCTGGCCTTTTTCTCTATCGTTTTGTAGGCTTCTAAAACATCTTGTCTGTCGTACTTTTGAACAAAACTGGAAACTATTAAATGAGAAACTGGATTGATATCCCTTCCTATAACTCGACATCCTAACTTAATCGCCTCCCCTATTGTTGGACCGCTTCCCATGAATGGATCAAAAATGACAACGTCGGAAAATCTCGCTGGCTTGTAAAAAATGTTCTCAATATTTTTTCCGCTTTCACTACAGCATCCAACTATAATAGCCCTGAAAACAGATCCTAATCTTCTAGCCCACCATTTGTGTATATAATAGACAGGTCTATAGATTTCTTTCCTCCAGGATTCTCTTTCCGCTAGACAGCTTATTAAACCTACGGGAAAGCCATCTTCTATTGCTCTTCTCCCTGAACTTACCATTTGCTTCAACCTAATTTATTATTAACATATTTTTATTTAATTCTGCTACTATTTCCTTTTTCCTGTATTTCTGACTTCAGCCGAAATTATCATCCTGCCCTAATGCTTCAAACCTAGATCTCTATATGCTATAATAAGCATGGCTCTTTTAAGCCGGCCGGAAAGGGCACCTATCTTTTTTGGTTCCCATCATCAACCCCCCTTTTGCTGACAACGGCCGGCACTTCTATCGCTCTTTCAGAAGCCTCTTTTGCCAGAGGCAATCGAACAGAACCTCCACGTCCTTCTCGATCTCCTCCTTGAGGATTTTTTGCAAATCCTCTATCTCCTTTTTCAGCTTCTCCATATCTCTCACCTCACATGAACTCCCTATAGACCCATATCTCCCAATCCTCAAGATCGAAGCCGCATCCCACCTTTTTCAGGATACTCTCTATTTCGTCAATACTCGGAAATCTTTTCATGGCCATCCCCTCCTATTTTAGAAAATAACTTCCGCTGGCCCTTGTGCCAGATCCCCATTCCCTTCGCGCAGAAAAAAAGCTGTTTCGTTTTCGGCCTCCTCCAGCCGAGAAACCTTCTGTCCTTGAATTCGTTCCAGTTCCCGATCCCTCTCTTCTTCATGAGGACTCTTTGTTTCATAGAATCCACCCCCCTTTCTTCGGAAGTCCCCCGCGACTTCCGAGCTATTCTTTTTTCATGGAGGAAGTATGGCATGGTGAAAAAGTAAGGATTAATGCTCCCGGAGGGAGAAAATCATATTATTCCGCTGAAGTCGGATTAAGTGATTTTATAAGGCTGTTTTCTTTACGTTAGCTTATCATTTAAGAGAAGCTAGAAAATCAAGAATCAAAAAGGCTCTTATTGTATTATCAATTCTCCCGTATTTTACATACTCGCCGTGTATTATTTTATGCCGATTAAAAGTGAAGGGCGTTTTTAGCGGCTCACCTCTCTGCGATCCTTGAAAAAGTATATTTAGGAATATTTCATTTGCCAATTCATCTAAATCTTGATCTGGAGTCATGTTTTTATAAAATTCTTTCCAATCTATCTCTTCTCCAGATGCATCCTTCCATTTCCTTCTTTTCACGCATCCATGCTTCTCCATATAATCTTGCAGAATTCCATCAATTTGGGCGATTAAAGCCGGCAAAACAAAGTTTGACGGATTGCAGCCTCTACTAGTGTTCTTAAGACCTCGGACACAGTCTTTAATAATCTTCATTCGCGGCTTGAAAATATCATTTGAACTCCATCCATTTGCTAGCTTCTCAAGTTCTTTGTAATTATCTGAGCAAAAATAATCGATGAATAGCTTATTGATCTCCCCTCTTCTGTTCCCTCTTTTCTTTCCGATCTTCACGACTTCCATAACAAATGCGATCGGCAATGAAGGGGACACAAACCATTTGTACTTCCTTAAAATCCTTATGGCCTCCTGCTCTGTTATTTTGTACTGCTTTTGAAAGTCCTTCCAATATTCGCGGAAACCATCAAAAATTCTCTGGTTTTCCCCCGCCCACTTCTGCCAAGCTTCGATCTGGGGTTTTAATATCTTATCTATCACTTGCACTGTACTTTTTATCTGCTCCATCAACGGACTCATAGATTCAACAATCGATAGCTGTGTTTCCTTTATCCTTTGAGCAAATCCAGTGATTTCCTTCATTTTGTCATACGGGAAAAGGACCTGACTCATCAAATTAGAATACCTATTGCGAAAATCCTCCAGGGTCTTTCTGATTGGCTCCATGGAGTCCTGAAATCTCTTGTATTCTTCTTCCTTGTACTTCTGAATCGAATCCCTGAAATTCTTAAAGAATTCTTCCTCTTTTGTCTCTTTAAAATATCTGAAAAGGTTACTTTCTTTGCTTATTAAGCTTCTCGCGATTTTCTTTATCTCATGTTCCGTTAATTCCTTGAATTTTGAAAATTTTATCTTCGGGGAATGCAGTTGATTGTATATATGCTTGTAGACAAATTTCTTATCGTCACTTATCTTTTTCAATTGTTTTTCAATCGATATTATGTCGCTCAGGTTGTATCTCCGAAATTGGAGATCGCCTAATTCCTTTGATCTAAATTTCATGAATACTTTGACAAATTTGACATCAAAACTCATCTTACCCCTCTACTTAATTTATAATTTCCGCGACTATAGTATCATTTTATGCTCTTAAAAAGAATTTTCCCTCGGATCTTTTTAATTCTAGGCCACGCCTTCGGAGCGGACTAACTGTGACCAGATTAAGATCCAGGGACGTTTCAGGGACGTAAACATGCAAAAATAGACCAAATTTGGCGTACTACTGCCTGTTTTGGCCTAGTTTGGCCTGGTTTGTTCTGGATATGGCAATTAATTCATTGCAAAGGGATTAGCTGAAAAAAAGAGTGCCGGGGGCGGGACTCGAACCCGCACAGAGGCTCGCCTCCGAGGGATTTTAAGTCCCTTGCGTCTACCAATTCCGCCACCCCGGCACGTTCAGAACCGGTGGATTAGAATTATATCAAAACGCTGTGATGTTAACAATTTTTCCAGAGTGAGGTCTGCTGAAAAAATCGGCCCCGGAACAATCCTTGCTCTTCCGACTTGTCTTGCAAAACACTATTCTGTGTGACAATATGATCATAGACTTTTATGAGACAGGCCATTAAAGTTTTCAAAGCCCTTTCGGATTCAACTCGCTTGCGCATTTTGATGCTTCTTTTGCAGCGGGAACTGTGCGTATGTGAGCTCAGCTACACCTTAAAAATGGAGCAGTCACGGATATCTCATCAGCTCCGGATCCTCAGAGATGCAGACCTGGTAGAAGACATCCGGGATGGCAAGTGGACAAACTACAAGATTCCAAAAAAAACCAAAACTAAATTGAAGGTCTTAATCAACAGGATATTGAATGATGATTTCTCTGATGCGGAGGAATTCGAGGAGGACCGAAAAAATCTGCAAATCTGTCTCAAAGAGAAAATTCGATTGAAGAAGTGCGTATGATATAACCTTCCTAGGCCAATAATTTTATCCTCACGATCCTGCGATCATTCTCTGCACTGAAGGAGCGTAAAAATCCAGTAAAAACAAAAAGAGGATTTGACATAAATCATCATAAGATATATGATTATATGTTCATATGAATTATAAATCATAAATAAAATGAAGCAGCCACTGAAAATCTTTAAAGCCTTGTCAGACCCTACGCGACTGCGTATACTGCTCCTTCTGCTTCGAAAGGATCTCTGCGTGTGCGAGCTTACCTATATCCTTGGGATGGAACAATCCCGGATCTCTCACCAGCTTAGAGTCCTGAAAAATGCGGACCTCGTGGAAGATATCAGGGACGGGAGATGGATCATTTACAGGGTGCCGGAAGATAAAAAGGAAGACCTGGAAATCATTTTTGGGAGACTCGCCGAAGACGGCCTTATGGATTCAAAAGAAATTTCCAGAGACAAAGAAATGCTGACAGCTTCTCAGAAGGCAGGCATCGGAAACTGCCCTGTTTCTCTCGAAGGGGAGATACCTGAATGAAAGACAGATGGATCTTCCTCCTGTTTCTCCTCGTTTTTCTGGCTGCCTACTTTATCCCTTTTCAGCAGGCTGCTGTCCAGAACGCCATCGGAGAGGCTTTCGCCCTTCTTCAAGAATATGCCCGGCAGCATGTCCTTCTTTGCCTCGTGCCCGCTTTTTTCATCGCCGGAGCCATCTCGGTTTTCGTCAGCAAAGCTTCGGTTATCAAATACTTCGGGGCCAGGGCGAAAAAATTCCTCTCTTACTCAGTGGCCTCGGTTTCCGGAACGATTCTGGCAGTATGCTCCTGTACCGTGCTCCCTCTCTTCGCCGGCATATACACAAGGGGCGCTGGAATCGGACCGGCAACAACTTTCCTGTACTCTGGACCTGCCATCAATGTCCTGGCCATCATTC
>CAYWDH010000092.1:0-3963 GCA_964456985.1 uncultured Eubacteriales bacterium
TCAGTAAGCTATCATTAACCTCGACTTGTTCATCATCCAGGTTATATAACTTAAAGGTTGAAGATTTCTTTTAAGAGGGGTACCAGATTCAAGGCATAATCGATTTCTCTTAAAGGAATGTTATGGCTGTTTGAGATCTCAGTAAAACGCCCGTCTTTATTGCTGTCCTTAGTAACGATGAGCAAGTCGGTATAAGGAGCCACGGCAGTGATCATTTTTTCATTATCGCTTCCGGGAGCGCCTCTTTTGGATACGCCGCCTACATGTACTCCGATAATAAGGATGTTGTTCTCTTTACAGTAGTCTATGATGCTTTTGAGCCTGTCCACTTCATCATCCACGGTCAGTCCTGAAGCACCCATGCCTTTTAAACTGGCTCCTATGGCAAACATGATGGTTTTATAGGGAGTTCCTTTGGGGAATTGTTCCAGATTCGTGTTTATTTCCACGTGAAAACCGGTTTCTTCGGATTCTTTTCCTGCAAGGCCTACACCTGAACTTATCATTTCGATATCCGGAACATCACAGTAATCATACATGATTCCCGCTTCTTCGCAAACTATATTCAAGGTTGTCACATCCGGGCTCTGGCCTGCTGAAGTGGTGAGTACAGGAAGCTCTGCTTTAGGAAGCTCTTGAGAGGAAATAAAACCACCGTTGATGAGGAAAGCAAAACAGAAAAGAGTCAAAAATGGAATGATCGTATTTGTTTTATTTTTTTTCATAATATCTTCTCCATTACTAACCTAACCTACTCATAAAAAATATTAAAAATCCAGGTTAATATAATACATTATTTAACTTTAATTATAAAATATATTTTCCTTTTTGGCCTTGGAAGGGTCCTTGTAATAAAATCCGACTCCGTTTTCCACAACTTCTTTATACCGGGGAACATTGGATATCTGTATAGCTCTTTCCTGATTTTTTCGTGAATACTGTTTGGCGATTTCAAGTATTGCGGAGCAGTGCTGTCCCACACGTTTTTCCATAGGCCAGCCTGTTTCATCATAAGGAACGAACAGCATCCCCTTTTGTGCCAGTTTCAGAAGAAAAGGGTCTTTTCCATTCAGAAGAAGATCGACAGTTTTTGGTCCTGTGGGCTGATCCAGAAAAGGAATGGGGGCTTCCAATAGGAAGGGCAGCGCATCTGAAAAATCTCCTATCTCTCTATGGGAGAGGCCTCTGAAGCCGCTTGGGGATGGCTCCACGTGGTTATCAAATCCTTCCATGGCTTTAAGGGTCAGAGATGTCATGGTGGCTATGCGCATTGATTTTTCCGGAGCCACAATACAGTTCGTTACCGGGAACATTGTTTCTGCACCATGGACGTCTATGACCAGGTCTACATTTTCTTTTCTGATTAGCTCCATGGCCGCGTAGGTCACTTTTTCCATAAGGGCCCCGTTTAGTCTTCCCGGCCATGTGCGGTTGGTGTTTCTCACATCAAGGTAAGACAAAAGCTGTCTGTCCGGATAATGGACATATACGTCAGGATCAGGCCACTGATCCAGGGGAGAGGCGACTCTGTTACCCATTCGGAACTTTTTATTTCCCCAAGATGTTTTGATGTGAAAATAAAGAGGATATCCGTCGCCTTGCCGTGTATTTCTGCTGCCGCTGTTGTTAAAGAGAGGGATGATGATAAGAGTCCCTTTTTCAACAGCCGCATTTTCCAGAAAAATAAGAGAGCTCAGTAGGGCTGAGGGTTCGTTAGAATGAGTGCTGGCTATGACCAGCATCTTTCCGCCGGGTTCACTGCCCTCAAGAAAGAAGACATTTGTGTCGGCTGTGGTTCCTTTTAAGCCGGGCGCATACTCGCTGAGCTTCTTGATTTTTGTTACACCGGGTCCGGCAATAAGAGGCGTTTGAAAGTGACGGTGCCTGTAGAGCTGGAATCCGCCGATGGCTGTAATGGCTCCTATAATGAGAACCATTGCTGATTTAAAAATGATTTGACGTGACATTTTTTTCTCCATACATTATTTTGCGCGAAACAGCCTGAGTATTAAGGGAATCATGATAAGCAGGTATTGAAGCATCTTGTCCACGCTTTTATCCTCTCGAATGAAGTTCCAGATCAGCATAGCCAGTAAATAGGCACAGATTATATAGTAAATAATCATAATAAAAGGCATTTTAATTCCTCCTTACATACTCCATTTTACAAGAAAGTCAAGCTGAGAACTGAATACCACCATAAGTATCCCTACGATGGTGATCACGACCCAGGGAAGCCAGGTGCTTTTCAGAAAAGACCAGTAGGATTTTTTATATTCTGACACCATGACACTCAACCGTCCGATAAGGGCAGTGGGAGGCAGTCCGTCGCCCAGGGGCCAGATAAGGCTTAGTCCTGCGATGGCTATGGTTGCGTGCAGCCCTATTGAGTCAAGAAACCAGATTAAAGGAATGCCGATGATAGCGGCCCCTCCGTAAGTAAAGACTCCTTCGGAAACAGGGATGATGACTGCCAGGGAAATGAACAAAAGAACCAGGGGGATGCTTATGACAGTATAAGAAATGAGCCCTCTGACACCCGTAGCTGTCATTATCTGCTGGAGCATGCCTACGGCGATCATGGTAGCGAGAAGAGGGGTCAGTTTTTTTACTGTATCCCTTGATAATTTAAGGATATTGATTTTTTTCGGACTGAGGATGAGTGCAAAGACAGCGGCTATAACAAATTGTAACGGGAGGCCGATGATGGGGAGAGAAAACGGCCAGATCCTTAAAGCCGCCACCAATCCGAAAAAGACGAGAAAGGGGATAAGAACTCTCCACCATTTCATTCCTTTTGGAATTTCAGGCATTTGTTTCAATGCGGACTCAAGGTCAGACTTCTCTTCTTTTTTCCATCCTAATGTCAGGATAGTAAAAGTCCCCAGTATGAGAACCGGGATTCCAAGAGGAAGTTCAAATCCGACATAGGGGATGGCTGTTCCTGCAGACAGGATCATAGCCCATATATTGACCGGAGGAGCTGCCGCGCTCAGACCGGCTACTATAAACAGGATGGCCGCTACTTTTTTGCGTTTGATACCTAAATAGCTTAGAGCCATGGCAACAGGAGCTCCTACTACCAGCAGAGAGACACTCCCTGCTCCTGTTAGGGCCCCGGGAACAAGGGTTATCAACATCAGTAATAAAAGAACGATGAGGCGCTTGTTGTAAAAATATTTGATAGTATTTTTTACCACGTAGTTTACACCCCCGGACTCAGAGATTATGGCCATGAATATTGTTGCGGT
Organism: uncultured Eubacteriales bacterium; assembly: GCA_964456985.1. Classification (GTDB taxonomy): domain Bacteria; phylum Acidobacteriota; class Aminicenantia; order Aminicenantales; family Aminicenantaceae; genus WJMT01. The sequence goes on from CAYWDH010000092.1 coordinate 3,252, forward strand.
AACAAATATCAATATAACGTCCAGGTAAGTGAATGAACCTTCCACCAGATGTCTTGCGAGTTGGTTTATCTGAGGTGTATTTGTAATGGCGCCGAAGAGGCCCCCGGCAACAGCTGCAAGGAACATACTTATTTCAACGGAAAGTTTTCTCCATTTGGCGATCGCATAAGCAGCTATGATAACAAGGAATGTAACGATAATTTGTGTTTGCATTCAAAACTCCTTTTGCAAATTTTACATTTGTGCTTTACACGGAGTCAAGAAATAGAATGGCAAAAAAAAGATGAACCTTTTTTCCTTGTGAATCGTATTTATCAATGAAAGATAAGCATATGAAAATACTTTTATGGTTTATTTTACTGGCGGTTTCATGGCCCCTGGCGCTTCTTGCGCTTGTCTTATACCCAATTGTATGGCTTTTGTTGATTCCCTTCCGCTTGCTCGGGATTACGGTCACGGCTGTGCTGGATTTGTTTAAGGCGATTATAACATTACCCGCCCGCGTCATTTCCTAAGTTGTTCATAAAAGCTGCCGATAACATATTCATAATCAGACTTGTTCTATACATTCTTAAAGTTCTCTAAGAAATCATGTAAGACTGTTTTGTTTCTTGATGCTTATACTATTATCTTATTATCGGCAGCTTTTACCCTTCGGGCGAGCCGATATGAAATTCAGATATGGCTTGTGCTCGCTAAAGATTTTTAACGC
>CAYWDH010000093.1:0-3862 GCA_964456985.1 uncultured Eubacteriales bacterium
GCTTCATACCCTGCGCCTCGCATCTGCAGCCACATCGCCTCGTGCATAACCTGGCTCCCATTTATACATCCGAAGGCTAAATCTTCAATGTCGCTTCAGCCACACCTGAATTTCATAAGGTTTACGTTGTTCCTGTAATATAAGTAACATCATGCCTCATCTCGACTTTCAGGCTGGTTGGTTGACAAATTGAAGGTTTCACGTTACGATTTTTATGGAACTTGAGTGTCCGCATTTTCGGACCGTGCTAGATGGGGAGTTAGCGGTGCCCTGTAGCTCACAATCCGCTATAGTGAGGTCGAATTCCCTGCTGAGGCATTCAGTTTTTTCTGGCCGGTACTTATGCAAGTGGTGTTGAAGGTACGGGCCCTGTGCAAAGTGCACTTTGTAAACCCCGTCAGGACCGGGAGGTAGCAGCGGTAGCAGAGTTGCTTCTTGTGCTGCAGGTTCGCCTTGCCAGAGCTAACTGCATAGGATACGCAGGGGAAGCTCTGTCAAAGCCGGGTGCACGGTCCTTTTTTATGAGAGAAGCGAATCAGCGTCATGAATGCGCTGGCTCACAGAAACTCCATAGGGACAGTGCTGATCACAAGTCCTGCATTCTACACACGCTTTAGCTGTTTTTTCAGAAGAGAGCTTGGAATACAACGTTCTGGCTCTTTTTTGTTTGTTGTAACCTTCAAAATAAGCCAGATACCGCAGGATAGAAGTGGTTTCGATTTCCTGGGGACAAAGGTCTTGACAAGTCCCACACATATGGCAGTAATCTTTGCTGTTTTCCGCGGCAAACTGAATGAGATTTTTCTGCTCCTTTTCCGTAAGGGTACTGTTGATCACAGAGAGGTCTTCCTCCAGTTGGGTCCGGTTCAGCATTTCAGTCAACACAGATGTGACCTGATGGTTTTGTAAAACCCATTTCAACATCGCCTGATAAATAGAGGTGGATCCGGTTTTGTATTGCTCCAGATTTTGGCGCTTGCCTCCCACTTTAAGGGTTTTCATGGCAATAACGCCTATGTCCTTGTCATAAGCTGATCGGATGAGATTGCGGATTCCACTTGTCCCCAAGTAATCCGGATAGGTTTTTATATCTTTTTCTGTTTTTTCAATATCAAAAACATTGTAACCTAACTGGATCATATCGTATTGTCCGCATTTAACCGCTTCTAAAATGACTTGATGGTGATTGGAATGACAGGAAAGCCCGTTGAATCTGAATTTTCCGGCTTTTTTCATTTTGTTGAAAGCAGACAAGAGCCGTTCATCCGTAAGGCTAGTGGGGTCAGAGGCTCCATGAATAAGAAGAACATCAATAGTATCGGTCTGCAGCCTTTGGAGACTGCCCTCTACAGAAGAAATAATAGACTCTTCATTCCAGTGGCTTCTAATGTGAAATTTAGTTCCCACATGGATTTTTTCTCTGCCCACTTCTTTGAGCAGCTTTCCAATTTGTCTTTCACTGTTTCCGTTCATATATGTGTGAGAGGTGTCGATATAGTTGACTCCTTTATCGATGGACTGTCTCAAGATGGCCCAATCTGGAAGAGGACTTCCCCCTAAAGAGATTTCGGATATTTGAAGCCCTGTCCTGCCCAGCCGGCGGTAAAACATGGATCCCTTTTGGATTCTTTGAGGAGGAGAGGGAAATAAACCGGGAGAGAGAAGAGGCACAGACAGAGAACCGAACATTATTTCTTTTAAGAAAGTACGCCGGTTATTTTTTGACATAATATCTTCTTGATCAAGTTCCTGAACTATTGAGATGTGTCTTTTTTCCCAGAGTCCAAGATTCTTGTAATTTTTTAAGCCTGTTTTTTATTTCATTTTTTATGCTCGGGCTGGGTTCCAGAAGGGGAAGCCGGCCGGGGCCTCCATAATACCCAAGAAGGTCCAGAGCGTATTTTGTAGCGGCGATCCCGTGCTGTTTTGTAACGGATTGGTTGAGAGGGACCAGGTCCAATTGGAGTTTTTTGGCTTTCTCCCATTTTTTATCTTCATATAATTCGTATAGTTTAGTGCAGAGACGAGGAACCACACTAGCAAGCCTCAATATCCCCCCAGTGGCTCCCATGATGAGTCCGGGGAAAATCAGGCTTCCGGCTCCGAGAAGGAAGGATTTTTCCGGGCTGAGATAAGGGGAAACTTCTTCAAGAAAGGTGAGATTTCCGGAACTGTCCTTTATCCCGAGGACATGGGGATGTTTCAAAAGGGTTATGATGAGTTCCTTATCTACATGGACTCCCGTATTTTGAGGAATATGGTAAATGATTATGGGAATGCGGGATTTTTCTGCAACGAGCAGATAATATTTTTTCAATGCTTCGTGAGTCATATGGGATTTGTAATAGTGAGGCGTACAGACAAGTGCGGCATCAGCCCCTGAATCCGCAGCCCTGTTTGTGAGATCAACCGTGCTTTTCACAGATTCGCGTGCGGTTCCTGCAATGATTTTTTTATCTTTTGATGATGATTTTTTAGATTCCCGGATAAGAGTTATGCATTCGTCGTCAGATAAATATACGCTTTCTCCGGTCGAACCGGCAATGACATAGCCTTTAAGGCCGGTCGTGTTGTATTGATCAATGTTTTCTCTTAATTTCTCAGGATAAACGCGTTCATCCTTAAAAGGAGTTGTCAGCGCAGCAATGATGCCTTTGTATGGTTCCTTCATGATCCTATCCTTCCTTTAGTCATTCTCGTTTTCTATTTCTTTCAATTCTTTATCGTCTTTACCAAAATAATGTCCTATCTCATGCCTTACGACCTCTCTGACTTTTTGTTTGATTTCCTTTTCAGTGGAACACACTCTTTCGATAGGCTTCTGGTAAATGGAAATGACATCCGGGGGCACATTTCCATAGTAAGCTCCCCTTTTATTTATGGGAACTCCATGATACAGGCCAAGCAGGAGACCTCCCCGGTTGACATTAAGCCGGCTGTAGACGCTATGAGGAGGATTGTCTTCCACGATAACAGTTATATTTTTCAAGTATTTTTTAAACTCTTTGTGTATTTCAGAGAGGGCTTCTTCGACCAGGCGTTCGAATTTTGTTTTATCCATTTGTTGATCCGGAAGCTCAACCGGCAATTATCTTTCGATTCCGTCCCGTGCTGTGATCTTTTTCGTATAATAGTGTTTGATGTCTTTCATTTCAGTCACCAGGTCAGCTCTCTTTATAAGAGACTCCGGCGCATATCTTCCTGTTAAAATCACTTCAATGTTTTCTGGTTTTCTATCCAGGAATTCATGGACTTTTTTTTCTTGAATAAGATTGAAATAAAGAGCAACATTGATTTCATCCAGGATAATGATGTCATACAGTCCTGACAGCATGGCTTTTAAGCATGTTGTTAATCCCTTGTTGGCTTTCTCAATATCCTGTGGATCCGGGTCTTTGTTGACATGAATAAAAGCACTTCTTCCAAACTGTTTGATATCTACAAGAGGTTTTAGCTTTTTGATGGATGTGATTTCTCCATATTTTTGCCCTTTTATGAACTGGCCAATAAAGGTCTTGTATCCGTGACCGGCCGCTCGTAAGGCAAGCCCTAATGCTGCGGTCGTTTTTCCTTTCCCATTTCCGGTGTATATCTGGATATAACCTTTGAATTTTTTCATTTCAAACCCTTCCATTCAATCATTTTTATAATATTTTAATAGATTCATATAGTCAATGATCCTGGTTATTCATAAAATCAGCCTGCATGCATCAATCACTACCACATGATCTATTGGTTTTTAAGTCATTTTGACAAACAGAGTTTATCTCTTTATTTCTGTTTTGTATTTAAATTTAATGCAGGCTGATTTTACCTTACAGGCGAGCCGATCTCACAGCATCTGCATTGTTGCAGGGCATTC
>CAYWDH010000094.1:0-3275 GCA_964456985.1 uncultured Eubacteriales bacterium
AAAATCTTTAGCGAGCACAAGCCATATCTGAATTTCAGATCGGCTTGCCTGTAATCCTCGTCGCCATTTTTTTATGAATAGTTCAGGTTAACCTGATAACAGATAAAGAGGAGATGTTAAGTGACAAGAAGTAACAGTTTGATCCTGATGATGCCCCTGCTTCTTATTACAATAACAAGCCAGGGGCTTTCAGACACCAGAGTCCTGACTGAACCCTACAAAAAATGGCTGGAGGAAGAGGTTGCCTACATTATATCTCCTGTAGAAAAAGACGTCTTTCTCAAGCTCCGTTCAGACCGGGAACGGGACCTGTTTATTGCAGCATTCTGGAATCACCGGGATCCGATTCCCAGCACTGATGAAAACGAATTCAGAGATGAACACTACAGGCGCATAGAATATGCGAATCAATACTTTGGCAAAGGGATTCCTAAACCCGGATGGAAAACAGACAGAGGCAGAATATACATCATTCTGGGAGATCCTGATGATGTCCAGACTTTTGACACAAAGACCGATATCTATCCCGTAGAAACCTGGTTCTATCAGAACATAGAAAACAGGGGGCTCCCTCCTGCTTTCCAACTCATGTTCTTTCAGGACAAAGGACAAGGCGAATACAGACTCTACAATCCTATAAACCACGGTCCCCAGGCTCTTCTCACCACATTTGAGGAAGACCCGACAGATTACATTTCAGCATATGAGAAAATGAAAATGATCGAACCTTCTCTTGCTGATGCTTCATTGACCCTGATACCCGGAGAAAAGCCTGTATTTTACGGGAGGCCCAATATGTCCTCCGCCCGTCTTCTCAATGAAATCGAGACCGTTCCGCAAAAGCATATAAACGACACATACGCCCGGAAATACCTTGAATACAAAGACACTGTCGGAGTGGAGTATTCTACCAACTATATTGAGAATTCTTCCCTGGTGAAAACAAAAAAAGGCCCGAATGGCTTAGACTTTATCCAGTATGTAATGGAACCACAAAGGCTTTCCGTTGATAATTATCAGGATAAATACTATACGACTTTAGAACTTTACGGAACTGTTACTGATGTACAGGATAGGTTTATCTATCAGTTTGAAAAAAAGATCCCTTTGGAATTCAGTGAAACCCAGATCAATCAAATAAAGAACAGGCCCTTTAATGTGATGGATGTGTTTCCCATTATTCCCGGCAGGTTCAAAATATCGGTTCTGATGAAAAATACCACATCAAAAGAATTTACCTCCCTGGAAAGAACTGTTTTTATCCCGGGTCCGGAAAACGCGATCCAAATGACATCACTGATGCTGGCTTATGAAATAAAAAAAGACAAAGCAGAAATAAACCTGATCCGGCCCTTTCAAATAAGGGATTACCAGCTGTACCTGCCTGTGAACCGAACCTTCGTTAAAGACGGTCTTCTTGTCACCGCCTTCCAAATACACGGGCTGGATAACGCAGAAAGAAATACTTATAAACTTAAATATCAATTCTTAAAAAACGGAGCGCCTCCTATTGAATTTATAAAAGATATCACAGAGTATCAGGAAAGGCCTCTATTTACAGAGAAAATTTCTCTTAAAAATTTTACTCCTGACCACTATAAGCTCAGAGTCAGTCTTCTCAACGGACAGACTGAAATGGTATCTTCTGAAGAAGAATTTGATATAAGTCATTCCGAAAGCATTCCCAGGCCCTGGTACTACTTCCTGCGCCTGACAGAAGAGGAAGACCCTGCGTTTGCCTACACCCTCGGACTGCAGTATTTTAACTCTGGTTATTTAGAAAAAGCTCTCCCAAAATTTAAAAAGGCCTATGAAGGAAAAAACGATTCCGAGGAGATCGCCCTCAATCTGGCGCGCATTTACACAGCCACTAAAAATTTTAAGCCTGTCATATCTTTACTTTCCCCGTATATTAATAATGAAGAGCCTCCGAAACAGACGACCTATTTTCTGTTAGCTCTGTCTTATAATAAACTGGAAAAATTTGAAGAAGCTGTCCGTATTTATAAAAAAGCCCTATCTGCATACACTGCGTCCCCTAAATTCCTCAATCCCATGGGAGAATGTTTGCTCCAGCTTGGAAAGAAAAAAGAAGCTCTCGAAACATGGGAAAAATCACTGAAAATAAATCCGGACCAGCCTGAAATCAAGGAAAAAATAAAGACACTCAACAACAAATGAATTCAGCCCGGAAAATAAAGAAAAAACATTCAAAAATCATCGATCCTCTTTATGTCACTGTTCTTTTGCTGATGCTTCTCTTTTTTTCGTCCTGTCATACCTATAAACTGGAGCAGAATCTGGAGCCCGGCGATGCAGAATTTTACAACAAAGTCAGGTATATCATCACACCACAGGAAAAAAAGGTTTTTCTCGAACTTCCTCATTCCGAAAGAAAAGCTTTTCAGGAAGAATTCTGGGAAAAACGTGATCCTTCCCCGGGCACTGAGGAAAATGAATTTAAAATAACGTACTTCGACAGAATTCAAAAAGCTGACGACCTGTTCATCGGCGAAGGAAGACCGGGTTGGGCTACAGACCGGGGATACATCTATATCCTGTTCGGCCCCCCTACAGAAAGAATGACTTCTTCCCGATCCGGCTTCAATAATTCATGCAGAGAGGTATGGTATTACGGAAATTTTCCTGTCGTCTTCGTTGATACCTATTGTACCGGCCAGTTTACGCTGGCCACTTATGACCTCAGCCCGATCCGTCATTTGAATTTAAAATACATGAGTGAGCTCGCCTCTGCTCAGGCTGAAGCCCAGCAGCCCCAGGGGGATGACGAGGCCCTTTTTGATTTCAACTGGGAAATCAAAAATATGACTGTGGAACCGGGAATGATCAAAGGGTCCATTGAAATATATATTCCGTATGCTCAACTTTGGTTTAAAGAGGAAAATAACAGACTGAGGACTTTGATCGATGTGGATGTGGAAATCATAGGGATCCATGACGATTCCCTATGGAAATATGAAGACCATATCAACATCGAAACCGATGAAGAAAGTCTGCTCAACCAAAAAGAAGAAGGTTATCGGCTTGAAATCCCGTTTATATTTAAAGATGAAGACGCGATCAAACAGCTGATAGAAGGAGGAAGCAGGATTTTCGCAGCTCTGAAAAACAGAACATCCGGAAAAACTGTAAGGAAAGTCCTCAGAATCAAAGGGCCAAAGGCTAGCCTGAATGATGAACGAGCCAAGGTTAAGGATATCTTACTGAAATTCAGGTGTGGCTGAAGCGACATTGAAGATTTAGCCTTCGGAGTG
>CAYWDH010000095.1:0-2962 GCA_964456985.1 uncultured Eubacteriales bacterium
GGCTTGCCTATATGGTAAAAAAATGGCGATTAAAATGAAAGTAAAAACAGAAAATAATTTATCAGTTGTCATTTTTTATAAGAAGCATGTATATCCTTGAAAGCAAAACAAAAAAATGAACATTGCCATTTTTTTATGAATAGTTCGGGTAAATCATAACTGTTATAATAGCCCAATATTATTATGAATTAGAGGCAACTTTATAATTTTTTTTCACGTATATTATATATGAAGTCAAGATGGAGATAATGCGGAGAGATAGAAAAACCAGGAGAATACGTATGAAGAACGCGCTGTGGATTTTTGTTATTTTTTCAATGCCTTTGCTGTTAAAAGCAAAATCAATAGAGGCTCCAAAGCCTAAACCTGTTACGGCCATTAGAGCAGAGGAGTCCATAAAAATAGACGGAATCCTTGAAGAAAAGGCCTGGAAGGCTGCGGGATGCACAAATTTTGTCCAAACAGATCCTATTGATGGTGCTGAGCCTTCGGAGAAAACCAGTGTTTGGATAGCCTATGATAATGAATCTCTTTATGTAGCTGCTTATCTTTATGATTCAGACCCTGAATCGATTCAGGGACGCCTGGGGCGCAGGGATGATTTTGTAGACTCGGACTGGTTTATTTTTGCGGTGGATCCTTATTTGGATAGAAGAACGGGCTACCAGTTTGCTGTCAATCCCTCGGGTTCTATCGTGGATTGGACGCTTTACAATGATGTGGACAGCGATACCACATGGAACGGCGTTTGGGATTGGGCTTCTCATTTAAATGGTGACGGATGGAGTGTGGAGATAAGGATTCCCTTTGACCAGCTCCGTTTTCCCAAAAAGGATGAATATATATGGGGAGTTAATTTTCGTAGAGTGATATTAAGAAAAAATGAAAGGCTCACATATGTCTGGGTACCCAAAGAGGAGAGCGCTTATGTATCCCGTTTTGCGGAACTTAAGGGAATCAAAGGGATTGATCCGGGAATGCATATTGAAGTGCTTCCATATGCGGTAAGCCAGGCGCATTTCAGCCCTGAACAGGAAGGGAATCCTTTTAAGACAGGAGAGGAGTTTTTAGGGGATGCTGGATTTGATTTTAAAGTGGGCTTGAAGAGCAATCTCACTCTGGATGCCACTGTTAATCCGGATTTTGGCCAGGTCGAGGTCGATCCGGCTGTCATAAACCTGAGTGCTTATGAAACTTATTATGAAGAAAAAAGGCCCTTTTTTATAGAAGGAGCTAATATTTTCAATTCTTTCGGAAGGGGCGGTGTCCACCTGAATGCCAATATAAACTGGCCTGCCCCGTCGCTTTTTTACAGCCGCCGCATTGGAAGAGCTCCTCAAGGACCTGTGACGAGATCAGGTTATGTGGACTACCCTGAGGCTTCTACTATTCTGGGAGCATTTAAAATTTCGGGAAAGATATTTAACGGATGGGACATTGGATTCGTGAATGCACTGACATCCAGAGAACATGCAGAGATCGATTCCGGAGGCACGCGTTATCAGGAAGAAGTGGAGCCATTAACCTATTTCGGGGTGCTCCGTGTGCAGAAAGATTTCAATGAAGGAGCGCAGGGAATTGGATTCCTCGTTTCTTCAGTTAACAGGGATCTGGAAAACCAGACATTGGAAGATTTACTAAACAGGAATGCCTTTTCTCTGGCCGTGGATGGCTGGTCCTATCTGGACAAGAAAAGGACCTGGGTGTTCTCAGCTTGGGCTGGAGGAACTCTGATTGAAGGCAGCCAGGCCGCGATTTCCAGCCTTCAGCAGTCTTCTCTTCACTATTTTCAGAGGCCGGATGCCTCCCATGTTGAAGTGGACGAAGACGCCACTCATATGAACGGGTTTGGAGGACGTTTCCATCTGGCTAAGCAAGGTGGAAATTTTTTATTATCTTTTGCTCTCGGGGCTTTATCTCCCGGATTTGATCCTAATGATATTGGATTTCAATCATCAGCCTCGGATGTCATCAATGCCCACCTTTTAGCCGGGTATTTTCAACCCCAACCGGGCAAGGTTTTCCGTAGTTGGGATATTTTTGGAGGTCTGTTCGGAAATTATGACTTTGGCGGGAACAAGACATGGGAAGGCGTTCTTGCTGTGTTCGAGGTGGAGTTTCTCAATTACTGGGGTTTTGAAACCATGCTTGCTTACAATCCCGAGACGTACAGTAAAACGTTGACCAGGGGGGGTCCTTTAGCTTTGATGCCTTACGGCTACCAGGTTGATGTTAGTCTATCAAGTGACAGCAGGAAAGCTGTGGTTTTTTCCATGGATAACAGCTTTTATAACAGACCGAATGAGGGTTTTACTTTAGGTTCGGAGATTTCCTTAAATTGGAAACCGCTCAGCAACATCAACTTTTCTGTGGCTCCCGGAGTTTATAAAAGGAAATCAGACATTATGTGGGTGACCCGGGTGGATGATTCTTTGATGACAGAAACATATGGGACAAGGTATGTGTTTGGAAGAATAGAACAGAACACTCTGTTTATGGAGATAAGGCTTAACTGGACCTTCACACCGAGAGTCACTCTTCAACTCTATATCCAGCCTTTTCTTGCGGTCGGAGAGTATGATGACTTTAAAGAGCTGGCCGAACCCGGGACTTTTGAATACAATCGATACGGAGAAGGAGAATCTTCTATCGAATATAAAGACGGATACTATCATGTGGACCCGGACGGAGCAGGACCGGCGTCTGAGTTTTCATTTTATAATCCTGACTTTAATTATAAGTCTTTAAGGGGCACCATAGTTTTCCGGTGGGAGTATCATCCGGGTTCGACTCTTTATTTTGTCTGGACCCAGAACCGTTTTGATTATTCCAATCCAGGAGACCTTTTATTCGGCCGCGATCTAGGAGACCTTTTCACAGCCCCCGGAGATAATATTTTTCTCATCAAAGCCACATACCGCTGGAATAAATAAAGGATAAAAGTCAGGTATGGCCTCAGCTC
>CAYWDH010000096.1:0-2933 GCA_964456985.1 uncultured Eubacteriales bacterium
CAAAAAGCCTTGGCAAGCGATCCAGATAATTTTCAAGTAAAAATGTACATCGGCAACAGTTATTCCAACCAAGGAGATAACGTCAAGGCTCAGGAATGGTACAATAAAATAGAGTTTCAAAAAATCAAAGATGTGAATGTCTTGTATAATCTTGGGACTGATTTTTACTCAGCGTCCAAATTTTCCGAGGCATTGAAATATTACAAAAGGGCCGTAGAGCTCAAAGGGGATTTTCTGGATGCCCTTTACCAAGTGGGACTCACTTATTTATCTCTGGGGAATAACCAAGAGGCTTTGGTGACGTTCGAGAATTATCTCGAACAGGATTCCGATTCTCAGAGAGCTGATCAGGTGAGGGGATTCTTAGAATATTTAAAGAAGTGAAATCAAAATTTTGGAGTATATGTATTTTTTGTCTCCTCGGTACATCTCTATTATTTTCGGCTCAAAAAACCAAAGAAGAGGACCTTTCCCTCAAATATAGAGAGTTTTTGAAACTGACAAGATATATTATCCTTCCCCAGGAGGAAGAAGTTTTTAAGCAGCTGACCAATGACAGAGACCGCGATATTTTTATAGCAACTTTCTGGAAACAAAGAGATCCAACAGCTGGGACCCCTGAAAATGAATATGAAGAAGAGCATATAAAACGGTTCCGATATGCGAATGAACATTTCGGGAGAGGAACAACGCGTGAGGGCTGGATGACTGATAGGGGACGGATATATATCATTTTAGGTGCTCCTGCGAGCATCGAGAGCTTTGAAGCTACCCAAGGACTCTATCCAACACGCGTGTGGTATTATTATGGAGACAGGACCAAAGGCCTCCCTGTTCACTTTGGGATTATTTTTTTCCAGAGACATGGGGCTGGGGATTTTAAACTATACGATCCTTTATCGGACGGTCCAGGGAGCTTGTTGGAGCAGGGAAGAGTTACAGACCCGATCGAATATAAGGAGTTGTACGAAATGATCCTTGAAAGGGCACCTACTCTGGCAGATATATCTTTATCTATGATAGTGGGTGAATCCCCAATAAATTATCAGCCATCTCCAATGAATGCTATTTTGTTGGCCGATATTTACGAATCTCCGAAAAAGGATGTCAATGCAACCTATGCTACTCATTTTTTAGACTATAAGGGAATGGTTAGCACAGAATATATGACCAATTATTTCGAGAGCGAAGCTCAGGTTGAATTGATCGATGACCCTCAAATTCGGCTGAATTTTTTACATTTTTCCATGGTTCCTCTCCATTTGACGGTTGAATATTACGAGCCGAAGGATCAATATTTTTGCAATTTTGAGCTGAATGTGAGTCTAAGGAAGGACGAAGATATTATCTATCAGTACACTAAAAATTTTCCGATGTATTTTGATAAATCTCGGTATGATTTTATAAAACAGAACGGTGTGGCTCTGGAGGACTCTTTCCCTGTTGCTGAAGGAAAGTATAAGTTGATTATGCTCCTTCAAAATTCTGTTGCCAAAGAATTCAGCGTTTATGAACAGAATGTGGTTATTCCAGAAAACCAAGGACTCCCTTTTATAAACGGTCCTTTTTTGGGATATAAGATAGAAAACTATCAGAACACGGTGCACTTTCCTTTTAAAATACTGGATAAAAAATTAGTGGTGGATCCCAAAAATACATATGCGGCTTCAGATGAGATTATTATCCTGTTCAATGTGACGAACGTTTCAGACAGCTTGTGGAAAGAAGGGAGAGTGGAAGCGTATATCAATTCAGTAGGCGAAAAGAAGGCATCACAAAAATCATTCATAATGAATTTAAGAAACTTCCCTATGAACAGCATCATGAACCTTTCACAATCTTTTCATGCGGATGAATTTTCTCCTGATTACTATGAAATAAAACTCGTCCTTTTCAATCAAAATGACAAGATTATCGATGAAAGCAAGGAAAATTTTATCATTTCTCCTGTGGAGGGAATTGCCCATCCCGTTGCGCATGCTAAGGGTTTGTCCCATTCAGAAAATTATTTGTATTTTTATGAACTTGCGGGCCAGTACGAGAAACTAAACAAGTTTAACAAAGCAGAGAAATATTATAAAGAAGCTTTCTCCCTTGAACCCGAATATAAAAAAGGTTTGGTTGAATACGCTAATTTTTTATTTAAAATCAACAAATTTGGAAAAGTCCTAGAATTGACTGATCAAATAAAAGAAGATGAAAGGCTGAGGTTCCAGTATTTTCTTCTCAAGGGTAAGGCCCATATGGGACTTTCTGAATATTCAGAGGCCGTGAATTGTTTTCTCGAAGGAAACAAAATATACAACAGCCATGTCGGACTCCTCAACTCTATCGGATTCTGTTACTACCGAATCGGGAATAGAGAAGAAGCATTAAAAGCCCTTAGCTCTTCGCTTCGATTGGATCCTAATCAGGAAGAAGTTAAAAAATTAATAGAATTAGTCGAGAAAAAATAAATGGAAAGATCAACTTTTTCCATTTAAAAGATTTTCATCAAACTTCAGGCTTCAGTTGCTTTATTAAAGAAATATGCGAGGAGGCCTTAGAGCATGTTTAAACGTCTGGAAAAGATCGAGAGAGGGGATTCATTTATGGTTCATGTGGATGGCGAATCAGTAACGGCATATGACGGAGAAACCATAGCAACCATTCTTCTTACAGCAGGGAAAATGATCATAAGAAGAACACACAAAGCGCATAGCGCAAGAGGGTATTATTGTGGGATGGGCATATGTCATGAATGTTTGGTAGAGCTTGAGGATGGAACAAAGGTCCGGTCTTGTCAGACTCTCGCTGAGCCCTCGATGAAGATAAAAACCGGCAGAAGGATCTGAAAGGAAGGATCGGTTTGGAAGAACGAGGTTTGGTGGTCATAGGGGATGGGCCTGCCGGTCTTAGCGCGGCTGTGGCGGCTGCACGAAGAGGAGTTGAAG
>CAYWDH010000097.1:0-2477 GCA_964456985.1 uncultured Eubacteriales bacterium
TGTGAGGCATGAGACATGAAGCCGTGGTCCTTCACTGCGAAAGTCTCATAACGAAGCAGATGCTGTAAGATCGGCTTGCCTGAAAGGTAAAAAAATGGCGATCAAAATGAAAGTTAAAACAAACAAAAATATTTCAGTTGCCATCTTTGCGAAAACTATGCATATCCTTGAAATCAAAACAAAAAAATACTCATCGCCATTTTTTTATGAATAGGTCAGGTTAAGTCATGAGAGAACTACGCAATAAAAACGTCATAAGAGGCCTCCTTTCTGATATAGAGGAAAGAGCCTCCTCTCTCCCCAGGACTATAAAAATAATGGAAGTGTGCGGCACGCACACTATGGTCATACACAGGTACGGACTCAAAAAAATGCTCCACAGGGCAGGGATCACGATGCTTTCAGGACCAGGATGCCCTGTTTGCATAACCCCTAATGAAATACATGAAGCGGCCATTGATCTCATTACTGAGAACGAAGATTTTATATTAACGACTTTTGGAGACATGACAAGAGTGCCCACAAGCAAGGGCTCTATTCAAACCACAGTGCCTAAAAAAGGCTCCCAGGTAAAAATAGTCTACTCCCCTTTCGAATCTTTAAGCATAGCAAAAAAAAATCCGAAAAAGGATGTTGTTTTTTTTGGAGTGGGCTTTGAAACGACTATTCCTTCTCTTGCTGTCACAGTGAAATATGCTGTCCAGAACCATCTGGAAAATTTCTCCCTCCTCTCTGCCCTCTGGCTGATCCCGCCTCCGCTCAAGACAATTATGGAATCCAAAGACAATCGAATCCAGGGATTTCTCTATCCCGGTCATGTGAGCGCGATCATTGGTGAAAAACCCTTTCAATTCATCCCAGAACAATACTCCATCCCAGGTGCTATTACAGGTTTTGAGCCCGGAGACATATTGATATCTCTCTTATCCATACAAAATCAAATAATAAACTCAAATCCTAAGGTTGATAATACATACACTCGAGTGGTCAGGCCGAACGGAAATCCGTCTGCCGTCGCCATCATGGAAGAGATGTTCCAGAAAAAAGACAGTCACTGGCGCGGTCTCGGTCGTATCCCAGGCAGCGGATTAAAGCTCAAACTGGAATATAAGGATTTTGATTCTGAACATAAATACGGGATGAAGATAAAACCCCATGGCCATGACCTTCCCGGATGCCGCTGTGGAGATGTGCTTCAAGGTAAAATATCGCCGTCTGACTGCCCTCTTTTTTCAAAGAGCTGTACACCAGACTCTCCTCAAGGACCGTGCATGGTATCCTATGAAGGGGCCTGCTTGGCCTCTTTTAAGTATGGGAATAGGATTGAATGAAAAACAAAACCGGGCAAGCCAAAAGACAGTTCACAGAATAAAGGAGGCAAAGGTGAAAAAAATCAGTCTGGAAATGGGAAGCGGCGGAAAAATCATGCGCGATTTTATAGACGGTTATATTGTTAAAACATTCAGTAATCCTTTTCTCAATGAACTGACTGATGCAGCTCTTCTGCCCCATAAGATTGGATTTACAACTGACAGCTATGTCGTTGACCCGATTTTCTTTCCCGGTGGTGACATAGGATCTCTGAGCGTTAACGGCACTGTTAACGATTTGATTGTCTCCGGAGTCAAACCTGAATTCCTTTCCCTTTCTTTGATTATAGAGGAAGGGCTTGAATTAAATACAGTGATAAGAATATTGAAATCAGTAAAAAAAGCGGCTGACAAAGCCCATGTCTCTATAACCACCGGTGATACCAAAGTGGTCAAACAGGGGCAGGGAGACAAAATTTTTATCAACACTGCCGGGGTGGGCTCTCTGTTCGCCAGACCGTCTCCTAAAAAAATCAAACCCGGAGATACGATCATCACAACAGGCACGCTCGGAGAACACAGTCTCGCAATCATGCTGGCGAGGGAAGAATTCGGAATAGAAGCGGAAGTGAAAAGTGACTGCGCTCCCCTGAATTTTCTCTTGCCTCTGTGGAAAAAAGGAGCTTTGTGGATGCGCGATATCACAAGAGGAGGGCTCGCCACAGTACTTTCTGAGCTCTCAGAAAAACTCCCTTTTTCTCTCATTATTGAAGAGGAAAAAATACCCCTTTCTCACCCTGTTCAGGCTGCAAGTGAACTCCTGGGTATTGATCCCTTGTATTTGGCCTGTGAGGGCAGAGCTCTCCTTGTCGTAGAAAATGAAAAAACAGAAAGCATATTGAAAGAAATACGTAAAAACAAGAATGGAGAGACAGCTGAGGCAATAGGCCGTGTCGATGACAAACTTGGGAGACCTGGTGAACTTCTGCTCTCTACTCTATCAGGAGGGTTGAGACTCCTGGAGCCATTGACGTCAGAGCTTCTCCCCCGAATCTGCTAGGATGAAATTCAAATGTGGCTGTCGCTTGCAAAAGATTTTTAACGCCATTCTCCTTCGTTTTTCTCGGCTCCTGCGTAACTCCCCCCGTTCGTGGGTCAGACATACTC
>CAYWDH010000098.1:0-2379 GCA_964456985.1 uncultured Eubacteriales bacterium
GTTCTTGCTGTTGAGACTTTTTATATCGGGATTTTTTCTCTTTCTTTTGCTTCGCTTGTTCAGATGCCCATTCTGGGTGGCTACAGCAGGGGCTTCTGTTTACATGTTCAACTCTTATTTCCATGCTTTTGTGGATATGGACCAGATCAATGTCATCATGTTCCTTTCCCCGATGGCTTATTTTTTGACCAAGTTTTTATTTACGGGCAATAAAAAATATCTTTTGGGTTTCATTTTCTGCAGTGCCGGTTCCTTTTACGGCGGGAATCCGAACGAGTTTGTTCTTGATCATCTATTCGTCACCATCTATTTTGTCTTTCTTGTGGTGATAAAAAAGGACTTGGAATTTGGGAAAAAGATCGGCTTTTTTTTCTCTTATCTCGCTGGCCTTGGGATGAGCGGATTATTGTCTTGTCTCAAATTGGTGCCTTTTCTTGAATTCTGGAAAAATTCTCTCAGCAGCAGAATAGGGGGTTTGGCAGGGGTAACCGAAACCTTATCTCTTAAGAAATTTTTGACCTGGATATTATATCCGAATAAGATGTTTCATGGCCCGAATTATCTGGGATATCTTGTCCTCTCCCTTGTGTTCTATGCTTTCTTCAATCTGGCAAGAAGAAGGTGGAGGCTCGGGGATAAGATAGTCGCCTTTCATTTTATTCTGCTCTTCTTGTTGATCAGCAAAATCAACGGTGCTTTCTATATAAATTGGATGGGAACTTTACCCCTGCTGAACAATATAAATTACATAAAATATAGTTTTCTCATTTATTATATGATTGCTGTCATATCAGCGTTTTCCCTGTCGTATTTATTAGAAGACATAAAAAAGACAAGGACAAGGAATATCAAATTGTTCTTATTCTCATTTTGTTGTGTTCTCCCCTTTTTCATTTTCCACAGCATATCAGGGAAGCTTTTTTTTCAAGCAGCAGATAACGGCCAAATATTGTTTTATGTCTTCCTGTTTTTCATTGCATCTGGCTCTTTTTTAATCATTATCAGAGCGAGATACCGTAGCAAAATCATAACAAACGGGGCTGTGATTGTTTTAATGCTCTTAATGGTTTTTGAACTTCGATTGAACAATCATCAATATTATAGAGAGAGATTTAAAATCGATGACAAGGCTCCCTATACCCGATTTCTTATGGAACAGGAACAGCCTTTTCGGGTCATTGGAATGGAAGGGACACTGATGCCTAACAGCAATTTGGTCTATCCTCTTCCTGCTATCAACAGGATGTTTGCCATCCGGGAGAAGCGGTCAACGATTTTACTGTCAAGACTCATAAGCGATAAGTTTAACAGCGGTATGAGTCAAATATATCACAAGGAGGGAATATGGCAGAATCCCTTTCTTGACTTGTTGAACACCAGATACTTTATTTCAGAATCTGTTGAAGAGGCAATAGTGATAGACCCTGATTATGCAAAAGCCCATGAAATCAAAGCACTAATGAATAATCCCTCCATGCAGTATACTCATCGTGGAAATCTATACACTTATACTCATTGGGGATGGCAACAGTCAGCTGATTCTTCTGTAGAGATTCCGGTTGGTCTTCCCTACGGGGATATTTTCTTGAAATCAACAGCCTTAGCATTCGATTTCGACAGGAGAGGCGGTAAGAATCCTGGCAACAAATTGATTTTAACCATCTCCCTTAAGCAAGGAGGTAGGGAGGAAGTCGTTTTCCGCAGTGAATACGGGGCCAGCAAAGAGAGAGATAACGATTTTTTCAATCTAAAGGTCAATTTGAGTAAGTATGCAGGAGAAGATGTTGTGCTCATTTTTACCCTGAGAAATCCTCAAGCCAAGAACAAGACTGACAGAGTATTTTTTTTCGGTGATCTCAGGATTACATACAATAAGATAAAAAAAGCATCGTCCGAGAATTCCAGGCTTGGAAAATCTTTAGCATCCGCCGATTTTGAGGCTACCCCCTACCAAGAGGTTTTTTCCCATCATGCGATTGTTTACCTGAACAACAAAGCCTTGAAGAGGGGATTCATGCTTTACAGCATGAAGCAAGTCAAAGACTTGGATGAAGCCATAACAATCATGGGAAGAAATCCTCTCATCCATAAAAAAACTGCCTTGATAGAAGGGAATCTTCCCAAGAATCTAAAGATAGGCAAAAGGGGTCAATCCAGTATTACCTTTATCGACTACAGGGCCAATTATATAAAAACAGAGATCGAGACCTCAGAAAACGGAGTTTTCATCCTGAGCGATGCCTATTATCCTGGTTGGGAAGCATATTTAAACGGGAAAAAAGTGAAAATCTACCCTGCTTTTGGCGCTTTAAGAGCGGTGCTTGTCCCAAAAGGAAAACATGAATTGAGGTTCTTGTACAGACCCTGGACTTTTTATCT
>CAYWDH010000099.1:0-2362 GCA_964456985.1 uncultured Eubacteriales bacterium
CAGGCAGGCTGGCTGGTTCTGAAGTCATCCGGAGGCGAGCGGGCATGGTTCCTCGAAGAGGAGAGCGAGCTGAGGAATAAGCTGATTTTACTCGCTGGGAAAAATCAGCGGGCTGAAGAACCAGCTTGCCTGATGAAAGTTAAAAACACAAGCCACACCTGAAATTCAGATACACTCGGCCACAAGCTGGGCGATGTCTTTAGCCGAGATATCCTGAATCTCTTTATCGTCCAGACCATCCTGGATCATGGTGAGACAGAACGGACATGATGTGGCTGCTGTGGACGCATGCGACTCGATGACTTCCTGAGTCCTCAAATGATTGATTCTTTTACCGAGCGATTCTTCGGTCCACATAAGCCCGCCGCCAGCACCGCAGCAAAAGCTGTGTTCTTTGTTATTCGCAAGCTCCTTTATCTTTTTTTCACTGATAAAGTTCAGTATTTCCCTTGGTTCCTTTATGATTTTGTTGTGCCTTCCCAGATAACAGGAA
Organism: uncultured Eubacteriales bacterium; assembly: GCA_964456985.1. Lineage (GTDB taxonomy): Bacteria > Acidobacteriota > Aminicenantia > Aminicenantales > Aminicenantaceae > WJMT01. The sequence goes on from CAYWDH010000099.1 coordinate 494, forward strand.
TCATGATAGGTCAGGGGATTTTCGATTTTGTGCTTCAGAGGCAGGCGGTTGTCCTTTATAAGGCTGTGTATGAGCTGTACGTGATGGAGGATTTCAATGGTTTTGAAGTGTTGGGCAGCCTCTTTTTTTATCTCAGGGACCACATCCAGAAGTTTGGGATAATCATTTTTAAAGGTATTGAATCCGTGAGGGCAAAGGGTGATTATTTTTTTAATCCTGTATTTTTGAAAAAGGTTTATCATTTCCGAAGCCTGCATCTGGAATAGATATTCGTTTCCAAGTCTTTTTGAGGAGTCACCGCAGCATTTTTCTTCAGTGCCCAGAATGGCAAAATCAATGTCCGCTTTGTTCAAGATTTTTACCAGAGCTTTTGCTATTTTTTTCCCTCTTTCGTCAAAAGAGCCGGCACAGCCAACCCAAAGCAGGTAATCGGCATCCGGATGGTCTTTGATGAGCTTTACATCCAGACCCTCTGCCCAGCCAGCTCTTTCGGAAAAACCGATACTCCAGGGGTTGCTGTTCGTTTCCATGCTTTTAAAAAATTGGTTCAGCTCGGCAGGAAATTTGCTTTCCATCAGCACCTGTCCCTGACGCAGGCCCACTATTTTGGGTATGTGTTCTATTTCCACAGGGCACACATACATACAGGCGCCGCAAGTGGTACAGGTCCAGATTTCCCCATCAGTAACGGTCTCTTTCATTAATGCGTCTATTTCGTCCCGTTTGCCGGAAATGTATTTTTTTCCATTGTCCAGCAGATGCCTTTTTAAATTGAAGATAATCATTTTCGGAGAAAGAGGTTTCTCAGAAGCAAAAGCTGGGCACACATCCTGGCATCTGCCGCATTCCATACAGGCAAAGGTATCCAAAAGGTCTTTCCATGTGTAATCCGAGGCTTTTTCCACTCCGAACACTTCGGAATGTTCGATATCAATGGGTTCCAGAGCCCCTAGAGGGCCCTCATCTCTGACAAGGACATTGAATGAACCGGCGAACATGTGGAAATATTTGGAATAGGGGACATATGCGATGAACCCAAAGACGATCAGTATATGCAGCCACCAGGAAAAATGAAAATGAAAGGAAAGGGCTGAGGCAGAAAGGCCTGAATGGTTCACCATCTGAGCCAGAGGCGCTCCAATGAAGGAAAGTCGCTCTGTGCCCGGATGATGAGCTATGGAGAATATCTCAAAATAAAGATAGCTGAGAGTTACGATGGTTAAAAGAATATAGATGATGGCAGAGTCCATGAGGGATGTTTTGTAGGCTTCCGGTCTAATGATGAATCTTCTTATGGACATATAAATAACAGCCACAATGACCAGAACAGCAAACATGTCTACGATAAAAGAGAAGAAAAGTCCGAAGTTTCCGTTTCCGAAAAGGAAAAAACGCGGAATGTATCCTTCTAGAACATGATTTACGGACATTGTGTCAAAAGTGAGGGCCCCGTAAAAAATAAACAGATGGATGAATCCTGTCCACACCCGGTCTCTGCGGAGCGTGCACTTCTGAAACAGGATCTTTGTGATGGCATCCCAGATCCTTTTTATGATGTGATGGAACCGCGCATCTTTTTTACCTTTGAGAATGATCCGGATTCGGTATGTGACAGGGATTATAAATGCCAGAATAGTGGCGATAATGACCAGGCTGAAAATGATTTGACCCAGAGCAGAAAGCATTTTTCTTTCCCTCCTCTATAATGAAGTGTTCATTTTTTATTTTATCTTATTGTATTTTTTTTGAATCTCCAAATATTTTTTTTAAATAATATGCTCTTAATGAAAATCAGGTATGCCTTGTGTTTTTGACTTTCATCAGGCTGGCAAGTTCTTCAGCCCGCTGATTTTTCCCAGCGAGTAAAAT
>CAYWDH010000100.1:0-2321 GCA_964456985.1 uncultured Eubacteriales bacterium
GAAAGAAGCATTAATACACTGAAATCAGACGCGCCGTGAACCTTACGAATTCCAATTTCCTTAGTTCTCCGGCTGATAGTAATAGACGTAAGACCAAAAACTCCCAGACATGCAACCAGAACCGCAAAAACAGATGAATATCCCACGATTTTATTCCATCTCTTTTCTTTAAGATACTGAGCTCCAATAACTTCATCCAGGAAAGAATAGGAAAGAGGTTTGTCTATCTGTAACTCTTTCCAGGCCGATTGTATGTCCTTAAGAATTCTCGATATTTCAGAAGATGATACACGGACCATCATTAGTGTAAAAAACCTATGGTCGGAACTAAACATATGAACAGCGGGCTTTATCTCTATTCCTTTTCCATATGTGTGATAATCATCAACAACCCCGATGATGGGAAAAAATCTTCCACCAAGTTCAATTCTTTGTCCGATTGGATCGGTTATTTCAAATCTCTTTATCAAGGTTTCATTCACAATCACAGAACGAGGATCGGTTTGCATTTCCTGGGAAAAATTTCTTCCCTGAAGAAGATTGATCTCAAGGGTTTTAAAATAATTTTCATCGATACGATTAAACCAAACACTTTCATGTTCCTTATCCCGATATTTAAAATCATAATAATAACTATCTTTCCCATCCAAAGAAGCAAGAGATCCTGTAATCCCTTTTATTCCGGAGATGTTGGAAAGTCGGTTTTTCAATCTGTCATATATTTCTCCATTGATATTATTAACGATAACTATATTATCCTTGTTGAATCCAAGGTCTTTATTGACCATGAAATTTATCTGCTGCCCCAGTACTATGGTTGAAATGATAAGCAAAATGGATAAAGCAAATTGAAGAATCACCAGAAATCGGGTAAAAAAGTTTTTTCCTCTGATTTTCATTTTCCCTCTGAATATATCCACAGGATGAAACCGTGAAAGAACCACTGCCGGGTAGCTACCCACACTGATTCCCAGCACTAAGGTGAGCAAGATAAGAACGCCCACATTTAGGGGGGAAAAAACAGCACCTGTATGCAGAGATTTCATAGTCACACGGTTGAATGCGGGAAGAAACATACAGGCCAGTCCCACACCAATGACAAAGGACAATCCGGTCAAAACCACTGATTCACTCCAATACTGCTGCATAAGCTGCTTGCGTTCCGCACCCACGACCTTACGAATCCCAAGTTCAACAAACCGTTTTGAGGCATTTCCGACAGACAGTGTGACAAAATTGATCCCGGCAATAAAAAGGATGATGAACGCAATCCCTCCCAAAATATAGATTGGAGTCAGGCTCCCTGATTCTGTAGCACCCGGATCAAAATGAATATCTTTCATCCGCTGCAATCCAAAGGATATGGGATCAATGTTTTCCGGGGAATTTTTAAACTGCCTGTAGATCTCGCGCTCAAAGTTCGCTGCATAATATTTCTTGGCAAATTCAGGATATCTCTCCTCAACAGCCTCTGCCGTTTTCCCGTCAAAGAGTTGGATGTAGGTCTTCCACGCCATCCGTAGACTATACCAGTCTGTCAGTCTGTCCGCGCCTCCAAACAGTCTGAAGCTTTCAAGATTGATCAACAGATTGAAGGTCACTGTAGAATTTGGAGGAGGATTTTCTGCCACACCGGATACCACAAAGTCGTTCCTGTAATTACCTGATATCAAAGTCATCGTCTTTCCAACCGGATCCGTATCACCAAAATACTTTCTCGCAAAAGACTCGGAGAGCACAATGGATGAATAATCAGATAAGACCGAAGCTACGTGTCCTTGGACAAGAGGAAAAGAAAACATCTCAAAAAATTCTGCATCGACCATTGTGATCTCCTGTTCTTCGATAAGCTTTCCAATTTTCACAATAAATTCCTGAGGAAAAACTCTGACATATCGCTTGACCTCAGGAAAATACTCTTTCAGAGCCGGCCCGTGCGGAACTTGCACCGCCCCTCCCTGCCATCTCACGCTCCCATCCGGATTGTGAAAGCGGATCAATGGACGGTATATGGAATGGAGATTCTCATGAAATCTGTCATATGAAAGTTCATCTTTAACAAACAATAAGATTAAAATTGTGCAGGCCAATCCAATTGATAATCCAAAAATATTGATCATTGAATGGGATTTTTGTCTTCTTATGTTTCTGAAAGTAATTTTTAGATAATTTTTGAACATGACAGACCTCCATTTAAGATTAAAAAGTGTGTTTTTGATAACCGCATCCAGACACTGGCCCCAGTACCAGAGACAGGCTGAAGCATAGCCCTGCTCCTGGCAGATCATGGTGAAAACCTCCTGCATGTCATCAACCATGGC
>CAYWDH010000101.1:0-2064 GCA_964456985.1 uncultured Eubacteriales bacterium
TGGCGACATTGAAGATTTAATGTCGCCACGTCCACCCCTGAATTTCAGTAAGTTTACACAACCTAGACTTGTTCATCATCTAGTTAAAATAATGTATAAAAAGGAATTCAAATGGATGATTTAACCAAAAAAGTCAAAAGAGCACACCAGGTTTCTCTTTCTTTTCATCTGGTTGTCATAGGAAGTCTTTTTATATATATTGCTGTTGTTGAATTGGTCGGAGCAAGGCTCAGCCCGTACGGGGATCGTTATGCCTATTTATCTTCCCTGAGGTATATTTTTTACGGAATCGCCGTCGTGGTCATCTTTGCTATAAGAAGGCTCAAAAGCCTGTTCAAAATAAGAGCTATCCCAGGAAGAGTAGACAAGACTATTAGGAAAATGATGACACTGAACATTATCACTTCTCTGTTGTGTGAGATCCCGGGATTACTGGGACTGGTTTATTTCCTCATGAAAGGAATCAAAAGGGATTTTTATTACCTTATCATTCTTTCAGGCGTTCTTATGTTTCTGTATTTTCCAAGGTATGTCAGGTGGAAGCCTCTGATTGAGGCAGGAGAGTCGGATTGAAGATCAAATTCTTAGGGGCAGCACGCCAGGTCACCGGATCCTGCTATCTTCTTGAAGCCGGAGAGCTGAATATCTTAGTGGACTGCGGGATGTACCAGGAAAGAAAATTTCTTGATAGAAACTGGAAACTTTTTGCTGTCTATCCCGGATCCGTGGATTATGTTTTACTGACCCACTGCCACCTGGATCATTCAGGCCTTATCCCGAAGTTCGTCAGAGAAGGATTTTCAGGAAAAATATTCATGACATCCGCAACAAGGGATCTTTTGGAAATCATGCTTCTTGATTCAGCTAAAATACAGGAAGAAGACGCGGAATATAAGAGAAAAAGACACGAGAGAGAAGGAAGAAAAGGGCCTTATGCAGAGATGCCTCTCTACAAAGTCAGAGATGCCCGGAATTCATTCAAAGTCTGCTCGAGTATTGACTATGCGTCGCCCTTTTCCCTGAATAGAAGTGTGAGTGTCACTTTTCATGATGCAGGTCATATAGTGGGTTCTTCCATGGTGGAGGTCAATGTTAAAGAAAATGGAGGCAGAGAGAGTATCATATTTTCCGGTGATATAGGACAGTGGAACAAACCTATTGTGAAAAATCCGTCTGTGTTTCAGAAGGCTGACTATGTGGTCATGGAATCCACATACGGAGACAGAGAACACGAGGATTCGGATCCTCCGGAAACTTTGATATCAAGGATCATCAATGATACGTACTCGGCCGGAGGAAAGGTGATCATTCCGACATTTGCTGTGGAGAGGGCTCAGGATTTGTTGTTCTATTTATCAAAACTTGTACGGAGAGATGAGATTCCTTTTCTTAAAATCTTTTTAGACAGCCCCATGGCTGTCAATGTGACAGACGTATTCCAAAAACACAAAGAGTGTTATGACAAGCAGACATTAAAACTTTTCCAGGATAATGAGCCTCCTTTTGAGTTTCCCGGCCTTAAGCTCGTAAGGACCAGGGAGCAGTCCAAAGCCATCAATAATATCAAAGGACCCTGTGTTATCATGGCTGGTTCGGGAATGTGTACAGGCGGGAGGATAAAACATCATCTTGTCCACAACATCACAAAGCCAGAAAACACAGTTCTTTTCGTGGGTTATCAGGCCTCGGGAACATTGGGTCGTCGAATCGTAAACGGAGAAAAACAGGTAAGGATCCACGGGCAGTATAGGGATGTCAGAGCCCGTATTGAACATATAGACAGCCTGTCAGCGCATGCAGACAGAAAAGCGCTTTTAAAATGGATTGGAAGTTTGGAGTCTTCCCCGAAAAAAATCTTTTTAACTCACGGGGAAGAGGTTGCTTCTTTGAGTCTTCAGAAGGCCATTGAAAAAAAGGAATGGCCTGTGGTTGTGCCTAAATACCGACAAACCTTTGACCTGAATTATTTATAAAAGCTGCAGATAATCGAGTATAGTTTAGGCTCCCGCCTTTCATCAGGCTGGCAAGTTCTTCAGCCCGCTGATTTTTCCCAGCGAGTAAAAT
>CAYWDH010000102.1:0-1663 GCA_964456985.1 uncultured Eubacteriales bacterium
AAGCTGATTTTACTCGCTGGGGAAAATCAGCGGGCTGAAGAACCAGCTTGCCTGACGAAAGTTAAAAACAAAGGAGGGAAATGCATACATATTTTATGAATTGAGTTTTCTGATTTCATCAGGCCTGAGATACCTCCATTCCCCTTTTCCCAGACCTCCTAATTTCAATCCGGCAAACCGGATCCTCTTCAATTTCACCACATGATACCCTACAGCCTGAAGCATCCTTCGTATCTCTCTTTTTCGGCCTTCATGGATCTCAATTCTTAAAAGACTCGAATCAGAGTCCTTTTTAATGAGTTTGAGCTCATCCGGAGAGGTTTTCCGGTTATCCAGATACACTCCATTTGACAGTGTCTTCAGATCCCTTTTCTGTATCAGGCCTTTTATTCTGACCATATAGACTTTTTTTATATTGTAACGGGGATGCATAAGCTGGTGCGCGAGTTCTCCGTCATTAGTGAAAAGAAGAAGCCCCTCACTGTTGAAATCAAGCCTTCCCACAGGAAACAAACGCACACCCAAATTAGGCAGAAGCTCCTTTATGGTGGGCCTTCCAAGCGGATCATCCAGGGTCACAACATAACCAGGTGGTTTGTTGAGAACCAGATAATGCTTTGACTCAGGCTTGATTTCAACACTATTGACTTCCACTTTATCCTCTCTGGTATTGATCTGAGTTCCAAGTCTGGTCACTATCTCTCCATTGACACGGACTCGCCCCTGCTCGATCAATTGGTCTGCCTTTCTCCTTGACGTCACACCAGCTCTGGCCAGATATTTATTCAAACGCACATTTATTCCCCGATACGGAAATGAGGACCTTCATTAAGAAAAAAATCTTCTAAAAATAAACGTTGAATCCACCGCTAAACGTGAAATCTTTAAAATTGAAATCCAGCTTGTCCAAACTGAAATCAAGGTTCTGGTATTTCCCTTCTGCTAAAACGGAAAATTTTTTTCCTAAATGGATTTCAATACCTGCTCCGACATTCAATTTCCTCACTGTGTCTTTATCAATACTGGTTATGTCAGCCGTGTAATATCCATAACCTACTGTAAGATAAGGATGGATAATGACTATGGGAAAAAACCATTTAAAATTGAGCCCCACATAATTATAATCCACCTCTCGTTCATTCCATCCAAACGGAGCGACTTCTTCGAGGTCTAAGTTATGGGCTGCCTGAAAATAATTGAATTCTATTCCAACCATGGCTATTTTCACTCCGAGTCTAAACCCGTAAAGAAAAGTGGTATCTGTGGTTAATTCAACATCATCAAGAGTGGGCTTTGGTACGGAAATTCCAGCCTGAGGGCCAATATAGATTCCCGTCTGAGCGTTTATAGCCGGAACAAAAACGGTTGTTATGAGAACAACACAAAAAAACACGATTATCTTTTTCATTTGAATTCCCTTTTCATCGATTTATCTTATCCTTGTGCTTATTTTACTCAAGTCCCGAATAAATAGCAATAACGGAAAGAAATTCAGATGTGGCTGCTCGCTCGCTAAAGATTCTTAACGCCATTCTTTGTGCTGTATTCTCGGCTTCTGCGTAACTCCCCCCGTTCGTGGGTCAGACATACTCGAAGCTCAGCTTTGCTGAGTTCCCTCAAACACAGCACTCCGAAGGCTAAATCTTTAATGTCGCTTCAGCCA